>CAYFIR010000046.1:0-43948 GCA_964343195.1 uncultured Bacteroidia bacterium | reverse complement strand
CTTTGGAGGGAGATGGCCTGTGCGACAGAGGGAGGAACCCAGGATTTTATAGAGCCACTTGCTCCCCTACAAAAGAAGTAAGCAAGAAAAGTTCGGCATTTCAGGCTGCCCCTCAAGCCGCCCCGAGCGCCAAATGCCGGGCCAACGCCACCCCAGGCTTGCTTTAGATCCCTTGGTACAATATTGATTGTTGAAAGTAGTTCACGAATTTACCAACATCCACATATAACCCTGATGTTGGTTAATTGCTGATGGTCAATTTGCAGGTACTAGGAAGGGATTTTTCCCAATTAAAAATGGATAAAGTCCAGCTAAATCTAGCGGCTGCCCTCATAGTTTGGGGGAAATGCCAGAAAACCCGCAGGCACGTGTTCCACCAGCCATACGCCGTTTTCACTCCGAAGGAATTGATGCCCTTGTCGGTGCATTTCCAAAGCTCTGACCTTCAGGATAACCGGTTTCCCCCTACGTCCTCCAACTTTCTCGGCTGTGGCCAGATCTGCTGACAGGTGAACGTGGTGGCGTTTCTGTTTCGTAAGCCCTTCGCTTCGAATGGCATCCAGAAAACGGTCCACAGTCCCATGATAGAGCCATTCTGGTGGTTCCTGGGCTTCGTAGCCCAGCTCGATAGGGACCGAGTGCCCCTGACTGGCTCGTATACGGAGCCCGTCTTCACTGAAGGCAAATCGCTTTTTATCGTTTTGAGCCACGACATTTTCCAGCTGTGGCCGCGAAAGTGGAGTACCGTTGTGCTGCAACGCGGCTAGCAACTCTGCTACTGCCACCCAGCCCTGAGGGTCCAGGGTAAGACCTATTTTTTCGGGCTTATGCCTCAGGACCAGACTCAGCAGTTTGCTGGTTTGCCTGATCCTTTTCTCTGATTGAATTTCCATGATGATAGGGTTTTGATCAGAATTACGGATTTAGCCAGATTTGGTGCTATCCTGTTGAGCCTTTTCGAGCTCAAGTGCTATTCCATGGTTATTGTTTTCCACTACCCCGCCACGTAATTTCGCATCCTGTTCATACCCAGGATGGCCATTTCGGCATCCTATTCCTCTCGAGAATCCAACAATATCTAGCGGGAAACCATGGCCAAAGGAAATAAACTCACTCCTCGCTCCGAAAACTACGCAGACTGGTACAATGACCTGGTCAAGATGGCTGATCTGGCTGAAAACTCGGCCGTACGTGGCTGCATGGTCATCAAGCCTTATGGCTATGCCATTTGGGAGCGCATGCAGCGCATCCTCGATGACATGTTCAAAGCCACCGGCCACGTAAATGCGTATTTCCCGCTGTTTATCCCGAAAAGCTTCCTAAGCAAAGAGGCCGATCACGTTGATGGCTTTGCCAAGGAATGCGCCGTGGTCACCCACCACCGCCTCATGAACGACCCCGATGGCAATGGCGTCGTAGTCGACCCTGAGTCAAAGCTGGAGGAGGAACTGATCGTTCGTCCGACTTCTGAAACTATCATCTGGAGCACCTACCGCAACTGGATTCAGAGCTACCGAGACCTGCCACTGTTGATCAATCAGTGGGCCAATGTCGTTCGCTGGGAACTGCGTACGCGGATGTTCCTGCGCACGGCGGAGTTCCTCTGGCAGGAAGGGCACACGGCCCATGCCACGCGGACCGAAGCCATTGATGAGACCCTGCGCATGCTGCATGTGTACGGAGATTTTGCAGAAGGAACGCTGGCAATTCCGGTTATTCGTGGCGTAAAAACCGAGCGGGAGCGCTTTGCTGGCGCACTTGACACCTATTGTATCGAGGCGTTGATGCAGGACGGCAAGGCCCTGCAGGCTGGCACCAGCCACTTCCTCGGGCAGAATTTTGCGAAGGCATTTGATGTAAAATTCGCAGACAAAGACAACAAGGAAGAATATGTCTGGGCAACTTCCTGGGGCGTTTCTACCCGTCTGATGGGGGCGCTGATCATGACCCACTCTGACGACAGCGGCCTGGTGCTACCTCCGGTATTGGCCCCGATTCAGGTGGTGATCGTGCCCATTTATCGCAAGGAAGAAGAACGGGCGGCGGTTATCGAAAAGTGTGACCAGATCTCCAAGGACCTCATGGCGGCGGGTATCCGGGTCAAGGTCGACGACGATGACACCAAGCGCCCCGGCTGGAAATTCGCGGAGTGGGAACTCAAGGGGGTTCCTGTACGGCTGGCACTGGGGCCACGGGACCTGCAAAACAACAAGATCGAGCTGGCGCGTCGTGACCTTCAGACCAAAGAGATCGTCGATCAGCCGGACAACTGGGCTGCGATGATGCAGCCCTTGCTGGATGACATCCAAAAGAGCCTCTACCAGAAAGCTGCTGATTTCCGCAGTCAGCATACCCGAGAGGTCAATAGCTGGGAAGAATTCAAGCAGGCCATTGTGGACGACATCCCCGGCTTTATCTCTGCTCACTGGGACGGAACCACCGAGACCGAGGAGAAAATCCAGGAGGAAACCAAGGCGACGATTCGTTGCATCCCTTTGGGGAATGTCCAGGAAGACGGTGTTTGCGTGTACTCAGGCAAGCCGAGTGGACAAAGGGTGCTGTTTGCGAAGGCGTACTGATTCGTGATTGGGAATTTCCCGCTCTGCGGGATTTCGCTGCGCTCAACGTGATTCGTAACGGGGCAACGCAAAGTCTGTAGTAAGCAGGTGATGGAATGTTTCCCTGACTACCACAGGATTTTACCATTTCGCTCTATTCGCATACCGACAATATTTCCCGTATTCCCCTTATACACCTCCACATCCTCTACTTCAGATACACTTCAATCTCCACGCGGCGGTCAAGGGCTCCTTCGTTGTAGCGGGTTCTTTCGTCGCCGAAGTACTGGATCTCGATGCGGTCTTCAGTGATGCCTTTGGCCTGTAGGTACTGGCTGACCCGCTCAGCGCGCTGCCGTGAAATTCGCTGATTGATCTCAGCATTGCCGGACTTGTCGGCAAAACCAGAGAGCCTCACCGCAAGTTCTTCATTGCGGAGCAGGTCGGCTGCGATGCTGTCCAGGGTCGCAATATCAGCTGGGAATAGCTCGGTGGAGCCTTTGGCGAAGAAAATACTGGCTTTGGGCAATGCAACCACCTTCCTGGATCCTTCTATTTCCCGGACCACGGTGTCGGGCGAAGAAGACATTTGCACCGTATCACGCAGGACCAGGGTATCTCGCAAGCGGATGGTGTCGCGCTTTTCGATGGTCAGCGTCCGAACCGGAGTTTGGGGTTCACGGCTTTCAGGAGAATCGACGTACTCAAACTCGAAGTCCAGATCTGGCTTTTGCCCTACTGGCTGTGCCTGTGCGCTATCGACCATTGCCCTGGAAACCGAATCCGGAGCAGGGGCTGCCAGGCTGTCTACCTCCAAGGGAAGGGTGTTTTGCAGGCGAATGGCGGCCAACTGTGATTCGATCCGGGTCATCTGCTCCTTCATCTCGGTCAATTCTGCCTGCAATGCCGTATCGGCAGGTGCCTCGCCCGCTGGCAGAGGAACTGGCACGACACTACGTCCTTCCCGCTCTTTTTCCTGCTGCAACTCCCTGCGCAGGGCTTCGATTTGTCCCTCCAGGCGGTCGGCCTCGCGTTGTTCTGCTTCGATTTTTCCCTGCTCGATGCTCGTCTGCATGGCCAGCAACTGCTCTTGCAAACGCTGGTACTGCCGCTCCTGATCGGCTCTGATCTGCTGCATTTCCACAGTCAGGGCTACCATTTCCGCAGCATCGTAATTTTTTACCTCGCGGCTTTGGACCACGATGGTATCCCGGCTACTGGTGGTAGAATTTTGCACCATGACCACTGTATCTGGCCGAGAGGGTGCGATTACAGTATCAGGTGTCGCGGTGGCTTCAGGAGAATCGTTGGCTGCGACCTCCTGCTCCCCGGCTTTTTCTTCCGCTTGTTTTTCCTCAGTCTGACTTAGCTCTGCTCCTGAATCGGTAGCAGTCGGGGCCTCTTCCTGGGCTGCTTTTTCTGGTACAGATGTGGGCTGAATAAATGGCGCATTTACCAGGAAGGAGTCCAGCCAGTTTCCCAGCATAAGGGAATCGGATACGGAGACCGGAACTCGCTGCACGATAATGGGCGAGACAGAATCGTCGGAACTGGCCTCCTGAGACACTGCTTCCGGGCTCCCTGATGGCAAATCATTTTGAGCTCCTGCGTAGAAGATCGGTGGACGGAAGGCATTTTTCCGAGAACCCAGCTCGATTCCCAGGCTCAGGGACAGCAAACCGAAGGCATCATTTTCCTGCCAGGTATCCCCGCCGTCTCCGCGAAGGGTATTCGAACTGATGGCAAGCTCCGCCGGGTTACTGGCATAGGTTGCCAGTTGGTTGGTTTCGCCCGAAAAATCAGTCCGATAAAAGCCGCTCACGTCGTCGAGATAGTCCGTGAAGGTGTACACGTATTGATAGCGAAGGCCCAGACACAGGCGCTCACTCAGCCGAAAATCCACCCCAGCCCCCAATGGCACCTGCCACGCGAAGGGCGCATAATCGCCATTCTCTTCTGTTTGCAGGTTGGTGAGATCTGTCTCAAATCGCTGATCCAGCTCTGGAGCAGACTGATAGTTGTATCGCTCCCCGTTTTCGTCCAGGAGATCGCCGCTTACGGAAAAATTAGCATAGCCAGCTCCCAACAGGAGATAGGGCGAAATCCACGAATTTTTGCGCAGCAACCAGCCATTGTCGAGATAAACGGTCGCCATCAGATTGGCAGCATAAAGCCTCGTGCGAAAGTTGAGGCTACGCGCAAAATTGGGATTCTCTGTCAGCAGGCTACCATTCCAGTCCTGAAGACGGTCGGTCCCCATCAGTGCAGCGTACTGCCCGTTGAGGGAAACGCCAAATGTGGAATTCAAACGTCGCTCCAGGCCCAGTCCTACCGCATAGGGCTGGGACTCGTTGGGCAAATGGGCATAGTGCTGCCAGTCCTGACTCCACTGGTAGCTCAGGTCGCCAAAGTAGCTACTGGCTCCCAGGTCCAGGCGCAGACGCCAGGGATAGGGGTTCCCCTGACCCATCAGGCTGGCTGAAGTGATTATCAATAGTGTGAGCAAAAGAGTGCGGAGCATGGGGAAGGCATTGGTCATTGATCAGGGATCATTGGTCAGTTAAAGAAAGGGGGTATCGGTGATCAGGGTGGTCCTGGTGATCGGGAATTCTGTCCAAGTATATGTTAGTCAGGGCTTTTACCTGCTGCACAAGGAGACTTTTCAACTTCGAACTCCGAACCACGAACTTTCTTCCCTACCGATCCCTTAGTCCGGCCCAGATTTCGACCTCTGCGCTGATGCCTACGAAGGGCTTGAGCGAAATGGCGTCCACATCCAGCGAAACACTTCCCCCACCTATGCTGCTGGTACCGAGGTTTTCCAGGGCGGTAACTCCGGCATTTATCCGGATAAAGCGGAATACATTGTAGCCCAGCCCCACATAGTAGGGGCGACCAAAGATGGGTCCGGTTACGATGTTGCCATCGACGTCTTCGAAGTTGCTGGTAAAGGCTCCTACCGAGATAGAGGCATTGCTCCAGAAGGCTCCTGAAAGAGCAGGATTAGCCAGCGGAAAGGAAACGCCGACATAAGGCGAGGTGTCGTAGGCAAAACTCTCACTGTTATAATCGAGGATGGCACCACCATACCCCACATTTAGCGCGATAGGGCGACGGGTACGTTCGGTTTCATAGCCCATCACCAGCCGTTCGTCGATGCGTACCACCATGCGGGTGTTGAAAATCTGCTCCAGTTCAGTTTCCAGCAATTGCTCGACGCGTTCCAGAGAGGATTCGAACTGGGAGTTGGGGATGGAAAGTTTATCCAGTTGAGAAATTGCCTGCTCGCTCAGGTCCGAAAAGCCCTGAAATTCCATTCCATTTAGGGTTCGGTAGTATTGCAGGCCATCATTGACCAGGGAGTTCAGATCCGAAACGATGCTTCGGGCCGATTGGGACAACTTGACCTTGTCCTGGCTGATTTCCACATTTTGCTCCAGATACGCATCAATGGCTCCCAGCAGATCGCTCTGAAGGGTCGCTTTTTCATCAGGGGTAACTCCACGATAAAACACAAACTCGAAGTCATATTCAGTGCTTCCGGTCAGTTTGTAGCTAACAGGAATCCTAAAGCTCGAGCTGCCTTCGTCGCGGGTACGCTTCCACGCTCCCATGAAGAGGGGTGCCTTGTCCATATTGGCCCCAGCTTTAAAGATGCTCATCTCGACCAGGGCTACTTCACTGGGTACTTCGCTGGAAATCAGCAGGCTCTGTTCGGCAGGTAGCGGCTGGCCATTGTTGAAGTAGGCGTTTACGTAGTCAAATTCGACTCGCTCAAATTGCGCGATTGCGGGGATAGCAAAGATGAGCAGGAACAGGGTGGTGAGAAAGGAAATGTATGGTTTATTCATATGGAGGGAGTGTTTCTACTTTGTAGCTAAGACTGGCTAGTATGGTGGAAGTCACCAGCGTAACTTCAGATTTACGGATAAAACCGAAAAAGTGGATGTGAAGTTTTATCATCGTTTCCCAAAACATCTCCTATGCCCTTTGTGCGGGTTTTATTGGTATCTTAATTTACGCTCATCCTTAACTTAAGCCCTTAGCTATGCAACAGAAATATAACCCACAAAACGATAAGCTTCAGGTCTGGGTAGGCGATGGCCTGTATCCACGAAGTGAGGCCAAGGTATCTGTATTTGACAGCTCGGTACAGGGCGGGGATGCCGTTTGGGAAGGACTAAGGGTGTACGATGGCCGCATCTTCATGCTGGATGCCCACCTGGATCGGCTGTTTGCTTCTGCCAAAGCCCTGGCGTTTTCTCATGTGCCCAGTCGGGAGGAGGTGAAAAAAGCCATATTCGAGACGCTGAAGGCCAATGACATGCGCGATGGGGTACACATACGCCTGACGCTGACTCGCGGCACCAAGATCACCTCGGGCATGGACCCACGCCTCAATCAGGCAGGCTCTTGCCTGATCGTACTGGCGGAGTGGAAGCCTCCCGTTTACGACCAGGCCGGTATCCGGCTGGTAACCAGCAGCATTCGCCGCAATTCGCCCATGATGCTGGACTCCAGGATCCACCACAACAACCTGCTCAACAACATCCTCGCCAAGATCGAGGCCAATTTTGCCGGAGTGGACGACGCCCTGATGCTGGATATTCATGGCTTCGTCGCCGAAACCAACGCCACCAACATCTTCATGGTTTGCGCCAATCGCAATCTGCATACGCCGCTTCCTGAGGCCTGTTTGCCGGGCATTACCCGAGGGCTGGTCATGGGAATTGCTCGTGAAAAAGGCCTGAATCTGCATGAACGCCGCATCTCAGTAGCAGAGTTTTACAAAGCTGAGGAGGCCTTCGTTACGGGCACCATGGGAGAATTGACCCCCGTAGTCGAGATTGATGGCCGCGTGGTCGGCAATGGCACGCCCGGCCCTTTGACAGCCCAAATGCAGGAGTGGTTTGCCCGGAAGACGAGTCAGATGGGGGAGAAGTTGCCGTTTTGAGACGTTATAGAGTGATAGGCAGGATGGAAGTATGCTTCCCCAATTGTAAAACCTGAACGAGAATAAACACAGCACAGATGGAGATCCCCATAAAGGACAGATTATGCAATAGTGATAGGATTCTCATTTGCGGAATGGGAGGAGGTTTTGACATCTACAGTGGCATTCCGCTATATTTTTCGCTGCTCGGAATGGGGAAGCAGGTTTTTCTGGGGAATTATTCTTTCTCCTTTTTACCTGCAAGTAAGGGGAAGAGGATTACTCCTACAGGCTGGATAATTCACCCAGACTGTAATGAAATTGGATATTTCCCTGAAAAGTACCTGGCAGAGTGGCTGGCCAGCAAGGGCCAGGATGCGGAGGTCATCGGCCTGGAAAAGTCGGGAGTCATTCCGCTACATCAAACGCTGGAGGAAATCATCAGGCTTCATAAGATTGATGCCCTCATACTCGTGGATGGGGGAACGGATAGCCTCATGAGGGGTGATGAATATGGACTGGGGACACCAACGGAGGACATTACCAGTATCGCAGCCAGCCATGACCTGGATGTAAAAGAAAAGATCCTGATGTGTGTAGGCTTCGGAATCGATCATTTTCATGGGGTGAACCATAGTCAGTTTCTGGAGAATGTTTCCGATCTCATTGCAGAAAATGGCTTTCATGGCGTCAATACTGTGACCCAGCAGGACGAAGAAGGGAAACTGTTTCTGGACCTCGTGAAATACGCGAATGAAAGAGGCAAAGGGCACCAAAGTATCGTAGCAAACTCCATTGCCAGCTCTATCGAGGGAAAATTTGGGAACTATCACGCCACAACCCGAACCAGAGGGAGCCAGCTGTATATCAATCCGCTGATGAGTTTTCACTGGTACTTTAGCCTGGAAGCAGTAGCAACAAAGGTTTACTATCTCAGCCAAATCGCCTACACCCAAAGTGAGATAGAAGTAAAACGAGCCATACAAGCCTACAGGAATATGGTTCACACCAAACCCTGGGATGAAATGCCCTATTAGGCAAGGGGATAATGAAAAAGGTCTTACCAATAACCCTGGCCGAGAATTGACAAAGAAGTTCTACAGAGAGTCCTTTTCCCCTCTTGTGAATCAGGTTTTATCTGAAAATGAGATCAACTTTTAGAGGTTTTGGTCCACAGCTTCTACACTCCCTGATTACATTTTACCATTCATTGCCAACTAACCCATACCCTCCTGCTCCCCAATGGCTGTAGGGCTCCATACCAATTCAAACCTTCCAGAGTTTTTCCCATGAAGTCGATTTTTTCCCTCCTATTTTGCCTTGTCATCACCTCGCCCCTCTTTGGTCAACTCGTGCTGGAGCGCGACATCAACGAGGAAGCAGCCTCCTCTGATCCGACCTATTTCACCACTGCCGACGGCAAACTCTTTTTCGTGGCAAATGACGGCATCCACGGCGAGGAACTGTACCAATATGACCTGACTACCGGACAAGCGTCGCTTGTGATCAACCTGGGCCCCTATGACGAAAACAGCCGCATACGCGAGATCGTCGAGTTGGATGGGAAGCTGTACTTTGGCACAAGGGACAACAACAGCAGTCAACGCTACTTTTACCAGTATGACCTTACGACCGAGGTGGCAGAAAAAGTACTCCCCAACGGGTTGGGGACCATTCGCGATCCGAGCAACCTGACCGTCTTCAACGGACAGGTGTTTTTCAGCGCCGACTTCTCAGACGTGGACATCGAGCCAGCGCGCTACGATCCCCAGACCAATGAACTCAAGGTCATCGCCGATATCGACAGTACCAGCGGAAGTAGCCCTAACAATTTCACCGAAGTAAACGGGCAACTGTGGTTTACCGCCAACGATGGCCAAACTGACTATCGACTTTTTCGCTATGATCCCGGTACGGATACCGTGGATCAGATCCTTTACCTGAGCCCATCGGGCGACCTTCCCAGCATCAATTTCATGGAATATCTGGACAATCGGCTGTATTTCAGCGGATTTGCGCCAGGTAGAGGCACCGAGTTGTGGGCCTATGACATGACCACAGATTCGCTGATCGAATATGAGGACGTGTTCCCAGGCGCGGTGAGCAGTAGCCCGACAGAGTTAACCGCCGCCAATGGCAAGCTGTACTTTGCCGCCCGCGCCTCATCGGTTGGCCGCGAAATGCACATCCTCGACCCCACGACCGAAACCCTAACCCTGATGGCGGACATCAACCCCGGTAGCGGTTATGCCAATCCTGGCCGCAGCGAGGTAATCGGAGATAGCCTGTTCTTTACCGCAGGTGTGACCAGTGAGGAGCGGAGGCTATTTGCATGGGACCTCGTCAGCGAGACCTTGCACGAAGTTGGCACCTACTCCAACAACGGCAACCCCAACTACATGGCCATTGAAGGCGTGGCGGGAAGCGACATTTTCCTTGCCCTGACCAACGAGCAATACGGACGCGAGCTATTTCGCTATCGCCCTGATGGCTCCGGCATCGTCCTGGCCGCCGACATCAACCAGAATACCATTGGCTCCGACCCCTACCTCTTCACCGAATACAACGGCAAGCTCTACTTCGGAGCAGATGAAATTTACACTGGCAATGAGGTTTGGCAATATGACCCAGGTAGCGGGATGGTAACTCAGCTCTCCGACGTAGTCGGCAACACCAGTCCCTATAACTTTACAGTGCTCGACGGTAAGCTGTACTTTTCAGGCGTTGATCCGGTAGGCGGCTATGGCTTGCAGGTGTACGATGATGCCACCGGGCTGATCACTCCTACCAGCTACCTTACGCCCAACAATACCGGGCATATCGATAACATCATTGCGTACCAGGGGCGGTTGTACTTTACCCCCAGCGATCCTGTGTTGGGGAGCGACCTGTTTGTGTACGATCCGAGTGACAATAGCTACGAGCGGGTCTTTGACCTCAACCCGGACGAGGATGACCACCCCAGCGACTTCTTTATTTACCAGGATGAACTGTACTTCCGTGCGGAGGGAGAGCTTAGTGGAGCAGAACTCTGGAAATACAACGCCACAACTGATCAGGTCAGCCTGGTCGCTGACATCAATCCTGGCAACGGACACAGCAGCCCCAGCAACCTGGTCGCGTATGCCGGGGAGCTATACTTTACGGCCTATCGCCCGAGCAGTTCCTACGACCTCTACAGTTACGATACCGCGACTGATAGCCTGACCAACCATACCGAATCTGTCGGTAGCATAGGGCCAGATTATCTGACTGTTTACCACGATAAACTCTTTTTCCAGGCCCGCACCAGTTCGCGCAACGGAACTGAGCTGCACTTCTTTGACGTAGCCCAGGACACTGTGGTAATGGTGGGAGACATCACCTCAGGCTCCAGCAGCCCCAGAGACCTAACCGTTTTCAATGACATCCTGTATTTCTCGGCTTATCACGAAGACTTTGGGCGAGAGCTCTGGCAATACGACGACACCGCCCTTGCCATCGTTGCGGACATCAATCCCGGAATACCCGATGGCGACCCGACCTATATGAAAGTCTTCGCTGGCAAGCTGTATTTCTCCGCTGATGATGGAGTCCGCGGAGCGGAGATCTGGAGCCTCGACGAATGCCTGAATCTTTTCGTGGACACCCAGCCACAGGTAAATGGCGACAGCACAGGGGCCATTGACCTAACCATATCTGGCGGTACGCCGCCCTACACCATTGAGTGGAGTACCGGAGACACCACCCAGAACCTGACCAACCTCTTGGCAGGCAGCTACTCCGTGACCGTAACCGATGGCTCCGGCTGTATCTCCAGCATCGACGCTGAAGTCGGTGAGACCACGACCAATGGATTTGCCTCAGCTCAGGCTACCCTCAGCCTCTACCCCAATCCCTCGCAGGATGGATTGCTTCATCTCCAAACCCGCGACGCTCGGATTTCGAAGGTCATGGTTTTCGATCTCACAGGAAAGGTGGTGTCCCAACATCAAGTATCCTCAGGAGCAAAAGAGTTGGAGCTTGCGTTGGGCCTCCTGCCGGCGGGGCTGTATCTGATCAGAGTGGAAACAGATAAGGGGGTGTTACAGCGGAAATGGGTGAGGGAGTAGTTTCGATGGACATTCGAAAGCACAAAAAGTGAACAGCGCCCAATGGCTTCACAACCATTGGGCGCTCGTTTTTCAAATCAACAGGACTGATCCTACAAATGCCGCTCGGAGTGGTAACTGGAGCGCACCAGCGGGCCACTCTCGACATATTTCAGTCCCAGTTCCAGGCCGACCTCGCGGTAGTGATCAAAAAGGTCGGGATGCACAAACTCCTCAACGGGCAGGTGCATCTTGGTCGGTTGCAGGTACTGACCGATGGTGACAACATCACAGCCATGCTCGGCCAGGTGGCGCATGATTTCATAGACCTCCTCGGGCGTTTCGCCGAGGCCGACCATGAAGCCGGACTTGGTGCGACAACCCGCATCCTTGGTGCGCTGGATCTGATCCAGGCTGCGCTGGTACTTGGCCTGTGGACGTACGCGACGGTAGAGGCGAGATACAGTTTCCATGTTGTGGGAAACGATCTCGGGATTTTCGTCAGTGATGAGTTTAAGCGCATCCCAGTTAGCCTTCACATCCGGGATCAAAGTCTCGATGGTTGTTCCGGGAGACTGCCGGCGTACCTGACGTACCGTTTCAGCCCAGATGTTCATCCCCCGGTCCTTTTGCTCGTCGCGGTTGACGGAGGTCAGTACAGCGTGCTTGACGCCCATTTGGGCGACAGCCTTGCCAACTCGGTAAGGCTCGAATGTATCCAACTGATCTGGTTTACCAGTGGCTACCGCGCAAAATGAACAGGAACGGGTACAGGTATTTCCCAGAATCATGAAGGTCGCTGTCCCAGCCCCCCAGCACTCGCCCATATTGGGGCAACGGGCGCTTTCGCAAACGGTGTGCAGGGAATGGTTATCAATGATGGACCGTACGTCGGTATAGCTTTTCCCATATGGCAGCTTGACCCTTAACCACTTGGGGCGGGGTCCATTGCCGGGCATATTCTTAGCCGTAAGGTCGTTTATCGCAATTGTTGACATAAATCTTTCTCCAAATGAATTGCTAAAGATAACGAAGGTTTGGGGTGAAAGTTTATCCGCTAATTCCGACTGCCCAGGACAAACCCCACAGAAGCAGTCAGGAAGACCTGTCGGTTGTGTAACACTGAACTTTCTACCACCAGGGGAATGGTTTCAGTGAAGGCGTCAAGCCTCAGCCCAAAAGTCACTCCATTCACGTAACTCTGACTCGCCACAAAATCCAGTAGCCCATAGGCTCCGAGGGTCCCACCAAATACAACTTCAGGGTTGAAACTGCGGTCACGAATGCGGGCCCTCCCCTGAATATTGTAAAAGTTGTGGCGATCGGGGTCATAGGGGAGCGGCAACACGTTGCAGTTTGCAGTCCCGGTATTGGTACAGACAAGCAACTGATAGGGGTTTACCAGGCCTATGCCTGGTCCTGCCAACACTCCCACCCGCAGGTTAAAGGGATTCAGTCTGGTGGTTGGAAGCAGATTCCACTCTATTCCAGCGGTGGGACTGATCTGTGTCAGTGAATTGAGCTTACCAAAGACGTATCGTCCGCCAGCCTCGGGATTGGCGGGGTCTATGAGTGCCTCATGCGAATCTTTTATCTGCCTGACTTCCAGACCGAAGCGGTATTGACGGAATTCACTTCCTACCGTATACGCAACATCAGCGCCCAATCCACGGGAGGTAATCATCCCGGAAAAAATAAGTGAGCTGGGTTTTGCATCGTCCCCACTTCCAGTCTGGGACAAACCCAACTGGAACAGGTGTATCCCAATTAGTAACAGAATGAGCCTATGCAACATAGAATCCCTTCAGATTAATCCGTGGCAAGTTACAGAAACATCTCTCTCTTTCCCATAACGGAAAAATGACCAATTAGGGGGCTAATCTCTGGATAAGCCAGGCCCCATCAGGCTGGAGGGTATAGGCAAGGCGATCATGGAGGCGACTGCTCCTTCCTTGCCAGAATTCCAGAAAGTCTGGTGCCACGCGGTACCCCCCCCAATATTCAGGGCGGGGGATTTCCACCTCTCCTCCATACTGCTGCTGGAGCTCCTGAACCCTGGCCTCCAGGATTTCACGACCTGCAATCGGATGACTCTGAGGAGAGGCCCATGCCCCTATGCGGCTACCTCGGGGGCGACTCTGAAAATATTCTTCAGACTCTTCCGCTGATACTTTAGTCGCAACCCCCTCTATGCGAACCTGCCGTTCCAGTTCTGCCCACCAGAAGGTAAGTGCTACATGAGGATTGGCGGCGATTTCTTCTCCTTTATGACTCTGATAGTTGGTAAAGAAGACAAATCCTTCTTCGGTAAAGTCCTTGAGTAATACGATCCGATTGGCAGGCCTTCCCTCTTTGATCGTGGAAAGCGACATGGCATTTACCGCCATTACCTCCCCTTTTACTGCTTCCTGAAACCAGGTATCAAACTGCTTGATGGGATTCTCACTTACCTCATCAAGGGATCCCTGACGATAGTCGGTTCGAATTGCCGCAATATCAGGACGTGTGGGCATGACAACTTGTGTTTTGTGTTAAACAGGAAGGGTGGCGACCAAATTGGCACCAAGGTACACATTCCCTCTCAGCCCGGGAATATCTTTATGCTTCATAACTAAAGACTTTCGCTTATGTTCCCTTGGCTACCTTCCACATTTCCCTTCGATCAGGACGGGAATATCAGCTCCGGGCAGGTTCCCCAATTGCAAAGCAGTCCGCGCGAGTTTAAAGGCGAATGGGATATCCTTTCCAGCCCCAAGTGCATCGTAAAATGCAGTCGCAAAGGCCACGGCCGTCTCGTCAGGCACAGCGGTATTCATGCCGATTATGTAGCAAACATGAGGCGTGAGTGCCTCGGCCTGCAGATGGGAATAACAGGCATTGAGCACGACACAATCCACCTGCTCTGAAAACAGGTCAAACAGGGCTCCCAAGGCCTCAGCCCTGACGATGTGGGCTTTTCCCTGATCGTTTTCCAGTGCAATGCCCCCCAGATACCCAGGCTCCATGTCCTGCCCCCAGTCCATGAACCGCGTTTCAGGAGTGGTAGGAGCATCTGCGTCAAGCTGAACCCCGTGGCCTGAGAAATGGACGATACTCGGGCTTACCTCCATCATGGCCAGGGTCAGGTCACGTGGACGCACCGCCATACGGGTGACCATTTCAAACTGATCCCGCTTGTCAGCACGTTTGAGGCCCTCAGAGATGTCGCGTTGCTCCTGAGAAAGGCGCAGGCGCCCGGTATCAGTAGGGTTCGCAGCCAGAAACAGAATTTTAGTGGTGCCAGCCGGAGCCGGGCTGCTGCGATCCGTGGAATTACGAGAGGGAGAGGAGGCTTCGCTCACGGGCTCAGAAGCAGCGGAGTCCTCGAGGTCGTTTAAAAATAGCAGCAATCCATTCAGGATGTTCGCTTCTTCTACTCTCGCCTCTCCAAAGGAAAGCAGTCCACTTACCTGTTTGCTCTGCAAACTGCGAAAGCGATTTTGTAGCTGAATCAGGGTATCCCGCTGGGTGCTGCTCAACTTTTCTTCCTCTTTATCCAATTCTTTAAAGGCCATCCGAATTTCAGCCCGCTGAAGCAGGTCTCTGACCTTATCGGCTAGTTCTTCCATGAAATGTAGGGTAATGCGCCAAAAATGGAGTCTGGAACAAGTTGTGAAATAATGACAATAGATGCACTACTCCCGAGGCTGCATGTTCGCAAGGGACCCATTTTTGGGATAATCGCAGAAAAGATACACCTCCGGAACCGGAGAATGGATTACTTGACCTTAGCCCGTGACAGTGGCAGAAAAGCCTGAATCTGTCCCCAGATGTTCTCCATCGTATACACTACCTGCCGTGGCCATTCTCGCCCGGATCGCAACAGTGCAATGCGGGCCATACGGTAGCTCCTGCGGATGGGTTGCCACATTTTGACCTTTAGGAAAGCGGTGACTTCCTCAAGTTTGGCAACAAGCAGGACATGTGCTGCAACAAATAGTGCTGCCCCGATTGCAACAGTCCATGGAGAAAGGGAATATTTCCAAAAGGTACTGACCCCTATTCCAAACCACGTCCCGTACAGCACTACGAAGTGAACGGCATAAACAGTCAGGGTTTCCCCACCGATTTTCAGCAGGAGTCTGGGAAACTGCTTGAATATCAGTTCCAGCCACATAAAGACGGAAATCACGATAAATACGTGTCCAAGGCGAATCAGCAGATAGTTATTGTAGGCTACCTGTCGGAAGACCGTCCAACCCGTACTTTTGTACACCTCGATCAAAAGAGGTGAACTATAGTCTACCAGTAACCATCCCAGAATTACGAAGAAGAGCGGCCACCAGGCTGTTCGGTACAATCCCTGGTCCCGGCTCACATGCCAGCCAATGACACCTCCAATCAAGGTGTACCCTACCCAGGGAATAGGGGTAAAGTTGGAACCGAACTCCTTGGTGAAATAATGCTCGAAAAAGCGAGGGAAGAAGGACCAGTCAACGGCTTTGGTGATCGGTTCGACTAGAAAAAGGGTCAAAGCCACTACAGTAAATACCAATGGAATGGGCAGTCTGAGCTTTTCGCAGAGGGCATACAGACCGATCAGGGCAATCAGTGCCAGGCCAATGCAGTGCAGGACATCGACTTCCCAGAAACTCTTGTACCAGTGGAAGCTCAGGATCGCGGGGATACTTAGCTGGATCAGGTATCCTATACCAATCAATTGTACACCTCGCTTTAACCCTTTGCGAATCCGGGGATTCTCTCCCAGAGGAAGTCCCTTTCGCAGCAGCAAAAAGACAAATACGATACCGGTGATGGTGAAAAAGATCGGTGCCGTCATGCCTCGCATAAAGGACCAAAGGTCATAGAGCGGATAGGCCGTATCCCGGTACTCCGAAGCCAACATCATGTCCACAAAGTGGCCCTGAAGCATCATCAGGATGGCATAGGCGCGAAGGGCGTCTATGAACTGAAGGCGATCTGACTTGACGGGTGTCTGACTCATCAGTGTGGTATCAAGTGGCAAGAAGCAATCTTTTTGAGGTGAAAGTCAACTTTTTAGGCGCTGAAACAGAGCTACATAACGGGGCTATGAAATATTTGTGCCGATTTTGGCGTCTCCATCCTCAGGATGGTTTCCTACTTTGGAAGGAATTATCGAATTTTGGACATATGCGCCAGTTTCTTCATTCCCGGGGGCGCAGCTTTCGCTACGCATTCCAGGGAATAGCCACCTTTTTTCGGACACAGGTAAACGCCCGTATTCATCTACTAGCAGTGGTAGTGATTACCCTACTGGGGGTATGGTTGAAATTATCAGTGAATGAGTGGATTGCCATTTTGATCTGTATGGCGCTGGTAATCGTGACCGAAGCACTCAACACTGCGCTGGAGTACCTGACCGATCTGGCCTCTCCGGATTTTCATCCTCTGGCCGGCAAAGCCAAGGATGTAGCTGCAGGAGCGGTGCTCCTGGCGGTGATTTTTTGCGCGGTGGTTTGGGGCCTGATTTTTATTCCAAAACTATGGACGGTTTGGCAGGGTATTTCGCCATAGGTAGCGGGCCAAAGGTGTGGAAGGGAGAAAGGTATATGAGAGAGAAAGATCCATAAGGGAAATAAGGTTTATATGGGCACGCTGGTTATTCATATCAACTTTGTACACCCTAAGCAGGTGGGCAGAAGAAATCAGGTATGAAGGGTATGGGGAAATGAAGGAAAAGAGGACCTGCATACCTATATAATTCTGTCCAACCCCTATACTAAATTGATGTGCTGAAATAGCTTTTATCTTGTAAACTCTAATGGCATCCAAACCTTAGGACCTCGTTTATAGTCTTTGTCATTACCCAACTGTTTTTATTGACCCACCTTTCACCCCACCTTCCCCTGATGGAATTTCTCCTAATGGATTGGACCCCCAACCTGCTCCTTAACAGCCTGAGCCAGGACCTCCCCTGGGGCATGTATGTTGGTTTATTCTTTGCCTCCTTTGTCAAGTTTGGAATTGCGGCTGCCGCTGCTATGGCCAACAAGAGCCTGAATTTTGTGGAGATCCTCCTGACAATTGGAGGCGGAGCCCTCGTGAGTGTCCCCTTTTATACCTTTTTCGGTGACGCCATCCGCCGTTGGTTCAAAAAGATTTTTCCCAAAAGGAAACCAGCCAGCTTTGCCAAGCGCCGCCGAATTTACACCATCTGGAAACGCTATGGACTTACCGGAGTGGCGTTTCTCTCACCTGTGATTTCTCCCATGATTGCGGTGGGCATCGCAGTGGCCTTTCAGGAAAGCCCCAGACGCATCATTACCTATGTAGGAACTGCGGTGGCAACCTGGTCCTTCATTTTTGCCTTTCTCCGAAAATGGGTGCTGATGGCATTGGATTTTGTCCAGTATCAGGTCTTTTAAAAAAAGTCTGAGAGATTGTGAGACTATTTCGATCAAAAACGACGACCTACCTCTTAAAAAGAGGATGAGCCACCCTCCCGGGCGGCTCAAGTGCTATGAAAACAGAACTTAGAACGAGTGCGTCACCTAAACCATTTCTGGTACATTTCAAAGGTAGGGGGCAATTGATTGCCTTTGGGTTAATGCCTCGTTAAAGTCTGTTAATGCGATGTTAAAGGCATATCGGCCTACTGTTTGCGGATTCTGGTGATCCACTGCCCAGCAGTCCCTTTTACCTGAACCTGATACAGCCCTGCGGGCAAATCACTGACATCAAGGAAGGCGCTGCCACCGACTACCTCAGCCTGAGGCCGGGCTACGGGTCGACCTTGCAGGTTATAAATCAGCACCTGCTGTAGCTCTCCTTCTGCAAATGGCAGTTCCAGTGTCAGTCGATCCTGTACGGGATTGGGGGATGCAATCAGTTGTCCCTGGGGAGCAATCGTCACCTCTACCTGAGGACTCAGGGTCGAGGTACCATCAAGGTCCACCTGACGGAGGCGGTAAAAGGTGCGCCCTGGCATCGGACTGAGGTCTGTAAACTGATAGGAATTCTGGTCGTCGCTGCGTTTGCTTGCAGTCTGGATGCGCTCCAGCATTGCCCAGTCCTGAGCATCGGCACTGCGCTCGATTTCGAAGTGGCTGTGGTTGACCTCGTTGGCAGTGAGCCAGTTGAGTTGTACCCGCTCATCCTGGGCTTTTGCCTGGAAAGAAAGCAACTCCACCGGGAAAGTCGTTGCGAATGCCTGCGGAGAGGTGAAGGTGACGCCAAAGGTAACCAAATCCGCGCCGGAACCTGGGTTTCCCGTGGATCCAGAAACGCTAGGGATGAACTCGTCTGACCAAAAGCCAACCCCATTGCTGATACCGGCCAGGACACTCAGGTCATCGGCGGTTGACACTCCTGGAAGCGCGTCCAGGGGGATTTTGATTTCCCAGCCTTCGTTGGCGTCTCCTGCAAAATTACTTTGGTATGCAAACTCGCCATCTGTGCCAGTGCTGCCTCCTAATGCGCTGTTCAGATCTGCGGCAGTGATGGTTTTGATGGTGCCAGCCTGATTAGAGTTTCCAAGGTAGCCCTCGTTTAATACGCTGCCAATTCCATATCTGCCGGCATCGACAAAAAAGTCTGTAGTGCCGTTACCTTCGTTTCCCACCAAGATAAAATCTACCTCATTCGGGAGGATGGTTCCTGCATACCCATTGGCAAAACCGCCAGAACCAGGAAGGGCAGCATTGGCGGTAGCTCCCCCATACCCGCTAAAATCCAGTAGAAGTACCATGCGGTTGTCTGCATTTAACTCACCGGTTAGGCCCAGGTATAGGTTGCTCCCATCCCAAAAAGCCTTTAACTCTCCGAGGTCATTGTCACCAGCAAAGCCATTGCCAGAAGTAAAGGTCCCAATGGTCACATAGCCTGGATCAGACATGTCGCCATCGATAACAGGTGCCTGTGCCATAGAGGTGTTCATGCCCACCCAGGCGATAGCCAGTAGTAGAAGTAGAGTGTTTCGCATATGCTCGTAGTTATAGTTAATAATGTGAAAAGTACCAACTATGAACATAGCAAATCGGCCATTCAACTTCAACCTAAGTCGAGTCAAACAAATCCCAGATTATAGATTACCACTTCCTTCGGGTTCTTTAGCAGTACTGGGCAAGTCTATCCCCGCCTTGATCACGGCCTCTGTCTCTTCAAATACTTCCTTGGGGTCGCGACCTGTTGGGTCAATCGGCTCATGGACTGTGAAGGTCGGCTGTGCCCCGACTGTCATGGGATATCCCATTTGCAGGTGAAAGGAATGGTTGATGGTAATGGGAACCACTACGGCGGATGGAATGTACTTCAGGAGGGTGAGGAACCCCTTGGGGGCAAATGATTTGGGAACTCCGGTGCGGCTGCGGGTTCCCTCCGGGAATATGACCGCCGCATACTTGTTGGTTTCGATGTATTCTCCGAATTTCTTCAGGGCGGGTATCGCCTGCCGGGGGTTTTTGCGGTCGATCAATACCGAGCCTCCGTGGCGCAGGTTATACGACACACTGGGAATTCCTTTGCCCAACTCTTTTTTGGAGACAAACTTGACGTGGTGCTGCCGCAAATTCCAGAGGATTGGGGAAATGTCGTGCATGCTCTGGTGGTTGGACACAATGATCAAAGGTCGATCGGTGGGGATCTCGTGGGAGTTGAAGAACCGCACCCTGGTTCCCAGCAGCAACAGCGAGCGGGTCAGCCAAATATTCAGGTAATCAACCGAGCGTTTGTGCCAGCGATATCCCCCAATATTCAGCGCCAACCACTGGATGGCATGAAACACAACCAGTACCAGTCCGAAAAAGACCAGATGGAAAGGAGTCAGGATATAGCTCAGGATTTTTTTCATCAGCGGCGAATCATTTTTGCAAATTTACCTCAACTATACGCGATTTCCGAAAACCACCAGGCCCCCATCCAGTATATTGACTCTATGGACAAACCTTCCATTCTCTACGTTGACGACGAACGCCAGAATCTCACGGCGTTTCGGGCCTCTTTTCGCAAGGAATACCGGGTCCACATCGCCCAAAGTGGGGAAGAAGCCCTGGCGTTGCTCCGGGAACATCAGGTGCAACTGATCATCGCGGACCAGCGCATGCCTGGCATGACGGGGGTGGAATTATTCGAGCGGCTGATCCCGGACTTTCCCGAGCCCATCCGCATGGTGATGACGGGCTATAGCGACGTACAGGCCATCATCGACGCCATTAACAAAGGCCAGATCTACTACTACATCACCAAACCCTGGAAGCACGAAGAACTGCGCCTCATCCTGGAGAATGGCCTGGAAGCATATCGACTCAAGCAGGAGAATGTGAGTCTACAGGCGGAGAAAAAAGAGCTGCAACTGGAGGCCGAACGTCAAAAACGCGCCAACCTCGTCTCGCAGTTTGAGACACTGAAGAATCAGGTCAACCCACACTTTCTCTTCAACAGCCTCAACGTTTTGCTGGACCTCGTCCACGACGATCCCGATCTGGCCGAGGATTTTATTGTCAAGCTGACCAAGGTCTATCGCTATGTCCTTGACCTCAAGGACCAGGACATCGTCGAGCTGGCCGACGAGCTAAATTTCATCAAGAGCTATATTTTCCTGCATCAGATTCGCTTTGGCAATCGGCTACAACTGTACGTGCAGGTGCCAGAAGGCGATCAGTACCGCCGGGTGCCCCCCCTGAGTCTGCAACTGCTGGTCGAAAACGCCATCAAGCACAACGTCATCGGCAAAGAGCAAAGCCTGACCATTGAACTTTGGACCGAAGACGGCTGGTTCCACGTCCGCAACAACTACCAGCCAAGGCAGGAAGTACACTCCACCGGCATCGGCCACAAGAACCTTTTGCGACGCTACCAACACCTGGGAGCCGAAGCCCCCAAATTTGGCGTCGAAGGCGAACACTACCTCGCCCGCATCCCCCTGCTGTCATAAAACCATGTTTTTCAGACAACTGACGGAATGATCCTGCGTTTATAGCTTGCAGGGCGTGGAATTTGCGCTTATTTTTGCAGTCCATTTGAAACGGTCCTATAGCTCAACTGGATAGAGCAGCTGCCTTCTAAGCAGCAGGTTGCAGGTTCGAGTCCTGCTGGGATCACATTGATAATGAGGCACTTACAAGAGTATTTCTTGTGAGTGCTTTTTGTTTATACATACATTTTGACATACATTTCTATCAATTTTTTCTAAGTCTTGTCCTCAAAGTAAGTCCTATCAAAAAAAGAAATCATATATTGCTACAATTATTGGCAATTACTAAAAAATAGATCAGTTGGGAAAGAGTGATAAGATCCAAGAGCTTTTTGCAAGGGGGTACCTGCACCCAGGTTGGAATGAAAAGACCGGGCCAACAATCGCTCACTTTTCAAGCTGGACGATTTCTGGAGAAGAGAAAATTCAAATTTTAGAGGCCATAGAGAAAGGGGTTCCTCTTAAAATCCAGAAGTCTCTTTTCAACGACATTCTTACAGTTCTTGAGAGCATCAAGGAATATTTTGTCAAAGAGGCTATGGCACCATATTCCTCGGAGATCCTCCCCGATATTGGCCTTGGCAGTATATATGCCAGATTTACAGAACCGATTGAGTGGATAAAGGCCAAACTTGAAGAAATTGTCCTCTTAGAAATGGAAGATACAAGGCTGGTGGGCAATCTCAGCCCAAGGGAGGTGGAAGAATACTTTATGCGGCTTACCCAATTCTACCGACCTAATGATCCGCAAGGAATATCCGTTCAAGTCTTAAAGCCTACCGAGGTAAGGCACTTCCTGCATGCAAATTTTCAGGGCTTCTCACCTATGGAATCTCCCAAGCTTCTTGAAACCCAGCACATAACCAAGAAGGAGTTGAGGCGATTCATGTATATGTTTTATGAGAGGTTTCATAAGATCCAGAGGACAGGTCCATACGTCCTGCTCCTGAAGGATAACTTCAAGCTATTTGAGCAAACAAAGCTTGAAAGCATTCAATCCAACTTTAGCAAGTAGAAGAGAGGTACCTACTACTAAGTTTCCTACGAACCTTACTAAGTTTTTCTAGTACTTTCCGATTGCTCGTCTTGATAAGCATTAGTAATCCAAAATTCTAGTGCTGATGAGCAACATCATCTTAACCACTCAAGAAGAACTGGCCCGTCTGGTTGAAAGCGTTGTCAGAAAAACGCTCCTGGACGTGCGGCCAGAGCCGCAGGCTGCATCCCCTGCATTGCTGACCATTAAGGAAGCAGCGAGTTTCCTCGATCTGGCAGTACCGACCCTTTACAAGTTGACCTCCAATCGGGAGATTCCTTTCTTCAAGCGAGGAAAGCGTGTGTACTTCCGTCGTGAGGAACTGTTGAGGTGGGTCGAAAATGGTCGTCGCATGACCAAAGAGGAACTGGCTCAGGAAGTTGAGGCTTCCCTGATAAAGAAAGGAGGTAAGTCATGAGTATGCCCATAACCTACCTCACAGATAACAGAATAAATACGAGCCAGGCCCTTCACTTGTTCCAGGATGTCATCAGGGAGATGGAAGAAAACCTTGGTCGATATGCCGAACGGGAAAATGCCAGCCAGTGGGTAATTGATCGCCAAAACCGCTGGATTGGAAACCTGATCCAAGCCTACAATTCCTTCCATGCGATCCGCTTACTACCTATGTGGGAACAGGCGGACGGAAGGATTCAGGAGTTGCAATTACTCGACCCTACACTGGCTGGTCATCGGCTGGAGCTTTGCACCCAGCCAGGGGAGGGGATGTATTCTTTCATCAACCTTAACGCCCTTGCCCATGATGCAGCATAATCCCATTGTGAGGCGACTGGGGCAACCAGACCAAGCCTCGTCCAGACAGGACACTGGCAAGCAAGAGGTGGATTTTGACAGGCTTGGTTCCGTCAGAACCGCGAACCAACGCCTCGAAGACGCCAGGCACCAGCCAGAAATCAAACAACTGGCTGGGGTAATCTGGCAGCGCTATGAGACGCATGTGCTTTTTGCTGATGCCGGATTGGGCAAAAGCATTCATGGCATTACCCTGGCAGACTACGTCGCCAGAGGGAAGTCCATAGCCTTTCTCGAACAGGCAGGGCAGGATTATCCCAAAGAGGTGCTGCTTCCCAATGAGAATGAGCCTCTGAAGACCATGTACTATGACTGGGAACTCTCGGACAAGCAGTTTGAAAAGCGGTATCGCGACAACATCAGGAACAAGGGCCATACCTTCAGTGAGAACCTGTTCATGGATACGGTGGACTTCTTCGAGCTTTCAGAGCTTGATCCACGTTCCTCGATTGACGACCTGATCTTTGCCAAAATCGAGCATGACATCAGTTCTCGCGGCATACAGGTCATTGTGGTGGACAATATCACCTTCCTGCATACCCAGACCACGCAGAAAACCGAGGCAGCCCTGGAACTGATGCGCAGGCTGGTTCGCCTGAAACGGAAGTACAACGTCTCCATGCTGATCCTGGCCCACACTCCCAAGCGCGACAACAGCCGCCCATTGTCCCTCAATGACCTGGCTGGTAGCAAGCACATTTCCAACTTCATTGACAGTGCCTCAGCCATCGGCAGGAGCGTGATGGGAAGTGATGTCCGCTACTGGAAGCAAATCAAGCCCAGTCGCAGCGGGGAGGAGCGATTCGGAGAAGACCACGTCATCAGTATGCGCCTCCACAAACGCGAGGACTGCTTCCTGACCTTTGAGTACCTGGGGTGTGATTATGAACTCAACCACCTGGAGAAACCTAAAGGGAAGGATGAGCAACGCGAAATGGCTCGCAACCTCAAAGAGCAGGGCAAAAGTCTGCGTGAAATCGAGGAGGAACTGGGAGTTCCCAAGTCCACCCTGGGCCGCTGGCTCAAAGACTGATCCCGTCCCATTTGTCCCAATGTCCCGGCTCTCAGGAGTGGGACGATGGGACGATATGTCCCCAGTGCCTATCCAGACTCTATGAATGAGGTTTGGGGGCATGGGACACCTGGGACAAGTGAGACGGCTGAGACGAACGGGACAGATGGGACAGAACAGCATCCATCTAAAGCATCCGTAAACCTCAGCCTTTAACCTGTAAATAAGCTGTAAATAGTCCAATTTGTAAATAATTGATAATCAAATGACTACAAAACGTAACTGTCTATATTGCCAGACTGAATTTGAGGCAAAAAGAAGCGATGCGAAATTTTGCTCAGATAGCTGTCGGGTGATGTTCAACCGGAAGAAAAAAGAGACCGAACACATAACTGCTCAATACCTCGCTGACCAACAGGCTCAGCGCGACGCCATGAAAGAGCAGGTTGCAGCCATCGAGGAAGAGATGAGATCCTATCGTACTACCCTTGATCAATACCAGACTGAGCTGGCAGAACTACCAGCCAAAATAAAAGAGTTGCAGGGCCAGATAAAGCTGCGAGGTTCCCGCCTCAATCGCATTGACCGGCTGCTTGAACTGACTCCGGCCGAATTATATAATGATCAATTGAATGATGCATACCAGCAAGCTGTGTCAGAGAATTCCTTCCTTTCCTCAAGCTATGCAGTTTCAGACTATGCCATGGACCCTAAGTATGGCAATATCAAAAAGGTTGAGGCTGAAGCGGCATTGCGGAATGACCTTAGCGTTGAGAAAGTTTCAAAACAGGTGCTCCAGTATGAGGCTAAAACTGCCTTAAAAGCCTCTGAGGCCAAACTGATTTTCCTGGAAGCAGCCATCCCCCGCCAAATGGAATACATCCGGGAAACCAACAAGCGCCTGATACAACTGGATCAATTGCGCTTTGCTCCCAACACAGTCAAGCCAGACTCAGCCGAGCCAAAGACAGGCACCAAACAGCCCAAGAAACCCAGAAATTTGCCAGAAGCTATTTCAGGAGGGGCACTGATGGAAATGGAATTTGACACTTTCCGGCTCGAAGGAGAGCTTGGGCGCTTCATGGGTGAACTGGAGCGGGATATGATGGCCGTAGCCTTAACGGGAGATAGCGGAGCAGGTAAGTCCACTTTTTCCTTTTCCCTGGCCCGGTTGTTCCTTCAGGCAGGATTTAAGGTGTGCTACTTTTCGCTGGAAATGGGCATCAGTAAGCGCACCCAGCAAATGATGCAGGAAAACGACTACCAGGACCTTATTCTGTATCGCAAAGGAAAACTACCAGAGGTCAAGAAAGCCACCAAAGAGTTTGATGTGATTTTCGTGGACTCCTTCAGCAGACTCGAATGTAAAGCAGATGACTTTGAGGACCTACGGCAAACCTACCCGGATACCATCTTTGTGGTGATCTTCCAGAAAACCAATCAGGGCACCATACGAGGGGGAGCCAGCATCAAGTACAACAGTACGGCTACTATTGACATTCAGCTTCGCGAGGATGGAGAGCGGGTGGCCGTGATGGAGAAGAGTCGTTATGGGACGCAGGATTGGGAATATTTGGTAACAGAACAAAGAATTGCTGCACCTATTTTGTAATCAAGGCATACGCATTACTAAAGCAAATAAAACACCGAGATCAGCCATTGTCCTTTATATTTCACATTGAGTCGGACTACTTAGCCCAGGTAAGCAGACACTGATAATTGGTGTAGCCTACATACCATTCACAAACGGCTGAGTATAGTGCCGCTTGTCTGTAGCTTGGTATAAAGCATTGGCGAGGGCTCCGAATACTGGGGGGAAGGCTGGTTCTCCTAAACCAGTGGGGTCAATGTCATTTTGGACAAAGTGTATCTCAATGTTTTTGGGTGCCTCTGGCATGCGAATCATGCGGTAAGTGTGGAAGTTGTTTTTCTGTGGCACTCCTTCATTGAAGGGCATTTCTCCATACAGGGCATTGCCGATCCCGTCCACGATGGCGCCTTCGCACAGATTGGTGGCGGCATCGGGGTTAACCACGATGCCACAGTCTATGGCACAGCAGACGTTTTGAATGACGGGTTTCCCATCTTCCAGGGCTAACTCAATTACCTGCGCTGCATAGGAATTATGGCAGAAGTAGGCGGATACTCCTCGATAGATGTTTGGCTGCTCGGTATCCCATCCTGATTTTTCTCTCAGCAACTGGAGTACTCCTGCGTATCGGTCTGCTTCATAATCGTTTCGTTCGCCGACAGGATTGTTCTTCGCTCGGTCAAGAAGTTCCAAACGGAACTCTATGGGGTCTTTTCCTGCCGCTTCTGCGACTTCATCCAGAAAGGACTGCTCAACTCCTGCCATGAAATTGGACCTGGGAGCACGAAATGATCCGATGGTAATATTGGAATTCACCTCCCAGCTTTCTGCGAGGTAGTTCTCAACTGCCCCGGCCGGAAATCGATTCGCATACAGGGGGCTTTCCGGGATTCCTCCGGCTTTAACATGAAACCCGATCAGGTTGTTCTCCGCATCCAGCGCTGCCCGATAGGTAGCCTGATAGGCAGGGCGGTAAATTCCCCCTGTCATGTCATCTTCACGAGTGTAGAGCAGTTTTACGGGGGCTTTCATTTTTTGAGAAATAATCGCAGCCTCTAAAGCCCAATGGGCATAAGAACGGCGGCCATAGCCCCCACCCAGTCTGGTCATCTGGATGTCGATGTTCTCAACGGGTATTCCCAATCTGGCAGATAGGGCATGCTCTGTCAATTCTGCCTTTTGGAGGGGGCCTGCCAGTTCTGCGCTATCTTCCTTTACATCGGCAAAAAAGTTCATCGGCTCCATGCAATTGTGGGCCAAAAAGGGAGCGATATAGGTACTTTCGATGACTTTGTCGGCATTCCTGAAGGCTCCTTCGGGGTCGCCATCTTTGCGAACGACTCGTCCAGGTATGGAAGCCATCTCCGCCATTTTAGCCAGGTGATCCGACGAACTTTCCAGCCCAGCCGGAATGGTCAGGGTTATGGTTGACCTGCCATAGGGAGTTCTTTGCTCGGTATAGGTGTCAAAGGGTTCCCACTCAACATTCACGGCTTTTTTTGCCTGCATCACCTGCCAGGTAGAGTCTCCCACGATGGCCACGACTTCCAGAAAGGTGCAGGTGTCAAAATGCTGCCTTTCATAATTGTCTTCGAGCACCTTGATCGTAAAGACATCCCGTATCCCAGCCATTGTCCTAGCTGCGGAATCGTCCACAGATGCCAGCTTCATCCCAAAGGCTGGTGGGTGGATGATCATAGCGGTCAGCATACCTTCCCGGAGGATATCTATCCCAAACAGCGGTTTGCCCGTTACGATGTTCAGGCCCTCGACATTCCTGCGAGAAGTCCCGACAATCTTGAAATCCATCAGATCCTTGAGTTGAACCTCTTCCGGTACGGGAATCCCAGCCGCAGCAGAGGCCATCTCTCCGTAACCAGCGGACTTGCCGCTGTTTTTGTGATGCAGCACACCTGCTTCGGTGGTAATCTCCTCAGCAGGAACCTGCCATCCCTGGGCGGCTGCCTCTACCAGCATGTACCGGGCGGTTGCACCTGCCATTCTCAGCCCCGGCCAGCCATGTCTGATGGCCTGGCTACCGCCAATAAACTGCCGGGAGTACAGGTCTGTGTTCAGAGGAGCTTGTTCCACCAGTACATTTTCCCAATCTACATCCAGTTCCTCTGCCACAATCATTGGCATGGAGGTTTTGACATTTTGCCCTCCTTCGGGATTGGGGGACATGATAGTAACGACGCCATTGTCTCCGATTTTCAGGTAGCCGTTTAGCTCAAACCATTCTTCGGGCAAATCTAGTCCTTCCCCCTTTTTAGGTTCACAGGATACCAGCCAGTTGAAACTGATCATCATCCCGCCACTGGCCAGGGCCATGGTTTTCAGGAAGGAGCGTCTGTTGAGGGAAGTTTTGACAATAGCCATGGGGCGGGAATTCGAGTTTTGTAATTCGTAATTCAGAAAGGAGTGGTGAGCTGGGTGGTTGAGGTGGCCTCTGATCACCTCTTAAGATCACCGTGAGTTTGCTGCTGTTTTAATCGCAGCCTTAATCCGCAGGTAGGTGCCGCAGCGGCAAATGTTGCCGCTCATTGTCGCTTCAATTTCTTCATCACTGGGTCTGGGATTGGCCTTTAGCAAAGCCGCAGCGCTCATGATTTGCCCTGCTTGACAGTACCCGCACTGAGGAACGTCATGTTCCAGCCAGGCTTTTTGTACCGGGTGATCTCCATTTTCGGATAGCCCCTCAATGGTGGTTATGGCCTGATTTCCAATGGAAGATACTGGCAATACACAGGATCGCATAGCGACATTGCCCAGATGGATGGTGCAAGCACCACATTGGGCTATTCCACAGCCGTATTTGGTTCCTACCAGCCCCAGATAGTCTCTGAGTACCCAAAGCATGGGCGTAGCAGGACCAACGTCCACCTGATGTTGTTTTCCGTTGATGGTTAAATTATAAGTTGCCATTTGTCGATTTTACTCAGAGTTCTCAAAGGGACAAATCATCATTCTTGTTCACGACTCAAAAGTCTAGTGAAAGACAAGGAGCATAGTTTCCATTTGCCATCGATCTTCACATAGACTTCTGTAACCTCGAAGGGATTGGTTACTTCATTTCCACCCACCACCGCTAAGAGATCGATCCTGTTTAACAAGATAGCAGTATTGTCAATGACTCTTACCGAAACTTCGTGTATCTCAGCTTCCTTATACCAGATCCCACCACTTTCAATGATGCTGAGTTCGCGTTCTTTTCCCCAAGAGCCTCCCATGTGAACAAATACAGCCTCATTGTGAAACAGGCTATCCAGAACATTCACATTTTTCTCAGCCATCCACTGCCATTTTTTCTGCGAAAGGTCAATGATTTCCCGTTCGGTGGCTGTGTTTTGAGCAAGGGTGTAAGATGTCCCTATTGCGAATAAAACGAGTGCGATGATCAGCTTTTTCATTTTGTTTGAAGTTATATAAAGGCTTAATCCAGCCCATTGGCCGCTAGCCACGCCGACATTAGGTCTGCGATTTCCACGTTGTTGAGATCCGAGAAGGGGAAATGGGTATTGCCTGTAATCCCAATCTCAGGCAGGTGTACGACCGTAACGTCTCCGCCATGTCTATTCACGGCATCTCTCCATAGCCTAGCCATTTCAAGTCGCGCGCGCCAACCATCTATTCCAGGATTGGGATTAGGTTCCGCGGGGATATTGTCTCCGTAATAGATGATAATGGGGATGCTGGTAAGCTTTAAAAACTCTTCCATTGGGACTTCCACTGCTTCAAGTGCCCCTGCCGAACTCGCTATCGGGGCAGGTGCTTCCCCTTCGGGAAATGGGAAGCCTGAGCCGGGTTCGTAGGAAACGATGGCCTGAATATTTGGATTCCTCATCGCCGTTGCCCAGCCGAATCCCCCTGAATGAGAGTGGGTTACGAGAATTCCTTCTCCGATTTTATCAAAAAGGGCAGAGGTCGCCCCGACAATTGCCTCGGTATCAAATCCCCCGATGTTGGGCGTCATCTGACGAAAATATTGATTGAGTGCCTCTGGGTCTTTTGAAAACTGCACGCCAGGAAAATAGTCAGGCCAAACGCCCACCCGGAAAGTGTTAAACCAGAACTGCTCATCTGGATTGGGCCTGATGGTAGCCTCCTGGGTACTGCGACCCGCTCGGCCACGTCTGGGCTGGTCAATCAGATAGACGCTGTAGTTTCGTCGTAAGAAGATATTCTGGTATCCCTCTCTGCCATCAGGTGTTGTCTCCCAGGTTTTGGAAAACTGTCCGAAGCCATGCCACATGACAAGGGGTAGTTTTCGCGCATTTTCAGGGATCTGATAAAAGACGTAGGCATGGTCGCCATGATACGTTTGCCCTTCAGGCGTCCGGGTGATGGCATCGAAGGTGCCGGGGTTGGTAATTACGGTTCCCCCGACTGCAAAGCTTCCCTGGTCCTGGAGGATGATGGGGTTCTTTTGTCCATAGGTAGGCAGGAAAAGCAATATTAAGGCGGCTCCCAGAAGGAGGATTCTGCTCATACTATTCTGTTTTTGCTGGGGTAGGATCTTCATTGTATAGGTAGTTTGCGGTTGCTCAGTATTCATGCTCCAGGTTTAAATCCCTCTTGATTGAAGTTGGGTTCTGATCTCTGAAGTCTTTTCAATCACATCCAACCTCGCCCTGCGGGGATCGGGCTTACCAACAGGTTGTCCATCGGACTGAATATCCAGGATCTCGCCGTTTTGGGGGGTATAGATTGGCCAGTTGGGGACTGCTTCGCCATTTGGATCACCTGTTCTGGCAAAATTTACCCAATAGGTGTGCATCAGTTCTGCGACCTCCTGGTCTTCATCGGTAGCCTCAGGAGCCCTCCAGCGTGCGTTCAGGTTGTCAAACACATAGGCGACCTCAGAGCCATGTCCGGCCCCGTATCGCATAAACTCCTTCATCGAGGAAGGCACATACCCAAACTGGTAGAAGTAAACGGGGGCACCTTTAGCGACAAATGCATTCGCAGTAAGCCGACCAGGCTCGGCCCAAACCCAGTCCGTATTGAACAGGGCAATCACTTCATCGAATGGCCTGTCTCCATCAGGATCATAGGCTGCTTTTGCCTCATCTTCCCATTCTCCAAACAGTGAGAATAATTCCTCCTTTGAGGTGCTTGAATTCACAAAACTTCCTCCTACTTCAGCACTATTTGATCCAATGATGAGCGGAACCTGTGCTTGTCTTCCTGCCAGATAAGCACTCTCGGCGGTTTCCACAACCAATTTGCCATCGAGGATCGGCCCTGAATAGATCCGTGCCCCTCCCTCGCCATCAGTTTCCTGGCCTCCGTCCACAATTTCATCCACACTCAATGCGCGCAACTCGGTCAGAGCCGTAGCATCGTTACCCTCTATTCCATGTTTTCGGGCAAAGTTGATCCCGATGGCCTCGGCTGAAACCCTGTAAAATGGATCAGAATTTTCTTCACTGATGGGTCTTCCCGTTAGCACTCCGTCCCTTCCGCCACCAGATTGGCTGATGGCCTTGTGAAAAAGCCCACTTGCATCTGGTATGGTCATAAGTGAATGTATCGAAACACCGCCAGCAGAGAAACCGAAAATGGTAACATTCTCGGGATCGCCACCGAAGGCAGCAATGTTATCCTGCACCCACTCCAGCGCGGCAATCTGATCCATGTACCCATAGTTGCCTTTGGGTTCCTCTGGATACTCCTCGCTCAAGGCAGGGAAGGCGAAAAAGCCCAGTCTCCCCAAGCGATAATTAATGGTGATCAGAATGACTCCCTGTTTAGCAAACTGCTCCCCAGAGTTTTCGGGAGAGGAGCCAGATCCTCCGACAAACCCACCGCCATGAATCCACACCATTACCGGGAGTTTCGCATCTGGGTTAGCGTCAGCAGGAGCCCACAAATTGAGATACAAGCAATCTTCTGAAGAGCCTTCTGCCAGACCGGAACCGCGAGGCCAGCCAGCCTGGGCACAGTTGGGGCCAAACTCAGCGGCCTCATGCACTCCCTCCCATGGTGCTACAGGCTGGGGCGGACGCCAGCGGTATGCCCCAACTGGCGGAGCAGCATAGGGAATCCCCTTAAAACTGGTGATACCTTCCTCCGTTACTCCCTGCACCAACCCAGAGGTAGTTCTGACAATGGGTGATTCGACATTTGTGGACCCGATAATCAAAAACAATATCGGAATCAGAATCAGGGCAAATTTTCTCATGGCACAATCTTCTGGTCTTGACACATTTAAAGCCATTTTAAAGGTGTCATTTTCCCTGAAGCGAAATGGTAGATAGATTACTGATTTGATTACCAGTTTTACTGATGCATCTCTGTTTCAGGATATTGCATTCAATTTATCGCTACTTTGAATTAGGTAAACCAACCGATATGAGCGCGATATACAGATTTGATACCGTCAGAGAATATAATAATCTGAATCAGCACGAAACCCTGCATCCGCTGGTCAGCGTGATAGACTTTTCAAAAGCCAGCCCCAGATCCTGGGATGGTCAAAAAAAGGTTCGGCTTGCTTTTGGGCTTTACTGCATTCTGTTAAAAGAGGTGAAATGTGGAGATCTCCGATATGGGTGCAATTATTATGATTATCAGGAAGGGACCTTCGTTTTTGTTTCGCCTGGACAGGTTATGGATGTCGAAACGGATGGGAAGAAATATCAACCTAAAGGGTACGGGTTGGTATTTCACCCAGACTTACTCATAGGAACTTCACTGGCCCAGAGCATCCAAGGGTATTCCTATTTCAGCTACCAGGCAAATGAAGCGCTTCATTTGTCTGAGCGTGAAAGGAATATTTCCCTGGACTGTTTTTCAAAGATTGGATACGAGCTTCAGCAGGGGGTAGACAAGCACAGCAAGAAGCTGATATGCTCAAATATTGATTTGTTTCTTGGCTACTGCGAACGGTTCTATGATCGACAGTTTATTACTCGAGAGAATGCCAATAAGGGAATTCTGGAAAAGTTTGAGGAACAGTTAAACGAATACTTTTCCTCAGATAAACCACAAAGTTTGGGCTTACCGTCCGTTGGGTATTTTGCTGGAGAATTGCACTTATCCGCCAACTATTTCGGGGACGTCATCAAAAAGGAAACAGGGAGAAGTGCCCAGGAATACATCCATTCCAAGATTATCGAAGTCGCCAAGCGGAAGATTTTTGAGCCCAGCAAATCTATCAGTGCGGCTGCCTATGAACTCGGCTTTAAGTACCCCCAGCATTTCATAAGGCTATTCAAGCAAAGGGTGGGTTATACCCCCAATGAGTATAGGAACCTGGAATGAAATTAGCCAATATCCCAAATGGCTTAATCACTTTTGACTTAAGATAGCTATTCGACATTGGAGATGTGGTGATAAGCAAAAGCATAGTTTCTATGTCACCTATCCCTTTAAGATTTTATGAGAAGGTTCCTTCATCACCACCCCACCTGCACCTTCTCAGCCTCCTGCTTCCGCAATTCAGTTTCCTGCTCAATCTGGTGTCCCTGCCTTCGCACAGTGAGCTGCCACCACATCGTCGCGGGGATAATTCCCTTGCTGTGGGCCTCCAGGCGAAAAAGGAAGGGGAGGTTAGGCGACTCGCGGTCATGCAGCAGGCGATTGAGCTTGGTCGCATGGATGACCGTTTCCTCTGCGAGTTGCTTCTGGCTATAGCCCAGGATCTTCTGATATGCCTGGAGCATCTGCCCGAAACTACAGGCAGGAAGATATTTTTTCTCTTCCAGGTATCTACGGATGCGGATGCGTAGCTGGGTAATCTTAATTTGCGTCCGATCCTGGTCGGTTTGCTGCTCAAGATACGCTTGGCGATGACGCCTAAACTCTTCATTGGCAGCGGCCTGTTCTTCCTCTGACAATACCTGTGGAATCATAGCTGCTTCCGCAATTTCCTCATCTGTGAGCGTCTCACGGAGTTTGTGGTAAAATTCTTCGTAAGGATTCATAGGTATTCATCTATAAGTTGGGTGGCAGCTTCTGGTTCAATGGCTAGCATAGGCCCATATTGCTTGAATCCGTACTTGCCGCAATAATGCTCAATTAGCTTTGTTTTGGAGACCAGTGACAAAAACCCCTGGTAGCCTTTGGAAACGGATATTTCGCAGGCAAAGGCTAGTAAACACCCCGCTATCCGATCATACTGTTTTTTCCTTACCTCGATTCTCTTCTGTAACTTCGATCAGATTGATGTGGATGCGTTCCTCTTTTTCTATGTCACTCAAAGACATCAGCCCCAACACAGAATCTACCTGATCGAGCAAATAGATTTTGTACACCTCTCGATCTTTTTTAATCTCTAGCGTCCAATCAAAACCAAAAGAGCCATCCCGCTTGATTTTTCGGATACTTTTGGAATCAGCCTTGTCGACGGCGGCCTCTTCCCACTGTTGATTGCGTCTGTTTTTGAGGAACATCTACTTTATAAATTTACGGATTTTTTAGGAAATCTTTACGAAAAGAGTCAAGATTTTGAGAGGCATTTCCCCCATTAATCGTCCCCAAAATCCAAAAGTCGCTCTGCAAATCCACGCTTCACATCATCTTCAAAACTGTCCAGGTAGCGCTCTGTGGTCGCTAAGTTGGTGTGTCCTAAACTTTCCGAAATGAGTTCCAGAGGAGCGCCTGAACGTTTCAGCACCGTGCTGAAGGTATGTCTGGCGGTGTAGGTCGTAATGTTCTTCTCAATGCCTACTGTGGTTCCAACACGACGTATGTACTTGTTGATCTGTTTCCCTTCCTGCTGGGATCACAGCATGAGCCTCTCCACCTGGAGGGGCTTTTTTACTTCCTGACCCTCATTTCCTCATGCCCAGAATTTTTGCGAATTTCCCCGAGGAAAACCTCCGGCAATAAATTCGCATGAAGACCAAGTCAGTAGATTATCTCAACATCGGCCTGATCCTGTTGTCGCTTTGGCTGGCGATCATGATTCCTTTCGGGCTTTTTATCTATGCCTATGCGATTTTGGGGCCGCTGCACTACCTGACGGAGATCAACTGGCTGCGCGACAAGAAATATTACGTCGCTGACAGGTGGTGGATTTGGCTGGTACTGGGGTTGTGTGCGTTGCTCGTCATCCCCAAGTTTCTGATCGAACCCGCCTTCATCGAAGACCTGGGAACTTTGCAACCTGCGGTAGAGTGGCTGGTTCACTGGTCCAATGCGATCATTTTTCTGTTGCTGGCAACGGCTCTTATCCTGCTCAACGTCAAAAAGCGGAACCTCCGCCTGATCCTGATGGGGGTAGCCATTGTGGCGGCCTATGCCTTCAACTCTGCTCCGATCTACATCACCCTGATCGGCCTGCTGGTCCCGACACTGATCCACGTGTACCTGTTCACGCTGCTGTTCATGATCTACGGTGCGATCAAAAGCAAAAGCATCCCGGGAGGAATCGCCGCTCTTATGGTGGCCCTGGTACCCGTAGCCATCGCGCTTATGAACATCGACCCGACTGGGTATCATCCCACCGAATACGTCCAACAGGCTACCATCGAAAACCGCTTTTTTGCCACCAATGTCTATTTCGCCAAGTTCCTGGGACTGAGCGAAAAGCTGAACTATCAGGCCAATGAATTTTTCAATGGCTTGCTGACGGTCAAAATCCAGGTATTCATCGCCTTTTCCTACCTGTACCATTATCTCAACTGGTTTTCCAAAACCACCGTCATCGGCTGGCATAAGCACCTCACCACCCCCAAAACGGTGACCATCATCGCCATCTGGGTCATCATTCTCGGGCTTTACTGGTGGAGCTATCGCCTTGGCTTCTATGTTTCGCTGTTTTTCAGCTTCATGCATGTCTTCCTGGAATTTCCCCTCAACTGGCTCAGCATTCAGGGTACATTCAAGGCTATTCCCTGGCCGGGAAAGGCTTCTCAGGGATAAATCTGTCTAACTCCAAACCTGTTACCCCCGTCGCAGGTTATCTCCCATATGGGTATCCTTCATTCCGAACTCCCAGCTTCGAACGCCGAACTTCGCGCACTCGTCCATGACTGGTACGCAGGCCGCAACTGGGAGCCACATGCCTTTCAGTTGGAGATAATGGAGCAATTCCTCGCAGGGAAATCCGGTCTGCTCAATGCGCCCACCGGCAGCGGCAAGACCTACGCCATGTGGATTCCCATCCTGCTGGATTACATCCGTCGGCACCCGGAGGATTATTCGCAGGAAAAGAAAAAGGAAGGCTTGCAGGCGCTGTGGATCACGCCGCTGCGGGCCTTGTCCAAGGATACCACCCAGGCACTTTCCGAAGCCTGTGTTGACATGGAGGTTCCCTGGCGGGTGGAAGCCCGGACGGGCGATACCTCGACTTCGAAGCGGACGAAGCAAAAGAAAAACATGCCGCAGGGGCTGGTAACCACGCCCGAGAGCCTGCACGTGCTCTTTGGGACGAAGGAGCACCGTAAGCTCTTCGAACAACTCCGCGTGATCGTGGTGGACGAATGGCACGAACTGATCGGCAGCAAGCGCGGCGTGCAGGTAGAACTGGCCATTGCGCACCTGCGACAGGTCAATCCCAACCTTCAGGTCTGGGGCATTTCGGCGACAATTGGCAACCTGAAGCAAGCGGGTCAGGTGTTGCTGGGCGAACAGTATGGCCGTGAAAACTTTGCCCTGGTGCGCTCCAACATCCAGAAGAAAATCGAATTTCGCTCGTTGCTGCCCGACACGCTGGACAAATTTCCCTGGGCGGGGCACCTCGGCACCCACATGGCCGAGCACATGCTCCCCATCATCGAGGAGAGCCGCACTTCGCTCATTTTCACCAACACCCGCGCCCAGTGCGAATTTTGGTACCAGGCGTTACTCGCCCATCAGCCAGACCTGGCGGGACTGATCGGCATGCACCACGGCTCCATCGACCGCGAGATTCGCGATTGGGTGGAGCAGGCCCTGCACGACGAGACGCTCAAGGTGGTGATCTGTACCTCCAGCCTGGATTTAGGAGTGGACTTCCGTCCGGTGGAGAGCATCTTTCAGATCGGCGGGCCAAAGGGCGTAGCACGCTTTCTGCAACGCGCGGGACGCAGCGGCCACCAACCGGGGGCCACCAGCCGGATTTACTTTGTCCCCACCCACAGCCTGGAATTGCTGGAAGCTGCCGCCCTGCGCGAAGGGGTAGATCGCACCTTGTTGGAATCCCGTATTCCCATCGAGAAGGCCTACGATGTCCTGATCCAGTACCTGTTGGTGCTCGCGGTTTCAGATGGATTTGAGCCGAAAAAGGTATTCGCAGCCGTCAAAACCAGTCATGCCTACCGCGATCTGACGCAGGAGGAATGGCAGTGGATGCTGGATTTCATCACGACGGGGGGGAAATCGCTGTTCGCATATGACGAATACAAAAAGGTCGAAATCGACGAGGATGGCCTATTTAGGGTCGAAGACAAATCCATCGCCCGGCAAATCCGGCTGAGCGTCGGCACCATCGTGGGCGACACGAATCTCACGGTGAAGTACCTCAAGGGGGGCCGCCTGGGTTCGGTGCCGGAGACCTTCATTTCGCAGGTGAATGACGGAGACAAATTCTGGTTCAGCGGAAAATTACTGGAACTGGCGCGGGTGCGCAACAACGAAGTGCTGGTCAAAAAGGCCAAAGGCTCCAAGGGCAAGGTTCCGCGCTGGTTGGGCAGCCGCCTGCCGCTGAGTTCGCAACTGGCGTCTATCCTGCGCCACAAACTGGACGAATACCTCGCGGGCAGCCGCGCTCCGGTGGAACTGGGCACGCTGGCACCCTTGCTCGATTTGCAAAAACGCTGGTCGGCCATTCCCACCCACGACGAGTGCCTGATCGAACTGATCAAAAGCCGGGAGGGCTGGCACCTCTTCGTCTATCCCTTCGAAGGTCGGCATGTCCACGAAATCCTGGCCGCAGTCTGTGCCTGGCGCATCTCTCAGATGACGCCCATCACCTTCTCCATCGCGATGAACGACTATGGCTTCGAACTGCTCTCCGATCAGGAGATCCCCATCGAGGATGCGCTGGAGGCAGGGCTTTTCTCTCCTGAAAACCTGGAGGCCGACCTGACCCGCAGCCTCAACGAAACGGAGATGGCGCAGCGAAGATTTCGCGAAGTGGCCACCATCGCGGGGCTGATCTTTAGGGGATTCCCCGGAAAAAGCGTCAAAAGCAAGCACCTACAGGCATCCAGCAACCTGCTGTTCAAGGTCTTCAAGGACCACGATCCCGACAACCTGTTGCTCAAACAAGCCTACACCGAGTCCATTGACTATCAGGTGGATGCCAACCGACTCCACGCCGCCATGGATCGCTTGCAGGGACAGTCGGTGCTGCTCAAGCACCCCCACCGGTTCACGCCATTTTGCTTTCCCATCATGGTAGATCGCCTCCGCGAGCGCCTCTCCAGCGAGAAACTCGCCGATCGGGTGGTGAGGATGACCTTGCAGTTGGAGAAGGCGGTGGATTAGGGGAGGAATTCGAAATTCGGCATTTGTAATTCGTAAGTAAAACCAGAGCCAAGTAGGGAGATCCATCGTAACGGTTCCTTTTTTAATGATACGACCTTGTCGTATCAGCTCGTGAGCTTTTATAAAGCGAAACGTTCGGTCTCAGCGTCTCCTGACGCCCGATTGCGACACCTAAAAATCACTTTGGGATCATCCCCCCAGCAACCTCCCCAACACCTCTTCCACCAATTTTGTCCGCTCAGGGTCATACTGCGAATGAGCGGATGGTTGCTCCTTTTCTTGAATTTCTCCCCGCACCAGCTCGCTCATCTTGCGACGCTCGGCGCTGTCAAACTGGCTGAAGGTGCGCCGCAACAGGGGCAAAGCCTCCTGAAAGCGTTCCTCCGGCAGTTCGCTTACCCACTGGTCGATCAGTGCCCAGAGGCGGGCCTGATGGATGAGCAGCGCACCGCTGCCGTGCAAAAATCCTTCAATCCAGGAGGCAGCCTGCTCCGGCGGAGTGCCGGGCGACAATACCCGCGACATAGCCAGGGCGGTTGACTCAGCGCTACGTTCTCCCGCTTCGAATAGCAGCCGCAACGCTCCCCCCGCCAGCAGCGAATGGCTGCTGGGATGATCGGCCAGTGTCGCCAATGCCTGCATCCAGATCGGGCCGTGGTCGGTGCCCAGTCCCTCGCGCGCACGGCTCTGCAACAGTTGCATCGCCTGATGCGTCGCCTGAAGCTGCTGCCAACGCCGCTCGGCAAATTCTTCGTCCAGGTGTCGGCAGGCCTCGGGCAGGCCCAGCGCCAGACGCGGGGCCAGGCTGTCCACCACCGGCTGCACCTGATCGGCAGACAACTGGCGGACATCCCCATAGCGCAGGACATTGGTCAGGGCAGGCAGGGCATCGAGCAGATGGTCGGGATCGCGGTCCACAGCAGCCAGTCGACGTAGCTTTTTCACCAGCAGGGGAATAACGCTTGCGATGTTGGCGAGGAAGACCCGCTGCAGGAGGTCAGTGACGACGGGCAGGTCTTTCTGCTCCTTGAGGGTGCGTTTGATGCGCGCGGCGCAGGCTTTTTCCAGCGTGTTGCCCCAGAAAGAAGCCTCGATCAGGGACATTTCCTGTTCTGGCTGCCAGTCGAGCTGCCAGATTTCCCAGAAGGTTCCCAGGGCGCGGTCGTTACTTTCCTGCATGTGGCCCCACTTTACGTCGAGCAGGTCGAGCCGGTGGATTAAATAGCTTTTTTCGCGGTGGAGGTCTTTGCGAAGGTCCAGTTTGGCTTCCGTGGTCCCGGCTTTGGGCTTGAGGCGCAGGCGTCGCTGCTCGGCGCGCACGTGGCGTTGCAGGGGCAGTTCTGGAACTCCTTCGGGGACTTCGCCCATTTTTTGACCGATGACCAGGGCATTCTCGACCAGTTGCATGGGGCTGGCATCGCCCCGCGCCATGACGCTCTGGGCCGCTTCCAGCATTTCTTCCAGCCGTGGCTGGGCCAGTCCGCGCAAGGCAGCCAGGGCATGAGCCAGGTTGCTGGCTTCGATGGCGTGGGCGGGCGAGGCATCCAGTCCTTCGTCCCGAAACAGCCGTGCCGCCTGGGTCATCCAGCGACCGATCAGTTCGTCCTGCGGGTGCTGAAAGCGCAGTTCATACCAGGCGGGGGACTGCACGCCAGCGCCGTAGCCACTCATGAAGCTGAGTCGTTCGTAAGTCCAGGGAATCCAGGTGGCAGCGGATTTGGTCTTTTTCAGGCCCTTGAGACGGGCGTTATCTTCTTTGGCGGTCGGCATATCGGCCAGCACGGGCGCGTGAAAAGCCCCGCAGACAACGGCCAAATTGCGATAGCCTTTTTTCTCATACTTCCGAATCTCCCGCCGCATGTACGCCTCTCGGAGCAGGGTTTCTTCGTCCACGGTCGCCTCCCACTCGGGCTGTTGGCGCACGGCACGCATGAGGTCCAGCAGCGCGGTGAACATCTCCGGGGCGGTATCAGCCTGTTGCTCGACGGTGGCCTCCCACCAGCGTTCGCCATCGGGGTAACCAGATTCTCGGGCAATTTGTCCCATCCAGTCCACGCGCCTGGGGCGGGCTTGGGGATCGTCTTCTCCCGACTTATTCTCCTGCAATTTCCATAGATGAGCCGGAGAAATGTCCATGAAATGCACCGGAATGCCGCGCTCTACTCCATAACGCATGGCCTGCCATTCCGGGGAAAACTCGGCAAAAGGGTAATAGGCCGCCTGTTCAGGTTGATCAGGGCGATAGATCAGCAGCGCAACGGGAGGAATCAAGCCAGAATCCCGGAGCAATGTCAACAGTTCATCGCCTTCGGGGGCACCTTCGATCAGGATGCAATCGGGTTGCTGGAGCTTGAGGGCCTCCCGCAGTCGCCGAGCCGAGCCGGGTCCATGGTGTCGGATGCCATAGATCGTCATGCTGCAAGATGGGAAGGGAATTGGTAATTCGAAATTCGTGATCCGCAATTTGGACTAGCTCGAAAAGCTACTCCCAATCTCCTTTATCCGAATGCAGAAATCTACCACGTATAGAAAACTCCCCCACTATATGCAGGATTGGCGAAGGTTGGCTTCATCATCAAGAACATGTGTTTTCTAGATTGAAATAATCGTTACCCTAAAAATAATCGCATCAATGGTGCATCAGCTCAGGCTGTTATGTTGGAAACCTGAAAATTATCCGCAATATTTAGATGCCTGAAATATTCAGGTCTTAAGAATCTAAACCCTTCATCATGTTAAAGTATTTATTTTCCATTGCGGGTATAACCTTACTCAGCATGCTCCAATTGGCATATGGTCAATGCACTATATTGCCTACTGCTGTGCCGGGGCCGACACTAGTCTGTACAGGAGGCACGAGTTTCCGCTCAGGAGTAGCCTATAATCCCAATCGAGATCTGCTTTATAGTGTTAATTCTGGTTCCGCTAATTACCAGGTTGAGACCTTTGATTCACAGGGAAATCCTCTGAATAGCACGGCTCAGGGATTTGATTATCGGGGGTTGTGGTGGAACTCCAATCTAAATGCGTTGGAAGGAAATGGATACGGCTCTAATGGCATTTTTGTCGCGGATCTTGCAGGAGCCACAGGATACCCAACCGGAACTGGCACAGTGATTTTTTCGGGTCAAAACCAGCCCTTTCAGCATTCCTGTGGGCAATACGACCCAGTGAATAATACAATCCTGTACTACTACGATGGAAGCATCTATGTATATGATCGGGCTACAGCTACCCAAAGCACTGTAATTCCTGTAACAGGGCTACCGGTACCAACTTCGAATTTGAACACTACTTCAATTGCTTATACTGGCTGCTCAGGCAGTGAAGTCGCCCTCCACGACTATGTAACCAGCAGTGTATATTTTATAAATCTGGCTACCGGAGCTTATGTGGCGACTAGCCAGTTGCCGGTAAATGCACCTACTCCTACTAATCAGCGGATGTCTTATGCCAATGACCTGATTTGGCTTTTTGATGAGGTTAATTATACGTGGCATAGCTACCAGATTCTGGAACCATGTCCAGAGAGTTATGCAACCCTTTCGCCCACCGTATGTGATACCTACACCTCGCCCAGCGGCAACCATATATGGGAAACTTCTGGCGTTTATCAAGACACCCTTACCAATGCGGCAGGCTGTGATAGCATCATTACCATCAATTTGACGGTCAATGAAAGTACAACTACCACGCTTAATATAACTGCCTGCAATAGCTATACCGTCCCAAGTGGAGCGAATACTTACACCAGTAGCGGGAGTTATGCTGACGTCTTGACGACAACAGGAGGTTGTGATAGTGTACTGGTCATCAATCTGACTATCGAAACTCTTCCTGTAGAGATCACTCAGGATGTGGATACCCTGTTTGCTTCCCCTGGAGGAAGTTCCTACCAGTGGCTGGACTGTGATTTGGGATACGCACCAATCAGCGGACAGGTGGGACCTGCAATGACGCTAACAACATCTGGGAATTATGCCGTTGTGATTGGCAATGGCAATTGCGTAGATACGTCCAGTTGCGTTACGGCGTATCACAGCAACATTCAGGACGGACCTTTCGGTTCAGGGCTTAATCTGTATCCGAATCCTACTTCGGGCCAATTTACTTTAGATCTCGGTACCTCTTTCCCTTCGGTGTCAGTCCGCATCTTTACGATGCTAGGTGAGCAGATATATTTCCATGAGTACGAAACCCTGCAAAAGGTTGAACTTGAATTGCCCGGCACATCTGGCGTGTATTTAGTCGATGTGCAATCGAAATCTGGCGAACATACCTCTATTAAGGTGTTGAAAGATTAGTACTTGACCCACTACATGCAGCTTTGGCTACTTGGGAAAGTAAGAAGTACTGCGGCTTTTCTTAGAGTATAATCATTCCCGTTTATACCAAGAGAAGCCGCCGCTTTTTGATTGTTCCAGACTGTAAATAGGTGCTTTTCACCACGTATAGAAAACCCCTCCGCTGTAAGCAGGATTGGCAAAAATGAGCTGTCCGTATAGTGCATAGGCCCCGTTGACCGACACGCCCCAGTGGTCGTTCCACTGGTAACCTAGCTCGACCGAGGCGGTGAAGTGCTCTGCATTGTTGGCAAAGAGGCTGGTGCTGTTGGCGGCTTCGGTAGAGCTTCCGTTCTGGAAGGATTCAACGCCATACAGGCGCACAACGGTCAGCAACTTGCGGTTGATCCACTGCCCGCCCCACTCGGCTCCGTAGCGAAATTCGTCCGAAAAGCCATTGGTCCGGTTGTTTAACGCGGTGTAGAATGACACCCAGCTACTGGCATTCCCCAGGGAAAAGCCCCGGCTCAGGTCGAATTGCAGCATCTGGTTGAATTCTCCGTCGCCCGTTTGGAGGGTGCCATTGTAGCCGCCGTCAGAGACTCCGGCCGGGATGCCCAGGGTCAGCATCGCGGACAGCACCCAAGGTTTGTTCTGAATCAGGCCGTACTTGAAGCTTACATCCAGGTCGCCGACGCTGTTGATGACATCTCCGGGGAATATGGTTTCGCCAGTCGTTCCTGAGACCGTGTTATTGAACAGCGAACGGCTAATAAAGGGGAAATAGCCCTGTAAGGTCAGCCGGTCGGTGAGGCCATATTCGCCGTAAATGTTGAGGTTAAACAGCTTGTAGGTAGTGTTGGGATCGATCAGTCCCACGTCGGTATAGTGCTGGTCAGAAGAGACGTAAAATGCCGAGGTCTTGACGTAGCCGTGGTGCTTGAGCTGCGTCCAGCCACCGCCTGCGAGGAGGGGGAGAACGGAGCCAATGCCAATTGCAATAATCAGAATTTTCTTTAGCATGGGTGGAGTTTTCTTGGGTTTCGAGGAATTCCCTGATGTCTATTTTCCAAATGGGTGCAGTGTATCACCTTCGGGCGTCAGGAGACACCGGAACCCGACGCTTCGCATTTTGAAATGCTCACGAGCAGATGCGACACTAGCTCCGCAAATGGATTTTTAATATGCTTCCACTGAAAGTGTTATGTCGCCTCCCCGTTTCACGGGATCTGGGATCAGCGGGACTTACTTCTTTTTTAGCTCCGCAAATGGATTTTTAATATTCGGCGTGTTTTCAAGTGCTA
>CAYFIR010000045.1:0-44223 GCA_964343195.1 uncultured Bacteroidia bacterium | reverse complement strand
CTTGCTTTAGGCTACTTGTTCCAATTGGAATTGAAGCCCAGAAACTCAAAACTCAGGTTATCTTATGGAAAAAGCACAACTTATCAGACAAAAGGCTTTGGCCTACATCGTCAGACAATCCAGCACAGGTTGGGAGTTATTGATCTTCCAGCATCGGGGGCTTCCCTCGGCCGGGTGGCAGGTACCGGGTGGAACCATTGACCCGGGAGAAACACCACAAGCTGCGGTTGTGAGAGAAGTATTTGAAGAATCCGGACTCACGCAATTCGAAGCAGTCATATCACTTGGAGACCTGCTATGGCAATCTGAATCCGGCCGATATCACCAACGGCACTATTTTCAAATGCGACTGGCCCAGACCTCCCCTTCAGAGTTTAGCCATGAGGTTTCTGATGGCGAATACGATAAGGGAAGGATATTTCAGTATCGCTGGACCGACATTGAGCAGCTCCCGGAACTGGCTGTTGACCAGGGGCAGATGCTGGATGGTCTCAAACTTTGATCCTAATCAGTGGAATAAGTTCGGAGTTTCTCGCTATTCGCGTGATTTCGCTGCGCTCAACGGAGCCCGATGTTCGTAGTTGAAAGTGCTGTCGATCAGCATTTTATACGAATTCCGAATGGGTAATTTCTTAATTCTGAAGGCACTTGTGGTTTCAACTCCCCAATTAATGAGACAGCAATAGCCTGACTGTCAGAGGCTTTTCTCACGAAATACGAATCCAAAATTTCGAACCCCTGCACTAAAGTAGCGGGTCTGAAACCTATAAATAAGTACGATGCCCTCCCCAAGCAAACAGGTGGTGCGAGAACGCGGTCAGTTCCCAAGGGCTGGGGAGCTCACCGAAACGCATGAAGGCCCCAGGCATCAGACCATCCTACAAATCCTCAATTACTTCATGCTTACAAGCATTTTCGACTAATTGCTGCTATGTCCGAATCCAGACCCATCCATCCCGACTTTCAGCACTTTCTGGAACTCAAAAGCCAGGAAATAATTGACCTGTTTCACACCCTGCGAAAATTTATCCTTGAGGTGAATCCTGATTGTAATGAACTTTTCTATCACACCCATGCGTTGGTGGATACTTTTACGCTGTCCGAGAAGCTCGGGGATGCCTATTGTTCAATCGTCATCTATTCTCAGCACATGAGTATCAGCTTTAACCAGGGAGCTCACTTGCCAGATCCTGAAGGTTTGCTTCAGGGGACTGGACGATCCATCCGACATGTTCGCATTGACCAAATCGCGGACTTACAGCAGATTGGAGTTAAACACTTGGTAGAAGATGCCATAAAACTGGCCAGAAAAGAACTGGCCAAACCTCCCAGGAAGACTAAACAGCTCATTTCAAAAATCAAGCGATAACCGATCTCCCTATATCCGCATTCCCTGCCGCCAGTTAAAACGATTGACTCTAGCCCTGGCAGCTATCGCGGCTATCGCAGCGCTCAATACGGAGATCCCTCCTCCGATGGCTATGGCGATGCGATAATCATTGATGGGGACAAACAGGAACGCAAGCCCTGCTCCTATTACCACAATCAGCGCTGAGAGCCAGGCCATGGCAGACCACCGTCGAGCTCTTTTGGGCGAAGCTCGTTTGATGCCATGTGACTGACCGGTCTGAGTATTGAAATAAATGGGCAGCTTGTTGCCCTCATCATCGAGGTACCATGACTGCCACACAGGCACCAGCAACTGAGTCCAGTTGGGATCTCCGAACTCTGGTTCCCAGGCAAATTCCCGGATGGCTTCCCCTCCGGCAGCTTGCTCACACTCCTCCTGCGCTCGTCGGTCAAGTTCGTAGCGTGCCTCACTCCAGGCTTCCCTGATGGACCGATCCGGCAGGATAATAGCTCCGCGTGCTACCGATTCAGGCGCATAGGGTTCGGCCAACCGCTGGTCAAAAAATCCCGTTGCTTCCTGCAGTTTTTCGAAAAATGAAAATGCGGGAGCAGGGATATTGTCATACTGCCGCTCGAGGGTTCCTCCTCTCCACTCCCAGGTCAGGCGTTTTTCCCGCACTTCATGGGTTTTCCATTGTCCCGCTTCATACTTTTCCTGATGGCTCAGGACTTCGTAGGGATAGCCTACCTCTGCCTGCCAATTGGCTTTAACCGCGACATCCACCCACCATATGGGCAGGTAAATCAGGGTCATACGGTCTAGTTGCCTACGGGTGTTCAGATCCACAGGCCGGAAGGGAATGCTTCGGGCAAAATTTTTCAGCTCCTGATCCCTGGCACTTTGAGCTACCTGAATCGGGAGATATGCCTCTGGGGAAAATGCAGAATGGATGGACTCTCCTCCATTTCCTGGCTGCAGGGTGGACTGCAGGCAGTAAGGGCATTCATCTCCCAGTGAAAAATACGCTACGATATTTGACTGGCAGGTACTACATGAGTAAACCGGCAATTCCCCGTGCTGATCAAGGAGACTTTTGGATTCCTGTTGGCTCATCCCTGCAATTTTTTGGCTTCTTTTAACAGAATGTAAACGGCTACTCCTGCAGCTACGGCTAATACCAATGCACCAAACAGGATGGGCTGTGGGTCAGGAGCATATAGCCCGACTATCAGGGTGATCAGGGCAGGAAGGAAGGACAGAATGCCAATCCAGGTGACTTTTGACCAGTTTACAGGCCGATACCCTGCCAGTTTACCGGTTTGCCCATTGACAATAATCTGGTAGGTTTCCCCTTCATATTGGTAGCTTGCCACGAGGAAGGGTAGCAACATGTATTTCCACTTTTCCTCTTCCAGCTCCATTTCCATGCTGAAGTCCCTGACTTTGGATGTGCTGGTGGAGTCAAGACAGTATTCTTTCATCCGGCTTCGGATACTGTTTCGGCCAGACTTCCAGGCATCCTCCAGCCCTACTTCATAGGCCTGTGCAGGAATTCCCGCCAGAAAACTGGCATCGTACTCTTCCAGTTCTCCTAACTTGAACTGGTCCACCTGCTTTAGCAGTCGATTATCCAGGTGGCTGCTGCCAGACACCAGCAGGTTGTTAAACCCTCTTTCCTGTCGGCCATTTTCCCACTTCCAAACAGTAACTGTTCGGGTTTTGGTTTGTCCGTCTTCATAGTATGTTTCTGTGCGATCATGCCCCACCCTGGCCTTCCAGTCAGCAGTGGCTTCGGCATCAAATGCCCAGTATGGCACATACACTGGACTGAACTCCGCCTTCCTCACAGAGGATTGTAAATCCCTTGGTACCAGGGGGTGATTTCCCAGCCATTCATGTGCTGGCCCTTCACAATCCTTTGACTCGACACTCAGTGGAATTAATACCTGGGGGCTCAGGGCATCATCCCGGCGTTTTTGCTGGATCACTTTCGGAGAATGGCAAAACGGGCAGGCAAGTGATAGCTGCTGGGGAGGCAGGGTCAGGTGTGCCCCACACTGCTGGCAGTCAATGTCAACATCTCCCGGTGCCCAGCTTTCTCGGGCGTGTTCCAGGGTTTCCAGTTTGAATTCATGTTTTTGCCCTGCCAGCGGCATTGCGGCAGAAAACTGCCTAACCTCCGGGCCATTGCCTTCGGACCTGAGTTCCTGATGCCCGCAAAATGTACAGGTAAGCAGGCCAGCCTCCGTCGAGTACGCCTTCCCTCCCCCGCAATTGGCACAGGAGAAACTGACTACGGTTTTGTGCTCTTTCCGGACTTCTAAAGGTTTGAATACGGTGATTCCAGGCACTTGTGAAGGGACGGACTCAAATGCTTCTGGGTCGAACTTATGGAGCATACTGGAGGATGGTTTTTCAATAAGGAGAAAAAATAGAAGTAGTGAGTTGGAAGGATCACCGAATAAATTTAGACACAAATACGAGACTCCTCCAAGTAGTATGTTCCATAAAAACTGCGGGACACCTCCAATCGGAGATGTCCCGCATAGGATCACCAAAAATCTGTATTCCAATCCCTAACGCAGCAGAGTTATGTATCCACCGTAGTTATAGACGGTACCGTTGTAGCCGACTCCCTGAACTACGTAGGAGTAAACTCCTTCCTGAAGTGGCTGACCGTTGTAATAGCCATCCCACTTATCGGTCAGGTTATTGGATTCCCACACCAGCAGTCCCCAGCGGCTATACACCTTGATACTGGCGGTCTGCAGGTTATACCCTTCGAATGAGATCAGGTCATTGATTCCATCCCCATTCGGAGTAAATACATTTGGCACAAAGAACCCGGATTCAGTACGTACACAGGACTCGTTGGAGATACTGATGGCCTGACGGCCTCCATTCTCAAAGGCAACGATCCGGTAGCAGTACTCAGACTGGTTGAGGAAGGTGGACTCATCTATGAAGGTGGTATCGGATCCCACCACGCGGTTCACCATCTCCCATCGGCCCAGGGTGTCATTGTACACCTGTATCTCATAGTCGAGCACTCCGTACTCCCAGTCCTGGTAACTGGTCCAGGTCAGGGTAGGCACTTCGGCCCGGCCTTCGTTATCGGCATTCAGCAGGATACTCTTACCAATGTTACTTACCGGCGTAACATTACCACAGCTATCCTTCATCGATACACGATAAGCGTAAGAAGCCTGCTCAACGTTCACATCCGTATCGGTGTACTTGAGGTCGCCTGGAGGCATGGTCCTCACGATTCCGAAAGGTCCATCGTCCTGTGCCCGCTCTATCTGCAGCAGGGCAGGCCCTGTGATGGTAAAGTCATCCCACTCTATCAGCACGTGCTGGTTGTCCTCAACCGTCGCACGAACGATCTTGGTAGGCTCACCTCGTACTCCAGTCTCGCTGATCGCAGAGGTGCTATCACTCCAGGACTCCTGCTCGCGTTCTGCCCCAATGGCTCTGATGCGGTAGTCCCGGTCAGAGAAACAGGTCTCTACTGGATCCTCATACTGGGTCACACTTCCATCCACAACGGCCAGGAATTCAGCCAAAGCAGGATTGTAATTGTTGACCCGATAGACTTCATACTGCTCGACGTCCCAGCCCTGGTATGGCTGCCAGTTCACAATGATGGCACCCGGCAGGATATCAGTACTGGCCTCAACCGTACAGTGCTCATTGCTGGCCAGCAGATTGGACTCGGAACCACACTGATTGGTAGCAGTCACCTTGTAACACAGTTGCTGGCTCCGGGTATCTACCCCGCGGTCAATATATGTGGTGTTATTGACATAGGTCGCGGTGTGGATCGGAACGTATCCCAGTACAGGATCTTCTCGATACACGGTGTAGCTTGAGAAGTCTTCTTCTGGATGAGGATACCACTGGATTTCTACTTCGGTATCGCTAAGTACCGATACTCGCTGGATTTCGATTTCAGCTGGAATGACATCTCCCAGTACATTGACAAAATCCACTTTGGTCACCGTGTCAGTACAGCCTAGTGAGTCGGTAACGATCAACCTGACGTCAAACTCATCAGAAGTGTTGTACACGTACCTCACCTCATTGGTCAGAGTGGTAGTCGTCGTCCCATCCCCAAAGTTCCAGTGCCATTTGCTCATACCTACAGGTCCGGTGGCTGTTCCGGTAAAGAAGGCCTCTACAGGAGGACAGCTTGGATCATAGTTCACGAACAGATCGGCCTCCGGATGATCCAGACTGATGTAATTGATCTTCTCAATTTCATCGCTACAGCCATACTGGTCGACAATTCGCAGGTTGACCGTGTAGATCCCATCCTGCTGATAGGTATGTACCGGATTCTGCTGATTTGAGGTATCGCCATCTCCGAAGTCCCAGTACCACTGGTTAGGTCTGTGCTGGGTCAGATCGGTGAAGGTGAATACATCAGGAGCACACCCCATGGTATCAGAGGCTACGAAGTCTGCCACTGGAACTGGTCGTACGTAAATGATCCGGGTAATGGTATCGGTACAGCCATTGTTATCCGTGACTACCAGGCTCACTTCATATTCTCCTACCTGCTGGAAGAAGAAACTAAAGTTCTCTGATCCACCCTTGGAGCCGCCATCGACGAACCACTCCCATTCATTTAGCCCGTATGGACTGGTGCTAAAGGATGAGAAGTCCACCTGGAATGGCACACAGCCACTGGTATCAGATGCTTCTATGCGAGCCGTAGGTGGTTCGAAGATATTGACCTGATTAGGCTTCACAATCGTATCCTGACATCCCAGCAGATTGGTCACTACCAGGGTCACGTCATACTGTCCAAACTCCGTATAGGTCTTGATTGGATTCTTCTGGACAGAAGTTGTTCCGTCACCAAAGTTCCAGAACCATCCAGTCAGGAAGGTATCCGCTACGGAGGTGTCGCGGAACTGCACCACGGTATTCTCACAGCCCTGGTTGACATCTACGACGAAGTCTGCCGTTGGATGAGTCAGGCGCACGTACTGTGGCTTGGTAATGGTGTCGCTACATCCCACCTGGTCGATGACTGTTAGGGTAACGTCATACACCCCGTCAGTTCCATATTGGTGAGTTGGCTGTGGACCAAGGCCCGCATTGCCATCTCCGAAGGTCCAATTGTAGGTAAGTATCGGACGATCAGCCGTACTCAGGCTGGTGAAGGTCGCATCATGTGGCGCACAGCCGACGGTATCTCCCGATACGAAGTCTGCTACCGGTGAAGAGATCGCTTCAACCGTTTTCACAATACTGTCGCTACATCCCAGCGCATCTACTACCAGGAGTTGCACCTCATAGGTACCCTGGCTGAAGGTATAGGTCGGCTCCTGAGCGATGGCACCGTCGCCATTGCCATAGGTCCAGTTCCAGTTGGTAATCGGTGAGGACACCGCTACCGTCTGGTCAGCAAACGTCACCCGTAGTGGCGCACAGCCTACGCTATCGGATGGCTCAAAGTTGGCCACCGGTGGCGTGGATATCCGCACTGCTTCCAGACGTGTGATGCTTCGGCTACAGCCAAAGGCATTCGACACGGTCAAGGTCACAGTGTACTCCCCTGGGTCGTCGTAGGTATGGGTAGGATTGCGCTGGACGGATGTGTTGCCATCTCCAAAATCCCAGTGCCAGCTCACCAGCGTCGTATCACTATAAGTCTGATCCGTGAAGTCCACTACCAGGCCAGGGCAACCCTGATTGGCACTCTGATCAAAATCAGGTATCGGTGCGCCCAGGTTGATGTAGCGAGGCTTCATCATCGTATCTCGACAGCCATTGGCATCGATCGCAATCAGGCTGACGTCAAAGATCCCGTCCTTGTTATACAGGTGCTGCGGATGCTGAGTCGGTGAAGTCGTTCCATCACCGAAGTTCCAGAACCAACCTGTAATAGGAGCTGGACCTGTCGTCAGATCTACAAAGTCTGCTACATGTGGAGCACAGCCGATGGTATCCACAGACAGGAACTCTGCATGAGGCAAGGCCAGTGCCCGCAGCTCACGGGTAAAGGTAGTCTGACAGCCATTGTTGTCAGTGGTCGTCAGAGATACGGTGTAGGTACCTGGCACCTCGAAGGTATAATCAGGTTCCTGGGCCGAAGACGAGTCTCCGTTACCAAAGTCCCAATCCCATGCGATCACAGGTGCGGATGTTCCGGTAGAGTTGTCCGTCATGCTCACGGTGAATGGCACACAACCCTGCTGAGCAGAAGGAGTGTACAATGTTACCGGCGCTCCCCATACTTCGATCGCGCTAGGCAGGGTCACAGTATGGCTACAACCTCTTGCATTGGTCACGGTCAGGGTGACGTCAAACACACCACCGTAGGTGTACATGTGCAACGGATTCTGATCGGTGGAGGTGTTTCCATCACCAAAGTCCCAGAACCAGCTCGAAAGTGTGGTATCTCCTATCGACTGATCCAGGAAGCTCACCATGGTACCTGGGCAGGTTTGATTGGTGCCCAGGGTAAAGGCAGCCTCGGGACGGGTCAGTTCAATGAACTGAGGCTTCATTACGGTATCCCGACAGCCGTTGGCATCGATAACCGACAGGCTGACATTGTAGGTACTATCCTTGGAGTAGCTATGGTTCGGGAACTGCACATTCGAACCTGTGTTATCTCCAAAGTTCCACTCCCATGCAATCACATTTGCATCACCTCGCTGGGTTTGATCCAGGAAGCCAATGCTGATTGGGGAACAGCCAGTTTGATCGGTGGCCGCAAAGTCGGCTACTGGCAGGTGGTACACCTGAATGACTCTTCGCGCCGTATCAGTACATCCCTGCTGATCAGTAGCCACAAGGGCCACATCATAAAATCCTGGGTCCTTGAAGGTATTGGTCGGATCCGTGAAGATCGAACCTTTACCGTCATCGAAGTCCCATGACCAGGAAGCAATTGGCGAAGAGGTAGGCGTAGAACCATTCGTGAAGTTCACGGTGAATGGAGCACACCCAGCCATGGCATCTGGCAGGAAGTCCGCATTTGGCTGCTGCAATACCGTGATGACAGCTGTCTTCACAGTGGTATCGGTACAGCCATTCACATTCTGAATGATCAGGGTCACGTCATAAGTGCCAGACAGTACATAGGCATGAGTGACCTGCTCACCAGACCCGCTAAAGCCGTCGCCAAAGTCCCAGATATAGGTGTCTATCGTCGTGTCGGCCAGGGAGGTATTGGTAAAGGTCACCTCTGTACCGGGACAGACGACATTGTCGCTAAGTACGAAGTCCGCATCCGGGCTGCCCAGACGAATGACATCCGGATCCGTAATCGTCTGACTACATCCGAAGACATCGGTAATGGTCAGGCTGACGTCGTAATCATCATTTACCAAGTAGGTATGGGTTGGGAAACGATCAGTAGAAGTCGCTCCATCCCCAAACTCCCAGTACCAATCCGTAATTGCCGCGCTGGCAAAAGACTGATCGAAGAAGCTTACCGTCACAGGCGCACAGCCCAGGCTATCGCTGACCGTGAAGGCAGGCGTAGGCAATGGGCGTACAGTGATGGTATGACTTGCCGTATCAGCACAGCCATTGCCATCGATGGCGATCATTTCCACCTCGTACACACCAGCCGTGCTGAAGGTATGCACTGGACTGGGCTGACTGGAAGTGGTGCCATCACCGAAGTTCCACTGGTAGGCGATGATAGACGCATCCGTGAAGGTCGACTGGTTCAGGAAGCGCAGACTGAATGGCACACAGGCCGTCGTATCTCCCGGGGTGAAGGCCGCCGTTGGAGGCGTGTGAATGATCACCGCACCTGGCTTGACGATCACATCGCTACAGCCCAGCACATTGGTCACAATCAGGCTCACATCGTACACACCAGGATTGTTGTACTTATGGGTTGGGTTAGACAGAGTCGAAGTGAAACCATCTCCAAAGTCCCACAGCCAGCTTACAATGGTCGTATCTGGAATGGAAGTATCAAGGAACTGCACCTCCAGACCGGGACAACTTTCCGCTGGATCCTGGTCAAATCTCGCTACCGGATGGCTCAGGCGGATGTACATTGGACGAACCAGTGTATCGCTACAGCCATTGGCATCTATGGTGATCAACGTCACCGTGTAATCGCCATCAAGAGAATAGGTATGAGAAGGATTTTGGGCTGTGGACGTACTGCCATCGCCAAAGTCCCAGAACCAGCTGACAATCGGATTCACGGAGGTGGTCAGGTCGGTAAACTGCACGGTCTGAGGAGCACACCCCACTCGTACGTCAGCAGTAAAGTCCACTTCAGGTCCGGGGAACACCTCGATGTTGATGACGGTATCATCAGAACAACCATTCACATCCAGGATCGTCAGCGTAATAGGCCATATTCCTCCCGAGTTAAAGGTATGGGTCGCATTGGGTCCCATGCCAATGGTCCCATCACCAAAGTCGTAGAACCAGGCCAGAATGGGGGAAGTACTGGGCACAGAGGCATCGGTGAAGTTGATCGTAAGTGGCTGACATCCCTCCGTAATATCAGGAGTGAAAGAGGCCGTAGGTGGCTGAAGCACTTCTACCTGTCCTGTCTCCGTATCCGTACACCCAAAGACGTTAGTGATCACCAGGGTAACAGTGTACACCCCAGCGTTATCATAGGCGTGGATCGGATTGGGCCCAGTGGCACTGTCGCCATCGCCAAAGTACCACTGCCATGAAACCAGTGGATGATCAGGCACTGACTCGTCCAGGAACTGAATGTCCGTCCCGGGACATACGATGTCGATGTCCTGCCCAAAGGCTGCCTTTGGTCGGGTCAGGTTGATGTACTGCAGACGGGTACGGGTATGGCTACAGCCATAGTTATCCCAAACTGTCAGGCTTACATCGTACACACCCGTGTTCGCATAAGTATGGACGGGATTCTGCTGGGTCGAGCTATCCCCATCACCAAAGGTCCACAGCCAGGCTACGATGGTATTATCGGATTGCGAAAGGTCATAGAACTCGATGTTCTCTTCACAACCAATGGTATCACTGGCAAAGAAGTTGGCACGTGGCTGAGTAGGTACGACGACCGTACCAGTAGTCACACTTTCACAGCCTTGCAGATCCGTTACCGTCAGGGTAATGGTGTAGGTACCTGGTACCGTGTAAACCGCCTGGGCATTTCGCAGGTTGGAGGTATCTCCATTGCCAAAGTCCCAGTGGCGAGCTCCGATTGGGTAGCTATTGGCTGTGGAGCGGTCATTTAGCTGAACAACCAGTGGGGCACACCCCGCCGTATCAGACATGGTGAATGATGGCGTAGGAGGTGTCAGCACCTCGATCACGGCCATCTTGACTGTATCATCAGCGCAACCCAGCACATTGGTCACAATATGAGAAACCGTGTAGGTGCCCGGCGTCGTGTACAGGTGGTTCACCACGGATCCGGTTCCGGTGGATCCATCCCCAAAGTCCCAGAACCAACTGATCAGGGTCGTATCCGGAATGGAGGTATCCGTAAAGATAACTTCAGTACCGGGGCATATCTCATTTTCACTGACCGAGAAGTCGGCCACAGGATGGCTCAGGTTGATATACTGAGGCTTCTCCAGGGTATCCCGACAACCATTTACGTCCGTAACGATGAGACTTACATCATAGATTCCATCATCGCTATAGGTATGTAATGGAACGGGTACCGTTGATCCATTGGCATCGCCAAAGTTCCACAACCAGCTGGCCAGTCCATAGTCGGTCTGGGTCAGGTCCTGGAAGGTAATGTCCGTAGGTGCACATCCAAAGCTATCGCTTGCCACAAAGTTTACCACAGGAAGGGTAAAGACTTCGATGTTGCGGGTGAGGGTATCGCTACATCCAAGGGCATCAGTCGCGATCAGGCGCACGGTGTAGGTGCCAGGATTAACCAGTGTGGTGGCTCCATCTTCCGTGGTAGCCGTCTGGCCATTGCCATAATCCCACTCCCACAATACAACGGGCGAAGTATTGATCACCGTCTGGTTGTTGAAAGTCAGGGTCAGTGGCGCACAGCCAGATAGGGCTGACGGCACGAACTGCACCTCGGGAGGAGTAGAAACCCGAATGAGCGCGGTTTTCACAACCTGGGATTCACAACCATTTACATTGCGAATGGTGAGTGTCACGGTGTACGTACCTGGATCGGTGTACACGTGGGTTGGATTCTGCCCTGTGCCCGTTCCGGTATCCCCAAAGTCCCAGGTCCACCGAGTCAGGGTAGTATCTGCAATGGAAGCATCTGCAAACTGTACCTCTGTGCCTGGGCAAATGTCGGTATCGCTGACTGTGAAGTCTGCCACCGGCTCGCTCAGGCGCACGTAGTTCACCTTGGTCATGGTGTCGGTACAGCCCTTGACGTCAGTTACGATCAGTTGAACCGTATATGCACCATTTTGAGAATACGTATGGAATGGGAACTGGAGGCTGGATGAATCGCCATCGCCGAAGTACCATTTATGGGCGGCTATGGCATAGTCCCCCATGCTTAGGTCCACAAAGTTTACCTGCTCAGGAGCACAGCCGAATCGGGGATCTCCCTCAAATTCCGCTATCGGAATCGTCGTAGCCGTTACATCCTGCTGAACAGTATCCGCACATCCCTGCAGGTCAGTCGCAATCAGCGTTACCGTGTAGGTACCCGCTGGGGTGAACAGATGAGATGGATTGGCCTGGTTAGAGCTTCCTCCGTCCCCAAAGTCCCACTCATAGCTTGCGATACTCAGATCACCTGCGGTACTGGTGTTGGTAAACGTTCCCAGGAATGGCGTACAGCCCTCATCCTCCACGGGCGTGAAACTGGCTACGGGAGGATCAATGACATCCACCTGTGTTACCTTCACCACCTGATCGGTACAACCCAATACGTTGGTAATGGTCAGGGTAACCGTATAGGTTCCTGCACTGGAATAGAAATGTGAAGGATTCTGTCCGGTTCCGGTTTCACTATCGCCAAAGTCCCAGACCCAGCTTACGATGGTCGTATCCGGAATGGAAGTATCCGTGAATTGCACCTCTGTACCGGGGCAAATCTGGCTCTGATTCACGGTAAAGTTTGCCACCGGAGCATCCACATGGATATAGTTGACCCGAGTCAGGGTATCAGAGCAGCCGTTGGCATCGATGATGATCTCAGTCACGGTGTAGGTTCCATTCACCGTATAGGTATGCGATGGATTCTGAGCGGTCGAGCTGACACCATCACCAAAGTCCCAAAAATGGCTGACGATGGAGTAATCCCCGCTGCTACGATCTGTAAAGTTTACAGTTAGTGGCGCACACCCTACCCTTGGCCCACCGTCAAAGTCGGCTACAGGAATAGTCGCGGAGGTCACACTGGTCTGGAAAGTATCTCGGCACCCCTGCTGATCAATAGCGATCAGGGTCACAGGATAGGTTCCCGGATTGCCATACAGATTCGTCGGATTGGCATTGGTAGATGTATTGCCATCCCCAAATGTCCATTGGTAACCTGAAATACTCAGGTCTCCCGCCTGGGTGTTGTTGTTAAACACGGCCAGGAATGGGGTACAGCCCGTATCAGCTACAGGGGTGAAGCTGGCCAAAGGAGGATCGATTACCTCAATCACGGTAGGCTTCACAACCTGATCGGTACATCCAAGGGCATTGGTGATGGTCAGCGTAACAGCATATACCCCAGGATCGGTGTACATATGGGTCGGGTTAGGACCTGTTGCTTTCCCTCCATCTCCGAATGTCCATGCCCAGGAAACTATGGTCGTATCCGGGATGGTCGCATCGTTGAACTGTACGACGGTACCCGGGCAAATCTGACTCTGGTTCACAGTAAAGTCCGCCACCGGCGAGTTCATCCGGATGTAATTGGTACGTGTCAGCGTATCAGTACAGCCGTTGGCATCGGTAATCACGAGGCTTACGGTGTAGGTACCATCACTGCCATAAGTATAGGTCGGATTCTGAGCGGTAGAAGTCCCTCCATCGCCAAAGTCCCACTCGTGGCTGACAATGGTATAATCCCCTGTACTACGGTCGGTAAAGTTGACGGTCAAAGGTGCACAGCCTACTCTGGGACCACCATCAAAATCAGCTACTGGCTGAGTTGAGGAAGTTACAGAGGCAGTCGCCGTGTCACGACATCCCCGCAGGTCTGTCGCTATTAATACCACATTGTAAGTAGAAGCAGCGGTGTACAGGTTGGATGGATTGGCATTGGTAGAGGTATTGCCATCCCCAAATGTCCAGGCGTAACCTGTGATGCCAAAGTCACCCTGCTGGCTATTGTTGACAAACTGGGCCAGGAACGGGGTACAGCCAGTATCAGCCACAGGAGCAAACGCTGCCTGTGGGGGATCGATCACATGGATCAAAGCTGTTTTCACTTCCTGATCGCCACAACCCAGGACGTTGTCAACCACCAGGGTAACGGTATAGTTACCCGGAGTATCATATCGGTGGGCTGGATTGGCACCGATGCCAGTGTAGCCATCGCCAAAGTCCCAGGTCCAGCTAACCAGCGTAGTATCCGGTGTGGACGCATCGCTGAACTGCACGGTAGTTCCCGGACAAATTTCAGTCTGGTTCACGGTAAAGTCCGCTACAGGATGCGAAAGACGAATGTACTGTGGTTTGGTCAGTGTATCCCGACAACCATTGGCATCCGCGATCATCAGGCGAACGGTGTAGAGGCCGTCGCTGCTATAATTGTTGTCCGGGAACTGACCCGTGGAGGAGTTTCCGTCCCCAAAGTCCCACTCCCATGAGTTAACCGGGATGCTGCCCGTTGACAGATCCGTAAAGCTGATCAGCTCAGGGGCACAACCGACGCTGTCGCTGGCTTCGAAATTGGCAATCGGAGAAGCAGTAACAGTGATCCGCTGCACAAAGGTATCGGTACAGCCAAAGGCATCGGTTGCCACAAGCTGCACATCGTAGGTACCTGCGTTGGTAAAGGTCCGAACAGCATTTTGTGTGGTTGCGGTCTGAGCGTTGTCAAAGTCCCAGTTCCAGCCCACAATCGGATAGCTGTTAACCGTTGTGGTATTCGTAAAGATTACCCTCAGCGGTGCACAACCAGAGGTCACTGAAGCGGTAAAGGCTGCACCTGGTGCCGTATTCACCTCTATCAGATTATTCCGAACGATGGTATCGCTACAACCCAGGACATTGGTTACAATTAGCGTGACAGTATAGGTGTTGCCAGCAGTGTAGATATGCGTTGGATTTTGCTGGGTTGAGGTATTGCCATCCCCAAAGTCCCAGAACCAGCCAGCCAATGTAGTGTCTGCGATACTCAGGTCATTAAACGCGACCTGCTCTCCCTCACACAGTTCGGTAGCACTGGTGTTGAAGTTTGCAACCGGATGGCTCAGGCGGATGTACTGGGTACGCAGCAGCGTGTCCTGGCAACCGGAAAAGTCGGTTATGATCAGCTGAACATCATAATTCCCATCATTCAAATAGGTATGGATTGGATTCTGCTGGGTTGAAGTATTCCCATCTCCAAAGCTCCATTCCCACGCTACGATAGACGAGCTACCAATAGACTGGTCGGTAAACTGGATGGTTTCGGCGGCACATCCTACCCTGCGGCTACTGCTAAAGTTGGCCGTAGGCTTGGGCTGCACAATCACGCTATGGGTAGCCAGATCGGTACAGCCATTGGCGTCCTCGACCATCAACTGCGCGGTATAGGTGCCGGGGTTACCATATACATGGTTGGGGTTCTGGTTCAGGCTGCTACCGCCATCGCCAAATGCCCATGTCCAGCTAACCAGTGGCGCATCCCCTATGACGGATTGATCCAGCAGGGTAATGGCACCCGGTTCACAGATTTCAGCCGGGTCAGGGCCGATGTCAGCTACGGGCGGAGCAAATACCACCACGGTATCACGGTGAGTACCAGAACAGCCATTGGCAATCGAAACGGTTAGTTGTACAATGTAGGTTCCAGGTGTAGTGAAAGTCTTCACAGGGTCTTCCTGGAAGGAAGTCGTACCATCGCCAAAACTCCAGGTCCAGTCCTGAATCCGGCGTCCGTTGCCATCAGACAGGTCTTCAAAGTTGACTGTCAGCGGCGCACAACCCTCGTCCACATCCATAGTAAAGTCGGCATTTGGGCCATCCTTCTTGATCAGGCTGCGCTTGATCAGGGTATCAGTACAGCCGTTGGCATCGATTACCACCTGGGTTACATCAAAATATCCATCCGTGGTATACACGTGAACAGGATCTTCTTGAGTCGATGTGTTTCCATCACCAAAGTTCCAGAAGTATCCAATAATAGGCGCGGGGCCATTGGCCAGCGAACGGAACTCTACCGTAACGCCAGTACAACCATTGGTGTTGAAGGCCACAAAATTCGCATTGGGGCCACGGAAGACCTCGATGTCCTCGGTGGTGGTATCCTGACAGCCATTTTCATCCGAAACCACATAGGTCAGGGTGTAATTGCCATGTGAAGGATACAGAAAGGTACCAGATGCACTGGCTGAATTGTTGTTGCTAAACCCAAAATCCCAGTAGTGGGTAGCCAGGGTCGTATCGTTGCCAACAGAATTATTGTCAAATTCCAGCAGGAATGGCGCACAGCCTGTGCTGCTCTCAAGGTCCATTACAGCTGTTGGAGGCGTATATACATCGATGAAATCAGCTTTCACCAGGGTATCGCTACATCCCACTGCATCCCACACAATTAGCGTAACATCGTACTCACCTGGGATGTTGTAGGTATGGGTAGGCGCCTGCTGGTTAGAAGTAGTTCCATCCCCGAAGCTCCACAACCAGGCTGTGATCGTGGTATCCCCAAAGGACTGATCTACAAAGCTAGCCGTAAAGCCTGGACAGCCCGTTCTTGGCCCTGCAGTGAAGTTAACCGTCGGAGGATTCAGGCGGATGTACTGGGTTTTGGTCAAGGTACTGGTACAGCCACGGTCATCCGTTACAGTGAGGATAATGTCATAAACGCCATTTGCCGAATAGGTATGACTGGGATCCTGTGCATTGGAGGTATTTCCGTCACCGAAATCCCAGGTCCATGCAACAGCTACTCCATCCCCGGTTGTCAGATCGGTGAAGTTAATGGTGGCTGGGGCACAGCTTACCCGTCGGTCAGCGACAAAGTCTACTGAGGGCGGATTCAGTGCCGTAGCAGTGGTAGTTGCTGTATCGCGACATCCCATATCATCCACCACGATCATCTGTACCGCATAAGTTCCGGGATTGGCATATGTCACCGGAGCAGGATCTGTACCCGTTCCATACTTTCCATTGCCAAAGTCCCAGGTCCAGTTGACCAAGGTACCATCTCCCGCAGTGCTAACGTCCTTAAAGTCAGCCGTAAAACCTGGACAGCCGCTTATATCCAGCGGGGTAATTGCCGCTGTCGGAGGTGTCAGAATGTGAATCAGATTAGGCTTCACCAGGGTATCGGTACAACCCTGCACATTGGTCACAATCAGGGTCACATCATAGAATCCCGGAGTCGAATAGTAATGTGTGGGATTCTGGTCAGTAGAAGTCCCTCCATCTCCGAATTCCCACTGCCAATCCACGATCGGATGATCTGGAGTGGAAAGGTCGGTGAACCGGATATTTACGCCAGGACAGGCCGTGGTGCGATTCTGGGTAAAGGCCGCAATTGGGCGGGTCAGACGGATATAATTATTGCGAGTCAAGGTCTCGGTACATCCGTTGACATCTACTACGGTCAGAGTTACCGTGTAGAATCCTTCGGAAGCATAGGTATGCGAGGGATTTTTCAGGGTCGAAGTATTGGAGTCCCCAAAGTCCCATAGCCAGCTTGTGATATTGGCACTAGCCGTTGAAAGATCGGTGAACTGGAATACCTGCCCGGAACAACCGAGGCTGTCATTGGCTGCAAAATCAACCACTGGCAACTCATATGCCTCCACATCTATTGAGTGCTCATCCGAACAGCCTCTTTGGTCAATTGTTGTCAACGTGATGGTTTCGACACCTGAAGTCGAATACACGTATGACGGATTTTGTTGCAGAGAGGTATCTCCATTTCCAAAGTCCCAACGCCATACCACAATTGGATAATCTCCGTCAGTTGACAGGTCCGTCAGACTAACCGCAAATGGCGCACAGTCTGCGCTGTCGTTAATACTGAATGCAGCAGTAGGAGGTGTAGAAACGGTAATCGGAGTAATCAGCGTATCGGTATCGGAACAGCCGAGAATATTGGTAACCGTCAGGATCACCGTATAGGTACCCGGAGCGATATAGCTATGGCTGGGATTCTGCTGAGTAGAAGTTCCTCCATCACCAAATCTCCACAGCCAGCCCACGATGGTCGTATCCGGGATGCTGGTATCGGTGAACGTAACGCCCACGGGAGAACCAGGACATACCTCATTCTGATCCAGGGTGAAGTTTGCCACCGGATGGCTCAGGCGGATATACTGAGGCCGCTCGAGGGTATCGCGACAGCCATTGATGTCCCCTACGATCAGGGTCACATCATAGACGCCGTCCGCCGCATAGGTGTGGGTCGGGTTTTGAGGTCCCACCGCACTGTCACCATCTCCGAAGAACCACTTGCGGTAGTTCATGGAGAAGGTGGAAGCGGACTGATTCTGGAACGTAACGGTCTGAGCCGCACATCCCAGCGAATCGACGGTCATGAACTCGGCCACTGGCAGTTCGTAGGCACGAACCTGCTTGGTCGCCTGAGCCACACAGCCATTGGCATCGGTGGTGGTCAGGGTCACGGTGTACACACCTGGGGTTGTCCAGGTATGCGAAGGATTTTGCTGTAGAGACGTATTGCTATCTCCAAAGTCCCAACTCCAGTCCACGATTGCTGCGTCCCCGTCAGTAGAATTGTCGGTGAATACAATGCTCAGTGGCGTACAGTTGGCTGAATCAGAAATGGAGAAAGCAGGAACAGGAGGATTGAGCACCTCCAGAGTCTGGGTAATTGTGGTATCATCTCCACAACCCAGCACATTTTCGATGGTCAGAGAAATCAGGTAGGTACCAGAAGTGGTGTAGATATGTGTCGGATTCTGGCTGGTAGAAGTATTACCATCCCCGAAGTCCCACAGCCAGCTTACCAGAGTGGTATCTGCGATAGAGAGGTCTGTAAATGTTACCCCGATAGGATCATTGGGACAAACCACATTTTGACTCATGCTAAAGGACGCAACCGGATGAGATAGGCGAATGTAATTCACCTTGGTCATGCTGTCCTGGCAGCCATTCTGGTCAGTTACCACCAGTTTCACAGTATAGATCCCGTCATTGAGATAGGTATGTGATGGCGCTGGAGAATTCGAGGTATTGCCATCCCCAAAGTCCCATGCCCACTGCACCTTGGTGTAAGGCGTGGTGGTCAGGTCAGTGAAGTCGATGGTGGTCGGTCCACATCCACGGACTTTGTCAGCGATGAAGTCAGTTACCGGGACTTCCAGCACTTCGACCTGCTGCACCAGGGTATCCTCACAGCCATTGGCATCGGTAACGATGAGCGTCACATCGTACACTCCCGGGGTGTTGTAGGTGTAGGTCGGATTAGCCGTTACAGCTCCGCTACCATCCCCAAAGTCCCAATCATATCCGACTACTGGTACCGTCCCATTGACTGAAGCATCACTGAAGCTTACGGTCAGGGGATCACAACCACTGGTCGGAGTGTAGGTAAACCCTGCAGTCGGAGGGGTAAACACCTCGATAACAGAGGTTTTGATCATGGTATCCTGACAGCTGATGCCATCACTGACAATCAGGGTCACCGTGTAGGTTCCCGGCGTGGTATAGGTATGGCTTGGGTTCTGGGCAAATGAGCGTGGCGACCCATCACCGAAATCCCATCTCCAGGTAGTGATAGGGAACGGCCCATTTGAAATATCCGTAAAGCTTACCGCTGTGCCCGGACAGGCCTGTACCGCACCTACGGTAAAGTCTGCATCGGGATGATCCAGTTCAATGTAGTTGGTGCGGGTAATGGAATCCCGGCACCCATTAATGTCTTCTACTTTCAGGGTAACGGTATAGGTTCCATCAGAGAAGTAGGTATTGGATGGATTACGGGCAGTACTGCTTCCGCCATCACCAAAATCCCATTCCCACAGAACCGGAGCATTGGTTCCAGTTGTCAGGTCAGTAAAAGAGATGCTGGTAACGGCACAACCGACTGTATCATCGGCTATGAAATCTGCAACTGGCAGCGGCTGAATATATACCTGCTCATATGCAGTGTCCTTACAGCCATTGGCATCGGTTATCTCCAGGCTGGTGGTATAGGTTCCAGCTGTGGTGTAATTGAAACTCGCATTGGGAGTCGTAACGCCACTCCCTGTACCAAAGTCCCAACGATACCCGGTTAGGGCCGCTCCAGAAGGAATACTGGAATTGGTAAAAATCAGGTTGGCTGGCACACAGACGGAGGTATCCGAAACGGAGTAACTGGCCGTCGGCCGAGGATAATTGATCACATGCTGGGGACGTACCAGGGTATCGGCACAGCCAAAGATATTGGTGATGATCAGGCTTACATCAAATGTATCTGATCCATAATAAGTATGCAGGGGATTGGTGAAGGTAGATGCAGGAGTGCCATCCCCAAAATCCCAAAGGTAGCTTGAAGTCGTGTCCGGAATCGATAGATTATTGAAGGTCACCAGTTGAGGAGGACAGGTCACCGTTGCATCAGAGGTAAAGTTCGCAATCGGGTGCTCCAACTGGATGTAATTGGTCCGCGTAAGGGTATTCACACAGCCGTTAGCATCGGTGATTTTCAGGCTCACGGTATATTGCCCATCACTAGAATAGGTGTGAGTGGGGTTTTGCTGGAATGACTTGGTCCCATCACCAAAGCTCCACTCCCATGATACAGAGGGAGAGCTTCCTACCGTACGGTCTGTAAAGTCCACAGAAATAGGCGCGCAGCCATAGCGGAACGCATCGAAATCCACTGGTGGCAAGCCATTAGCCGTAATGATACGTCCAGCCTGCCCGGTACATCCACGGCTATCGGTTACCGTAAGGGTAGCCATATACACGCCAGCCGTATCGTACATGTGAGGCGTGATAACCTGACCATTGTCAGTATCCCCATCTCCGAAGTCCCATTCCCAGTTCACGATCGGGAAGGCACCAGTAGATGAGTCAGAAAACGCGATCGGGAATGGCACACAGCCAGACGCTCCACTCATGTCAAAAATAGCGGTAGGGGGAGCATTTACCCTGATCTCAACTGGCACTGCCATGGTATCGGTACAGCCGTCAACGGTACTGAGCTGTAGATTTACCACATAAGTGCCCGTATCGAGATAGGTATGCGAAGGATTGTTGGCAGTAGAAGTAGTTCCGTCGCCAAAGTCCCAGAGAAGCGAAGTCACCGGACGCTTGGAGAAGGAAGTATTGGTAAACTGTACATTCTGTCCCAGGCAGATCTCAGTCTGCGAAGCCGTAAAGCTCGGCTGAGGCAGCGGGTGAATGATGATGCGATCCGGACTGGTTACCGAAACCACACAGCCCGCAGCATCCTCGATCAGCATGATAGGCGTGATCGTGGTATCAGTGTAGTAAATGTGGTTGATGGAAGTACCGGTTCCCCCTGTACCGTCCCCAAAGTCCCAGTCATAGGTCCAGCCCGCCTGGGGCGAGTTGACGTTGAATGTCACATTCAGCGGACGACATCCCTGTAAGGGAGCAAATGAGAAGCTTCCTGTAGGTCCCTGAATCTGAATCAGATTGGGGCGTTCAAGAGTATCGCGACAACCGACATTGTTGGTCACGACCAGGGTCACGTCGTAGTTGCCCGGCACCGAGTAGATCTTGGAAGGATTAGCCAGACTGGAGGTACTTCCATCCCCAAAGTCCCAACTATAACTCACCACATCTGCGCTGGACTGATCGGTAAAATTCACCTGTAGGGGTGGGCAGGTAGCCGACGTACTATCCGCTGCAAATGCAGCCGTTGGCTGGCCGATATCCACATAATTGAACTTGATTTCACTGTCACTACAACCATTGGCATCTGTAACGGTGAGGGTAATGTTGTAAGTCCCGTTGCCCGGGAACAGGTGGGTCGGATTCGGAGCCGTGGAGTTGGTTCCATCCCCAAAGTCCCACAGGTAAGTGAGTCCGTTCCCTGTTGAGGTAGAACGGAATCTCACGAGTGCACCCGGACAGCTCAAAGTATCATCTGACACAAAGCTTGCCGTTGGGAAAGTAGGGTTGATGTAGCTGGTCTTGGTCAAATCGGCGGTACATCCATCCCCATCAATAACCGTCAGGGTGACGTCGTAGCTTCCAGGGTTACTGTAGGTATGGGCCACTGAAGCACCATTCGCAGAACTTCCATCCCCAAAGTCCCAGATCCAGCTCACGATGCCAGATCCAGAACTGGCCGAACTGGTAAACGTTACCGGTAACGGAGCACATCCAGTCAACTGGTCAGCCGTGAAGTCCAGTGAAGGCCCTATCACAGTGATATAATTGGTACGGATCAGCGTATCCTCACAGTTTCCTCCGCGAGCCAACAGGGTCACGGTGTAGGTTCCCGGATTCTGATAGGTGTGGGTAGGATTGGCCACATTGGTAGTGGTGCCATCTCCAAAGTCCCAGACATAGCTATTGGTCTGGAAGGAAAGGTTGGTAAAGTCCACTTCGAATGGCACACAGCCCACCACCTGATTGGCCGTAAAGCTCGCAGTCGGGTTGGTGATCTGAAATGGGAAAGTCGCCTGGTCAGTACAACCCGTCAAGCTATCGGTTACGGTCAGGATGATATCATAATTTCCCGGACTGGTATAGGTCTTGGATGGATTCTGCTGGGTAGAGAAAGATCCGTCACCGAATGTCCAGTACCAGCCCGTAGCATTGGTGGACTGGTCAAACAGGTTGACTGTCAACGGCACCTGGCATCCCTCTAGTGGATTGGGGACAAAGTCCGCATAGGGACCTACCACAGTGATGTAATCCGGGCGAATAAGGGTATCCCGGCAACCATTATATTCCGTAATCAGGGTGACGGTAAATAACCCGGCGCCCGCGTAGGTGTGGGTAGGATTTTGAGCATTGGAAGTCCCGCCATCGCCAAAGAACCATATCCAGGTATCCACAGTCCCGGTGGTCAGGTCCTGGAAGTTAACGGGTTGATTGGCACAGACAGTCAATGGGTTGGCCACAAAATTGGTGGTCGGTGGGGTTCCCACTTCTACATACTGGAACACCTCTGTGTTCTGGCAGCCACTCGCGGTAGTAACGGTAAAGGTCACGGTATAATCGCCCGCTGTGGTATAGGTGTGCGAAGGGTTCTGTGCATTGGACACGTTTCCATCCCCAAAATTCCAGACCCAACTGACGATAGGATCAGTCGGCGAGGTACTGATGTCAAGGAAGTTGACCGTCAGGGGGGCGCACCCTTGGGTGGCGCTGCTGGCAAACTCCGCATCTGGATTTGCAAGCTGAATGTAATCAGGCACCGTCTCTGTAGCAGTACAGCCTCGATCTGTGGTTACAGTCAGCGACACGTCATACAGGCCTGCGGTGCTATAGGTTGTGGTAGGGTTTTGCCCAGAAGAAAAGTTTCCATTGCCAAAATCCCAGTCCCAGGCGATAATGTTCCCGATAGACTGATCGGTAAAGCTTACCAGCATGGGGGCTTGACATCCAGAGTTTCGGTCAACGGTAAATCCAGGTGCCGGCGAAGGGTGCACCGTGATATAGGCGGTACGCCCTATGATGTCGCTACATCCCGCCGAATTGTCCGCTGTCAGGCTGACGGAGTAAGTACCCGGCGCAGAGAAGCTGTGGCTTGGATTTTCGGCATTGGAGGTGTTGCCATCGCCGAAGGTCCAGGTATAGCTGTCCGCTCCGGTTGACTGGTTGATAAACTGGACGGGGCGACCCGTACAAATCTCGGTATCGAGGGCATAAAAGTCTGCCGTTGGATTGTTAATCAGGATGAAGTTGGGCTCGGTTACCACTTCCTGACAGCCATTTACATCGGTAATGGTCAGGCTGACATCGTAGTCACCATTCACAGCATACACCTTGGTAGGATTGGTGGCAGTGGAGGTCGTCCCATCCCCAAAGTCCCACAAATAGGTATAGGTTCCGGCAGGCGAAACACTCGAAGTGAAGTTAACAGTAAGGGGAGCGTTACAGCCCGTTTGAGGAGAGGCGGAGAAACTCACATTGGCGACCTCGGTCACCGAAACCAGGTCATTGATGACGTAGGTATCTCCACATCCATTGTCATCCACTACGACGAGGGTCACGTCATAATCACCAGCTGATACATAAGTGTGAGAGGGATTGGCTCCACTCTGCACGTTGCCATCCCCAAAGTCCCAGGTCCAACTCACGATGTTGCCGTCTCCAGCTACGCTGGCATCGCTAAAATTAACCGTCAGGGGGGCACACCCAGAGGTAACATCCACGCTAAAATCTGCCAGAGGATCCGCAAAAACCGTGATATATCCGGTTTCAGTCCGGGTACTGGACTGCCCGGAAGTGGTATCTGTCACCGTGAGGGTGACGGTATAGGTCCCTGGAGTGGTATAGGTAGCGATTACATCGTCAAAGACAGATGTATTCCCATTGCCAAAATCCCACAGGTAGGCATCAGGGCTACCGGTGGACAGATCGGTAAAGCGTACTGTCAGGGGTGCACACCCCGAGGTAGCATCCGCAACAAAGTTTGCATTTACCTGAGCACTAAGCCCTCCAGCAAAAATCATGGTCCCCAGAATTACCCATTCCAGAGCCAGATTTTGAAGCTTTCGTATTCTCCCCGATTGAAAGCGCATATGAGTTTTCCTAATAAGGTGATCCTGTATTGAGCAGATTTATTCGATAATGAGATATTCCATTATCTATCAATGTATCTATACAAAATTACCTAGACCAGGGCTTCTTTATGAGGGGTATGTAAGCCATTGAACGGCATTGTCAATAGCGACATAACCCACATGGTAATGCGAAAATCGAATTATTACTCCTGCGATATGACAGGTGCTACATGTATTTTGTATAACTTTCCTGGGTTACTGCCCGAATAGGCACGGTGATTGAGTAATCAACCCTTCAAACACACGTAAGAAATCAAGCTGGGATGTCTAATTATTGGATTTACACCGCCCAAAGGATGTCCAAATCTGTGTAAGAATGTTTCGATTTTTCACACCTGTTTCTGGCATTCTAAAAGATAGGCAAACCCAACAGGCTCACATTCTAACGATTGATTCATCCAAATACACCATTCACGAAGCTCCCTCCCCCCTCAGGCTCGGCCCTTGCTAGGTTTGATGGGTGTAAGGCTGCACCTAATGCTCGTTTTGCATAAATTGTCAATCCACCTAACTAGACAGTAAATACCAAAAGAGTATCCATGTCCCACGAAAATCATTACATCATCATCATGGCCGGCGGAATCGGTAGCCGTTTTTGGCCCATGAGCCGCTCAACTTTCCCCAAGCAGTTCCATGACATCCTGGGTAGAGGCAAGACCCTGATCCAGGAGACATTTGACAGATTTGCGGCCTTTGTGCCCGCTGAGAATATTTACATTGTGACCAATGAGCAGTACAAGGACCTCGTGATGGAACAGCTTCCTGCTGTTACAGAGGACCAGGTATTGCTTGAACCCGTAGGTCGAAATACCGCCCCCTGTGTAGCCTATGCGGCTTATAAAATCCAGAAGAAAAACCCCCATGCATCCTTTGTGGTCGCTCCTGCAGACCACCTGATTGCCAAGGAAGAGGTCTTCAAGGATGCTGTCGAACTGGGCCTCTCAGCCTGTGATGAACAGGACATGATCATGACCCTGGGGATTACTCCTACCCGTCCTGACACGGGATATGGCTATATCCAGTTCATCGAGGACGAAAAAGAGCTGGGTTACTATCAGGTCAAAACCTTCACCGAGAAGCCCAAACTGGAAGTTGCCAAGGCGTTCCTGGAGTCCGGTGATTATGTATGGAATGGAGGTCTCTTCATCTTCTCATGGCCTACCATCAAAAAAGCATTTGAATCCTACCTGCCTGACATGGCAGAATCTTTTTCCTCTATCGCAGAAGCCTACTACACTGAGGGTGAAGGTGCCGCAATCGCTGACACTTATGCTTCCTGCCAGAATATCTCCATTGACTATGGCATCATGGAGCAGGCAGATAAAGATGACAAGGTCTATGTGATTCCAGCCGACTTTGGGTGGAGTGACCTCGGCACATGGGGCTCTGTCCATGAAAATTCTGACAAGGACCCTCACCACAATGGCGTACACGGACAGGCCATCCTGTACGATGCGAGTAACAACATGATCAAAACCACCAAGGATGGGAAACTCATGGTTCTCAAGGGCCTGAAGGACTTCATCGTGGTAGATACCGAAGACGCCCTGCTCATCTGCCACAAGGACGAAGAGCAGTTCATCAAAAACATCGTAGGTGATTTGAAGGGAAAATGGGACGGGAAATTTGTATAGTTTCCGGACTAATTTCAGAAACAATTAGGCCGCTCCGAGTTGTTCGGGGCGGCCATTTTTTCTCCGACTCCTCACATTAATCCCACAGCCAAAACTGGGCGTCGTCTGCCTGTAAATCCTCATGCAGACGCTTCAGCCAAATCTCAGTATGCACATCGGCAGTAGGATGATAATAAGGCACCGGAAGAATCATGCCTTCTTCATAGAGTTCGAGATATTCCAGCACCTGCTTCAGAGCCTTAGGAAAATCTGCCACCATCTCCTCGTAAACCAGATTCAAAGGCTCGATGCCATGACGGTCAAAATACTCCTGAGTCGCTGCCTCTTTCAGAAGTATCTCGCTCAACAAATGCTTCAGGGCAGCGAGGTCATAATGCTCTACATAGAACTCCTCAGGGTTCTGGTGAGAGTCTCCAGGCCCCAGGTGCCAAACCTGATCCTTAATGGCCCGCCACCAGGAAATAGCCTGCCGCAACTTGTTCCTTCGGGTCAGGAAGATGTGCTTACAATTGGGAAAAATCTCTTTCCAAAGGTCTTCATGGTCAGTTCCAGGCGAGGGATCACCCCTTAAAGAGGAAAGTTTCTTATAAAATTTCAGGTACTCACGACCGTTGAGATCATGGTTGACACCCAATACCCCATTGGGAGTGGTTCCCTTCGCCCACAGTTTATGCCGATACTGATCAAAAGGGCTGAGTCCTGGCAGGTCTTTTTCCTCTTCGAAGGAGAGGTATAAATGTTCGCCGGGTATTCCTGCAACACCCGTATCCCGAAGAGCCTTGTACAATAATGTGCTCCCACTTCGTTGGGTTTTCCAGATGCGGTAGGACTGTATGGGCAGGGTCATGAGGTTTGTGGATTTGTCCAAAGATGAGAAATGGTGAAATGGGTTGGAATTGGCACCCCCCTAACCAATTTAGCATCCACCTCGATAATTTCCTCTCTATTTTTTAGCTTTGCGGACTCAACATCAGTTCGAATACTTCGTTAGTTCTAATGAGCAGTACTTATCCACATTCCCACACCTTTCGAACCCAAAATTTTTAGCCCAAACAATCTTTCCACACCCTTATCCACATTTACCCACACTTTATACACCAACTGTTCAAAAGCAGCAGAACTACCCCCCTCTAACAGTGTTTATTCCCCCTTGATCCAGAGCGAAAAAGTGGATAAACCATGCATAACCCGTAAACCCCTGATTTTCAGCCCAAGGTTATCCACATACTGTAAGTTGTTCCGAGAAGAAGTACGGGCGTATATTTGAGGCCTTTCTCTCTTGGATTCGCCTAGTTCTCCTGGTTTCTACTCCATTAACTCTTGCCTGCCCATGTCAGAAAATACTTCTCGTGATTCCAAGGAATTTGCTCCAGGTGGCCCAGAGTCAGCCCGTGTCCGAAAATTCTCTTCCATGTCTCAGCAGCACCTCGTGCCGGGAGCCAAGCTTCCCCCACAAGCCCTGGACATGGAAGAGGCCGTACTCGGCGCTCTACTCCTGGAAAAAGATGCCTTGCACCGCATCATGGATACCCTCAAGGCGCACATGTTCTACAAAGATGCGCACCGGGAAATCTTTGATGCCATTCTCGAACTCTTTGGCAACTCTGAGCCTGTGGACATTCTGACTGTCAAGAATGCCCTCAAGAAAAAAGGTTCCCTCGAAACCGTCGGTGGGGCCTACTACCTGACCCAGCTGACCAGTCGGGTCGCCTCAGCCGCCAACATTGAGTACCACGCCCGCATCATCGCCGAAAAATTCATCCTGCGCCAGCTCATCCAGTCCTCCGATGAGGTGATCAAAAAGGCCTACGACGAGACTACGGATGTCTTTGAACTGCTGGACAAAACCGAGCAGTCGCTCTTCGAAATTTCGGAGACCAACCTGCGCCGTAATTATCACGGCATGGGAGAGCTGGTGGTACGTACCCTCGAGAAACTGGAAGAGATGCGTGGACAGGACGGCAGCGTGGTGGGGATTCCCTCTGGCATCGCCGAACTGGACAAAATGACCGCTGGATGGCACAAAACCGACATGGTCATCATCGCGGCCCGTCCGGCCATGGGTAAGACGGCCCTGACCCTGACCCTGGCCCGAAATGCAGCCCTGCGATTCAACGAACCTGTGGCCTTCTTCTCGCTGGAGATGGCGGCAACCCAGCTCACCCAACGTCTTATCACATCCGAGGCGGAGCTCGACGCCCAAAAAGTGCGGACGGGTAACCTGGAGGACTACGAATGGCAGCAACTCATCAACCGCATCGGTTCGCTGTCCAAAGCCCAGATTTTCATTGACGATACTCCAGCCCTGTCCATTTGGGACCTGCGCGCCAAGTGTCGACGCCTCAAGGCAGAAAAAGGCATCTCCATGGTGATCATTGATTACCTACAGCTGATGCAGGGCAACGCTTCAAAAGGGGGCAACCGAGAGCAGGAAATCGCCGGCATCTCCCGATCTCTCAAGGAGATTGCCAAGGAACTGGATGTGGTCATGATTGCCCTGTCTCAGCTGAGTCGCGCGGTAGAAAGTCGAGGTGGTGACAAACGACCTGTCCTCTCTGACCTGCGTGAATCCGGCTCTATCGAGCAGGATGCAGATATGGTAATGTTCCTCTACCGTCCGGAATACTACGGTTTTGAAACCGACGACGAAGGCAACACCACCGCTGGCATGGCCGAGCTGATCATCGCCAAGCAACGTAATGGTCCCACCGGAACCTGCAAGATGCAGTTCATCGGCAAGTACGGTAAGTTTACCGACTGGAACTTTGGCGGGGCGGGTATGCCTGGCTATGGCGAGGTGCAGGACTTCAGCGGAGGGGGCAACACCATTACCCTGCCTTCCAAGATGAACCAGGGCGGTGGCGACCAACAGAACGGTGGCGGAGGAGATCAGAGTGTGCCGTTTTAAGATGCTTGCTGCGGGTTAAAACCGCGCAGCAAGTAAGAAGGCTGCTTTTTACTAGCCGAGCGAATTGATGACCCGGCTAGAGGATAACTGACCATTCCGGAATCGAGTGCTCGCAAGCGGTCTCTATTGACACTCAAAATCAAGCTTTATTAAGTCGGAGACTTGAAGACATCAGGTGTCGGCTCGGAGAGCCTCACCAGCGCCATCCTATAGGATGGTCATCATGTGGAGCACTGCTTCAGCAGTGCCGCTCGTGAGCTTCTCCGAAGCGAAACGTCAAGTCAAAGCGTCTCTGACGCCAGGAACACTAGAAAACGGAATGGTCAGGAGGATAAACGGTTGATCGAGGACTCCGATCCTCGATCCTGCTGGTCTTCAAGGAAAAGGGTTTTGTTGGCTGTGTGACAATAGATCTTCCCCGCCCTATCGTTCTTTGCAGGAACACCAAAGACCCAATCCCATGCGAAAACTGTTGTCCCTCACCTTTTTGTTGTTCCTGTTAGCCTTCAGCACTCATGCCCAGCAGGTCAATTCATTTTTTGACGAAGCTGATGCACTGTTTGGAAAGTATGTGGAAAATGGCCGCGTAAATTATGCTGCTATAGCCCGGGGATCAGAGATGGATCGAGTGATAGAACTCCTTGCCTCCACCGACGTATCCAGCCAGGACGCTGCCACCCAAAAGGCCTTCTACATCAACGCCTACAACCTACTCGTCATCCATGCCGTGGCCGAACGGCTGCCGGTTGAGTCGGTGCTCAAGGTAGAGGGATTTTTCAACCGCCTCCAGTACCGTGTCGCTGGCGAGATGCTCACCCTGGACCAGATCGAAAAGGAGAAACTGTTGAAAACCTACGGCGATCCCAGGTTTCACTTCGTGGTAGTCTGTGGCGCTGTCGATTGTCCGCCGATCACAAATTTTGCCTATCGGCCAGAAAAGCTGGAAGCTCAGTTGAGACAACAAACCCGAAGGGCCCTGAATGATGCCAACTTCATTCGGGTCAACCGCAGTACCCATCAGGTACAGCTTTCCCAGATCTTCGAATGGTATGCCAGCGATTTTGGCGGATCCAAAGCCTCTGCATTGGCCTTCATCAACCGATACCGGGAAAACCCGATTCCAGCAGACTACAACATCGGCTTTTACCGCTATGACTGGTCGCTGAATGGACGCTGATCACAGCTCCTTTCCCAGCACGACAGAACCATAAGCCGGCAGGATGCTATCTCCTTTCGATATCCCATCGCTCCAAATGAAGCGGGGGTAATTCGCACGAAGATACCGGTGGTAGGGAAGCTGGAAGGCCGAATCACTCACATTGTGGATCACCAGCAGCGTATCCCCCTCATGAACCCGGAAGAAATCCACCATCCCATCCAGTTTAACCGGCGTCAGGGCCAATTCGCCTTTTAGCAAGGTCTCATTTCCCTTCCGAACCTCTATCAGCTCACGGTAGTGGTGGTACATCGAGCTGCTATCGGCCATCTGAACCGGCAGCGGATCGACCGCTCCGGGCGGATTGTCCCGATGTTCACGCCAATGTGTTTTATGAGGGGCATCTTCTCCCCATAGAAAGGGTTCCCGGATTACCTCGTGGGGCCAGTCTCCTCGCATTCCCAATTCCTCACCATAGTAAATGTAGGGCGTGCCGGGCAGGGTAAGCAGCAGCGAAGCCGCCATGCGGGCTTTCTGAGGATCATTTTCCACAGCGGTCATGATGCGACGCTGATCGTGGTTGGAGAGGATGGTCGCATCGACAAAGTCCGGATTCACTGCCTGATAGGCCGTGCGGATATCGTGGTGGGTCTGTACCAGGCCAGAGTCATGGCCGTGGTTGAGGCTGTGGATGATGGCCTTGGCCAGCCCAAAGTTGAACAGCGCCGGCAGCCCCTGCAGGTAGGGTGTTACGATTTCCGGCGATTCATAGACTTCTCCCACCAGATAAACATCCGGCTTGCTCTTCTGCATTTCCGCCCGGAACTCTTCCCAGAACTGATGATTTTTAGCCTGCTGATCGCTGGGATAAATGTGCCGTGCCGCATCCAACCGAAAACCATCCACGCCTACTTCTTCCAGCCAGAAGCGCCCGATCTCGTAAATTTCCTCGCGGACTTTGGGGTTGTCAAAATTCAGGTCGGGCATCCCGCCCCAGAAAAAGCCATAGTAATGTTCATCCTGACCTTCGACCGGATGCCACTGAGTGAGGTTGTCGGAATCTTCGCTCGTTTCCTTTTTCTCGATTTCCTCCCGGATAGAATCAATTTTCGCCCAGACATAATAGTTCCGGTAGGGATTGGTGGGGGAAGAAACCGCCTCCTGAAACCAGTGGTGTTCGTCTGAAGTATGGTTGACCACCAAATCCAGGATGATGTCAATGCCGCGTACGTGAGCCTCCTCTACCAGGCGCTCATAATCCTCCATCGTACCATAGTCAGGATGAATGCCTTTGTAGTCCACCACATCGTACTTGTGGTAAGATGGCGAAGGGTGGATCGGCATTAGCCAAAGGGCATCTACATCCAGTGCTACAAAATAGTCGAGCTGGGCAATCAACCCCGGAAGGTCCCCAATACCATCTCCGTCGCTGTCGGCAAATGCCTGGACGAAAACCTCATATACAACTGCCGGGGCAGGGGAAAAACTGGCTGTCGCCGATGGGTTTTCGGAAGCAGGCTGTTGGCATCCAGCCCAGCCAGTGAAAAGGGCAGAAAGTAGCAGTAGGAATCGGTTCATGAATGAAGAATTGCGAGAAATAATGGAATTGAGGCTTTTCTACTGTGCAAACATTCCCAAAAATTGACAAAAAACGAATTAGGGAGATGTAATTCTCATTTGCAGGTCGTCTATTAGGCAACAGAAAGGGAAAGCCGGGCAAAGTGGAAAAATCGCTAACTTGGGGACAAAGTCAAAAAATAACCCTCTATGTGGATTTTTCTGGCCTTAGCTATGCCTCCAGGTGGGGAGAGGTTTGATGGCCTCAGTGACGGTGATCTGGTTCGGGAATTTCAAGAATCCCAGGACGCGCAGCTGGTGTTGGTCTTGCTGCGCCGGTATCAGGCGGGTCTGGTAGCCCGTTACCGTCGTTATGCCAATGCTCCTCTGTCAGCACAGGAGGTGGTTAATGAGCTGCTGCTATTGTTTTTTGAGCGGCTCCAGCGGGTAAAAGAAACCCGCAATGTACGTGGACTGCTCTTTACCATTGTTCAAAACCATCTGATTGATCTCAGCCGTCGTCAAAAACTGCATGGCAACTGGGAGGAAAGAGAAAAGGTGGCCATTAAGGAACAGGAGAAAGGGCAGGTTTGGAGCAGAGACCTGCTGTCGGATCGCATTGATCAGGACAAGTTCAAAGGCATTGTGATGGAAAAACTGAACGAACTCGAATGGCAGTGCCTTGAACCTTACCTGAGCGGTCAGAGCTACAAGGAAATCGGAGACCATTTTCAACTTTCCTTTAATCAGGTGAGGGGAGCCATAAGCCGGGCTCTACAGAAGCTCCGAAACGATGAGCAGGTGAAACAATTTTTTGACTAAAAAATCCAGAAATATCCCATGAATACAACACATTCCCCCGATCTATTTCAGCTGGAAACCATGCTGGCTTACCTGAGGGATGAGTTACCTCAGGAACAAACCCAACTGATTGACACCCTGGCATCAGAGGATTCAACCTATGCCATGACCCTTCAACTACTCGATGAACAGTTACGAGAAGAAGGGGAAGAAGCAATCCGCCAGCGAGCCGGCTCGATGAAGGCCGCCTTTGAGAAGGCTACCCTTCCCCAGCACAGGGAAGAGCCCCCGACTAAAGTCATTCCCTTCTACCGACAAACCTGGTTTATGGCTGCGGCAGCTGTCGTCCTGATCCTCGTAACATTTTTCATGTGGCCATCGGGTCCGTTGCCTGAAAGCCAGATGAAAGACCTCGCCAAAGGGTACATCAGCAGCGCTTATGTGCCTCAGGCTTCCACCCGTGGAGAAGCTGATGCCCAGATTAGCGCTATCCTCCAGGCCTACCAGAATGGAGAAGGAGACGCCGTGATGCAGGACGTAATTGTTCTGCTGGAAAATGAAGATATGGCCATAGCACCCGCCACCCGCACGGAACTGACCCTGGCACTGGCCAGTTACAACCTTCGCCAGGGACACCCCAACCTGGGCAGGACCAGACTTGAAGCCCTACCTGAAGGAGCTAATGCCCGTCAAAAGGCCCAGGCAAAATGGCTGATAGCCATGAGTCATCTATACCAGAGAAATGCGGATCTTGCCCGTCCATACCTGGAAGACCTCGCCGAAAATGGTCCCGGATCCATCCGCGAAGAAAGCCAGAAAGTTCTTGATAAGTTGGGGAATTGAGCCACCTCAGATCAGGGGATAGCTGATCTGAAAAGACTGATTGCGAATATCTTGCAGATCATATGCTAATTTTTCTTCCCTATCGTTTGAAAGGTAAAGCCCCCCAGTATCTTTATCTTTCTTTCAACCCAAGAACTCGTAGTAATGAGAAATAACTACCATTTATTAAATGCCTTTGGAATAGCCCTGGTTCTCATCGGCCTTTCACTTTTCAGCTCAGGCTGCGAAATAGTCCAGGAAGCCCTGCCTATTGACATCAAAGCCACCTACAATGGCATGGACCTCCTTTCTGTCGCCTATCAGGCAGAAATCAAAGCCTGCGAGCAGGACAGCCTACAACAGAGGGAGTGCGATACGGAAGAGCTGAAAGTAAAGCTGGCTGCTATTGACGCTGAAAGAGTCCTGATTGCAGAATCTTTTGAAGCGATCTATGGCGAAGAACAAAAAGACTCCACTGGCACCTCCAACCGTATAGGATTGCTGCCCATCGGTCCCTCAGGCCCGGTCCCCGTAGGACCTCCACCTCCGCCCAGCCCCTGTCAGTGCCGCATTCCCTGGGAAGAAATCAGCCTGTTTTTCACACCGGGAGCTGGTGTCACCGGAGTTCATGTCCTCAAGGATGGCCGGATTGTAAGCGAAGGGAAAGCCCTGACACTCGCAGACGGAAAGTTCAGCACCTTTACCATAGACCTGACAGGATTCAAGGATAACGAAGTGGCTCAGGTCGTCATGCAAATGGAAAATGGAGAAATCTCTGCCTACCTGGGGCAGTAACCAAACAATTTTGTCTGATCAACTCCGGTGAGTCTCCCTGCAGTACGCCTTTTAGGTGATTGCCCGGAAATTCACCGGAGATTTTGTATCAAACCCTATGCTGCGCTCTATCCTCTTTTTTCTGGTTGGCTATTTGGCCCTAACTCCCATAGTGGCACAGACCACGACGCAGGCAGACTCTCTGCTGGAACTGGAATTGTGGGCCGGATTTCAACGACATCAATATTCGGGCTATGATTCATCCGCCTACTTTCTGGATCGCTATGCCGACTTCCTGCAGGAGCGAGAGCGATATGAGACCTGGTACTACGTCAAGACCTACAAAATTCTGACTGCGGAGCGATTTGATGAAATCGCCATTCAGCGTCGGGAACTCATTCAGACACAGGACTCTCTTGACCGCTGGTGCCAAACCAAAGAGCTATCTGTTTGTGCCACATCCGGTTGGACTCTAGCCCTTTACCGAGGTACCCTAGCCTACAAGATCAGAAACTTCCCCGAGGCAATTCAGCATTTCCAAACCGTTCTATCCCTTCTTGGCCCTACCGCCGGACAGGACTCTATTGCCAGTCAGTACCTGGCTTCCTGCTACCGCTACCTTGGAGCCGTTTACAAACGAACGCATCAATACCAGGCGGCTATCCAGTACTTTTTACAGTCCCTGCAGGTTGAGACATTCCAACTTAGGATCCGGGACCAAATGTCGGCGTACAAGCACCTGGGTGATATCTATGAGGCATTGGGAGAACCCGTCAAAGCATTGGGCTACTACCAGCAGGCCCTCAATTTTTACGAAAAAGAATACCAGCGTCACCCGGAGTTAAACCGGAATCCCCTCACCTCGGTTTGCATGGCCATGGCCCAGTTGGAAATGCGCAGCAGGTCAATGGAAAAAATTCGTCCATACCTCCGCAGGGCATTATCCATACAACCTGATGACGATCCCCTCTACCACAAAGCCCTGCTTTCGCTTGCTGAGACAGAACTGGAATTAGGTGATCCTGAGGAGGCTGCTACCCACCTTCAGGAAACCCTGAGGTGGCGGCAAGCCACCTATCCGGCTGGAGACCGCATCGCGGAGGCCCTGCATCTTCGGGGCAGAATCCTGCTGGCCCAGGACTCGACTTCCCTAGCCCTTTCTTCCTTCCAGGCTGCGGCAGATCAGCTTCAGGGTGGACAGGGAAATGGTGCCGTAGCTCCCGCTTTACTGGTCGAAGTACTGGGAGATATTGCCTTTCTCCAATACCAGGTAGCCATTGAGCAACCCGAGAACGTCACGCAAAAGCAACGAGCGCGAGAAGCACACAACGAGGCCATCAACTGGCTGGATCGCCTTCGGATGGAATCGGCTTTTGAAGAAGATCTGATAGCCCTGACCTCCTCCGGTTACAGGTTGTACGAGCAGGCCATTGCACTCGAGGCATCCCTACCAGCGGATGACCAGTCCCTACCGAGAATCTGGCAACTGATGGAACGGAGCCATGCACTATCGTTACGCCGAGCCAACGCGCAGCGCCAATTGTTGAGTAATTTAACAGAGGCAGAGCAGGCCCAGCAATACCTGCTGGCCACCAGTCGTCAGCAGGCCTACCAGACCTATCTGGAACAGGAAGCTGCCGGAGAGCCCGGTGAAATCGCCAGGAATAACTGGTTTGCGGCTGAGCAGGAGTATCAGCAATGGCTCCGAAAGCACCCGGTTTCAGTTCCCGCCACTGTTTCCCTTCAGGACATCCAGCAGGAACTGGACCCGGCAGTCGCAGTGGTAAACTATTTTCTGGGGGAGAATCAAACCTATAGATTCACCCTCTGGCATGACTCCATGACACTGGACCAACTTGGGACCTCTGCATCATGGAGTGGATTGATACAGGGTCTTCAGCACAACATTCTCGTTGCCCATCAACCTACAATCGCCACTTCTCAGCGACTGCCATCCGTTGATCCTGCATCGCTAGGCCACATGCTGCACCAAAGTCTGATCGGGGACCTGGAGGACAGACTTCCAAAAAACGTTATCATCATACCCGATGGCCCCTTGTGGCACCTGCCATTTGATGTGCTGCGCCCAACACCTGATCCGGAGGATTTCTGGATTTACCACCGAGGGCATAGCCTCGCGTACTCTGCCAGTTGGTGGTGGGAAAATCAACATAAAAAGAGCGGAACTACCTCACACGGAATCCTGGCCCTTGCCCCTCAATTCCCGGAAGTACCTTCCAGCAACGGATTCCTGGCGACCAGAGGGTCCCTGGGGCCGCTATACCAAAACCGCGCTGAGGCCCAGATGCTCGCCGACCTGTACGGTGCCCGAATTTACCTGAACGAACAGGCACGGCTCGAGACTTTTCGAGAGGAGGCTCCCAATTACAGGGTCATCCATCTTTCCACGCATGGGCTGGCCTCTGATGAGGATGGCCGGTTTTCACTATTGGCTTTTGCCGCACCGGATGATTCATTGGTGCTGGCTCGGGATACCTTCCCACAGGTCGAGGCCCTCTTTGCCGCCGAACTATACAACCTGGTCCTGAATGCAGAACTGGTAGTCCTGAGTGCCTGTGAAACGAACGTGGGAAAACCTTTGAAGGGAGAGGGAGTCCAAAGTCTTTCGCAGGGATTTTTTCATGCGGGAAGCAAAGCCCTTGTGGCTACCATGTGGCAGGTCGATGACAACTGGACCAAAGAGTTAATGGCACATTTTTACCAGGCACTGGATGGAGGCTATCCAAAAGATGAAGCGCTCCGCATGGCCAAGCTGAAATTACTCGACGAAGGACTGGATCCCTATTACTGGTCAGGAGTGGTCCTGATGGGACAAACAGACCCAATCGGATTAACATCACGTTCGTGGACAAAGCTATTGCTCGGATTGCTTGGTCTGCTGATCCTGGGTGGAGCGTTGTGGCTGGGGCGGAAGTTTATTCCAATCCGGAAAAGCAAGGCAGCCCAAAGGGATCGATCGGATAATTCCTGAATAGGTAGCAGGGTATGCCCCAACTTAGCTGGACTTCATCCAAAATGCTTTTCCAATTGCAGTGTCGCCTTCTGCGGGACCTACTTTTTTTCAAAAAAGTAGGCAAAAAAGTTCGGCATTTCAGGCTGCCCCTCAAGCCGCCCCGAGCGCCAAATGCCGGGCCAACGCCGCCCCAGGTTTGCTTTAGATCCCTTTGTACAATATTGATTGCTGAAAGTTGTTCACGAATTAAACAACATCCACCTAAAACCCCGATGTTGATTAATTGCTGATGGCCAATTTGCTGGTACTAGGAAGGGATGTTTCACATTTAAAAATGCATAAAGTCCAGCTTAGAGGCTGTTTAGGTTTTGGTGTTTCGAGGTCAAACGCAGGATTTTTGGGGTCTGACAACGAAAAGCTGGGGAAGGGGCCCTAGCTTTGAGTCTCGAGAAATCCCGCAAGCGGGATTTTGAGGAAAATTGACGCAGACAGGGCGCAAAAAGACCAGTTTGGGCCGATAAGGAAAAATCCAAACAGCCTCTTACCTTGATGCTATCAATCGCTCGATTTCGGCGTGAAGCTCGGCTGGTTTAAAAGGCTTATTGGCAAAGCCATTAATTCCAGCCTCTGAGGCCTTTTGCTGAATTTCTGCAACCGCATCCGCACTGAAGGCAATGATAGGCAGGTTGGCTTTTCGGGAATCCTCATGGGCTCGGATTTGGCGGGTAGTCTCATACCCGTCCATCAAAGGCATGTGCAGGTCCATTAGGGCAAGGGCATAACATTCGGTCTCCATCATCTTCAATGCCTCTACTCCATTTTCAGCATTTGCGTGTTCGAAGCCCCATTTATTCAGAAATCGGCTGACAATCTTGTAATTCACCAGATTGTCTTCCACAACCAATATTCTTTTTGAACAGTCTGAAGGTCTGGCCCCAAACGACTGAGCGTTATCATTTTCTGAGCTCCCCACCTGATTATCAGGGTGATGCCTCTGCCCGATTTTCTCCTCCATTAATACTTTCCGCTCCATAATTCCCGATATTCCTGGTTACAATAGCAAATGAAAAGGCTGGGTAAAACTCCTGTACCTGGGAGTACCATCACCTTTATAGTTCAACTACAAGTTCGCTTTTTCCACATTTCAGAGTTAACCAACCCCCCAATTATTCAAACATGTGTAAGAAATGCCCAAAAGCATTCCTTCTCAGTCGGTGTTGGATTCAACCAGGTAGTGAAATCAGGCATGGGGGGAAACAGTTGATGCTTCCGGAACGAACTCTTCAACCCTAAAACCTGTCGCTTCCCTGCAGTGATGCGTCAGAAAATTGTCTGCGTCATCGCTGTTCAATTTCCTCATTCCGAACGTGCTGGCAAGTAGGATTTGACAGGGAATATAGCAGCAAGGGCTCCTGTCCAGGCTCTTTTACCTTTTCGGGCTTCAGTTTCATACCCAAACGGGTCAGCAGTTTTCGCGAGCGGAGGTTCTCTTCCAGGGTGATGGCCAGAATAGTGGGCAGGTTTTGCTCTTCAAAGCTCCAGTTGATGATCTGATGGGCGGCTTCATAGGCATAGCCAGCTCCTGCATATTCTGGTAGCAGAGCAAATCCTATGTCAGGTGCTGGCAGGAAGTCCCGTTTCAGGAGTCCGCATAGCCCTATGGGCCGGTCATTTGACTTCAGTCGCACCTCAAACAATCCCGTACTTTCGCGTTGAAAATCGCCCAATATCCGGCTGCGGATATATTGTTTCGCATCAGCCATCGAATACACTTTTCGGTCTCCGATGTACTTCAGCCAGCCTGGGCTATTAACCAGACGGAGAATGAAGGCTGCCTGGTTTTCCCGTGGCACCCGGAAGTAAAGTCGCTGAGTAGGACCGGGAATCATGGACTGGCATCTCCTGTTTCCTGCCGCATTCGTGCTGCCAGCAATATCAACCCTATCAGAAGGCCTGCGATGCCGAGTCCTGCCAGGATCGCCAATGCTGCCATCTCAGCTGCATTGATCAACAAAATCACTAACAGGATGCCCAGAATAGTAGCCAGGAAGCTTAGCCAGAATCCCCTGCGTCGCTGGGCAGGTTCCTTGATCCCAAATATTCCCAGATAGGCAAATGGGCCTCCTATCAAGCTGATCAACGGTCCGCCCAACAGTACCAGCACCCCCAACACTGCCAGATCCGAACACAGCAGTGCGCAGGAGGCAGCTACAGCAAAGGGGATCAGAAAGACTGAGACCAAAAAGGTCAACACATACAGCGATGCCCGCCACCAAAGGCTTTCATCAGCCTGACGCCTGATAAACAGGGTCTTCTCGGCAAACCATCGCTTGAATTTGAACCAGGCCCCCTGGACTCCGGTCCTGGCAGCGACTTCCGGAGACACCTGACTTACTGCCTGTACCTCCTTTACCTCGGTATTTGAATATTTTTCAAGGAGGTCCTGGTTTTCTCCCGTCCTCAGTCCAAGGCCGACTGCCATCACCAGAGCAGCAAAATATAGCCCTCCCCGATACATCCATCGCTGCATGAGGGTCGGACGCACCGTGAGACGATGCCATGAATGAACTAGGTGCAAACAGAGAAAAATGGCAAAACCAGTTGCCAGGGCATTTTCCCAGCGGATTCCAGTATCTCCCCAAAGCAGCATCCCTAACAAAATGCCCGTCAGAGCCAATATAATAGAAGCCAGAGTTATCAAAACCTGACTCAGGACAAGGTTACGGGAGGCGAATTCAGATAGGGTGCGCATGGAAACAGTGGTAGATAGTGGCCAGTATTGGGGCAGTCACGTGGATAGATTCTGCAAAAATTTTTGCCCGGATTTATCAATATAAGCATTTCCGGCAATCAAACAATTGGTCCATTTGTAGAACAGTTTTCACATAGGGCCATTTTCACCCCTGTTTCCCCCTGAAGGGATTTCGCGTGGCGCCAGGATCTTCTTGCCCCGTCCGTTTGCCCCTTGTCGAAGATTCCGGTTCATCGGAAAGAGGGTTGGGGGTAAAAAACGCTCGCTCCGGAGGAATTTTGACCTACACCCATTGGTCCCTGGCCACAAGCATCCGCTAATCAGCATGCTGCTCGGTCTCCCATTCCCGGATATTTTCCATCGTCAGCAACAGCGCCTGCCCAATTTGGCTCTGCTCAATGCGCATCTGTTCGTAGCTGGCCATCCCCAGGTTCTGATTCCGACGCAGGTTGTGGTACTTTGATTCGGTCAGTATGAGATCGTTTTTAATGCTTTGGATAGGGGCCAATTCCCGCAAAATGTCAAAGACATTTTCAAAATCCGACTGTCTCAGATGAGCTTCGGCCTGAGCCAAAAGCGCCGCCCCACCCTGAGATAGATCGATAGAGGAAGGCGTAGCACCCGTGTCATCAAGGGACTGGAGCCCCATGGTATCTATCGGTTTGGTTTCGAAACTGGGAAGTATCTGTCGAATGCACCTCTCCAGGGTGACCGATGAGATGGCATAGGTTTCCAGCACCTGCTCCTGATGCTTGCGAACTGAGGTGACCATCCCACAAATGGCGTCCGTAACGGGATTGTAGAGCAATGAGCCCGAAAATCCGTGAAAAATATGGCCGTCTAATACGAGCATATCTGCATTTCCATGGACCGTCCTCCCCTGATGTTTTAGCATATAAAAGCGTCCTTTTTCCTCGTAAGGCTGGTAACCAAAGCCATAGAGGTCCTGCCCGTCACGGTAGACTGAAGCGAGGGGAACCACCTTTCCGGGATGCGGTTCCTGGGCTGCAAAAATCGCAATATCGTAATCGGGCATAAAGCTTTTGACAAGGGTCAGGGGATTGGCCACCTGCTTTCCATCGCGATGTACATACCCTACCAGATCAGTCTGATGCTGCTGTACCTGCCCCACTACATGCCCGGCACTTACCACCCAATGTTCAGTAATCCAGAAACCTGAGGCGACACCGCTAATGTTAACACTGGCCTGTTGTAAGTAGCTGAAAGTAGTGTTCATAAAAGGGAAGGTTTGAAGGTTGCGAAAAGATAATCAATTCGCCTAACTCAGTACCAAAAGGCTTACATTCAGTCATGGGAGTACCCCGAGCGATTTCCTCCCTTCCCGAAATGTTAACCACATAACCGTATGTCCAAAGCCATACCCATTTTTCGCATTTTTGATTATGAAAAAGCCCTGGAGCACTACGTGGGCTGGATGGGGTTCAAAATCGACTGGGAATACAAGCCTGAAGGTTCTCCCAAATACCTGCAAATTTCACTTGGGAATCTCTCTCTCCACCTGACGGAACATCACGGCGACTGCACTCCGGGCAGCCGGGTCTATGTTGAAAATTTCCCTGACCTCCCTGCTTACCATGCACAACTGCTGGCCAGAGAATACAAATTCAGCCGCCCAGGTCTGGAAACGCCCTTCTACGATGAAAACTTGTGGGAAGTAACCACGGGCGATCCCTTCGGGAATCGGCTTACCCTGACCTCCCCCAAGTGGACCCGGCGATGAGCATGGTCGGGAGCCCTGGCCCCCTTTCTATCAGAACAGTACGATCCATGGCCGATGGATCAGGCGCCAGTGCCCATTGATAAATACCAACAGGTCATAGGAAGTGCCCATCTTGCGTCCGGGTTCGATGAATTTGAATCGATACACAGACACATCAGGCTTGAGCCATTCTGCAAGTTCTCTGTACCCACCGGGAAACTGCCGTGCGTCTCCCTCATATGCTATTAGAGAAGCGGCATTTGCCTGCCACAATATCCACTCGGTTTGCTCCGGCAGTAGAGGTTTCAGGATGATATCTGCATGACGAGCCAGATACTTTTGGTACTGAAAAACCTTCCGGGCCAGGCGCTTATCCTTGATCAGGCTGTCGCAATCCTCACGGGTAGGCTCCATCGCGATCGTTAACTGCTCGCGGGTAGCCTCATCAGCCTTCAATACATATTCCAGCAGTGCTATAGCTCCATCTTTCCCCTCGGGAAACAAGGGGACCTCCTGGGCCAGTGCATGCAATGGCCCAAATAACACAAGCCCGATTATCAAGGCAATCCTCCAACTCCAATTCAAAAACTGATTCGACATATTTCAATTCCTAGTGCAGGAAAAATAACCATTAGGAGTGCAAATACCCGCAGTCTCCACCGTCATTCCAGTGCCAAATCTTACAGGAATTTTCAACATATCCTTCGGCTTTCTTCCAATGGCAGTCCGCTAAATTCTGTAATTTGGGTAGAGAAGACCATAACTGTATGTATTACCTCTCCCAATTTCGATTCCCTACCCTTTTACTCATATTGGCTTTCCTATCCACCTCCAGGACGCAGGCCCAGAACCGTGTGTTCTATGATTATTGGCACTTTACCCATGCAGACCTGCCTGAAGGCCCGGCATTTCCGAACTGGAATCAGACCGGAGCTGGAGTCGCAGCTTTGGGAGACCTCAACGGTGACGGGACCACCGAGATTGCCATCGGAGAAATGGGAACCCCTGGGCTTTGGATCGCATCCGTAAATACTTCGGGCATAATTCAGCAGGCCCATGTCCTCCGGATTAACGATGCCAACGCGGGCGGCGAGTTTGGGCGAAGGGTGGAAGCATTGGGAGATTGGGACGGAGACGGGATACCCGATGTGGCAATTTGTGAGCCTCGGGCTGATGCCTCGGGACAGCCCTCTGGTCGGGTATGGATCCTGCTGCTTACTCCCGAGGGAAACATGAAAGAAAAAATCTCTCTCGACAGCTATACGCCGGAGCTACGGGGCAAAATCGGGCGGGGCCTGAAGTTTGGACATGACGTAGCAGTGGTCGGCGATCTGGATGGCAATGGGCAACAGGACCTCGCAGTAGGTGCTCCGGGCATGGTTTCCAAACACACTGGCAATGTGTTTCTGCTCCTGATGGAAAGCCCTGGAGTGGTCAAAGACGTAGTCGATATTGCTGAGTATTTTCCAGAAATGACGGAGCAGCTCAGCCGTGGGGATCAGTTTGGATTTGCGGTAGAATATATCTCCGCTACGGGACAATTGGCTATCGGAGCTCCTGCTGATGACGATAGTGGGTTGGACGAGGGGGCACTTTATCTCTGCAAAATGAGCCAGCCCGGCTCCTGGCACAAGATAAGTAACCGGCAACGAGGCCTGGACATCCCCCTTACGCCCTCAGATCGCTGGGCCAATAGCCTCGCCTATATGCCGACCTGGGGACAGGATACCCTGATTTCTCTTGCAACAGGACTCTACCTGGACGATGATGGAGGAAAGGACGAGGGAGCCATCTATGTGCTCACAATCACCCCTTCCGGACAGGTGGCCACCCACCATAAGATCAGCCAGACGACGGTAAATTTTGAAGGCGAATTTCAGGGGGCAGGCCCACAGGAATGGGCCTATTCCCTCAATCCGGCCGGAGACCTGGACGGAGACAGCATAGAGGAGTTACTCGTTAATGGGGAGCGGCATCTCAACCCCCTGAGCGAAGGCTCTTTCTGGGTATTGCGTCCACAGGATTGGCCTGAGCGACTCGCCGATACCCTGGCCTGGCAGGAAGGGGCTTTTACCATTACTCCTGAAGACAGCGCCCGCATCTATGCCAGTGCCACCACGGCGGAGGACTCCGCCAGAATAGATAGCCTGTATGACCTTAGCGGATATGCTCCCAGCCACGTCATTTTTTTGCTCGATGTTTCCGCCTCCATGGAACATTCGACCAAGCTTCCCCTCCTGAGACAGGCTTTTACTGATTTGCTGCCCTTTCTACGTCCGGAAGACAAGGTTTCCATTGTTACCTATTCGGGAAAGCCCACGGTGTACCTGTCAGCTGTCGCGGCTGAGGAAAGGGACCACATTACCCAAACCCTGTTAGGACTCCAGTCCCGGGGCGAGACCAAGCCACGCAAAGCCCTGGAAATGGCCTTCATCCTGGCCGAAGAAAACTTCATTCCCGACGGCAATAACCGCATCATCATGGCTACTGACGGAGGATTTGACCTGGAAAGCCTGGACCGGACCCTGGAGCGCAATCAGGAACTGAAGGTTCCCCTGAGTGTCTTTTACTTTGGCAAGCCTGCCCAGTGGCAGATCGATGGAATGGAAAAAATCGCACGGTTAGGAAACGGAAACCTAAGCCATGTGACTTCCGGTAGTGCTACGGAAGCCCTGATCAATGAGATCAAGGTGATCAGAGTGAGGGAGTAAGCAAACTGGCCCCTCCTTACCACCAGCCAACAAGCGGCTGGCCTTTCTTAGCTGGACTATATCCAAAAATTGTCATCCTTGATAAACGTTCTGTCGGAGCTCCTGCCCAATCAATTCTGAAGTCGGAGACTTGAAGACAACGGGTGTCGGCTCCAGGTACTTCACTTCGCTCAGCACAGGCTCTCACCAGCGCCATCCTTTGGATGGTTCAAAAGCTCTGTTCTGCTCTAGTCATTGGTTTCGGCCTACAAAAACAGCCTCAGAGAGTCCATATGGGCCTTT
>CAYFIR010000044.1:0-44413 GCA_964343195.1 uncultured Bacteroidia bacterium | reverse complement strand
GCTTGTGCGAGAGAGGGAGGAATCAGAATGTTTAAAGTGCCACTTTCTCCCCTAACGAGGTCTCCTGCGCTGGCTTTATCCCCACCTTGTCGCAGGGCCGTTGACCCTGGATGCGAACCCTGTTGGGGTTCAAGCTTGGTAGCACGTGCCTGCGCGGTGGATCGACCCCAGAGGGGTCGTACCCCCTTTTCTCTCCGCTAAAATTGTCAGAGAACCCTCTTTTGTTGCGACAATTCGACCTCTGAAAACTCAATCCTCCTTGTAGAAGAGCAGGTCCAGGTCGCTGCGATGGGCCGGAAGTTCCAATAACCACTTGGTCCGCAGGTCATACAGCGTCCCACTTGGCTCCCATTCCCAGGTCTTGCCAAATCTGCGACTTTGGTAGCTCAACTTGTAGCGACGTATTACCTCGTAGGTATCAGGAATTCTTTCGGGAAAGAGCTCATCGGGGCCAGCGCCCTGCTTATCCCAGTTTTCCCTGGCAGCCTCCCACTCATCTGCCCCTAACTCAGCCAACCTGACCTCTACCAGCGTGTCTTCCTGAACATTGGCAAACCGATGTACCCCGATTTCAGCTCTTACGGCTGCCCGGATTCCCAACCCGCGCACAAACAGGTAGGGAACCACCAGGCTGTCCCGATGGGCTTTCGGGACGCCCGTATTTTTCAGGCTAATGCGTACGACTTCCGAGGTGTCCTCCCCAGGGTCGGCACTGGTCCAACCCAGGGTTTGATACAGCCCCCGGAGGAATGCCACCGGATTGGTATCGCCTATGGATACCTCCTCTGCGTTCAACAGCCGAAATTTCAGGACCAGGTGGTCAATTCCCCGCTCCTCGGCTGCTTTGGTCCAGGTCTGCATGCGATCCAACTGCAATCGGTATTGGAAAAACAGCGAAGCTCCCTCATTGACCAGGGTATCAGCGGCCTGTGAAACCTGAGACAGAAAATCCGTCACATTTTCCTGGTTTACCTGATCCTGCAGTACAGGCCGATCATCTCCAGAGAGTCGGGCGACTCCATGGCTGACCGTTTTCACACGGAAGTGGCCTCCACGCAGGTTAAGGTTCCTGCGAATCTGAAACTGCCGTTGCAGGTCGTATAGCTGCTCGATTCGACTCCGAATTTCATCCTTCATCTCAAACAGTTCCCGGAGTAATGCATCGACTTGCATGGCCTGCCCCAGGTCCATGTCCAGTTCGTCAAGCCGGTCATCGGTCACCTCTTCCACTTCATCGCGCAGCTTTTCATATTCCTCCAGCACAGACTCAAAATCTTCTTTTCCGGCAGTAATTTTCCCAACCATTTCCATCTTGCTGCGAGGGGAAGGGGGAACTTCTACCAGCGGCCTGCTGATAACCTCGATAGCGGACTGGCCTGGCCTGAGAAAGATCAGCAAGGGAACCCCTGGTTTAAACTGGGAAAGATGGGCTGCCAGCAAGTGGACCAGATCGGTTTCAATCTGCCGCTTCAGGGCACGTCCTCCCATCTGGGGATCATAGCCCCGCCCGGCAAGATACGTCAGGACTGCCGGAGCTACCCGCAGGAAAATCTGTCGCTGTCGCAATCCCTGTCGCTGCATCAGGCGGCGAATCTGCAGGTCTGCTATGCGCTCGATATGCTCTGGCTGCAGCGACTTGAATATCAGAATCTGGTCTATCCTATTGATAAATTCCGGACGAAAGAAATCCTGGATCGCCTTTCTGTACACCCCAGCCTGATCTTCTTTATCCTGGGCAAAGCGGATGGACTTCCCTACCCTATCGGCCCCCAGGTTGGAAGTCATGATGACCACCGTATTGGCAAAACTCGTTACCTGCCCCAGGGCGTCGGTCAGACGACCTTCGTCCAGCAGTTGCAGGAGCAGGTCGTGGACATCGGGGTGTGCTTTTTCAATTTCGTCGAGCAACAATACACAAAATGGATTGTGCCTGACCTTGCTGGTCAAATGCCCCTCGGGATGCTGGGGATCACCAATAAGGCGGCTCACCGCTCCCGGATCAAGGTATTCGTTCATGTCGATCCGAACCAGACGTTCCTGGTGGAGGAACAGGTAATCGGCGAGGACCTTGGCAGCCTGCGTCTTGCCCACTCCGGTAGGCCCTATGAAGAGCATCGAGCGAATGGGCTGGTTGGGTGGGGAAAGTTGTGCCTTGAGTTGGGAGACCAGATCGGTAAGGGCATCTGACACCTCGGGTTGTCCGACGAGAAAATGCCGAAAATGACTGGCAACACTTTCGAATATGAGCTGATAGTCAACCTCTGCAATCTGGGGGGTTAGAGGAATTTCCCACTCCAGCTCATCTTCGAGGTCGATGGTATCAAACTCGGTCTCCCGTTGTCGGTTACGAATGGCCAGTTGCCGCAGGCGCTCAGCTGAGCGCCCCATCAGGCTGCTGGGCTGATGATAGCGACGCTCATGGTCGTAAAGAGACCGGAGGACATCACTTTCCATCAGGAAGTTTTCCTCTTCGAGTTCCAGACGAACCCGGTTCAGGATGCGGAGGGTGTCCACTTCATCGGGTTCCTCTACCCGTATCACCTGAAAGAGGTCTGTAAATCCCCGATCGGCTTCGGCGACAAGGTCCCAGGCCTCTACGGTAGATTCGACCACCAACTGTAACTTACGCTGTTGCAGGTAGGGCTTGAGCACATCGCTCATGGTCATGTCATTCTGGGCTGACTTGCCCACCCGAAACAGGGCTACGACATTGTCTACATACAGGATGTCCTGCCGATCAGGGTGATCCTCCAGGGGTTTTATCAGGTATTGTATGATGCTTTCCAGGCGGCGCTGCCAGGCTCCGACAATGCTCATGCCCGCGATGAGGCGGGTCGGATCCAGGTACCATACGTGATCACTTAAATGATGAGTGTCTTTTTCCCTGGACCTGAGATAGCGCTTGACCGATTCATGTAAAATGGCCGTTTTTCCGACTTTTCTGGGGCCAAGCAGGACGATGGGCGCACTTCCTCGAGTAAATAGCTTACCCGTCAACCCATCTACCAGTTCATCCCGGCGATGGGCAACATGCAGGTTATCCGGGTATAGCCCATTGAGCGAATGCCCCACACGGTGGATTTCCACCCGACCATCGAACTGGGCTCCCGCGCCGAAAAACTGGGCAAAAAATAGCTCTTCTTCTGATTCGAAGGAAATCTCCTTTTGCTTCACAAAAACTGCCTGTTCCGCCAGGGTCCAGTGCTCGCCCTTTTCTGCCTCATGGTCATGGATGGGAAAGTCAGCTCCATGTTTCTTGCGGTACTTCCTGGCGAGGGCCTGTAGCTGCACGATCACAGCTTTCGAGACATCCGTCTTTTTGGCCTTCTCATCTGCCAGCACAAACATATGTCGGTCGACCCCCGGAAGCATCACAACCGTTCCTCCCAGGTAGGAAAACCAAACTACGGCAATACGTCCCTGAAAAAATCGTGAACCATACTCAAACTGTAGCTCCATCACCTGGAACTCAAATTGAGGGTGAAACTGGTACCACAGTACGTTTTCCAGATTGCTACGGTCCAGTTTCCAGTCTTCATTGAAAAACTTCTCCACCATTCCCCGCAGCTTATCCTTGGCTCGATCAAATCGCTCACTTTCCACCTCTGGCCCCTGAAACAGCAGGGGAGTCAATATGTAATGCTTGCTTACGGGACGAACCCAGACGGGATAGGAAAGGCGAATGGTTGACATATGGAAGTAGGAGTCTTGGGAGATTGAGAGTTAAAGTTAAGGTTCCATTTGAAATTTTTGGCATAAGTCTGGGCCGACCTGGCTGTATTATCTCAAAACAACGACAAACTGGGTGCTTGCCTATCATATCTCCCTTTGCGACCTTCGCATTTCCATTTCGTTCCCATGCCACAAGACCTCAACCTACAAGTCTATCCCGATCAAATGGCTCACCTGAACCAGGTAGTAGCCAAAAGATTGCGGATCCCTCCACAAAAACTCAGCACCGTTGAGGTCTTGCGTCGTTCCATCGATGCCCGAGGCCGTCAGCCGAAATTCAATCTGCGGGTTCGCGCATGGATCGACGAACCTTTCGTCCCTACCGATCTTCCCACCATCCCCCTACAGGATGTCAGTAAGGGCAATCCCATACACATCGTAGGGTTTGGTTCTGCGGGAATTTTTGCGGCCCTGGAACTTATCACCCTGGGGTACAAACCTGTCGTGATCGAGCGCGGAAAGGCAGTTCGTCCACGCCGACGGGACATTGCTGCTCTGAACAAGGAGGGCGTCGTCAACCCCAACAGCAACTACTGCTTTGGCGAAGGGGGCGCAGGAACCTTCTCCGACGGAAAGCTCTACACCCGCTCTACCAAACGCGGCGACACCCGTCGGGTACTGGAAACCCTGGTACAGTTTGGCGCGACCCAGGAAATCCTGGTGGATAGCCATCCCCACATTGGCACCAACAAGCTGCCCGGCATCATAGAGGCCATGCGAGAAGCGGTTATTGAATGCGGAGGCGAGGTCCACTTCGAGACGCAGGTTACGGGATTTGAAGTCCAACACCACCGGCTCACGGCATTACAGATTAACGATACAGAACGCTGGCCCGTCCAGGCCGTTTTGCTGGCCACCGGCCACTCCGCGCGAGACATCTTCACCGGACTGCATCAGGCTGGGATAGGGATTGAGGCCAAGCCCTTTGCCCTGGGCTTGCGTGTGGAGCATCCACAGGCCCTGATCGATCAGATCCAATACAGTTGTCAGGGTGCCCGACACCCGGAGTTACCCGCCGCGAGCTACAGTCTCGTGCAGCAGGTCAACCAGCGGGGCGTGTATTCCTTTTGTATGTGTCCGGGCGGGATCATCTGCCCGGCGGCGACGGATGAAGGCGAGGTCGTCGTCAACGGCTGGAGCCCTTCCAAGCGCAATTCGCCCTACGCTAACTCCGGCATGGTGGTAGAACTGGCGCTACACGACTTTGGCGGAGATCGGGAAGACCCGTTGCGGGCGATGCGCTTTCAGGCCGAAATCGAACAAAAGGCTTTTGCGGCAGGAGGCGGCAAACAGGTAGCTCCGGCAGCGCGGCTCACCGACTTCGTCTCCGGGCGAATGTCCCAGTCCCTTCCCGGTAGCTCCTATCTCCCGGGCATTGCTCCAGTCGACTTCAGCGAGGTGCTGCCAGACTTCATCCACCAGCGACTCAAGGGTGGCTTTCAAGCCTTTGGGAGAAAGCTACGCGGCTACCTGACCCAGGAAGCCGTGGTCGTAGGCGTAGAATCGCGAACATCTTCCCCGGTCCGCGTCCCTCGCGACCATGAAACCTTCATGCATCCTGAGGTGCAGGGGTTGTTTCCCGTAGGCGAAGGCCCCGGCTATGCGGGTGGCATCATGTCGGCGGCGATTGATGGGCAAAGGGCGGCGAGGATGGCGAAAAAACTCTTGCATTCACTGAAGAAGCCTTAAGAGGCTGTTTGGGATTTGGTCTTTGCTAGCCAGACGCAGGACTTTTGACGTTCTGACAACGAAAAGCTAGGGAAGGGACCCTAGCTTTCAGTCTGGAGGAATACTGGAGTATTCCGAATAAAATTGACGTAGTCAGATTCCAAAAGGACAAGTTTGGCGGATGAAGGAAAGTTTCCAAACAGCCTCTAAATACTATTGGATCTTCAAGACTAGCGGAGCAGGCAAATCAGAATCTGAGGGAAGCCTTACCTTGAGACCTTCCGCAGTAAACTGGAAAGTCTCAAGGTCTGCTCCCAGCAGCTGAGCAGAATCGAATTTCCCAGAATTGAATGGGCTGCCTGTCCCTAATGACTTGATCAGGACTTCCTCATTTTCCTCTGGCCACTCCATAATCGTGGCATATAACACGTTTCCTTTTTTCACAAACCGGATATCCCTACTCGTATAGGGGCCACCCTTTCCTTCATTAAATCCCTGTGCCTGTATAGGAGTAGCAGTCTCAAACTTCGGGCCTTCTCCATACACAATCCAGGGGCGGGTTTCGTAAATGCTCTCGCTGTTGATGTCCATCCAAACCGTAATGTCTTGTACTATTTGCAGCTCCTTATCGTCAATACTTCCGTCGCCCCGAACTGGAACGTTGAGCAGAAGGTTTCCATTTTTGCTCACAATGTCGACCAGAATCTGCATCACAGTTTTAGCGGATTTATATCGATCTCTTTCATAAACCCCTCTATCATAGTGCCATCCTCCAATACAGGTACAGGATTGCCATGGCCTTTCCTGGATCCGGTCAGGCGCACCACGCTCGACGTCCCAAACCAGACACTCCTTCTGCTCTTCGGTGAGAATTTTGCCAAAAAGTACAGCTTCCAGATTGCCGTTATGGGCATCCATATTGGAATTATAAAAATGAGCAGCGATTTCCAACCCAACGTTACTCACTGGCCAAAAAGGAAGTGCAGTATCATCAAAGTAGATGAGATCAGGGCTAAATTGATTGATCATATCTACTGTTCTGTTGTAAAAGTTGTCACAGTAGGCCTCAGAAGGAAGCGTCACCCCATTTTCCCAATGCCACTGACCATGAATACTCCCCCGTTCCTGGCTATTCATACTTGGAGGATGGTTCTGGGCATAAAGGTTTTGTGGATCCAGGCCTTCCCACCAGGTACCCTCGCCGTCCTCTCGGGTCAGATTACCGTCATATGGGATTCCAGCATAATCTCCAGAAGTATCAGCGAACTGGGCAGTTTCATACCATCGCCAAGCATGCGAAGAGTGAATACTAACCCCAAATGGCAAGTCATTATTTCTTGCAGCCTGGGCCCAACCAGCCAGTATATCCTTCTTAGGGCCCACATCTACGGAATTCCACTCATGATGCTTGCTATCCCACAAATCCAGATTATCGTGGTGGTTCCCCATTGCAAAAAAATACTTGGCTCCAGCCCGTTTATACAAAGCAACTAACTCTTCCGGGCTCCACTTTTCTGCTTTCCATTCATGTATTACATCCTTAAAACCATGCTCTGATGGATGTCCATAATTTTCACGGTGGTGCTCATACTGTCGATGCCCTTGATGGTACATATGTCTGGCGTACCAGTCTCCAGCCTCAGGTTGACACTGTGGCCCCCAGTGTGCCCATATCCCAAACTTGGCGTCCTGAAACCATTGGGGAATTTCATATTGACTTAGGGATTCCCATGTAGGTTCATACTTTCCTGTTTGCATGGATTCCCTCTCTTGATTCGTGCAGGAAGATGACCCCAAAATCAACAGGGTGGCTACAGTTAGCAAGTAATACTTCATATTTCAACCTGGTTCAAAAGTAGATAAGTAATTGTTTTGGTAGTAGTTATTTGACTAATCACCATGATATGAAAAAGCTTTCATTTAGAAAAACTTCTATTCCAATAAAATGAAGTTGTTTCGAAAACTACTTCTGACGCTATATCTTTCTTTTTTCCTCCCTGGTTTCGGATACGGTCGGGAAGTATTGGCATTTCCGGACGCAGAAGGATTTGAAGCCTACACACAAGGAGGACGAGGAGGAAAAGTTCTATATGTGACCCACTTGGAGGATGAAGGCCCTGGTAGTTTGCGCTGGGCCATAGAACAGGAAGACCCCCGAACTGTGGTATTCAAGGTTTCAGGAACCATAGAACCTAAAGAGCGCCTGACCATAGCGCAACCTTTTATCACCATTGTAGGCCAAACAGCTCCGGGGGATGGAATTTACCTCAAAGAGGAGACCCTACGCATTGAGGCGAATGAGGTCATCATTCGCTACATCAGGGTGCGGCTTGGAGATGACCTATATGGAGAGGGCAGCAAACAGGGCAAGGATGCCATCGATATCTCCAGCGGCGAAAACATTATCATCGATCACTGCTCTGCTAACTGGAGCCTGGGTGAAGTATTGTCCTCTTCTACTCGAAATCCTTCTTTAAATCGCATAACGGTTCAATGGTGCTTCATCACAGAGGGGCTGAACGTTGACAGGCATGAATTCGGCTTCCTGATTCGCGGAACCCGGGGTGTGCAGTATAGTTATCTGTACAACCTTTACGCCCACAACCAGGGGCGCAGCAAACCTCGCCCCGGTAATTACGATTCTAACCCTCACAATGAAGATCCTGAGGGCCTGCTGCTTGAATTCAGGAATAATGTCATCCATAACTGGGGAGGATGGCTATACCTGGCTGGAAGAGTTTCTCAACAGCATAATATGAGCTATTTTGACATAAGTTAAGACTATCGGGGACTACGCCCTTCATATCATCATTCTTCTCCATTTCATAAACGTGATACTTCTATGCCGACAAGATTCAGCATCATTTACCTGTTTACTTTAGCACTATCCGTTGCTTGCTTGTGTTTTCCACCACAACTTTATGCACAGGAAAAGCCCAGAATCATAGTGCTTACGGATATAGAAAACGAGCCAGACGACGCCATGTCACTGGTTAGGTTCTTAACCTACGCTAACCAATGGGACGTGGAAGGCCTGATAGCTACCACATCTATTCATCAACGGAACAAGGTGGCCACATGGCGCATAATAGAGATCATCGAGGCGTATGGAAAAGTGAGAAATAATTTATTGAAACACGAACCCGGCTACCCTAGGGCAGAATCCCTGTTATCTGTCGTAAGAGAGGGTCGAACTGATTACGGAATGAACGCCGTCGGGGAGGGCATGGACTCGCCGGGCTCAGACCTGATCATTGAGGTAGTTGATCGGGATGATCCACGACCAGTCTGGGTGCTGGTTTGGGGCGGCCCCAACTGTCTGGCCCAGGCTCTTTGGAAGGTTCGCGAGACTCGCTCTTCACAAGAACAGGATCGGTTTCTATCCAAATTGAGAGTGTACACCATCTCTGATCAGGACAACAGCGGCCCCTGGATTAGAAAAACCTTCCCTGAACTATTCTACATTGCCAGTCCTGGTTTTAACCGATATGGAGGGTATCATTATGCCACCTGGAGTGGGATTAGTGGTGATAACTTTCATGCCCGGTTTACTGGTGCGAATTTCACCATAGTTGACAATCCGTGGCTGGATGAACACATTCGTAGCAAAGGCCCTCTTGGAGCGGAGTATCCTCATATGGAGTACCTCATGGAAGGAGACTCTCCCAGCTTTTTATATCTCATTGATAACGGACTTGGTGATGCGGAACACCCTAACTGGGGAAGTTGGGGTGGACGGTATGAATTTTATCAACCCCGTACAGAGAAGTGGTTCCTTGAACCTGAAACTCGTCCACTTTGGACCAATACTATGGACGAAGTACTAGGTGTAGATGGAAACTGGCATACCAGTAACCATGCGACGATCTGGCGCTGGCGAGAACACTTTCAAAATGATTTCGAAGCCCGAATGGATTGGACTATCAGTGAATATGATGACGCCAATCACCCTCCCGTTCCAATCCTGAATCACGAGCCCCGGTTTTCCGCGAAAGTCGGCGAAATAGTTCAGTTAGATGCAGGAGCATCTACTGATCCTGATGGAGACAGCCTTTCATTCAATTGGATTTACTACGGAGAAGCAGGAACCTTTACCGTTTCATCTGCAAGGACAGGAGCACCACTTTCCATAGATACTCAAAATCAAGCCCAAGCTTCTTTTGTCATCCCCAGCAGATCCAGATTGGGCACTATGCATATAATCCTGGCTGTTACGGACGATGGAGAACCCGCTTTAACGCGATACAAACGAGTGATTATAAACGTTTTACCTGAATAGTAATTATTTTTTGTAAAATGTGTTATGGCAGACTGCATGAAATATTCTTTGGGGCTAATGCTTCTCGTTTTGTTAACCCATGGTTGTACTGCTCCTCCCACAAAATCAAATTCACCAGCGTCGCATCGGGTAATTGTGTCTACGGATATCGGTGGGACAGACTTTGATGATTTTCAATCACTTGTTCACCTGCTTTTATACAGCGATACCATTGACCTGGAGGGAATCATCTCTTCACCGTATGGTAAAGGAAGGAAGGAACATATTTTGGAAGTAATAGATGCCTACGCAGTAGATTTTCCTAAATTAAAGATTGCTTCAGACGGGTATCCTTCACCAGATTCCCTGCGTCAAATGGTGAAACAGGGAGCAATTGATATCCCTGATGCATCGGGGCATGGTGAACCTACCGAGGGCTCGAACTGGATTGTTGAATGCGCTAGAAAAAAGGATTCCAGGCCCCTTTATATCCTGGTTTGGGGAGGACTGGAAGACCTTGCGCAAGCCCTGCATGATGCTCCCGACATTCTGCCCAAACTACGGGTTTACTTCATCGGGGGGCCTAATAAGAAGTGGTCGGTGAACGCCTATCAATACATTGCGGAGACCCACCCAACTCTGTGGATGATAGAAGCAAATACAACCTACCGAGGATGGTTTGTGGGAGGAGAGCAGTCTGGTCAATGGGAGAACTCAGCCTTTGTTGAAAGGTACATTCAAGGAACCGGGGCACTGGGAGCATATTTCTATGCCAAGGGAGAAAGAATGAAAATGGGGGATTCTCCCTCGCTTACCTATCTCCTAAATGGTGATCCAGAAAATCCGGCTGGGCCCAGTTGGGGTGGGCAATTTGTACGAGCCTCGGATCGACCCCACAAAGTATGGCATCGCATTACAACCGAGCAAGACAGTATTGAACAATTTGGTGTACTCGAACTACGCCTACCATTCTCTACCGATACAATCGGGACCCCATTCGCTTTGATGGAAGTAGACCGCCCCATCTTCGGGCATGTATACAATGATACCATAAGATTTCTTTTTTCGCCCAAAAACCCCTCGGTTTACTCCTATAGAATCAGTAGCAACATACCCTCCATTGATGGCTCGAAAGGTCAGATAACCTCCTTTAGTCCTCCAGCGATAATGAAATCATCCCCCTCTGACCGATTTCCAAATTGGTGGACAGATGCCCCCTCTCCTGAATATATGGAAGAGGGTTATATTGGGATTAAAACTGTAAATCGTTGGAAAGTAGCATTTTTACAGGATTTTGCAGATCGGATAAAGCGCTGTGAGAACTAAGAGTTGGTACGTGCTTAAGTCGCGCGAGCTCAACATATCAGCTTACAATTCTAGGTGTATCAGACGCCAAACTAGAAAATGGAGATATAAACTTATCGTCTAAAGTTCATTTCCTACCGTTGATCTGCATCCGAAGGAACCGCTGGCCAGCCATCATGGGGCATTGATCAGTATGAGAAAAAGGTGGTCATGGGATGCCTGCGCTCATGAACGGCACACTGTACCACGGCTTTCCAAGCCTTCTTCCCTGATACCCCGCTCGCACCGGACTCCCGAGGCTGTGTAAAAACCTGTTTCCTGCGAGCGAAAACGCTGTTTACGCACTCTAAAGGCACATTTATAATCCCAAATTTGGAGTTTTCACACAGCCTTGCCCGTCCGGTAAGTATCTTGATCGGACTTTGTCCGCTGAGACGGCCATGCTGATGGAGGATTCTTCCGTCAGGACTCGACGTTTCGCTTTGGAAAAGCTCACCAGCGAATGCGATGCCATCGCATCCCAAGCATTTTCCTGAATTCACACAGAGAAAAGGGCACGCAAGCAGATCCGCACCGGGGAGCCTCCCTACTTTAACCTTGGATCCCGCGCAAATCTCCCCTTCGAAAAGATCCGCATACCACTATCCTGGCCTTTGCGCATCTGCAGTTGGGTTTCTTCGTGGAGTTGGGTGATCTCATGGCAGGTCTCGGAACAGCAACCGCCGTGCTTCTCGGCACATTCCTGACACTGAATGAAGAGGAGGTTGCACATGACGTTGGCGCATTTGACATGGGTGTCGCAGGGCTTGCCGCACTGGTGACAGTTGGCGATGACCTCGTCGCTGATGCGTTCGCCCACGCGCTCGTCGAAGACGAAGTTCTGGCCGCGAAACTTGTTCAGCAGGCCCTGCTCCCTGGCGTCGTAGGCATACTTGATGATGCCACCTTCAAACTGATAGATCTTATTGAAGCCTTTGTGCTTGTAGTAGGCAGAGGCTTTTTCGCAGCGAATACCGCAGTGCAGTACATCCCGATGTGCTTGTCGCGATGGGGCTCGAGGATTTCCTCGACGATGGGCAGCGAGTCGCGGAAGGTATCCACGTCGGGGTGATAGCTCCCTCAAAATGTCCCACCTCGCTCTCGTAGTGGTTACGCATGTCCACGATGACGGTGTCCTATCGGTCAGTCAGTTCGTTGAGTTCCTTTGCCTTAAGGTGGACGCCAGTATTGCTGGGTTCAAAGGTCTCGTCGTCCAGGCCGTCGACCACGATTTTGGGACGTACCTTGAGCGCGAGTTTGAAGAAGGACTTAGCCCTCGTCTTCCACGGCGATGTTGAGGCGTATGCCGTGGAGCCAGTCGACGCTGTAAAGGTGCTTTTGGAAGGCCTCGAAGTTTTTCACAGGGACGCTGATCTACCCGTTGATGCCCTTACTGGCGACGTAGGTGCGGCCCAGTACGTCGAGGTTTTCCCACACGAGGTACAGCTCATCCCGAAAGGCCTGGGGGTCCGCGATCTGATGATAGCGGTAAAACGAAAGGGTTACCCGAGCTTCTTTATCCTGCTCCAGGGCAGCTTTTAATTCGCTGGAATTGAGGGTGTTATGCAGTGGTATCGCAGTAATGGCAATTGATAAAATGGTCGAGTTGCTGGTGTTTGAGTGAAATGTCTCTGGGTTCAGAAGGGCGAGGGGTCGATGCGAGTGAATGAACTGGTCTTGATATTTTTCCCTTCAAGAATACCAGATGATGGAATTCCCAATGAAGGCAACTTTCAGAACCCCTTGAGTTTCCCACGGAATATGCTAACTTTCGCATCACTCTTCCATATCCCTAGCTTTAGACTTACATGAAATCCTGGCGACCTATTTTTTTTGTTACCCTGGCCGCTTTGGCATTGGGTACCACCGTATTGGTTTGGTGGCAGCAAAACCCCGAAGCGCGTAAAAACGCAACACAATTCACTCAAAACCTCGTTCAGACCCCCAACTGCCTCTATGGCGTAGAGATCGACTCCTTCGAGGTCGTCAAAGCGGCGTTTGAAGTAAACCAGAATCTCTCGGAAGTCCTGTCCAGCTACAACATCGGCTCCAATCAGGTGGTCGCTGTGGCCTCTTTGCCCAAGGACCTCTTTGACGTGCGCCGACTGCAGGCCAACAAGCCTTACACGATCATTCACCAGAAGGATTCACTCCATACAGCCCACTCCTTCATTTACCACCCCAATCCCATCGAATATGTTCGGATTGACTTTGGTGACGAGGTAATCGTCGAACGAGGCCTGAATCCCGTAGATACGGTCGAGCATGAATTAAGCGGGGTGATTGAATCTTCGCTATATGTCTCCATTATGGAGGCCGGGGGCACCCCTCAACTAGTCAACGAACTCGCAGATGTCTATGCATGGGTCATTGACTTTTTTGGCCTGCAAAAGGGTGATCACTACAAGCTGATTTATTCCACTCTGGAAGTGGAAGGTGAACCTGCCGGATTTGGCGAGATCAAGGCAGCCTCATTTACCCATCAGGGCCGTGAGTTACTTGCCTTCGTTTACGACCAGGGCAAGGGTCCGGAGTACTTTGATGAATGTGGCCAAAGCATGCGCAAGACCTTCCTCAAGGCTCCTCTGCACTATTCACGCATCAGTTCACATTTTTCCTACAGCCGTCTGCACCCCATCCTGAAAATCCGCCGTCCCCACCTGGGCGTGGATTATGCAGCTCCTCGCGGAACACCCGTTGTAGCCGTAGGAGATGGCGTCGTAACCAATGTTTCTTACAGTGGTGGCGCTGGACGTATGGTCAAGATCCAGCACAACAGCAATTACATGACCGCCTACCTGCACCTCTCAGGCTATGGCCCCGGAATCAAGGCTGGCGCCACCGTCACCCAGGGCCAAGTAATCGGCTATGTCGGAAGTTCGGGGCTAAGTACAGGTCCTCACCTGGATTTTCGCTTTTACAAAAATGGCGTTCCTGTCGATCCCCTCAAGATCGACCCCGGTTCAGCAGACCCCATCGCTCCCGAGCACGAGGCACCTTACCTGGACTTTATCCAGCCCTGGCAACAACGGCTGCATCAGATGCCATTGAGAGACAAAAACACTCAACTTGCAGGTCCTGACCAGAAGAGTGAAGGAGAAATCGAGGAGTCAGTTGGATAATTTTTATGGAATATGTGACCGAGTGAATAATTACTGGTCTAGTAAATAGAAATATGAGATTCATTGCGTAAAGCAGTAAACTCATCGCTATTTTTACTTTCGTTAACTCATCAAACTACCCCTTAAATTTCACCTCATGAGCTTACAAGCAAAATACCAACCCGTACTCGATCTGGGCGAAGAATTCGGCGTAAAAGACGGATTTGTGAAAGAGGAAGCAGGCAAGCTGAAAATCGGTGGTACCGCCACTACGCAGTACCAAAAGAATAAAATGTGGGACAAGATCAAGGAAATCGGTGGCGACTCTCCTGCTGACATCGCAGCGGATATCAAAGTTGAAACCACTGACTACTACCACAAGCACACCGTTAAATCTGGTGAGTCTTTGAGCCTGATCGCCAAGCACTACTTCGGTGATCCAATGAAGTACAAAGAGATCTTCGAAGCCAACACCAACATCCTGAAGGATCCCAACGTGATTCACCCTGATCAGGAACTGGTGATTCCTTTCGTTGACTAAGGACAATTCAGAATTCGTGATTCGTCCTTCGTAATTACCTATGCTTCCTGTTAGCCTTGGGTCGAGCGAAAAGACGAATCCAACCGAATTTTGGAGACATATCGCTATTTTTTGCCACCGCCTTCTGGCGGTGGTTTTTTGTTTATGAACGACCAAAGACCTTTCTCCAATGTTGCCTGGCACACTCATAGATAGCAATCCTCTCCCATTTTGCCCCTGTCAACTGATTCCCGAACTTGCCTCCACATGGAATCCCTCTCTCAACTCAAAACCCGCCTGGAGCAGCGCTATCAACTCTCTTACGAAACCGTCGACCTGGGGTCACGGCGAGCTGAGGTCTGCTATGTGGCCAATGCAGAGGCGCTATTCGATCAATTGATCGCCGAGGCTCCCGACCATCCCGATGTCGTGGATGAGCGGATTCCGTATTGGGCGGAGCTGTGGCCGGCTGCTATCGGCTTGGCGCAGTGGCTGCTCAACCAGCCAAAATTGGCGAGAGGCACTTCCGTGCTGGAGCTTGGTGCTGGTCTGGGTCTGACTGGCCTGGCAGCACACTGGCAGGGCGGTGAGGTGACCCTGACCGACTATATCCCCGAATCGTTGGAAGTCGCCCGATACCTGTGGCAACTCAATGGGGAGCAGCCCCTTGCAACTTCCCCCATGGACTGGCGCAAGCCCGACCCCGCGTTAGCTGCCGACCTCGTCATTGCAGCAGATGTGGCCTACGAAGAGCGATTCTTCGAACCGCTGATGAATGCCTTCCATCAGTTGCGACGCCCCGGTGGGCGCATCATCGTCAGCGAGCCCAACCGCAAGGTGGGCCGGGGCTGGCTGCAAAAACTCGTGCAGGAGCAGCAGGCAGTCGTTCTGGATGAAGTAGAAATCACCTTCCAGGGGCATCGGAGTAAGGTCAGTATCTATGAACTTACACTTTAGGGATTTATCAGCCGAACCTGCGGGTCGCCTCTACTACAGGCTGCGATTTATCAATTATTTACCCGAGCTACGTAATCGGATTTTTTATATGATTCCTCTGAAAGTGTTATGTCGCCTCCCCGCTTCGCGGGATCGCGGATCAGCGGGACCTACTTTCTTTCTAGCTCCGCAAATGGACTTTTAATACATGATTTCAGAAAGTGTTATGTCGCTTTCAGCGGGACTTACTTCTTTTTCAAAAGAAGTAAGCAAGAAAAGTTCGGCATTTCATTCTACCCGCAGGCCGCCCCGGTTCACCAAATGCCGTCCAACGCCGCCCCAGACTTGCTTTATAGTTCTTTTGGAAGGGGCTTTGAAAACCGGCAGGTTTCTCTCTGCGTCTCTGCGTCTCTGCGTGAGAAAAATAGCGGCGTATTATTCTTCCATTTGCTCTCCTACAAAAGAAAGTAGGCAAAGAAACTTGGGCATTCCATTCAGCCCCGCAGGCCGCCCCGGTTCACCGAATGCCCCCCTACGCCGCCCCAGGTTTACTTTATAGCTCCTTTGACTAAAAGAAGCACTGGCCCGTGAAACTTGTGCCACTGGGGTATCTTCCTCTCGAGGGAGAGGCTTGTGCGACAGAGGGAGGACTCAGAAAGTTTAAAGTGCTACTTTCTCCCCTACAGCAAATAGGCCAGTCCAAAGGTAAAGCTGAACGAAAGCGAACGGGCGGGGGCCAATTCTACATTGGGCTGCGAGCCTAACTCCTGATCGGCCCTGGCCTGACTGCTCAGTATCCAGCGCTGGGAAAGGGGAAGGTTGAGTTGCAACCCGGTGCTAAAGCCCCAGTTTATCGGCCGAGGTAACGGTTCGGGGTCATTCTGAACACTGACATATGGACCTGCCTGCAACTCTACCAGACGCTGCTTGTCCAATGGGACCGTCCCCATAACTGGTACCTGCCATTCGCCATCGGCCTGATCGCGCTGGTCGCGGTAGTTCACCTCTACCCGGAGTCCAAGACGTAATGGCTCATTTTGCCAGGCAGCAAACAGGCCTGCGGTTCCGCCCGGCGTAACGGCCTCCCCCAAATGCTCACCATCCTGCTCATGCAGGGTGGAAGCCCCTACCCTACCCCCCAACTGCAGTTCCTGGGCATGGGATACACCAAGACCAGCAATGACAATCAGCAAGCTTAGGAATTGAGGATATTTTTGTAACATGACCTGGAAAATTCGTCTTTTGCCAAAGATAAGCGCCTTTAAAAATCGATAAACAGGTTTGCCCAATATTGAGAAAACCTTAACATTCAAAGGAGCTGCATTTCGCATCCAACTTTAAGATACGCAAAAAATACATGGCTGAATCGATCCACTTTACCACCCATGCGTCCCGCGCTCAGCGTTATGAAGAGATCCTGCCACAAATCAAGGCCATCATAGAGCCCGAATGGGATCTCACGGCCAATCTCGCGAATATCGCTTCAGTGCTAAAAGAGGCACTGGGATTCTTCTGGGTAGGATTTTATCGCCGCCAGGACGACGAGCTGGTCCTGGGACCATTTCAGGGGCCGCTTGCCTGTACCCGCATTGCCATGGGAAAGGGCGTCTGTGGCACCTCCGCACAACGAATGAAAACCCTCATTGTACCGGATGTAGAGCAGTTTCCCGGGCACATTGCCTGCAGCAGTGAATCCAAATCCGAAATCGTCGTACCCCTCGTTTCGCTAGGCCGTACCGAACTCATCCTGGACGTAGATTCCGACCAGCTGGATGATTTTGGCCCAGAGGACCAAAAATACCTCGAACAATTGATGGAGCTTATTGCTAAGCAACACTATCGATTGCCATAAGAGACGATGATCTCAAAGGAAACAGCCCTCAACCGTCCTCCGTCCCAGTTTCCAACAAATCCATCGGGCTTGCTCGCCACATTGAGCAGTCCGATGTGAAAGAAGCTGCCAAAGCCGACTGAGCCCCAACGGGTAGGGAGGTCCACTGAGGTGCCAAGTGGAAGTAATAGGTAGATCCGGTTGACAGACCTGTCGGTGCTGTCAGTAAAAAAACCCATCGGGTTTACCCGATAGCCAAGTACATAGCCAATTTTGGGGTGAAGGGGGCCAAATCTGGGGCCAGCCTTAAGGTCCAGCTCAATACCTGTCACCCCGACATTCTGGCTCTGGTCGTCTCCAAAATCTCGCATGATGACCGGCAGATTGGGGAAACCCTGATCATCACCGTTTTTGTAATTGACATTTACCCCGACTTCGAAACCGGAGGTGGGGCTGAACTTCTTGTAGTACACTCCCAGGGCTCCAGTGGAATAGGCTCCAGTAGCCAGATTGTACTCATTGGCGCGGGGAAACCAGTTGATATAACTGGCAAACCGAAGGCCGACGGCATCCCAGGGTCTTTGCTCCTGGGCAAATAGCGTCCCACTCATCAGCAGGCACAGGCAAAGCGCTATAGTTCGCATAAGGCAAGGTGATTGAGGGAGAAATTTAGCCAAATCCCGTTTATTTCACCAGCAGTCGGAGCGAGTAAGGATATTCATTGACATTGACCCTTAAAAAATACTGACCTTCTGCCAGCTGCTCTACCGGGATAGACACCTGCTGAATGCCGCTTTCCAGCCCCCCAAGGAACATTTGTCCAAGGTCCTGTCCCAGGCTATTCAGCAAACGAACCTCCACGACAGCATCATCTGGCAATTGCAGTTCCACCGTGACGGGCTCGACATCAGCAGGGTTGGGATACACCAGCACCTGCGTCTGGCTCAGCTCCGGCATCAGGCTGATCTGATTGCTGTAAACCGTTTCGCCCTGGTGCTCGACCTTGACCCGATAGAGATTGGGCTGTCCCATGATGGGAGCATTATCGGTGAAGCTGTACAGATTGGATTCAGTGAAGTAGAATGTCTCCAGTGGAATCCATTGCCCTGCGAAAAACTTTTCCAGAACTGCGTCAGGAAAATCGCCTTCCACATGCCAGTACAATTCAGCTTTCAGCTCTTCCGTCAACCAGCCATTCAGTTCATGCTCTAACTGAGCCAGGATGGCACAATTGGTCACCTCGATGGTACGCACCACTTCACTTGGACAACCACAGTCATCCGGCAGGCGCATGGTCACATCATACAGCCCTGGAGCCGGGTAATAGTGAACCGGATTCGAAGTCACTACAGCAGGAGAGCCATCGCCGAAGTCCCATTCCACCGCCCCACTAATCGTCGCCTCATGGGCGTAGGCCTGAAACTCCCGGATGTAGGGAGCATTGGCTTCCTCCACATCAAGTTCCAGCTTCCAACGCTGAGCGTAGTGATTTCGGGTTTCGCAGAGCGGGCCGGAGTCAAACTGGGTGGTTTGCAACTCGGCAGCGGTAAAGACCTTCACGAGATTCCAGGGGCCACCGTTGGAGTAGTACAGACGTGCCTCCGTGGGAATTTTGCCTGGGTAGTTGCCGTCATTCCAAAGGACTATTCGATCTACTGCCTTCGGGGTAAAGTATCTCCATTGTGCCCAGACCGTTCCGGGGCTTCCATTGTTGGAGGTCCAGGCATTCTGATTGGCGGTTCCGTCGTGGATATTGGCAAATGTGTAAGTATTCCCCCCACTGAAAGTCAGCTGATTGAAGTTGGGGGCATTACTCATCGTGCCAAAGGTAGTCACATCTGCCCCGATAGTAGGTTGTGATGCCCCCGGAACCGGAGTCAGGTTAGAGAAAAACGTCGCAGTCGTCTGGCATCCAGGGGTGAAAGCGAAGTCCATCACCATGGTATCGATCACATGGACGGTGACTGATTCCCGTCCTCCATTGCACTGATCTTCTACATATAGCTGAAAGGTCTGCTGCACATTGGGGACCTGTACCGTGGCGACACCGGAAGCGAAGGTAAAGTTCCCCGTCTCGGTGTAATACCAGTTGGTGGGGCCAGAGGCTTGCAGCGTAACGGTGTCCCCGACACAGGCTGTCAGATCGGTAGTAATAAGGCCGCCACTTCCACGCGTATCGCGATCTTCTCCATCGTATGGGCCACCAGTGAAGAAATTGATCTGAACGCATTCGTCCAGGTCCATGTCGAACCCATCGTAAGGGCCACCGGTAAAGAAGTTTTCCGTCTGGCAGTTGGCATCATCAAACTCGGCATCAAAGCCATCGTAAGGGCCGCCTGCAAAGAAATTGGGCGATTGACAATTTGATACAATCAAGGCCTCAGCCGCCCCATCGAAGGGGCCACCGGCCCAGAGGCTTGGGGGCTCTTCGCACCCTAACAATATGGACTCCTCGCCTGCCCCGTCATAAGGGCCACCAGCCCACAGGGATACCATGCTGTCCACCAAACAGGCAGAATCGCCGATTCCCATATCAAATCCGTCATAAGGCCCTCCCGTGAAGAAGTTCAGGGTATCGCATGGGATTTCCCACTCCGTATCAAAACCGTCGTAGGGACCGCCTGCAAAGAAGTTTAGGGTATCGCAGCCTTCGAGCCATTCGGTATCAAAGCCATCGTATGGCCCCCCTCCGTAGAAGTTGGGGGTGACGACGTTGACTGTCTGACAGAAAGTATCCACACAATTTCCATTGGTCACCGTCAGGCATATCTCATAGACCCCCGGCACATCGTAGATAACTGTGGGTGGATTGGCCCCGCTGAAGCTGGTTACATCTGCCGAGCAAAAGCTTCCTCCGGAACAGAAATTCCAGTAGTAAGTGGCAGCCGGCAGCGTATTGGTCGAGGTATTGGTAAAAAGGAGCGGATTACCTGCTATGACGTTCATCAGCGTAGTAAAGCCAGACTGTGGTACTGGATAAATCACCACCGGACGGATGGTCGTATCGGCCAGGGTATCCTGACTTACGACCAGGGTAACCAGATAGGTATCAGCCACAGCATACACGTGGCTTGGCTGCTGATAAGTCGAGGTAAAGCCATCGCCAAAGTCCCAGAGGTAGCTAAGGCTATCACCTGTCGATGACTGGTTGATGAACTGTACAGGATCACCCTCACACCCCGCGATGAAATCAAAACTGGCTGAAGGCTGAAAAGGGTTGACTGGCTCACAGTTCTGGTCAGGGGATGGGGTTGCCTCCACATTCAGGGTCACCATTCCAGTGGCTTCCTCTGGCAAAATCACCTGAATCCAGAGTCCGCTGTCCTGGCGACACTTCAGGTTCAGGGTAATAAAGGCATCATCCACACAGTTTTCGAAGGTCATCAGGTCGCAGGAGCCATTGCCCACGCGATACTGGGTTTGCAGGCTGGTAGCCGTTGTATTTTCAATCAGGCTAATGTCCAGGTCCATTCGGGCAGTGTCCGTGATGTTGACATGGAACCAGCCGCTTTTTTTGCCAATAGGGGTGCCTGCACAGCCTAGCTCCGGCTGATCTTCACCAGGGCTGTTGCCCATGGTCCAGCAGTCCACCCTGCCAGAATCCTGGAAGGTTCCGGTTCCACTTACTTCCACTTCAATGTTATCAGAACACAAATCCCCCGGGTAATTGTCCAGCCAGATCCGCGGATAAACCGTCGCATTGGGGAAGTTACATCCCGTAATCATGATGTAATAAGTCCCTGATGTATAGCAGGTTGAGCCCCAGTAATGGTATCCGGGAAAATCGGGGTTGGTGTTGAGGTATTGTTGATTTAGTGGAATCCGCTGCAGGCCACTGGAGGATGAATCACCCGGTGTCGTCTCCCGATACAGCTGAATGTCATCGGCATTGTATCCGGTGGTGCCGTTGTCTGTGCGGGTGAAATTGAGCCTCATTTGTCCTGATCCCGCCAGGTCCACGCGGTACCAGATGGTCTTGGCACCACAGCTATTCTGATCAGTCGCATCCTGGGTCGCACAGGTCAGATTTCCTTCACAGCCTGTGAAAGTCCCCTGGGAAAGCAAGGTATCGTTGTAGGGTGCGTCGCAATCGACGGTCGGATTGCCCGTAATGCGATTGGCCTGAGAGTAATGATCGTAGAGCACACTCGTACCAGGAATATTTGAGAACTGAACCCCCACTTCGATCTGCTGATTGGGCCAAACGCCAGAACTGGTCAAATCCTGGTAGGCATAGCGATCAACCAGTACCACGTACCTGTCGGTAGTAATGGCAGAGCAGGGATCGCGAAAAATGTTCACAGTCTGGGCAGAATTCCAGCAATAGTAGCCCTGATTGGACACGATGAGTTCAAGATTTGCCGTAGTCGAATCAATCAGGGGAATCTGATTATTGGGAACCCGATACACCGCAAAGGGTAGATTTGTGGGCCGTCCAGGCGTGCGTCCGTAGACGGAGATATCCACAGAACCCGGCCCGGTGACTTCGAATGTGTACCACAGGGTCTGTCGCTTGGAAGTGGGCATGGACACACTGTACGGGATGGTTTGACTTCCCGTGGGACATACGTCTTTGGGCTCTGTGTCATATGCTCCGGTAGAGCAGAAAAAAAAGTCGTTACTACCGGGGCGTCCATAGGCATCCAGCGGGCTGCCGGGTGCTCCTAAATACTCCGTTCCATTCAGTGGAATGTTTCCAAAGTTGTAGGCACCTGCCGCATGGTCATATTTGGATGTACCCAGGGAGTCCACCATGATCCTTGGAGTGACACTGCTGCCGATATAGCTATCGGTGAAAAAGCTTACCAGGGTATAGGTACCTGCAGGCATACATTTCCAGAAGTCATCTCCAAAGCAGTCTTCGTTCACGGTGAAGGGCGGAGCCTGCGCAGTTATGTCTCCTTCATAGAGGCGAGAACTTCCTCCGTAATAGCCATTTGTCAACCGATCCATGCGGACAAAGGAGGGTTTCGCAAGCGTGAACACCCGGTAACTCACGCGATTCTGGCTGGGATCACAAGCTGTAATCCCCGTTGGAAAAGGCAGATCATTTTCACAGTTAAAGTACTCCGTTCCCAGGGTGTAGAGTGTATCCAGTTTGGGAATGGTGTCAGTATGCCCCAGGTTAAGGCGAGGTTTCCACTCCAGCGGGGTTCCACCATTCACGTTCTCGGCCTTGGCAAAGGTATTGAATAGCGGATCGTTATAGGGATTGTTGATGGAAATGGTAAAGCTGGTTTGGTCCCCGATGGCTTCCCCTCTCTCCGGACTGCAATATTCCGGATTGGTGTAGGTTTCACCATCTCCATAGCTGACGACCGTGTACCATCCCGGCTCCAGAAAATCACAACTGCTCATGGTATAGCTGGTAAAGCAGTCCCAGACCAGGCTCGTCAAACTCCCATTGCTAATTCGTCCACTAAACAGGCGATGGGTGATATTTCGATCACTATATGGCGTATAAATGGTCTGGTCCAGGAATCTGAGTGAAGCGGAGTCCTCCAGATAAAACTCGCGGTACACCTGCTTGGTCGCATCATGGCAGGGGGCATTGCCCAAAATAGTCAAGGGGTTGTCTTCGCAGGTAAAGGTTACAGGCGTTCCCACCACACTGGAGCCTCCTACCGCCAGTGTGTCGATGTCCTGAGCGAGATTGGGATCAAAGTATGGGGAGGATGGCAGGGTATCAAAGAAGATCTGCGGTTGGTCATAGGAATTGATATCTCCTTCAGAGCCATACGTGACCAGGGTGTAGGTCCCCGGTGTCACACAGACTTTGGCTGTCCCGTAGGCGTAATACAATGACTGACAACAGGTCTGATCTGTCAGCCCATTGATGATCCCTCCGCTGATGGGCAGCGAACTGGCATCTCCTCTAAAGAGCCTGTATTCCATGTTGTACGCCCCCTGGGACAACCTCACGTAGCCATTTTGCCCGATAGTAAAGATCCGGTACATCGCCCGATCATTGGTGTACCCCCCGGAACTACAGGAGTCACCCGCTGGCATGATGGTTGTCTGGCAGTCAAACCAGTTTTGTGTACTCGTGTAGGTAACACCAGGCTGCAGGGGATTTCCCCCATTGATGTCTTCGAATTCATTATTGGTTGCCAGGGTGTAGGCATTGAAATCAGCCTGTAGAACCTCTATGTTAAGGGTTTGCTGCTTTCCGAGACTGGTATAATACTCAGGATATCCAGGCAAATTGATTGTTCCCAGCACCTGAACAGAATAGGTCCCAACAGGCAAACAGGGCAGGTCCAGAGTTCCGGTACCTTCAGCTACGATGGGGAGATTACAGTCCGAGGTCGCATCGCCAGAAAAAATTCGGATATAGGGGGTAGGCTGGCTGTAATAGTTGGAAATCCAGGCCCGCATATTCTGCTCATTCGTGATCTCGAATGTAGCCCACCAGTTCAGATCGTACTCATAAGATCCTACCGATAGCGTATCGGGAATGTTGGTGCCACACGCATAGTCGCTCATGACCGCGTTACAGGCCATATAATCACTCAGGTTCGTCGTGCCAATGGCATTCAGCACTCCGAGGGTATGGGAGGCTGGTAAAGTAGCAGGATTGGGCCCCTGGGTCAGGCTGGATCCAATTTCATTGATGCCCACTTCAAGATTTCCAAAGTACTCTGTCGGAAACAGGAGTTGCACACTATAAGTAGTGTTGGGAAGCAGGTCACAGGGCATGACCACCGCTTCGTAATTATTGCTGCTGGTCTGCACCATCTGCCGACAATTGCCTACCGTCATCAAACCGGTAGAATCCTGGCGTACATCCCCCAGGTACAGCTGAAACCCAAAATTTCTGGGGGTAACCACACTCCCGTTAAAGGGATATTCGCGCGCAAAAATTCGCAGGTAGTCCACCAGATTGTCGGTGGTGAATACGTGCCAGGTGCTCTTGGTATAGCTGCTATCCGGGCAAAGTAATTCGCCAGCAAATACACTCTGACACCCCACCTCATACTGAACCGTACTGGGTCCATATCCACTTACGACCTGAAAATCATAGGCATCTGCTGCAAAATCATATAGAGTTTCAACCGCTGAAGGGGGTGCTACATCCAGGTTGATGATCAGTTCATTGTTCACTCCAAAATCGGCTCCCACCTGAATCAGGTACTCCCCTTCTCTCAGACATGCATGGGTAAAACCTTCGATTTGAAAAATGGGAGGGTCGACTAGCTCAGCGATACCGGGCAGGCAGGAACTCGTGCGGTACAGGCTCCAGCCGGCGGCGTTCTGGGGGGTGGCATTGGTACTGTCCTGGGTCAGTAGAATGCGTACCTCACGGGTAGTCGGAACACTGAAACGGTACCAGACAGACTTTCCATTTGGGACTCCTGGCGAAAAGTACTCCCCCAATTGCGTCCCTGCTCCCGTCATGTCTACCGTATCGCCCACGATTTGCCCAAACCCATACCCCCCATTGGGAATGGGAATGGTGATGGCATTGGCGCAGTCATCATTGACAGGCTGGGCCAGCCCCAAAATGGGCAGCAAACCCAGCAGGGCTATACATATTCTAGTCAAAGCCTCAGATCGCATGGCAGCCAGGGATTGGAGAATGATTGGGGAATTGAACAGACTTTGGAGAAGTTGGGAGCATGAGAAAGGCGCCAGGTTCACCCAACTCATGGTTCGGGCTTATGCATTTTTTCTGGCCCTACGCTGATACGTATCCGCAACACCACGGAATACCTATCTAACTCCTCTTCCTCCATGGTCATAGCGACGGGTACCAGAGGAATAGTAATAATTGGCGCGGTAGGCCACATAGAGGTAGGCGTTATTCGTCGCAAAGGACCCACCCCGCAAAGCACGGTAACAACCTGAAGTCGTGCAGTTGCTGTAAGGCCAGGTCGGCACGTCAGCAAAGCCAGCGGCATCCAGGTTGCCATCGCCCCAGGCACCATCGAAGGCCAGAGAAGGCACATCGTTGTAAGCGGTAATCATCTGTTCATAGACATTCCCACTCATCTCCATGATACCGTAATAGGTAGCACCCGTCTCCTGTCGGCTGCTGGTAGTTCCTGTTGCAAAAATCCCCACCCTTACCGGGCCATTTCCTCCGTCACCTCCGTTCAGGTTGTTGCTGGTATAGTGACAGTTGGCATTAGCGGTCAGGATCAATTCGGTCCCATCTTCGGGAGTCGCAACCAACTGAGCTTCAGTCAGCTGAGAGGTACCCCATGCATACCCTCCGATGTAGGGTCCACTGCCCCGGCAGGCTTTTTCATATTCCATCTCGGTCATAGGCCTCAGAGCTGCCCAATCCAGATAGGCCAGGAGGTCAGCCCAGTTGAGGTAATTACAGGCACGGTCAGGCCGATCGCTGTAGTAAATCTGAGGAGGAGTACCGCCATTGGTGATGCGGTGACGATAGCTGTTGAAATAATTGGGATAATGGGCCAATTGACTAGTAGCATCCAGCGTATTCAGGAAAGCGGCATATTGTCCCTGCGAGATCTCATACTTCATGCAGTAAAACGCATCGTAGCCCTTGGGCCAGGCAGCAGGAAAGCTAGCGGAACCGGTATTGTCGATACTTGTCAGCGCCGCTTCCGAATTGATCAGAGTAGGTACATTGCCCACTCCCATACGGGATGACTCAGATGCCCCCCCGAGCAGATATTCTCCCTGTGGGACAAAAACCATCTCAATGCCAAATACACGCACCTCATAATCCCCAGTCGCAGGCAGGTTGGTGAGACTCAGGGTAACGGAGACATTGCCAGCCGATGGATACAGTCCAGCTGATGTGTGGCGCAGCATTACTCCGGTGTTATTGGGGGCGGGATCTATTCCGACAGCCGATCCGTCAGCCAGGGTAGGTTCAAGAGAACCAAAGGTATGACTTCCCAGGGTCGTGTTGACCAGTCCATGTGTCCAGGCGGTTGAAGCGGGAGCATTACACTCGCGTATCTTGACAAACACCCAGGCTGCATCCCAATGGTTGGGGCTTCCCATTCCATCGATGTTCCAGCTATTGTCCCAGGCCAGGTCAAAAGTAACGGTTCCGGCTCCCTGATTCTGGCTTACATTACTGATTCGCAGGTAGTTGGCTTTCGCTGTAAGGCCCCAACAAATGGTTAGCAGCACCAGCAAGGCCATTTTCCAAAAGGTAAAACTAGAGGTTTGCATGTCTATGGATGATGTTTCTTGACTTGAGAAAAATGAATCGAACTGCAGGAGGTGGCTATCTTCCGCCGCGACCACCGCTCCAGTATATTCTGGCCTGATTCCAGGAAAACAGGCTGCGGTCAGAGATCCGCAAATAATTAGCCCCGTGGTTGAAGCCTCCCCCTCGTGGGATGGCCGCATCAGCGGTAGTAGGCCAGCCAGCTTCGTTGCTGTTGCCATTGCCATCGACCAGGCCGTCGCCTGGTAATCCGGCATAGTTGGCATTATCTGCATGGACCTTCACATAGGGTTCAGCGACATTGCCACTCATCTCGAAGGTTGCGTAATACCCGGCTCCTGCAGCATTACGGGTATTGGTCGTAGGCAGGGCAAATAGTCCAACCCGGACTGGACCACGACCGCCGTCTCCTCCTGCCAGATTGGTATTATTATAATGCGCATTGGCGGGCAGTACTCCAGGAATTTCAGTACCATTCTCGGGACCAGTCACAGTGGTTAATATCGCCGCCGAGTTGTCGCCCCAGGCGTATTCATCGGCCACCATCGGGTCCAGCCCCCGACAGGCTTTTTCATATTCCATCTCCGTCAGGGGGCGCAGGGCAGCCCAATCCAGATAGGCCATCACATCCTCCCAGCTGAGGTAGTTTTGGGCTCGGTCAGGACGGCTGGATACAAATACATCCGGGGCTGTGCCTCCAGCGCCCAACTCATGTCGGTAGCTCCCGAAGTTTCCGGGATAGCGGTTGTACTGGTAGTTGGAGCTTAATGAGTTGAGAAAAGTGGCATACTGCCCCTGGGTGATCTCGTATTTCATCAGGTGGAAAGGATCATACCCCTTGGGAAAAGCCGCAGAAAGGGCAACCGAATTATTGGCCCCACCGGCATGACTGGTGATGGTCTGTGCTGCTTCGTTAGAAATCAACAGCGGAATGGTATTGGTACCAGATGAACTAGTGGCAAAGGCATTGCTGTAGGTTACCGATCCCAGTTCATAGGCTCCCTGTGGCACAAACACCATTTCAATTCCCACCACCCTGACGTTGTAGGCTTCATTGGGTAGCATGTTGGGAACACTCAGGGTAATGGTCGTCGCAGGTTCACTGGCGAAGAGGCCATTTCGGTTGCGGCGCAGAAGCACTCCGGTATTGTAGGGTGCGGCATCTATGCCCAGACCAGAGCCATCTGACAGGATGGGCTCCAGGTCTCCAAATGTATGATCCGTCAGAGTTGTACTCAGCTGTCCATGTTCCCAGACCGCCTGAGAACCACCACTACAGGTCTGGAATTTTACAAACACCCATGCAGCATCCCAGTTGTTGGGAGCTCCGGTGCTGTCCAGGCGCCAGCTGTTATGCCACTGGACATCAAAGGTTACCGTTTGGGCAAGGGAATCCCGACTCAGGTTGGTAATCGTGAGGCCATTTGCCCATAAAATCGCCGGTAAAAACAAACTGGCGAGAAGGGTAAATCTTTTCATGATACTTAGGGATCGAAGGTAGGGACAGGGAAATTTCCGGGTGCAAATTGTACTTCAAATGGTGCCATTGGAAATGCATTCCGATGGGCTCATTCGTTAGACGAACTGCATGCAGATCTTACATCAAAGATATAGAACTTTTTTTTTGACCTCCCCATTTTTTTATTCCAACTGACGGAATTAACTAAAAAAAAATATTCCCAAACTACCCATCAGCGCCTCTCTCTCCGAACTAGAGCTCCTCCCACCCCGACCATAACCAGCTCTTTATCAATCAGGTATCTCAACACTTTTTCCCGTTGGGCCGGTGTCCCGTCTTTCATTTTGTCCAACACATCCCGGTAGGACACCCTGTTCCCAGAAATGTAGGCTAGAATCGCATTCTGCAAAAAAGTGTATTCTGTATCAGAAACTTTCGTCCTGGTCCGCCCGATACACACGTCACATCTGCCACAGGGTTGATGGGCCTTTTCTCCAAAATACTGCTGAATCATCAGGCTTCGGCAGACTTTGGTTTCCTTTACATAGGACAGCATTTCTTCAAGTCGCTGCCGATTTCGCTGCTTCAGAAATTCATATTTCTCCCAATTGATTTCCTTCTGAGTCAGGATGTGTCGGGGCTGAAGAAATGCAAGGGTTGGCTCATTGAAGGCTGGGCGAAAACTCAGAACTTCATGTTCCATCAGCCGCTGCATGCGCCGATTCAATTCTTCCATATCCCATCCAAAACGCATGGCCCATTGTCGTGGCAAAAAGGGAACTTCCTCGGTGTAGGCCTTCCCCCCAAAGCTTCTCAGAAGATGATCCAGCAGGTCGACAGAGCGGGGCCAGTTGGATTTGTAGCGGTGCAGGGCATCAGGGCTCGCAGTCACCTGTATATAGGCATAGTCTTCCCGATCTTCGGTGAAATGGACAAGCCCTTCCTGGTGCAGCACCTTCAGGCTCGCATAGAGTTTTCTGGGAGGAGTATCCAGGCTCCTGGCCAATTCTGCAATGTCCAGGACATGAGTAGCCTTATTCACGCCCTGATTTGGCACCCGAAAATAGTTGCACAGTTCCTGGTAGTGGCGCTGTAACTGTTCCCATGTTGGGTAGCGGTCAGCACTCCACCGCTGCATTTCGGCCTGGTCTATGGGGTTGTCAAATGCAATGGCCAGAGCAGTTTTTCCATCGCGGCCTCCACGACCAGCTTCCTGGTAGTAGCTCTCCAGGTCAAAGGGCAGGTTGTGATGGACTACAAACCTCACATCGGGTTTGTCAATCCCCATCCCAAATGCATTGGTGGCCACCATGACCCGGCAGTTGTCAGATATCCATTCTTCCTGCACCTGACTCCGTTCGGAGTGAAGCATCCCACCATGGTAGGCTTTCGCTGACACTCCGTTGGCAACGAGGTGTTCTGCCAGGGCTTTGGTCAGTTTTCGCGTGCGGACGTACACAATTCCCGTCCCCTGAGTGCGGTGGCAGATTTCGGTGATTCGGGGTACCAAATTTTCCTCGGGAAGGACAAAATACCGGAGATTATCGCGGGCAAAGCTCTTTCGAAATACCTCAACATCTCTCAGTTCCAACTGGCTGATGATATCGGCCTCTACCTCATGCGTGGCAGAGGCTGTCAGCGCCAGCATCGGTACCTCCGGTCGATGTTCTCGTATTTTGCTGATTTCCAGGTAGGAGGGGCGGAAGTCATAGCCCCATTGGCTGATACAATGGGCTTCATCCACTGCAATGAGGCTGAGGGGCATCCGATCCAGACGGGCCAGGAAAATCTCGGTATCGATCCGCTCTGGAGCCATGTACAGGAAACGATACTGTCCATCCATAGCCCCCTGTAAGCGCCGATCAATCTGGTAGGGAGAGAGTTCGCCCGTAAGGTAGGTGGCGGGGATATCGAGGGATAGCAGTTTGTGTACCTGGTCCTTCATGAGAGCAACCAGTGGAGAAATCACCAGCGTGAGTCCTCCAAGGCATAGCCCCGGCACCTGAAAACAAATCGACTTGCCTCCACCAGTGGGTAACAGGGCTAAGGCGTCGTGCCCGTCCATCACCCGCCGGATGATGTCTTCCTGGGGACTGCGAAAGGAGTCGTAGCCCCAGTATTGCTTCAGTATTTCAACAGGTTGCTGCACCAATGGAGAGTTTTCAAGATTGACACCTTATGTCCCTATGCGGGTCAAAGTCGGAAATTTGAGTTTTTTTCCACAGAAATATAGAATCTAACCCCCGATATTCGTCAAGTATTTGAAAATGCCAACTACCAAGGCAGGATTCACCCTTCCACTCTGGGTAAAGCTCCAGGTCAGGCTTTTAGCAGCAGAGCTTACTGGATGCCGTGCCAGTTTTTCCAGTCAAGGCAGACAATTTGTTGATGATCGCTGCATTCAGCCCAAAAGATTGACCGTTCATTCATTTTTTTTAACCGTTTTACACCAGTACCCAACCGATAAAAACCCAATTATCACCGTTCGATACATCTGCCCCCCTTCTCTGTCTTCAATCCTGTACATTTGGAACAGGTCATGTACGTATTAATTGGTTGAAATTCATATCCAACCAAAATTCCACCCCAAAAACTAACCCCCTACTAACCAGACCACATGCGGGTCAAAAAGCAGAGCATAATATTTGGATACCTAATCCTGGAGCTGGTTCTTCTGAACCTCTCGGCTATCTGTACGACCTTTTTCAAGGTATTGCCTTTGTGGAAGGATCGCCTGGGAGACTTTTTCTTCCATGAGAACTACCTCACGCTGCTGCTTATTTTCAATATTAGCTGGATCCTGATTTCTATCCTGAACGGTAACCAGAACCTCTACCTCACTGGAGACCTGAGACAGCGTTTCAAGGAGATGCTGATAAACAGTTTTATCCTCCTTGGCATGTCCTCCACAGGAATTCTTCTTTTGGGGCTTGAGAGTGCAGCACTGACCATTCTACTGGGGCCAGTCTTTGTATTTTCTGCTCTGAACATAGGCATGCTGTTCGTGATGAGCCGCATCATGGAGAACTATGACCGGAAAGGGAAAATAAGATTTGGCCAAAACCTCCTCATCATTGGGGCAGGCCCAAGTGGCAAACAGGTGCAGCGGTTCTCCGAAGGCAACAAACACCTGGGCTACAACATCGTAGGGTTCCTCGACGATTACTATCCCAAAACCAATGGAATACCCCTGCTAGGCAAACTGGATGACCTGCCGCAGGTCTTGGATGACAATCCCATTGACGAACTGGTCATTACCCTGTCACCCCAAACAGAGCCGGTTGTAAAAAAAGCCATTGCGCTGGCCGACTACAGAGGGATACGTGTGACGCTGGTCCCAGACTATATGCCTGCGTACGTAGGCCAGCAGTTCCAAACCTATAACATGGGGGGCGTTCCCATCATTCAGCTCAAGGAAACGCCTCTGGATAAGTTCCATAACTATTTCCTGAAGCGTGCATTCGACCTGGTATTCTCATTCCTGGTGCTGCTATTGCTTTCTCCCATACTGGTTTTGATCGCAATCCTGATCAAATCAGACAGCGAAGGTGGAGCGTTTTACAAACCTGTGAGAAAAGGACAGGGGAATCAGGACTTTACCATGTTCAAGTTTCGCACCATGTACCTTGACCAGGGAGACATGGTGGGCATGCAAACACAGGGACAGGATGACCCTCGCATCACCCGGATAGGCCGTATCCTGAGAAAGTACAGCCTGGACGAATTGCCACAATTCATCAATGTGCTACGGGGAGAAATGAGCGTGGTAGGCCCTCGGCCCCACCGCCTGAATCTTAGCGATGAGTTTCAGGACATGGTGGAAAAATACATGGTACGCCACTACGTCAAGCCCGGCATCACCGGATGGGCCCAGGTCAATGGCTGGCGTGGCCCCACCAAGACCATGGAGCAGAAATTAGGCCGCGTACAACACGACCTGCACTACATCGAAAACTGGAGCGTCCTACTGGACATTCAGATCATCTTCATGACGATCTTCAGCAGCAAGACGCGGATCAATGCGTTTTAAATAGAAGTCAGAAGTCAGAGCAGTACTGGCGTAGCCAAAGTTGGATTACGAATATTCGCTTTTTTCTCTTCTGTCTGACTTCTCGCAGTCATACGGTCTGACCTCTTCCTTTCTGTCAACTCAAAGCTCCAGATACTTCAAAAACTCCTTTTTGACTTCAGGATCCTTGAATTTACCGCTGTATTCAGAGGTAATGGTCTTGGAGTTGACATCCTGCACACCACGGGAGGAAACACACATGTGGAAGGCATCCACCACTACCGCAACATGTTCGGTGCCGAGGGCGTCGCGCAGGGCCTGACCAATCTGCCGGGTCATGCGCTCCTGCACCTGTGGACGGCGGGCGAAGTGCTGTACAATCCGGTTAAGTTTGGAAAGTCCCACGACTTTCCCGCCAGAGATGTAGGCAATATGTACCCGACCCCAGATCGGCACAAAGTGGTGCTCGCAGTGTGAGTAGAAGGTAATATCCTTCTCTACCAGCATTTCTCCATACTGGTATTTGTTCTCAAACATACGGACCTCAGGAGCATTCTCGGGATTCAGGCCGCTAAAGACTTCCTTCACATACATTTTGGCCACCCGGTGTGGGGTGCCACTCAGGCTATCATCGGTCAGGTCAAGGCCCAGGATATCCATGATGGAGCGAAAGTGCTCCTCGATCATTGCGATCTTGGTGTCGTCATCGATGTCAAAGGCATCGTCTCGTAGCGGGGTTTCCAGCGAAGTCGCGACATGCTGATCACCAAGGTCATCGTGATGTTCATGGCCGTTGTGGCCATTATGTCCATTGTTGTGATGGTGGCCATTTCCATTAACTGGCGGGATATTCCACAAAGTTTCGTTCGGTTTCATAGAGCCTTACGCTTAAATCGTACTTTTCATCCAGGCTAGCCCGCAGTTTCTGCCAGATCACAATGGCAATGTTCTCCGCGGTTGGATTAAGTTGTTTGAATTCCTCGGTGTCGAGGTTTAGGTTTTTATGGTCAAATGCTGCTTCAACGTGTTCCTTGATCAGATCCTTTAGCACCTTCATGTCGATGACATATCCGGTTTGGGGATCGACCTCTCCAGTCACTTTCACAGTCAGATCATAGTTATGCCCATGGTAGTTTGGGTTATTACATTTCCCAAAAACGCTCCAGTTGGTTTCTTCATCCCAGTCGGGATTGTGTAGCCGATGAGCAGCGTTAAAATGGGCTTTTCGATATACAGAAACTCTCATATCAGGCACAAAAGTAACAAGCCGATCTTAAAGAAGAATCGGGTGTAAGTAGCTTCCAGTAAAAGAATGGGTAATGTGATTTGAGGGAGAAAAACGGGAAGCGGTACTCCTTAATTCATTCCGGATAGTAGAACGGCACTTGGGATTAAATGTTTGCGGGTGGTACACCAAAACGCTTTATTAAAACATAAATGGTAATTCAGGCGACCTAAGTTCAACTTCCACATGCGCATCTTCCTACTGGAACCCTTCTTTACTGGCTCCCATGCTGCCTGGGCAACAGGATATTCACGGTACAGCCAGCATGAGGTACATCTCTTCACCCTCAAGGGCAAGTACTGGAAATGGCGCATGCAGGGAGGAGCCATCGAGCTGGCAGAACAGGTAATGAATCATTCCAAACAACCCGATCTGATCCTGGCCACCGACATGCTGGACCTTTCCTCTTTTTGGGGACTGGCCCGTAATCATGTGGGACGAATACCTACCCTCCTTTATTTTCATGAGAACCAACTTACTTACCCCTGGTCTACTCAGGACCAAGACAGGCAGATCGGCAGGGACCGCCACTATGCGTTCATCAACTACCGCAGTGCACTTGCTGCGGATCACCTCCTGTTCAACTCAGCTTATCACCTTGATTCCTTCCACAACGCCCTGGAGCCATTCCTCAAAGCTTTTCCTGACAACAGAGGACTCCATCACCTCAAAACACTGCGGCAAAAAAGCACCGTACTGCCTTTGGGACTGAATTTGGCCGAACTGGACACATTAAAACCCACCAAAAGTTCGCCCAACCAGCATCCATTAATTCTCTGGAATCATCGCTGGGAATATGACAAGAACCCGGAAGCATTCTTCCAGGCGTTGTACCAGTTGGCCGATCAGGGTCTGAACTTTCAGTTGGCGGTTTTGGGAGAAAGTTACCAGCGAAGCCCGGCTATATTCAAAGAGGCGAAGCATCGCCTCAGCGACCAAATCGTCCATTGGGGCTACGCCAGGGACCGGGCAGAATATGTTAGGTGGCTTTGGCAGGCGGACCTGCTGCCGGTTACGGCTATTCAGGATTTCTTTGGCATCAGCGTAGTCGAAGCCGCCTACTGCCAGACACAACCTTTGCTCCCAGATCGGCTTGCCTATCCGGAACATTTTCCTCAGTCTCCAGATCTTTACTACCAGCCAGGAGAAGAACTAGCGGACCGAATCGTGCGGACAATAGCTGCTCCTGCGGATCGCTTGCTCATCCGGCAACAGGTAGCCAGTTATGACTGGGCTGTGATGGCTCCGGTTTATGATCGGCTGTTTGAGGGAATGGTTTCAGCAGACTAACAACCAATCTCCCTCAGCTAACTGAGGGTCAATCTTACTGGCAAAAACCACCAGCTCACGAATCCCCCAACAGCCCCTCCGTCAATCCGGGTGAGAAATAGTGTTCGCCAGCTAGTACCGCCTCCATCGCCAACAGCAAATCATTAAACCCACTGGACTTGAGCACAAAACCATTGATTCCCAGGTCAATGCCCAGCCGTAGCAGGGCTCGGTCCCCATACATGCTCAGGATCACTACGGGAAGATCTGGTCGTTCAAGCTTTAACCTCCGGGTAGCTTCCAGCCCATTCATGAAGGGCAGCGACAGATCCATGAGGACCAGATCAGGCCATAGCTTTGGGATGCGCTTTAAGGCCATTTCGGCAGTCTCAAACTGCGAAACGACGCGGTACTTTCCGGTTCTGGACAATAATTGGCGGACGCCTTCGGCAAATAGTCGGTGGTCTTCCACCATCACGATGCGTTTCATGGGCAGGGAATCATACCTCCAAAGCAACGCCTCAGCCATCAAATTTCCCCTCCCCAACATAGGGGAAAAGCATGCCCAAAAACAGGAATTTATCCAGCCTATTTAAGCGGAATGCGCACCAGGGCGCGGGTACCTCCTTCTTCGCCCGACTCGTACTGCAGGCTACCCTTGACCTGCTTAAGCCGGGTCCGCATGTTGGTCAGGCCAATGCCGGGAGCGGTTGGATCAGGAACGAAGCCCCGCCCATTGTCCTCCACCGTAAGGGTCAGGTTATCGGCGTTGGCCGTCAACTGGACCGACACTTCCGTTGCCTCCGCATGTCGGATAACGTTGCTGATCAGTTCCTGGGCCACGCGGTAAGCCACCAGCGAAACCTGAGCGTCCAACTCATCCGGCACCCGAAAGGCATCGTACTCGGCGTCTATTTCTGTTGAGCCGAAGGAATGCTGTACCAATTCTTCCAAAGCGGGGGCCAGCCCAGCCAGCTCCAGGGCACGGGGCATCATCTGGTGCGAGAGGGTGCGCACCTGACTGATGGAGGTCGCCAGGCGATCCTTGAGCGATTCGCGGGAGCCTTCTTCCTGCAACTGGTCAAAAGCCAGCATCAGGCTGCCTAGCTCCTGCCCTATCCCGTCGTGCAGGTCCCGCGCGATGCGGCGACGTTCGGACTCCGTAGCCTGGATGACGGCATTAAGGCCGCGCTGCTGCTCCTCAATCAGGGTTTTGCGACGCCTGGCTTTTCCCCGAAGCCAGAGTACCAACCCGGCCAGTAAGAGGGAGATAGAAATTCCTCCTAGCACCGCAATCCACAACTGTCGCCGGATCAGCACTTCTTCAGCCTCGGCCAGTTGTCGCTCGGTCTTTTCGGTCTCGTACCTTATCTGGAGGTCGCTGAGTGCCCTCACCCTTTCAGCGTTGAGCAAAGTGTCTCGCATATCGCTTGCCCGTTGACTCCAGCGCAGTGCAGAATGAAAATCCGACTGGGATTCTGCCCAGAAGCTTTCGGCTTTATAATACTGCTGCCTGGCTTCCGGCTCGCTGGTTTTTTCGATTAATTCCCGCACGACTTCGAGATAGGGGTGAGCGTCTTCTCCCCGCTTGAGTTGGGACAAGGCACTCACAACATGCGAACCATAAATCACCATGCGGTCAGTAGCCTGCATGGAACTCGCGATGTCATAGGCCATGCGATAATATTGCAGGGCAGAGTCCAATTGGCCGACCTCTTCATAGCTGGCCCCAAGGTTATTGCCGCCTGACATTCGGGAGTAGGGATCACGGATATTGGTGATGCCTTCAAATCCATTTCGGATGTAAACTATGGCCGAGTCATAGACCCCACGGCTGTAAAAAACTCCTCCCAGAATGATGTAAGTTGTATACAAAATGCTACGTGCCTCGGGACTTTCCTGATGTCGCACGTAGGCGAGGGTGGACCTACAGGCTTGTTCTGCAGATTCCAGGTCATACATCTTTACGTAGAGATTTGCGATGTTGCCCAATAAAGCCGCCCATCGCATGCTATCCCGGGATTTTTCGAATTCTGCCAGAGCAATCAGGCTCACCTCCAGGGATTTCTCATTCTGATCCAGACGCTGGTAAATACTCACCTGATTGGCCAGTACTGCTCCCACCCGGTCAGCACGCCCTGCCTTATCATGGATCGCAGCCGCCCGGGCCAAACGTGCCAAGGCTGTATCATGTTCGCCAACCACCATGGCCCGAAAACCAAGAATCAGCCAGGCCTCTGCCGCCAGGGAATCCAGATCGTGTTCATAGGCCAGTTTCAGACTCTGCTGGCCCTGAGCTTCCGTAGAGTCCGGATCGACGAAAAGACTCTCGTAGGCCAGATTTTGCCAGGCTAATACGACCGAGTCTGGCTCGGTAGTATTCATGGCCAAATGACGGAGGCTATCCAGTGTGGGATTTTGGCCCCAGGCCGTTTTCCCCACTGCTAAAAGCAGCAACACCATTCCCATGTATAGTCGCAAAAGTTTTCCCATCAGATTTAATTTTACCGGGTGGTCAATGGAAATCAGGTATGGAGTAAATAAAGACATGAAGGGTATAACCCAGGGTCGAAACCTCATTCCCCCCATACTCTTCATACCTATCACTCAACATAGGTCCACTCATTTCACCAACCCCTCCTGAAAGGCCACTCGGACCAGCCCGGCGACATTCTTGACCTCCAGCTTTTTGAGCAGCGACTTGCGGTGGCTGTCCACGGTCTGGGAGGAGACGAATAGCTTTTCGGCAATTTCCTTGCTGGAAAGGCCCTCGGCCAGGAGCTTGAGCACATCGAGCTCCCGGTCGCTCAGGGTAGCAAGCAGCCTTACCGAGGCATTGCCTTCCACGGCGACCTTGTCGGGCGCAATCAGGCTCTCGGTCAGCATCGCTGAGTAATACTTGCCCCCGTTGAGCACAGCGCGTATCGCCTGGATAACCTCCGTCTGACTGGAGTTTTTGAGCAGGTAGCCGCGAACTCCTTCTTTGACGCACTTCTGGACGACGGCCTTTTCGGCGTGCATGCTCAGGATGATGATGGGCAGGTCAGGCAGCTTGGCGCGAAGTTGTTGAGCGGCCTCCAGGCCGTTCATGATGGGCATATCGAGGTCCATCAGCACCAGGTCAGGCTGTATTTCCGGCAATTGCTCGACTGCCGCCAGGCCATTGGTAAAATGCTCGACCACCACGAAGTCTTCCTCCTCATCCAGCAGGCTGCGGATACCATCAGCCATCAGGACGTGGTCATCGACCAAACAAATTTTCTTGGGCTCAGGCACCATAAATATCAGTTTTTTCTTATTTGAAAGTTAAAGCCTCTCCGCCAATGGTACAACTCCTCAGATTAGATCGGTAAAAACGGCTCCGTTTTCCAGGTAATTCTGCTGTGTCAACGGCTCAATTCTGTGGAAAAATGGCCACTTATCCATCTTTTCACACGAAGAGTGCGTATTTTAAGTCTGTTGACACCACCACCCAAAGACCCAATTTCCATACAGATCCCAAACCAACCTATGCCCCACTACATGTCATTTTCTTCTGTTCTGCTTACCCTCCTTTTTCTGTTTCTATTTCTAGGCATCTCCTATCACGCTGCCTCGGGCCAGGACTATGAATCAGAATGGAAAGAAGTCGAAAAGTTACTCAAGGACAACCTTACCCGCTCCGCTTTGGAACAGGTCGAGGCCATCCAAACCCAGACACAGCAGGACGAGAACCAACCCCAACTGGTCAAGGCCATCGTTTACCGCGTGGGACTGATGCCACGAATTGAAGAAAAGGCCGATTCGCTCGCCCTGACCATACTGGACGCAGAGATCGAGCGGGCTCCCCAGCCAACCAAAGCCATTCTCCAATCCATCAAAGCCCAACAGTTGATGACCCTCTACCAGATGAACCGCTGGCGCATCAACGACCGCAGCTATACAGATGTTCGACCGGAGGATATTGACACCTGGGATGCCAAAACCTATTTTGAAGCCATCAGGGAGCTACACTTCGCCGCTCTGGAGCCGCGCGAGCTGCTAATCGAAACTCCCGTACGCGATTTCGAAGCCATCCTCGATACAGCCGAAGAATCCCCTACCTATCGCCCCAGCCTCTACGACCTGCTGGCCTTCAAAGCACTAGACTTCTTCACCAACGATGCCACCAACCTGCCCCGACCCGGAGAAACTTACCAGATTCCAGCGGAACTTGCGTTTGTCTCTACCGAGGAATTCATTCAGCGAAGCGAAGAGCTCGGCGATGCCTACCCCGATGACCGCGACTTCCTCACGGTGCAGTTGTACCACGACCTGCTGGCCTACCACCAGGAAAAAGGCCTGATTGCTCCGCTGATCGACGCTGAACTGAGCCGCCTGCGCCTCATGAAAAATCGCCTCAATCCCAGCGCAGGGACTTTTCGGGCGACTTTGCAGCAACTCGCCGTAGCCCACGCTGACCACGCTGCCTCTACGATGGTGCTGCACCGACTGGCCGAAAGCTGGGTAGAAACGGCAGGAGATTTTGACCCGATACGCCCAATCGAGCCCAGCCAGGGAGCCTACCAGCAAGCCCATGAAATTTGCCAACAGGCCATTGAGAAGTTCCCTGAATCGCTAGGAGCCAGGCGCTGCACCCAATTGCTTAACCAAATCGAGCGCCAGAGCCTCCAATTGCAGGTCGAAACCACCAACCTGCCCGACCAGCCTTTCCGAGCCCTGATCACTCATCGCAATGTCGATCAGGCCCATATCCGGGTAGTCCGTCTCACGGATGACCTCCGCGACCGAATCGTAAAGGCCTACCAGAGCAACAACTCCACCCAGAAGGTCATCCGCCTGCTGCGCAACGAGAAACCCTTGCGTCAGCAAACTGTTGCCCTACCCGCTACGGAGGACTACCACGCCCATCGCATGGAGGTCGTGGTCGAGCCTTTGTCCCTGGGGAGCTACTACCTGCTGATTAGTGACCACAACGAATTTGACCCAGGCAAAGGGAACTTTGCCTATGCTGAAATTCAGGTATCGAACCTCACCTACCTCGCTACCCAGCTTCCAGATAACCGACATCAGTTTGACCTGCGTGAAGCCCAAAGTGGGGCACCCGCCGAGGACGTGAAAGCCGAACTGTACTTCTTCAATCAAGAACGGCAGTGGCCCAAGACGCCTTCGCAGACCCGCTACACCGACGCCGACGGCCAACTCATTATAGAGATGGAAGAGGAAATCCGGGCGGTCCGGGTGGAATTCAGCCGGGGAGATGACCTCCTGAAGCCGTACCAGATCAGCCTCTGGGGTGATCCCTACCGCGATCGTTTGGGCGAAAATCGGGCGAGGATACACCTGTTCACCGACCGGGCTATCTATCGACCGGGCCAGACCATTTACTTCAAAGGCATTGCCACGATCCAAAAAGATCTGGGAGAATATGAGGTCTCAGCAGACCGAAAAGTCCAGATAGAATTGCGCGACGTAAACCAACAGGTCGTAAGTGAGCTGGAACTCACCACCAACGAATACGGCAGTTTTAGCGGGAGCTTCACCGCTCCACAGGGCGGCCTCACAGGACGCATGACCCTGCACACGGCCATTGGGCAGGCCTCCGTTCGGGTGGAAGAATACAAACGCCCGACCTTCGAAGTGAAGCTCGACACCCTGAGCGGCGACTACGCCTTGGGCGATTCAGTGAGCCTTTCGGGAAATGCGAAGAGCTACAGCGGCGTCAACCTGTCGGGTGCGGAAGTGCGCTACCGCGTCGTTCGTCGGGCGAGGTTCCCCTACTGGTACTTCTGGTGGCGGCCCATGCCCAGCAGTCCCGAACAGGAGATCGCCCAGGGCAGCGTGCAGGCGGATGAGCAGGGTAAATTCACGCTGGATTTTCTGGCGAAACCCGATCCGGATATTGATCCTGATACGAAGCCGATTTTCACCTACGAAGTGTCCGTCGATGTGATCGACATCAGCGGCGAGACCCACAGCGCCAGCAAGAGCCTGCGCCTGGGATATGTGAGGCTGGAAGTGAACCTTTCCACCGCCAAACTCATTGACAGCCAGGAACCCGGTAGCCTGAGTATCAGCACGACCAACCTCGATGGCAGCTTCGTTCCGACAGCAGGAACGCTGCGCATATACCGACTGGATGCTCCCAGGGTGCCCCTTCGCCCCCGTCGCTGGGCACAGCCCGATCAATACGAACTCGCCAGTCTGGAAGCATATCGGGAAAGCTTCCCTCACGACGTCTATGGAAGTCAGGACGATGCCCAGACCTGGGAGCGGATGGGAGAGCCCATTTTCACCCAGCAACTCAACACCGGAGAGTCCCGAACAATCGACCTCGACTTTCTGGAAGGCGAAACCAAAGGAGCCTACGTCGCAGAATTCCTCACGGAAGAAGACTCGCTGAAAGCGACTGCCCGATTCAGCCTATTTGACTCCGAAGCCCCACAGCCACCCGTTGCAGCCTGGTTGGAAACCAAGCTTTCGAAGTCTTCCGCCGAACCGGGAGAAGCCGTACAGCTCACCCTCATGACCTCCGAGCCAGAACTATTCGTCCACTACGAACTCTGGTGGGACAATCAGCGCATCGACAGCGCATGGCTTCACATCGAGGACGGTAATTTGACACGCAAAATCCTCGTCGACGAGTCCCATCGCGGTGGCCTAACCGTTCACCTCGCCTACTTCCGGGAAAATCACTACGAACAGCAGAACCTCAGCATCACTGTTCCCTGGACGAACAAGCAACTCAGCCTGGAATGGGAAACTTTCCGTAGCCCCCTCCTACCCGGACAGGAAGAAGAATGGCGGCTGACCATCAAAGGCTCCGAGGCTGAAGCCGTCGCTGCTGAGATGGTGGCTACGCTGTACGATGCTTCACTGGAGAGCTTCGTCAGCCACAACTGGTCCCTCAACCTATACCCCACCCTATACTCTCGACTAAACCAGTCTGCACGAGATTACCGTAGCACAGGTACCCGACAGCTATCGGGCTGGGCTTCGGCCTTTCAGGTCAGGCCGGGTGCGGGACAGCAGGGGTATGACCGGATAAACCCGCTAGACGGCAGTAATATCCGAACGATAAGAGGGAAAAGATCGCTTTTTAGCCGTGGAACAGCCCATCATGGAGAATTAACGATGATATTTGATGCAGCCGCTCCGCCCTTTGAACCAACTCCAGAGGCTGCGGATATGGGGGGACCGTATAGGGCTGATGGGGAAGCACAACCCACTTTTGCGTTAGTAAGGCCCAAATCGGATACGTTAAATACTCCTGGTAGCCAGCCTGAAACTCCCCCTACTGTCTCCCCCCGTACCAACCTCAACGAAACGGCCTTCTTCTTCCCCGATTTACGAACTAATGAGCAGGGCGAAGTAGTCCTCAGCTTCACCATGCCAGAGGCATTGACCCGCTGGCGCTTCATGGGGCTGGCCCATACCCAGGACATGCAAGTCGGTATGCTGGAAGGCGAGACCGTTACCCAAAAAGAGCTGATGGTCACGCCCAACCTGCCGCGATACTTCCGCGAGGGCGATCAGATGCAGCTCAGCGCCAAGGTCAGCAACCTCAGTGACAGCACTTTGGACGGCTGGGCCTACCTGGAGCTATTCGACGCGGTGAGGATGCAGCCGCTCGACGAGGCCTTTGCCAATGTCAAGAATGGCCGTTCCTTCACAGTTGATCCCGACGGCAGCGTGGCTGTCAGCTGGGCCATCACCGTGCCTGAGGGCGTACAGGCCATCTCGGTCCGGATCACCGCCAAGGCCGGAAACTTCACGGACGGCGAGGAGAAAATCCTGCCCGTACTCAGCAACCGCATGCTCGTTACCGAGAGCCGCCCCTTCATTGTGCGCGGCAATGACCGGGAGCGATTTGAGTGGAAAAAGCTCGTGGATTCCGACGATTCGGAGACGCTGCGCCACCATCAGGTGACGCTGGAGATCACGGAAAATCCCGTTTGGTATGCCGTGCAGGCCCTGCCCTACCTGATGGAGTATCCCTACGAATGTACCGAGCAGATCTTCAGCCGCTACTATGCCAATGCCCTGGCCAGCAACGTAGCCCGTAGTCAGCCGCAGTTCCAGCGGGTGTTTGAGCAGTGGCGCGACCTGCCAGACAGCGAGGCATTGCTTTCGCAGCTAGACAAAAACGAAGAGTTGAAAAGCGCCCTGCTCAGCGAGACGCCCTGGGTGATGGACGCCGCCAGCGAAAATGACCGCAAGCGCCGCCTGGGACTGCTCTTCGACCTGAACCACATGGCCCAGCAACAGCAAACCGCCTACCAGCAGCTTCTCCAACGCCAGAACAGCGATGGTTCTTTCAGTTGGTATCCCGGCATGCGGGGCAGCCGCTACATTACCCAACTGGTCGTCAACGGCCTGGGCCACCTCGAAAAGCTCGGCGTAACCAGCTACAGCAGCGATCCCGAGATCAGCCAGATGCTAAGCAAGGCCATGGCCTTCCTCGACGGAGAAATTGCCGAAGACTTCCGAGAACTCAAGCGACGTGATGCCGACCTGGAGAAAAACCACCTGGGTTATTCGCAGATTCAGTACCTCTACGGGCGCTCCTTCTTCCCGCAGTTTTCTGCGGCCAATTCTGCCCAGCAAGCCGTCGAGTACTACGCCGGACAGGCCGAGACCTACTGGACCGAGCAGAGCTTCTACATGCAGGGCATGCTCTCGCTGGTATTTTTCCGGGATGAAAAAGAAGGCCTTAGCCAGCAGGTGCTCGCAGCCCTGATGGAAAACACCGTTCGCACCAACAACCGGGGCTACTACTGGAAGGGAGCCACGGGCTGGTTCTGGTACCAGGCTCCCATCGAGCGGCAGGCCATGCTCATCGAGGCTTTCCATGAGATTGGGGGATATGACGAAGAAGTCGAAGAGATGAACCTCTGGCTGCTGCAACAGAAACGCACCCAGGACTGGGGCAGCACCCGTGCCACCGTTGGGGCGTGTAACGCGCTGCTCATGACCCAGGGAGACTGGACCCAAACCCGTGAGCCGCTTGACGTGCGGGTAGCAGGCCGACGCATTGATGCGCAGCAGGAAGCTGAAAACGCCGTCGAAGCCGGAACGGGTTATTATCAGGTGCGCTGGGATGGCAGCGAGGTAACGCCCCGTCTGGGGGAAGTTCGCATCGACAATCCCAACCCAGGCCCGGCCTGGGGCGCGCTGTACTGGCAGTACTTCGAAGACCTCGACCGGATTACCGCCGCCGAGACGCCGCTGAGCTTGCGCAAGCAATTGTACAAAGTGGAAAATACCCCTGATGGCGAGGAACTGATCGCGCTGGCCGATGGCGCCACGCTGACACCTGGCGACCGCCTACGCATCCGTGTGGAGATCCGTGTGGACCGCGCCATGAGCTACGTCCACTTCAAGGACATGCGTGCTGCTGGGCTGGAGCCTGTCGAGACGCTGTCTGGCTACGAGTATCAGGGCGGCCTGGGCTACTACCGCAGCATCCGCGATGCTTCGACCAACTTCTTCTTCGAGACCCTGCCACAGGGTACCTGGGTGCTGGAGTACGACCTCCGCGCCAATCTGCCCGGCACCTATTCCAACGGCATTGCGACGCTTCAGTGCTTTTATGCACCGGAGTACAGCAGCCACTCTGCGGGGGTGAAGGTTGAGGTGAACGAATAAAGGAAATCCCCGCAGGTTTGGGCCTGCGGGGATGTCATGATGAAGACGCTTGCTGCGGGTTAAAACCACGCAGCAAGTAAGATGGCGGCCTGTTACTAGTGGAATAAGTTCGAAGTTCGGAGTCACTAGTTCGTAGTCGAAAGTGCTGCTCGTCAGTTTTTTATATCAACGTGAGTTTCGGGTATTACCGACTGTTTATCAAAGGTTTATGTAAAAAAGA
>CAYFIR010000043.1:0-44812 GCA_964343195.1 uncultured Bacteroidia bacterium | reverse complement strand
TGTTGCAACCAACAATTTAATCAACTATGGGCCTTTTTTACTTTAGACAACTCCCCTATTTCAGTTTAGCAGATCTAAAAAGCACACCCCATAACTTCCCCTCAACCATGGACTTTTTTACCCTGGCTTGGATTATTCTGATGAGTATAAGCGGCCTGGTTATAGGCCTGCGAAGCCTGATAAAAGGTGGCATTACCGTTGTCAGCCGTACTGGCAACCGCGTTTCGGTAGTTACCCGGCCTTCCTTCCAGTTTTATTTCATCAGCTTTTGGTTTGTCCTTTCCGCATTAGCCCTGATTTTGGTTTCTTTGTACCTGTATGTCTGATACAGGAAATTCCCTCACACATGTTGATCAGGTAGAGCTCAAACTCGTCGTAAGCGATGATGTCTACCTTCAAATCGTCCTCTATCGCAGCGGGATGGTCAATCGCCGTGGCAATGGAGAAACCGCCAATGGACCGTTGGCCATGGGCCGACCAGAAGAGCCTGTTTTTGAAGCCTGGGTTGATGCCCTGGCACAGATAGATCCGATGCTGGAGCATACGGGCCGCTACCAGATGCCCCAGCCAAAAGGCGAATCTTCTGAGCTGATCATCTCGCTTTCCGGAGAAAGCCTGGATCAGGGCTATGCCTTTACTTTCGGCTCCGATAGCATGGGGCCACCAGAGGAGTTTGTCGCACTAATGGACCTTGCCCTGGATCTGACCGAAGACTGGTACCTCGACCAGACTGAGAAGCAGCGGAGAAAGTGAGGAATATGGCCCTTTTTAGTATTGGCCAAGTGATAGCTCATGTACCTCCGGCTTTTTTTACCTCCTGATTCCCCGTCAAAGCCAGATTCTTACCATTGCCTTCTCCCATGCGAACCCTTATTCTCCCAATGTTTTTTCTGCTTGGCTTCCTGACGGTCAGAGCCCAGTTCCCTTACACAAATGTCACGGGTGATAGCCTCATTGCGGCCAGGCACATCACTGAAATTGTGGTGCACCTGGATTCGGCAGTTGAGGGGTACACGATGGAGACACGTGACACCAATCTGTTGCAGGTCAGGCGGTTTGATTCGTTGGGCCGAGAATTTTTTGAGCGGGAGATTTTTGCAGATGTTTACTACGTCTGGTATCAATACGAGCGATTTTACAATGAACAGGGGCTGTGTACCCTGCTGATTCGCACGAGCAAACCGGAGGGTACACCTGGTGATATGCCCAGCTTCATGCAGGATGCCAATGTAGAGCATACCTGGTATATCTACCGAGATACTCTTCTGTATCTGCAGTACCAGTACCGCATGTCTGGTATTGACAGCGTGCTGGAGCAAACACAAAAATTTCTTTACGATCAGCAAGGTCGTGACTCGGTAAGCTACGTGGTGGGCAGCAACTTCCCCTTCAGGCAAACTCCCTATGAGCGCTATCACTATGCGAGCAACGGGAAGCCAGACACGGTCTATAGTTGGAGAGATAATCAGCAGGCCTGGGAGCCGGGGCAGATCTACACCTTTGATGGACAGGGGCAGAAAAGTAGCTGGTCCCGTATCTCCACGGGTTGGGACGGGCAGACCTATGAGCTAACCTACCGCTACGAATATGATGATCGTGGCAATGTCGTCAAGAGGACAAGGTGGCAAAATGGCAAGCTTGACGATTTCGAAACCTATCGCTATAATGAGCACAATCTGCTGGTAGAGGAAAATGCCTTTGATGGCGATGGGAGCTTCCAATACCGATTTGTAACCACCTATCGATACGCTGATGAATAAATTTCTGCCCGTGATCATAGCCATGAGTCTGCTGACTCTTTTGGGGTGTTCCCCTTCCACTGAAAAGGCCGCGAAACTGGCAACTGGCCCCTGGCGATTTGTGCTACAGCTAAAACCCGACGTGCCAATGCCATTCTCCGCGGAGATCACCCAGGAGGATGGCCGCTACCAGATGGTCATTTCGAATGCAGAGGAAGAACTGGAAGTAGAGAACATTCGCCTGGCAGGGGACTCCGTCTTCATCGAAATGGCAGTCTTCAACAGCGAATTTATCGGCAAGCTGGACGGCGAGGGTCGGCTTGCTGGGGTATGGAACGATTACAGCCGTGGCGACGACTATGCCATTCCCTTCACGGCTGAACAAACCGATGCTCCACGATTCCCTTCCTCAGATCAGCCGCCTCTTGACCTGGTAAACAGGTACGCAATGGGCTTCAGCGTAGGAACTCCCGATGCCTATCCCGCCATTGGCATCCTTAAGCAACAGGATGGGGGGAAAGTGAGCGGCACCATCCTCACTGAAACGGGCGATTACCGCTATCTGGACGGGGTAGCACGTGGCAACACCATTCAACTTTCGGCATTTGACGGATCCCATGCCTTTCTGTTTGTTGGAGAAACATTTGGGGATACCCTGCGGGGCACCTTCTACTCTGGAAACCACTGGGAAGAGCCCTGGATGGCGATCCCGTCCGAAACGGCTGAATTGCGCGATCCTGATGAGCTAACCTACCTCAAGGAGGGCTATGAAAACATCGAATTCAGCTTTCCCAATCAGGCGGGAGAATTGGTGTCATTAGCTGAGGAACGCTATCAGGACAAGGTCGTCATTGTGCAGCTACTTGGCTCATGGTGCCCCAATTGTATGGATGAAACCCAGCTCTTTGCGCAGTGGTACAAAGACTACCGTGACCAGGGGCTGGAGATCATCGGCCTGGCGTTTGAGCGCATCGGGGATGAAACAAAAGCAAAGGAGAGCATCGAAAAGATGAAAGCAGATCTGGGGGTGGAATATGAGGTGCTCCTGGCGGCTACGACCAGCGATAAATTAGTCGCTTCGGATGCATTACCTATGCTCAACAAGGTGATGTCTTTCCCGACCTCGATCTACATTGACCGACAGGGCCGTATCCGCAAAATCCATACAGGATTTTACGGACCGGGCACTGGAGCGCCCTATGAGCGCTTCGTGGAGCAGTACAGCGACTTTATCGAGGAGATGCTGGCGGAAGGGGAGTAGGAACTTCAGCCCATATACACCTTATTCCCCTTATATACCTTCTCTCCCCAAAGTAGCTCCTACACATGCTGGTCTACCAAAATGGAATTTCCATCAGGGTCCAGGATGACGAAGCTCGCAGGACCAGTGGTTGATTCATCTGCTTCCGATACAAAGCTGACCTCCTGTTCCTTCAGGGATTGTTGAATCTCCCGGATGTCTTCAAAGGAATCCAGTGCCTCCGCACTCTGGTTCCAGCCGGGATTGAAAGTGAGAATGTTGCCTTCAAACATTCCCTGGAACAGGCCGATCACCGTATCCCCATTTTTCATGATGAGGTAATTTTGTTCTTCTGTACCTGCAAAAGACTGGAAGCCCAGTTTTTCATAAAATGCTTTTGAGACCTGTAGGTCTTTGACGCTAAGGCTGACGGAAAATGCTCCGAGTTTCATAAGGTGATGAGATTAATGAGAGTTATCTGGTAGCCCTGATGGCTTTGATGAACAGGTAATCACCTGTCTGATTTTTGTATTGATCCATGATGGAATCGACGACTCCATTTTGCAGGTCGGTTTCCAGCTGCATCAGTCCCTGCTGCACTTCTGCCTCATACGCGAGTTCCGAAAAAGAGGAAATACCGTTTCGAATTTCCGGTTGTAGGTATAGGGCTGGCTGCTCCTTCCCGCAGTAGAGGAACTTATCCTGCAGGTCTGGCCGGACAAAATATCGCTCCACTTCCATGATCCTAAACCCCGCTTCCTCCATGGCTTCACTGACCAACTCGTAGCTGGGCATCACAGCCATAGAGTCCGCCATCATGCGGGGAAAATAGTGGTTGAGCCAATAGCCAAGCATTTGTTCTGGCGTGGAGGTAAAGATTACCATCGGTGCTCCCGGGATAAGTACCCGAGCTAACTCGCGAAACGCAGCGTTCAGATTTTGCCAGTGGTGGATGGTCAGGCTGGCAAGACATCCTGACATGCTGCTGGCTTCCAGGCCCGTTTTCTCGGCTGTTCCCAACTGCCACTTAATCCGCTTACTACGTTTTTTGGCTTTTGCCAGCATGACCCCAGACGGATCTATTCCGATAAATTCGTATGCTGAGCCAGCAATCTGCGATGTATAGTTTCCAGTCCCGCAGCCGATGTCCAAATACTGCCTGCCAGCCTGTGGCATCAGATGATGTTGCATTCTCCCCACCAGATAGGGATCTGCTCTGCGAGTCTGATTGTAATCGATTCCTATGTCGTCGTACTTGGCTTGCATCGGACCTCAATAGATGAGGTAAAATATACAGAATGTCATGGTCAGGTTAAAGCCCATATGGGCGATTACGGCTCCCCAAATCGAATTTGACATGGATTTACACAGATTGAAGACAAGACCTGTCGCAAACATCAGCGCCACCCAGCAAATGGCCGGGAAGGATAATAGCTGCCATTCTCCTGCGTGGAATACCCAGCCAAAGTGAATGAGATGGGTCAGGCCGAATGCCAGGCTGTCCAGCATGGCAGCAGTACGTTCAGACCACTTTTGAGCCAGGCTATCGTGAACCAGCCCCCGATAGAGCAGTTCCTCCCCAAAGGGGCTAAAGGTCATCCCAATCCCGGCGATGATCCAAAAGTAGATTTTCCTGTCAACGTCTGATACCGTTTCAAAGTCCAGGGGATAGGTACTCCCAATGTAGCGAAACCAGTTGCTCATGGTATCACCAAAAGCCAGTTGCCCAATGGCATAAATCAGAAGACAGCTAACCGCTCCGACCAGAAAACCTGCTGGAATCCATAGCGGATTTTGGATTCGCCTGATACCCATCTGTTTTCGACCGCTTTTGCTGAGCAGCAGAAATGGCAGGAGTGCCATGGCGATAAAGACCACCGAGAGAAAACTGTTGTTACCAGATTCGATGCCATAGCGAACCGCCCAGATACGCAAAAAACCGAAAACCAGGATCAGGGTAAGACCCAACTGCCAGCTGTAATTAATCCTGGTACGTAAAAAGGGCTTGAGCATGGTGAGGTAGATCTTTTGAAAGATGGTGTTTAAGAGGCTGTTTGGAAATTTTCCTTCACTCTCCAAAATTGTCTTTTTGGCGTCTTTCTGCGTCAATTTTACTCGAAATACTCCCGATTCTCGGGATCTACGACTCGCGTATTTCTCCCCAAATTTCCTTGCTATCCGCCAAAAATCCTGCTTTTGGCAAGCAAATACCAAATCCCAAACAGCCTCTAAGGGAGCCAATTACCCAGGGGAAGGTTGCGTATTTTTTCAGTAGAATCAGCTTTTCGTTAGCTTTGCCTACGCTTTTACTGCTTAAAGCCTATTTATGGCCCAACTGCTCTACTACCTGGTGCTAAAACCTCTGTCCTTTCTCCCGTATGGGTTGCTATATGCCCTGTCAGACGGAATTTACCTATTGCTATATAGGGTGATGGGATATCGCAAGGGGGTCGTGAGAGGCAATCTGGAGCGATCATTTCCAGAGAAATCCCTCTCGGAGATCAAAACCATCGAAAGGCGCTTTTATCATCACCTCTGTGACCTGATTGTAGAGTCCATCAAAGCCTTTAGCATCAGGGAAAAGGATTTGCTGAGACGCTGCAAAGTGCAGAATCCGGAGATCCTGCAACCCTACTTCAATCAGGGCAAAAGTCTGGTTATAGCTTCCTCGCACTACAATAGCTGGGAACTGGCTGCGACCGCCAGTGATTTACAGATGCCGCACCAGCCCATCGGGATTTTTGCCCCGCTACGGCAACCCTTTTTCAATCGGAAGATAAAGGATTCGCGAGAAAAATTTGGGCTGAAAATGGTTGCCATAAAAGAACTTGGGCCCTTTGCAAAGGGATACGGGGGGCCTCCCATTGCGGTACTTTTCGCGGGAGATCAGTCTCCCCGCAACGTCAATTCAGCTTACTGGACAGACTTTCTGAATCAGGAAACGGGAGTCATGCGGGGGAGTGAAGTGTATGCAAAGCGTTATGACTGGCCAGTTTTTTTCGGTCGAATCCACAAAGTGAAAAGGGGCTACTACGAATTCTCCTTCGAGTTGATCACCGACACCCCCCTTGAAACTGCTGAAGGCGAAATCACCGAGCGTCACACCCGCATGCTGGAAGCCGATATCCGACAGGAACCGGCCTACTGGCTCTGGTCCCACAAACGGTGGAAACGCAAGCGACCAGTGGAGGAAATGGGGAATGGGTAGATGTTGGGTGTGCTGAAGGGGAATATGGTATATAGGGTGTATATGGTAGCCAGGATGGCCATATACACCCTATTTCCCTTATAGACTCGGTATTTCTTCATTTCCGAAACTTCCCTGCCCCTACAGATCCACCACATGGACCCCATCTCTTTCCTGCATCTCTTTCGGGATGCTCCCCTGGATGGTTTGTGCCAATGCCTGGGTTAGTCGGGCTTTCAATCCGGGTCTATGGGTGATGAGGCTCACCTGACGTACTGGAGCGGGCGCTTTGAAAGGCTTGATTCGCAGCGATTCGATATCGCCCATTTCGCGGACGCATAGTTCGGGAAGAATGGTGATCCCCTGCTGCTGTTCCACCAGCCGTTTTAGGGTCTCGATGCTCCCAGCCTGGTAGGAAAACTGATTGCGTACCTGACGCTGTAGCGCACAGAGGTTCATGATCTGGGACCGAAAACAGTGCCCCTCTTCCAGCAACCAAAGCTCTTTGGGGTCGATGTCTTCGGGCAGGATATAGGCCTTCTGCAAAGGATCAGAGGTATAGGCATACAATTCTTCATAGAAAAGATGCTCCTCATAGATTCCTTTGTCATCCAGCGGTGTAACAAGTATGCCAGCATCGAGCTTGCCCTGTTTGAGCTTGATCACAATCTCCTCGGTGCGTAATTCCGTGAGTTTGAGATTGATGCGTGGATATCGAGAGAGAAACTCCTTTATGAATCTTGGCACCAGATAGGGAGCCAGTGTGGGAATGATGCCTACGGACAAAGGCCCCTGTGGCTTGCCTCGGCCTTGCTGGGCCATATCAGTCATGGCTTGCTGCTCCCGGAGAATGACCCTCGCCTGTGCGATGAGGGTTTCTCCTAACTCCGTAGGAACAACCGGCTGTCGGCTACGATCAAAAATCTGGGTTTCAAGTTCCTCCTCCAGCTTGCGGATCATCATGCTCAGCGTAGGCTGGGAAACATGACAGGCCTCTGCAGCCTGGGCAAAGTGTCGGTATTCATCCACCGCTACGAGGTAGGAGAGTTGCTGAAAGTTCATGCTGTCTTATAGATAAAACCTATCACAAGATAAGGTAAGTTCGGAATTCGTAGATTGGGAAATCTGTCAGCCACTGGAAAATCATTTTTCCAGTCAATCGTTAACTTCGAAACCTCAAATTGGAACAAACATGACCCACCCTCCCTACATATTTCAGTCTGAGCGTCTGGGCTTTCGTATATGGTGCGAAGCCGATTACGAACCATTTGCGGCACTGAATGCTGATTCCATTGTCATGGAGCACTTTCCTGCCCCGCGCACACGAGAGCAGTCTGATCAAAGTATTGTCCGGTTTATGGAAATCCACAAGGCAAGTGGGTACACTTTCTTTGCGGTAGATGTGCTGGCCTCCAAAGAATTTATCGGGTTCATAGGCCTGATTCCCATTAGCTTTGAGGCGCACTTTACCCCGGGAACCGAAATCGGCTGGCGGTTGAAAAAGGATGCCTGGGGAAAAGGGTATGCAACAGAGGGAGCTAATGCCTGCCTGGACTTTGCCTTCCAGAGGCTGGGGATAGACGAGGTCTTTTCCTTCACGGCCCATTCCAACTGGCGCTCCGAGCGCGTTATGCAACGCATCGGAATGGAAAAGGTGGGAGAGTTTGATCACCCTAAACTGTCCAGGGGGCATTTTCTGGAGCGACATGTACTGTACTCCATCAAAGCTGGCGAATAAAAGGTTTCCTGCATTTTTCGCTCCCTTTGGTCTGTATGTTGCATTCAAACGCCCAGCGGCTTTCCTTTGAGAAGATAATTTCTGCGAATGGACCTGTACACTCCTCATACCCTGCTCCCATACTTTGATCAATGTGATCAGCTGGTTAGCACCGACACCCGGGCCCTCCCACCGGGAGCGATGTTTTTTGCCCTGCGAGGCCCCAATTTCAACGGGAACCAATACGCTGCACAGGCTCTCGAACTGGGAGCAGCCTACGTGGTAGTGGACGATCCGGCCTATACGCCCGCAGGTGATGAGCGCTACCTCTCGGTAGAAAATACCCTGGAAGCTCTGCAGGGATTGGCCAGAGAGCATCGCCGCAGGTTTGAGTTTCCGGTATTTGGGCTGACGGGCAGCAATGGCAAAACCACCACTAAGGAGCTGATATACAGTGTGCTACAAACCAGAAAGCTGGTCCGGGCTACCAAAGGCAATTTCAACAACCACATTGGGGTGCCGCTTACCCTGCTTTCCATTCCACTGGATACCGAGATCGCCATTGTGGAAATGGGAGCCAATCAGCCCGGAGACATTCAGGAACTGGTTGAAATAGCCGAGCCAACCCATGGCCTGATCACCAATGTCGGCGCAGCCCACCTGGAAAAACTGGGAGATTTGGATGGAGTCCAGCGGACAAAAGGGGCTTTGTTTGATTTTCTGGGGGCCCATGAGGGGACCATATTCGTCAACGAGTCGGACGCCAGGGTGGTGGCAGCTGCGAGGGATATCCAACCACGGACCACATATGGTACGGAGGAGTCAGACTACTGGCTGGAGATTTCCCAAAATAGACTCGAAGGGATGGAGCTAAAGGTCTATAGCCGATACTGGGAAGGAGGGCAGCCTTTCGAAAGCTCCCTAAGTGGCACCCACAACGCCCAGAACATCCTGGCGGCAATATCGGTAGGGGACCGTTTTGGGCTTCCAATCGCAGCCTTGCAGGAAGGCATCGCGGCTTACAGTTCATCCAACAACCGCAGCCAGCTTATTCGCCAGGGCAATTTCACCCTTTGGCTGGATGCCTACAACGCCAACCCCAGTTCAATGCGTGCGACTATCCAGCATATTTTTCAATCAGACGACACCGATCAGGTTGCGTTGGTACTGGGAGACATGTACGAGGTAGGGGAAAATACCGAGGAGGTCCACCGTGAACTCGGAACCTTCGTGAGCGATTTTGATCCCCATGTAGTGATAGGAATTGGGAAAGCCATGCAGCATTTGGTGGAGGCTCTTGGGAAAAACGCACATTGGTACGAATCCATCGAAGAGGTGTCCAGCAAACTCCCCAGCCTGCTGGCAGGGGTAGATACGATTCTGGTCAAAGGATCCCGAGCCATGGCATTGGAAAAAATCCTGGATTATCTGCCAGGAGAGTCCTCCGAGTGAAAAGACAATTAAAGGGAAACGCCTCTTCTCCGTGGGCAAATCAGCCCCAGCGATAACCCTAAAGTCCTTGTAGCTTTTCCGCAGCCCTACGAAGCGTTTCTTCCTCCTTGGCAAAGCAAAACCTCACTACCTGGGCATTGGTCTCATGGCCGTAAAAAGCCGATACCGGAATCGCCGCCACGCCAACCTCTGTGGTAAGCCAGCGGGAAAAATCCGCTTCGGACCTTTCGCTTATCTGATCGTAGCGCATCAACTGAAAGTAGGTCCCTTCGCAGGGAACCGGCTCAAAGCGACTTCCCTTCATTTCTTGCAGAAAGTAATCCCGTTTTTGCTGGTAAAAATGCTTCAGGTTGAGGATTTTGGCTTCCTCCTCCTGCATGTATCGGGCGATGGCGTGCTGAAACGGCGTCGGAACAGCGAAAACAGTGTACTGGTGTACCTTCCGAAATTCTACCGTTAGTGCTGGAGGAGCCATCGCGTAGCCGACCTTCCAACCGGTGGTGTGCAGCGTCTTACCAAATGATGAGATCACCACTGCACGTGCAGCGATTTCCGGATAAGCTGAAAGGCTCAGGTGGGGTTGCCCGTCGTACACCATGTGTTCATACACTTCGTCGCTGATGACAATTATGCCCTCATGCTCCGCAAGAATAGCCTTCAGGGCTTTGATGTCATCGGGCCTCAGCGTGGACCCGGTAGGGTTGTGTGGGGAGTTGATGATGATGGCGCGGGTCTTTGGGTTCAGGTTGTCTCTTACCTGATCCCAGTCGATCTGGTAGCCGTCCTGACTAAGTGGCAGCGGGACAGAGACTCCTCCGTGCAGTTCGATATTGGGCTGGTAGGCATCGTAGGCAGGTTCGAAGTAAATTACCTCGTCTCCCGGACGGATGAAAGCTGCCATGGCTACTGAAAGGGCTTCAGTGGCTCCCGAAGAGATGGTGATTTCGGTGTCGGGATCATATTTCGCTCCATAGAGTTTGGCCTGGAGCCTGGAGATTTCGTTTCGCAGCAGTGGCAGGCCCGGCATGGGGGCATACTGGTTATGGCCAGCAAGCATGGCCTCCTGTACCCACTGGATCAGCTTGGGGTCACAATTGAAATCCGGGAATCCCTGGGAGAGGTTGATGGCACCATGGTCACGGGCGAGTGCCGACATGACGGAAAAAATAGTGGTGCCGACATTCGGTAGTTTAGATTGCTGTGGATTATTTACCATGTGAAAGGTTGAGTTTAACTGGCGACCCGTTGGCATTTTCGTATATTATCCGCGCCGATGGTCAAGGACTCTGCTAGCAGATTTACCTATCCATTTTCAACCTGCTCCCAAAACACTCCCTATGCCTCTTTATTTATCCAGAACCGCCCAGTATGTAATCTATATCTTTGCCCTCATTGTTTTGTCTTCCTGCCAACCCGATGGCTTCATCAACAAGGTCAAATACGAGGATAACAAATACCTCAATACCTGCCAAAGTTTTCAGGAGGAAGTACAGCAATGGGTTGCGGCCAACCGATCTTCTCTGATGCTGCCCGTCAGCCAGCAAAACCATACCGAGCTTGATTTTTTCTTTCTGGAAAAAGGTCAGTTTGAAATCATTCATGACACCCTCTACCTGCGCCTACGGGAGGACCTGAACTATCGACATTACCTGGATGAGGAGGTGGCCATTGAGGTTCGGCCTACTCTGATGCCTGGTGAGGAGTTGCTGAAATTTGAAGAGGCGAGGCGTGACACACTTCCCAGCCTCCTGGTGGATCTGGCATATGTTGAAGCCAATCAGCGGGGTCCATACTTGCTGCACAAATTTCCGCTGCAAGGCCGAAATCTCGCTGGTTATCAGATGAGTCTGAGTCTGGCGATCGTGGCGCGCGGAGAGACCGAAGCATCCCCCTACTACTTCTGCGAAAGTGATGCCGCGCCCTTGGGGAAACTATCGCTCAATTGCTGTGAAGAAAGCCTATGGCGCGGCGTAGAACTGCCACTCGTTTCTGCAGCTCCGCGGCTCGAACCGGAAGCGCAGACCTTTGTCTACGCCGGATTTACCGGAACAGTGGATGTTTTGTTTCGTCCCAATTCCACTGACATCGAGGATGATTCGACCTTCTCGGTCATGCAGGTCCAGCGATTTATCGACAAATATGGGGAAGCTCGCTATGCAGTGGACAAAATGGCGCTTTATGGATTTGCCTCGCCCACTGGCCGGGCCTCCTACAATCAGATCCTTTCCCAAAACCGGGCAGAATCATTAAAAGAGGGCCTTGCTCTACTGAATGTAGATCTCAATCGGGATAACATCATCACCCGGGGATATGGCGAGGACTGGCACCGGGTTCGCAAAATGATTCCCTATTCTTCCCTGGATTCAGTGCAGCAGGCAAAGGTCATGGAGATTTCCACTGATACTACCCTCAGCGACGATCAGCGGGAATATGCGCTCAAGCGACTGAGCTATTATCCCCAGATCAAGGAAGAAATTCTGGGCCCGGCCCGTCATACCCTTGCAACCCTTCGGTTTGCATACGATGGCGTTTTGCCTACGGTAGAGGCCTATCGCGATCGGATTCCCCTTGCCTCACCAGAGCTGTGGCGCATTGCCAATGAGGTCATAGTCGTGCGTCCTTATGAAGAGGCTGAAAATCCGCTAACAGAATACCAACTGCTGGATAATGTCCTGACCCGGACCGCCTCTCCAGAGCTCTATGCCCTCCGGGCAGACTATCACTTTCGGATGGGGCAGGTTCAGAAAGGGCTGGATGATCTGGAAATTGCCAGCCGATTTCGTGGCCCGGAATCCGAAGCCTATTCCCGCATCATTGAGTCCTACAGACTGGAAAATATCACCGGGCTTCCCAGCCGTGAGCAAATGGAGCTTTGGGCCGATTATGAGAAACAGTACCAGGCCGATAGCAGTGACCTCGACCTCCTGGCGGGTTTGGCCCTGATGCGGACCCGTTTAGGATGGCTAAATGGGGCAGAAGAAGCCTATTCGATCTCGGGGGTAGACCAAACGAATGCCGGTTGGTACAACAACAAGGGAGTGGTTGCATTCAGGTCCTTCCGATTGGAAGAGGCACAACGCGCATTTGAATTTGCCAATCAACTGGAGCCGGACCTGGCTGAGCCTTATTTTAACCTTGCGGCACTGTATGCCTACCGGGGCAAGCCACTACTTGCGCTGAGCTACCTTGATCTTGCGGTGGAACTGGATCCGAATCTGAAGACTAACATATTCAACAACCCCCTGTTTTCTGTAGTCTCGGAGGACCTGCGGTTTGATAAATATCGGTCGGAACTGGAGTAGCCTGCCAGGGCGAAGCCTTTAAATAATGGTTTTGTCTTCAGTGGATTTGGCCATAAAATATGGTAGTTTTATCATCCGTTTAGCCCTCAATATGGCCTCATATGGCTCAGAAAGACTGGAAGCATCAGCTTACTCAAATCCTGGATCGTCTCAGTTCCCTTGAAGGAAAATACGAAGGCCTGGGACAGGACCTGCTCTCATACCTTGATGGCCTGTACTACTCCAATGGCCTGACCTACTGGGATTACATCCATCTGGATAGCCTGTTGGGCTTACAGATGCCCCGAACTCCGCTCAAGGATGAGATGATCTTTATCATCTATCATCAGCAGACCGAACTGATGTTCAAGCTTATCAAGCTGGAGGTGGAAGCCCTAACGGCAAACCAGGGAGAAGAAAGTGAATACCATCGCCTGTCCAACTGGCAGAAGCGGGTAGGACGCATGGTCAACTATTTCCGCCATTTATCCAACAGCTTTGACATCATGCTTTCGGGGCTGGATACCGAGGAGCTACGCAAGTTTCGCATGGCGCTGCTACCCGCATCGGGCTTTCAGTCGGTGCAGTTTCGGCACATCGAGATCATGAGCACCAATCTCCCACATCTGTTGAAGGGAGCCTCTCCCGAAGAAGAAGCCGCCGGAATAGAGGAAATGTACCCCTATCTCTACTGGAAGCAGGGGGGGATCGATCTGGAGACCAGACAGAAGACGATCACGCTGAGAATGTTTGAGGAGCACTATGACGAATCTCTCATCCAGCTAATCCACAAATACCGCACCCGGAATCTCTATCATCTCTACAACCATGCATTGCCCGAAATCAGAGAAGATGGCAAGTTGCGAGAGCTGATGCGGGACTATGACCGCTATGTGAATGTTTTCTGGAAGCTGAGCCACCTGTCGGCGGCGAGCAAGCACCTGGTAGCTGGCATCGAAGATCCCGAAGGAACAGGTGGCACCAACTGGCGTACCTTCCTTCCCCCACGCTTCCAGCAGGTGATCTTTTTTCCTGCCTTGTGGACTGAAGAGGAAAAGGAAAACTGGGGCCGGGATGCCGTGGTGAAAGTCTTCAACCAGGAGATCACTCAGCACTGGATGAAAAAATAGTGGTCATGGTTCATGGAACATTGGGCAGTGAAGAAATCTCTTTCACTGACCAATGACAAAAAAATACCTCCCAGCGAACTGAGAGGTTACCGTTTGATCAGTCTCGATGTCGAGATCTAGAGTTCGATTACGCTGTTGTTGGCGTCTCCGAATGGAGTAGGAGCAGACTTGTCTGCTTCTTCATCATTCATCCAGTTTTCACCATCTACCAGATAGCGGAATTGATACTCTTTTCCTTGTTCCAGGTCCAGGGTAGCAGAAAAGCCACCATTTTTGAGGGCTTTCATAGGAGAGCCCGCCTTGTCCCACTCGTTGAAATCCCCAACGATGTTGACAGAGGCAGCGCCATTAACCTGGTCTTTAGAGAGCTTAAAGGTAACCTTGCAAACAGGCTTACTTTTGAGAAATTTCTTGGTGATACTCATAGTGGATTACGATTTGGTCAGCCAAGAGGAATAACAGTTATTAAGTGATTAAGCGTCAAAGCTACTTATTATGTGGCTGGAATACACAAATTTGAACGAATAGTTGGTCTATCGAATAGTCTTGAAGCTGGAAAAACCCCGCGAAAACGATTTAAATAAGGTACACAATATTTGTTAAATTTTGGTAAACACCGTCAGATGGCTCTCCTGCAAGTGATATAATGGAACCGCCAGGCTATTTTGATAACTGATCAATGCTTAGTTTTAGTATGAAATTTCGCCTTAACCACAACCAATTCCCCCCCAAACAGTAACATTCTGAGCCCCTCTATTAGGTCTTATGCCAGATACCCAGGATTCCCTTTCCCAAAAAGTCCGCAACCTGCCCGACGACCCCGGAGTCTATCGTTTTCTGAATAAAAACGGCAAGATCATCTACATCGGGAAGGCCAAAGACCTCAAAAAGCGAGTGTCTTCCTACTTTTCCCGTAGCCAGGGCCACTCCTACCGGATCTCCTCAATGGTGCGGCAGATAGTTGACCTGGAGTATACCATCACCAACTCTGAGATCGAGGCGCTGCTGCTGGAAAATAACCTCATCAAAAACCATCAGCCCAAATACAACATCCTCCTCAAGGACGGGAAGACCTACCCCTACATCTGCATCAAGAAGGAACGCTTTCCCCGCGTATTCTCTACGCGCTACAAAGATAACGATGGCTCGACCTACTACGGCCCCTACCCCAGCGTGGGCACGATGAAGACCATTCTGGAACTGATCCGGGGCTTCATCTCCATCCGCACCTGCAACTACGACCTCTCCGAAAAAAACATACAGGCCGGCAAGTTCAAGCCCTGCCTCGAATACCAGATCGGCAACTGCCTCGCCCCCTGTGTCGGCAAGCAGTCCGAAGCAGACTACATGGAGGGCATCGAGCAGGTGCGCAACATCCTGCGTGGCAAGCTCGGCCCCGTGCTGCGGCAGCTCGAAGAGCAGATGAAGCAGGCCGCTGAGAACTACGAATTCGAAAAGGCGGAATTTTACAAAAATCGCCTCGCCAAGGTCAAGGCCCACCAGCGAAAGAGCACCGTCGTCTCTGAAAAGATCAACGACCTCGAAGTGCTCACCATCGACAGCGAGGAAAACCTCGCGGTGGTCAATCACTTCAAACTGGTCGATGGCGCCATCATCGGGACGCATAGCTACGAAATCAAGCGCAGCAATCAGGAGGAAGACACCGAGGTGCTGGCCGCGACCCTGGCGCGGATGGTGGCCGAGGAAGAAGACCTCTTCCCCGAGATCGTAAGCAACCTGGAACTCGATCCCGAGAGCATCCCCGACGGCTTCAACCTCAACGTCCCACAGCGGGGTGACAAGAAGCACTTGGTCGAACTTTCGCAGAAAAACGCCCGCATCCTGCTCACCGAGAAGCTCTATGCACAGAACTTCAAGAAGCGCAAGAGCTACGAGGAGACCATGATGGAAGACCTGCAAAAGGCCCTTCAACTTGACGTCCTGCCCGATCACCTGGAGTGCTTTGACAACTCCAACTTTCAGGGAACCTCACCCGTGGCTTCCTGTGTGGTGTTCAAAAACGGCAAGCCCAGCAAAAAGGACTACCGCAAATTCAACATCAAGACGGTTGTCGGCCCGGACGACTTTGCCTCCATGCGGGAAATCGTCGGGCGTCGCTACAAGCGATTGCTGGAAGAAGAAAAACCCATGCCCAAGCTCATCGTCATCGATGGAGGCAAGGGGCAACTCAGTGCCGCCGTTGAGGCTTTGGAGGAACTGGATCTTTATGGCAAAGTCCCTATCATCGGCATCGCCAAGCGTCTGGAGGAAATCTATCGTCCGGCGGACCCATTTCCCTTGCACATCGACAAGAAAAATACCGGCCTGTACCTCATACAGCAGGCTCGCGATGAAGCCCACCGCTTCGCGATTACCTTCCACCGCCAAAAGCGCAGCAAAGCCGAAGGGCAGCGCTCGAAGCTCACCCAGATCAAGGGCATCGGCCCCGCCGCCGAAATGGAAATTCTACAGGTCTTCAAGTCCGTCAAGAAGCTCAAAGCTGCCAGCGCCGCCGAGCGCGAAGCGAAGATCGGGGTGCATAGAGCCAAGCTGATCAAAGAGGCGATGGAGCGGGGGGAGATTTGAGGGGCCTTGCATTTGATCTCACGCAGAGGCGGGGAGGCGCAGAGAAAAGAAATATTGACTTCTTCACTCTGCGCCTCTGTATCTCTGCGTGAGGCCAAAGAAAGCCCGATGGACAGCCCCTTTCACCGCGCCTCCTCAACTCCGCGTGAGAAATATCTCTTTTCTCTGCGTGACTCTGCGTGAAAAATAGCGATCCCCCACATCAATTCTTTTCAAACAGAAATAATGAGTATTTTCCAGACACTCATTTTTCAACTAATCGAAAAGATGCACTGCTACCGACTACTCCTCATTTCCCTGCTTTCGTTGGGACTTTTTGCCTGCAAAGAAGAACCGAAAGCCAATTCAGAAAGCACCCCCATTGTGGAATCTGAAGACTACACCCTCAGTTGGGAGGTCAAAAACGAATGGAGCCCCGACCGGGCACAGGCGTTTTGCACCTTCACCCTCCAGAATCAGAGTGATCAGGCTCTGGGGAAAGACTGGGTGCTGTACTTCAGTCAATTCCCGCGAGGGATACGCGAACCACAAGATCCCGGTCAGTTTACCGTAGAGCACATCAGCGGCGACTGGCACAAGCTGACACCCGGAGCTGATTTTCAGCTTGCGGCAGGTGAAACCGCCACCCTCACCTATGAAATGGGCGGCCCCATCCTCAAGGAAACCGACGCGGCCCTTGGTCCCTACCTCGTCCTGCTGGATGAGAATGGCAACGAAGAAACCATCCACCAATTCGCGCAATACGACATCACGACGCCGGACTGGATGGAGCAGGCTGCCGATCGCAACGACCTGCCCATCGAAGTGCCCGATGCTGGCCACCGCTACGGCGAAAACCAAATGCTGCGCACCCTGGACGCAGACCAGCTCTCGCCCATCATTCCCACGCCAGTCTCAGCGCAGATGGGCGAAGCCATACAGCTAGACAGCTCCTGGCCCATCCACCATGAAGAGGCCGCATCAGAAGCCGATTTGCTGGCCCAGCAACTCCGTCAGTTGATTGGCGGAGAATTTACCGTTCAGGAAGGTGGAGAATCTGAGGCGGGGATCTTCCTTTCGGTGGACGCCAGTCAGCCAGTGGAGGGCTATCAACTGGAAATCACCGATACCCGGATCGACATCAAAGGCGGCAGCCCGGCAGGGATTTTTTACGGGTGCCAAAGCCTGCTGCAACTCATTCCCCTAAATGACCTGCAAGAAAAAGATGGCGCTGCCATGATCCCCAGTAGCAAGATCACCGATGCGCCTCGCTTCGGATATCGGGGCTTTCACCTCGATCTGGGACGAAATTTCCAGGAAAAAGCTTCTTTGTTCAAGGTGATCGACCTCATTGCCAGCTACAAGATCAACCGCCTGCAACTCTGCCTCTCCGAAGATGAAGGGTGGCGACTGGAGATCGAAGAATTGCCCGAACTGACCGAATTCGCCTCCAAACGTGGCCATACCCTGACCGAAGATAACCACCTGCATCCCGCTTATGGCTCTGGTCCCAGTGTGGACAATCCCCACGGCAGCGGCTACTATACCCGCGAAGAATACAAGGAAATCATCCGCTATGCCCATGAGCGCCATGTGCAGGTGATCCCAACCTTCAACTTTCCGGCTCATGCCCGTGCCGCCATTGTGGCGATGGAAGCCCGCTATCAACGATTGATGGATGAAGGCAGTGAGGAAGCTGCCAATGAATTTCGGCTGATAGACCCTGCCGATACGTCCAGGTATTACTCAGCCCAGGGCTACCACGACAACGTGGTCAATGTCTCTCGTGCTTCGACCTATCACTTTTACGAAACGGTGGTAGATGACGTGATTGAGATGTACGAAGAAGCCGAAGTGCCCTTCACGTTCTTCCACACGGGTGGAGACGAGGTGCCCAACGGAGCCTGGGCGGGTTCGCCCGAAAACATGGCCTTGCTGGAATCGCTGCCCGACATCGACGATCCCCGCAATCTCCAGGTGCATTACTTCAACCAGGCGGTAAAAATGCTCAACGAGCGCAACCTGATGATCGGTGGCTGGGAAGAAGTGGCCCTGGAAAAAGGCACCGATGGCTTCGTCATCAACGATACCTACGCTGACCAGAACGTCGTCCCCTACGTCTGGAATACCCTCGGCGACGCCCTGAACCTGGGCTACCGCCTCGCCAATGCAGGCTATCCCGTGGTCATCTGCAACGTCCAGGACTTTTACTTTGACCTGGCCTATGATCCTTCGCCCGAAGAGCCTGGACTGTACTGGGGCGGCTTCGTCAAGACTCAGGATGCCTGGTCTTTTGCTCCATTTGACCTGATTTCCGGCCTTCCAGACAACGACCCCCGGCGCAAAACGATGGAGGATCTCAAGCCGGATGCGAAGGATAATATCCTCGGCCTTCAGGCTCAGCTTTGGAGCGAAACCCTCAAGGGAAATGAGATGATGGAATATTATCTGCTGCCCAAGCTGTTTGGCTTCGCTGAGCGGGCATGGTCTCAGGGCGAATGGGAAAAAGAAACCGTGATCCGCACCCGGAATCTGGCACGTGACGTGACCTGGAACCAGTTTGCCAATGCCCTCGGCCAGCGGGAACTGCCCAAAATGGCCCACTGGTTTACCGGGTACAACTACCGCATTCCGCTACCTGGCGCGATCCAGATCGGCGAGCAGGTACACGCCAATGTGGCTTTCCCCGGTCTGGAAATTCGCTACACGACCGACGGCAGCGAACCAACGGCGGATAGCCCCCTATATGATGGCCCGATCAATGCCTCGGGAGAAATCCGGCTCCGCAGCTTTGACGCTGCCGGCAATCACAGCCGAACGGTGAGGGTGAAGTAGGCTGAGAAGAAAGTGAAAAAGGTATGGAGGTATGAGGGTATGAAGGGGAATTTGCCTCCTTCATATCCTTCATACCTCCAATTTCTACTAACTCATTGGTGCCTGCAGAACGCAATAACTGTCAAGTTGGTGTACAATCCTGCCCGGCAGCACTTTTTGTTACGAATTTCGAATAACAAATTTCGAATCATCTCCCTAGAAATGGTACCGCTTAAACGCCTCCATGGCTTCGTACTCGGCGAGGCCCAGGGCATCATAGTCGGCGGCAGTGCCGCGATTTCGTTGCTCGGCACGCTGCCAGAACTCGCGGCTGTCGTGGCCGGGGAAGAGCGGGCGGTCCTTCTGCGACTGATGCTTGAAGATCGCGCGGCGCTTCTTCATCAGTTCGTCCGGGCTAATGGGAACGGCCATTTCGATGTTTTCCAGTTCCCACTCCTGCCAGGCTCCGCGGTAGAGCCACACCCAGCAGTCTTTCATCCATTCCTCTTCCTTCAACTGGTCGACAGCCTGGAAGATGGCGTCTAGACAGACCCGGTGGGTACCGTGTGGGTCGGAGAGGTCCCCCGCAGCGTAGATCTGATGGGGCTTGATCTCCTCGATCAGTTCGCGAACGATGCGTACGTCATCAGGGCCAATGGGCTTTTTCTTGACTTTGCCTGTCTCATAAAATGGCATGTCGAGGAAATGATCGCGTCCCTCTGGCAACCCTACGTAGCGTAGGCCGGCACGGGCTTCTCCCCGCCGTATCAGTCCCTTGAGTTGCTGTACCTCTGGGCTGTCAACCTCTCCTGGTTTTTTGTTTCGGATCTGCTCAACCACTGAGGAAAACAGGCTTTGTCCTTCAGATGTATCCATCCCGAATATCTGGTGATACCCAGCCACAAAATCCGCGTAGGCGATCACGTCGTCGTCAAAGACCGCGATGTTACCGGAGGTCTGGTAGGCTACGTGTACTTCGTGCCCCTGCTCATGCAGGCGGATGAGGGTGCCGCCCATGGAGATCACATCGTCGTCCGGGTGTGGGCTGAAGATGATGACCCGCTTCTGGGCAGGCTCGGCGCGCTCCGGGCGATTGGTGTCATCGGCATTGGGTTTGCCCCCGGGCCAGCCAGTGATGGTATGCTGCATTTCGTTGAAAATGCGGATGTTGATGTCATAGGCGGGGCCAAATGTCGTGATCAGGTCGGCCAGTCCGTTGTCGTTGTAGTCGCGGTCGGTCAGCTTAAGGATGGGCTTTTCGACCTTTTTACACAGATTGATGACGGCTTTGCGAATCAGGAAGGGGGTCCACTCCACATCTCGTACCAGCCAGGGCTCCTGCTGACGCACGAGATGGGCAGCAGAAGCTTCGTCCAGTACGAAGACGGTATTTTTATGTGCCTGTAGGAAAGTCGCCGGAATATGGGCCGACGGTTCCTGCTCGACACTTCGCTTGACGATGGGGGCTTTCCCTTCGCCCCAGGCCATCAGGAGGATCCTTTTGGCCTTCATGATGGTGCCAACTCCCATGGTGATGGCGTTGCGGGGTACGTGTTCTTCTCCAAAGAAATCACTGGCCGCATCGGTACGGGTAATATGATCCAGGGTGATCAGTCGGGTTAGACTCTCGGGGGTAGAACCCGGTTCGTTGAAGCCGATGTGGCCTGTACGACCGATTCCCAGAATCTGTAGGTCGAGTCCGCCAGCATCCTGGATTTTTTGTTCGTACTCACGACAGTAGTCTGCGACCTGATCGCGCGGCACGGTACCATCCGGGATGTTGACCTGGTCGGCAGGGATGTCAATGTGGTCGAACAGGTGCTCGTGCATGAAGCGAACATAGCTTTGCAGCGAGGCCGGTACCATGGGATAGTACTCGTCCAGGTTGAAGGTGATGACGTGAGCGAAGCTCAGTCCCTCCTCCCGGTGCAGGCGAATCAGTTCTGCATACACTTTGGTAGGAGTGGAGCCTGTGGCCAGGCCCAGTACACATTTCTCTCCGGCGTCGGCCTTGGCACGAATCAGGTCGGCGATCTCGCGCGCTACGATGCGGGAGGCAAGAGCAGCATCGGGTAGTACGGCTACCGGCAGGCGCTCGTAGGCATTGCGGGTAGCGGGCAGGGTGAGGTGATTTTCTTCTTTGAGCATGTGAAAGTAGTCCTTATGAGATATGAAAATAAGAAGATGCGAGTCTGTTTCAAACCATTTGCTCCTTTGGTAAGGAGCGGTGAAATCTTAAGCCGATAGAAAACCCCCAAAAAAAAGCCGACCCGGGAAACCGGATCGGCGATCAACCCAAAGGGTTGGGAGCTAGCGTGCAAAATTGTTCTACACCGTTGTTGTAAGTGTAGCTGTTCAGGTATCATGGCCATAGGATATCCTCTTGCTATGGTTACTGTTGTTGCTGATCGGAGGGGAATCTTTCTTCGTCCTGCATCAAGTCATCTGCCCAGGTATCGGGGATGTCCTTGATGAGGGATTTGAGTTGTGCGCCCCACTGCTCGGCAATGTGGCGGGTTTCGTCCTCATGATAGCGGCGCTCCATCATCAGTCCGGTGTCCTTTCGGAACATGACCACGTCTATGGGATAGCCGACATCATTGGCACTGACTCGGGTTGAGTCAAAGGATAAAAAGCCGGTTTTGAGGGCAAATCGCAGGGAAGATTCGTAGGTCAGTGCACGATTGAGAATGGGCTTGCCATAGCCGCTGTTCCCGATTATGGCAAAAGGAGTGGCTTCACCTATCTCTATCCAGTTGCCCTCGGGATAGAGCATGTAAAGTTTATGTTCTTTATCTCCCGATAGCTTCCCTCCGACGATGGTAAACAGGTTGAAAAACAGACCCGACTCTGAAAGGGAGGTTTTATCTTCGGAGGCTACCCTGCGAAGTTGCTTTCCAAATGCATTGACTGCCTTATAGGTTTTGTCAAATTCAAAGTTTTCGTTTTCCAGTATTTCCTCAAAGTAGGTGACGGCTTTGTCACGAATGGATCTGAGGCCGGAAGTCATCAAAAACAGGTGATCTTCTCCCTGTGAATGAATGGAAATCTTTTTGGCGGTAGTAGTCTCCGAGCCCGAGGTGATGCGCGTGTCTGCCAGCGCTACCAGTCCATCCTTAACTTTGATACCCAGGCAATAAGTCATGGATTAGTTTATTTGCCGCAAGATAGTTGTTTTCTCTTTCGTGTTTTCGGATTTCTTTGAGTAGATCACGACATGGTGAGGGATGGTTACTTTTCAGGAGTATCGCCTGGAAAATTCCCCTCAAACTGCAACCTGAATGTGGAAACAGCGGTTGTGTCAGGTTGATTGAAAATACTTCTGATCTATCAGGTCATGAAGAGAGAATATCTGCTCCAGTGCCTGATTAAGGAATCGGTTCATGTCATCCATGACTTCTTCGACTTCCAGGTAGCGGAAGTGGCTGGCGAGCTTTCCGGTTTTGAACATCAGGGGCTCATCCGGATCTAGTGAAAAACTTAGCTTTTTCAGCAAACTGCGGACTCTTTCGAGGCTATAGGCTGTAGACCTGGGAAACAGAGGATAGGAGAGGAGGAATTCACATACCGAAGCCTTGGTTTGGGTTTGTTGAAATACCCGCCGATGCATGTCCAGTCCTTCCAGCACTTTCAGCGTGATCGTCAACTGGTAACGCCGCAGTGGCATGTTGGCATCATGCTGGGTAAGGATGGCGATGTCATTGAGCTTGCTCCTCAGAATGTGGATGATCTGGGCAGAGCGTTCCAGGTAAATCCCCAATTCGATGAAAATCCAGGTATCGTCATGAACCAGCGTATGGTCGAGGTAGGAGCGTACCAATGCGCAGTGTTTTCCTGCCTGCACGGTATAGTCGTACAACCCCCGGGTTTTATAGTAATCCTCCGGATAGTCCTTGACGAAGTGATAGTACTGATTGATTACCTCCCACAGTTCTGTCGAGATGGTGTATCTAACGGAGCGGGCATTTTCGCGGGCTGCATAGACATTTGAAATCAGGGAACTGGGGTTCTCTGTATCCTTGCCGACCTTGAACAGCACATCCTGCTCCTCTACCGGATCTTCTGCGTCGACCCCGACTCCATACATCATGAGTATGGACCTGAGGATGAACTCTTTGTTCTGTATCATGGGGGTATCCATGAGGGAGAAGTACTCAACCTTGAGGTATCGGGCCAGATGTTCTGATCGTTCGATGTAGCGACCTATCCAGTAGAGAGAGTTTGCGACGCGTGCAAGCATATACAGAATTGTGACGGGGAACCGTTGGTATTAGTCAGATAAAATCCAGGTGTCTTTTGAGCCTCCGCCCTGGGAAGAGTTAACGATGAGGCTTCCTTTTTTCAACGCTACCCGGGTGAGGCCGCCTGGGAGCACATAGGATTCGTCCTTGCCCATCAGGGTAAAAGTCCGCAGGTCTATGTGCCTTGGCTCAAAATTCTCCCCTTCCTCGATGTAGGTGCTATGAAGCGATAACAGCATTTTGGGTTGTGCGATGTAATTGCGGGGATTTGCTTTTATCTGGAGGGCCAATGTCTCGAGCTCTGCCTTGCTGAGTCGGTCACAGACCGTAACTCCATATCCTCCCGACATGTCAACGGGTTTCACAACCAGCTCTGGCAGGTTCTCCAGCGTATAGGCAAGGTCATCTGCTCGCTCGCAGATATAGGTCGGAACATTGGGGATAATAGGCTCCTGATCAAGGTAGTAGCGTATCATGTCCGGCACAAAGGCACACACAGCCTTGTCATCCGAAACACCTGTTCCCGGCGCATTTACCAGCGTGACATTTCCTTTTAGGTATGCTTTCATCACTCCCGGCACCCCAAGCAGGGAATCTTTCCGAAATACCTCGGGGTCAAGGAAGTCGTCATCCACCCTGCGATAGATCACATCCACCCGCTTGGGCCCACGGATGGTCCGCATAAATACCTTGTCATTTTCTACGATCAGGTCCCGGCTTTCCACCAGTTCGATGCCCATGGACTGAGCCAAAAATGAGTGCTCGTAGTAAGCCGAGTTGTACTGCCCCGGAGTAAGCAACACACATAGCGGTTCTGTCCCACTTCGGGGTGATACAGATTGCAGGGTACTCAGCAGCATGGACGGATATTGGCTTACGCCCTCGACTGCGACCATCTGGAAGAGGTCCGAGAGGGTCCGCCGCATCGTCTCTCTATTGGCCAAAACATAACTCACTCCGGAGGGGCAACGCACATTGTCTTCCAGGATATAAAAGTTCCCATCGCTATGGCGGATCAGATCCGTACCGCAGATATGGGTAAAAATATCTCCCTTGGGAACAAAGTCCCGCATATGCTCACAGTAGTGGGGCGAGGTGTCAACCAGCGAACTGGGGATTACCTTGTCCTTCAAAATCCGGCGATGGGTATATACATCCTTCAGAAACATGTTCAGCGCCAGGTTTCGCTGCATTACCCCCTGTTCCAGACGTCCCCACTCCTCAGCCTCAAGCAGCCTGGGAAACAGGTCAAAAGGAAATATTTTCTCGGAACCATTGGCCTGATCATCATAAACAGAGAAGGTGATTCCCTGGTTCAAAAAGGACAGCTTGGCCGATTCGTTAAGCCGTTTGAAATCTTCACGATTAATGGACTGAAACAGGGCTCGCACCCGGTCATAGTGGTGCCCTTCGTCCTTTTGAGAGGAAAAAACCTCATCCAGCATCTCTGCCGGGATCTCGTAGCTATCAAACAGGGAATGGGTGTCTGACATACCGAATGGTTGGATGAATAGAATGTTAAAGATGTCCGATTTTTTTTAAAATATAAAAAATATATGACCAGTATTTAGGATATTTACAAAAAAACTATGGGAATCCAGGTTGCCATTAAACATCATACACGTTACCGGTATTCACGTCCTATTAAACTGGGGGCACAAACCATACGGCTGCGGCCAGCACCTCACACACGGAGCCCTATCAAGGCCTATAGCCTGCGCATTCAGCCTGATAATCACTTCATTAACTGGCAACAGGATGCGTTTGGGAATTACCAGGCCCGGGTCGTCTTCCCCGAGAAAACAGATCATTTCATTGTCGATGTGGAGGTAATCGCTGAGCACATCACCATCAATCCTTTTGACTTTTTTCTGGAAGAATATGCAGAGGAGGTGCCATTTATCTATAGTCCGGAACTGAAAAAAGAATTGGCTCCTTACCTCGAGATCGATGAATCCGGCCCCTTGCTGGATGGGTGGGTAAAAAAGGCCAAATCTCTACAGGCAGACCACCCACGCAGCGTGGATTTTCTGGTAAGCCTGAATCAGGCCATCTGTGATGCCGTTGATTACACCATTCGCATGGAGCCAGGAGTTCAAACCTGTGAAACTACTCTGTCCTCTGCTCGTGGCTCATGCCGCGATTCTGGCTGGCTACTCGTTCAACTCCTGCGGTACCTCGGCATGGCCGCCCGTTTTGTCTCGGGTTATCTGGTGCAGTTGACAGCTGATGAAAAACCAGTAGAGGGGCCATCCGGCCCCAGTGAAGACTTTACCGACCTCCATGCCTGGGCGGAGGTCTATCTGCCAGGGGCAGGCTGGGTAGGACTGGACGCTACCTCCGGGTTATTTGCAGGAGAAGGGCACATTCCGCTCGCCTGTACTCCACGTCCCGGCTCTGCTGCGCCGATCAGTGGGGTATTGGAGCCCTGCGAGACAGAGTTCTTTTATGAGAACCGCGTAGAACGGATCTGGGAGCGCCCCAGGGTCACCAAACCTTATAGCGAAGCCCAATGGGACCGCATGATGACCCTTGGCAACCAGATCGATCAGCAACTGGCTGATCAGGACATGAGGCTGACCATGGGCGGCGAACCCACATTTGTATCTGCCAGAGACATGGAGTCCGAGCAGTGGAATGAGGCTGCCGATGGGCAGGACAAGCGCCTAATGGGCTGGGATTTGCTCATCAAGCTAAAGGATCAGTTTGCTCCCCAGGGACTCATCCATCAGGGGCAGGGTAAGTGGTATCCTGGCGAGCCAATTCCTCGCTGGCAGTATGCCATTTACTGGCGCAAGGATAGGCAACCGCTCTGGAAAAATGGGGCCTGGCTAGCGGCTCCCCATCAGGATCTAAAGATGGATCACACTGATGCAGAGGCTTTTGCCAAAAAGTTAAGTACACTGCTTGGTATCAGCCAGGGAAATGCGCAGCCTGCATACGAAGACCATTATTATTACCTCTGGGAAGCGGGGAATCTCCCCGAAGGAGTGGATCCCCGAACGGTGGATCCTTCTTCCAGTCTGCCCCAACAGGCACTCGCCAAACTCCTTGACACCGGCTGGGAAAACCCCAGAGGGTATGTCATTCCCCTTTCCTGGAATCCACTGGGACCGGGCTGGTTCAGCTGTTACTGGCGTTTTACCCGCGAAAAGCTCTACCTGATCCCGGGAGATTCCGCTATGGGCGTACGGCTGCCACTCGATCGACTGCCACAGCAGTCTCCTGTAGAAAACGACCCTGCTTACTCATCCACAGAACTGGACCCTCAGGATCCGCTAAGTGATCCGAAAAAACTGGAAGCCCGTACCCAGGCCCGGCAATCGACTCCTGGCCCTGAAGTTCCTACCATCAAAACGGCGATATGCGTAGAGGCCCGCGAAGGGCGGCTATACGTCTTCCTCCCACCTCTGGGGGATATGGAAGCTACCATAGACCTGCTGCATTGCCTGGAACAGGCTGCGGAACAAACCGAACGTCCCATCATCATCGAAGGGTATCAGCTGCCTTTTGATCCTCGGGTTCAAAAACTGGTCGTAGCTCCTGACCCTGGTGTGATTGAGGTGAATATTCACCCGGCAGGAAGCTGGCCAGAGATGGTGACCAATTACCAGACCCTGTTTGAGCAGGCAAAGGAGAGCCACCTTGGCGCCGAAAAATTCATGGTTGACGGACGGCATACCGGCACAGGAGGCGGCAATCACATTACGCTGGGGGGAGCCACCCCCGCTGATAGTCCCTTTCTCCGCCGCCCGGATCTGCTACGAAGCTTTGTTTCTTTCTGGCAAAATCACCCAGGCTTATCCTATCTCTTTGCCTCGACCTTTGTCGGGCCTACCTCCCAGGCGCCACGTGTGGATGAGGGCCGCCCAGAAATCCTCTATGAACTAGAGATCGCCTTCCGGGAAATGGATCGGCACCCCAATCCCCAGCCCTGGCTGGTGGATCGGCTTTTCCGCAACCTGCTGATCGATATGACCGGCAATACCCACCGGGCGGAGTTCTGCATTGACAAGCTTTACAGCCCGGACAGTAGTTCCGGGAGGCTGGGTATAGTCGAGATGCGAGGCTTTGACATGCCTCCTCATGTTCAGATGTGCCTGTGCCAGCTATTGCTAATCCGTAGCCTGGCCACTGCCTTCTGGGAACAGCCCTATCGGCACAAACTGGTGGATTGGGGCTTGACGCTGCATGATCGCTTTCTGACGCATCACCATGTGTCCGAAGACCTGAAAGACGTCTGCACCTACCTTCAGGACCGGGGGATTCCTTTTGAAGAAGAATGGCTGGCCCCATTTTTTGAATTTCGTTTTCCTGTCCTGGGTTCTGTTCAGATCGGAGAAATCGAACTGACCCTGAGATCGGGCATTGAACCATGGCATGTACTGGGAGAGGAAATGAGTAATACCGGTACTGCCCGGTTTGTGGATTCTTCCCTGGAGCGCCTGGAAGTGAAGGTAAGTGGTATTCGCAGTGAGCGTTACCAGTTGTTATGTAACCAGCATGTAGTTCCCCTTAAAAAGACTTCCGAGTATGGAGTTTATGTGGCGGCGATTCGCTATAAGGCCTGGAATCCGCCTTCGGCCCTGCATCCTACCATCGGCATCGATACCCCTCTGGTGTTTGATCTGTATGATACCTGGAATTCCCGCTCCATTGGAGGATGTAGCTATCATGTGGCGCACCCCGGAGGACGGAGTTATGACACCTTCCCGGTCAACAGCTATGAAGCGGAGGCTCGGCGCATTACCCGATTTAACAAGCAGGACTTTAGTCCGCAGGCCAACATCCCGACCCGGCAGGCGGTTATAGCGGGTATCTCAAGGTCTGTACAGCCCAGTGGTCCCAGACCGTATCTGACGACGCCATTTGAGGTGGCTCCGCACCCTGACTTTCCGCATACCCTCGATTTGAGGCGGGTGGATAAGCAGTAGCAATCGTGGATATAGTGCATAAAGGACAGGCCCATCAACTGGACCTGTCCTTATTTTTGAATCATGAAGTAGAGAGACAAAGTCTTGTCTCAGTCTCTCGTGTTTCAATAGCTCCTTAATCCACTTCTACCGGCTCATATTCCTCGAATGGATTGATCTTCAGGGCTTCCATCTCTGCCTGATAGTCGGGCCATTCGGTCGCGAAGAAGTCGTTGACCTGGTCAGCAAACTCTTTCAGGGCATCTTTGGCAAAACCCATCAGTCGTTCCTCTGTCGCTGTGGGGGCACCGGGGCGGGTACGAATGTAGCTCATAGCTCCACCGATGTATCTCGATACCGTAGGATCGCTGTTGCGGGTGATTCCCTGACGGTCATCCTCGGCTCCGAAATACAGATCCAGCATCTTGTCCAGGGTATCGACCATGGCCTTACTGGAATCAATCGCCGGAGCAAATCCTTCCGCATCAATTTTCTTTAGCTGGCTGATGTAGCCTTCGGCAATGGCTTTGTTATCTACGATCTGTTCGATAAGCTGATTAGCCTTTATGCGGTATGCTTCCATCTCTTTCAGCGCATCATATCGGGCCTTTATTCCATCGAGGTCGTAGTCGATGCGGGGATCAAGCTGTACTTCGATATCCTGCTCGGCGGTTTGGTCGCCGTAGGTCAGTTCCAGGCGGTAGGTTCCGGGCAGGACATTGACTCCACCAGGTTCGTACCGACGTGGACGGCGACGAGGTTCACGTCGAACATAGTCAGGGCCTTTCTCATCCATGCCCCAGTAGTCGCGGTGCAGTCCTGGCTCTTTGGGAGCCTCCTGTTGTAGGGTGCGAATCAGGCGATCGCCATCGTAGATCTTCAGGGTGATGGAGTCCCACTTGACCTCGGCCATGGTGGAGTCCTTCTCGGCGCCTTCCGCTTCTTCTTTTTCAGGCTCATTCACCCAGAAACTGATCATGGCTCCCCCCCTGCGGTTTTCTCCATTGTACAGGGCATCTGCTCCAAATCGGGTGCCGGCTGGCTGCTGGTACTCCGCCTGATAGGCCGTAGGAGGCTCAAACAGGGCCAGTGGCTGGTCCATGCTGGCTTCCCCTGCCGCGATCGCCCTTAGCGGACGAATATCATCCAGTACCCAGAACGAACGCCCAAAGGTACCGATCACCAGATCGTGCTCACGGGGGTGGATCACCAGGTCTGCTACCTGTACAGTCGGGAATCCATTGGTCCACTTGGTCCAGGTGTCAGCGCCATCGACGCTCACATATAGTCCGTCATCTGTTCCGAGGAACATCAGGTTGGGCTCGATGGGGTCTTGCAGGATACACACCACAAAGCTGCCAACATCGTCTGCATCCACAATTCGTTCCCAGGTCTGCCCAAAATCCGTGGTCCGGTAAGCCAGTGGTTCGAAGTTAAAGCGACGGTAGTCGTTGGCGACGATCAGGGCGGTACCGGCATCCTGGGTTGAGGCCTTTACCTGGGGAATCCAGGCTCCTTCTGGGAATTCGGGTAGATTGGCTTCGAGTGAAGTCCAGTTTTCGCCACCATCCCGGGTGATGTGCAGGCGCCCGTCATCGGTGGCAACCCACAGCAGGTTTTCCTGAATCGGGCTGGGTTCGATGGCCAGAATGGTGGTATGGTTTTCTGCTCCGGTAGCGTCCATTGTCAGGCCACCGCTTTCGCTCTGCTTTTGCTTTTCCGGATCGTTGGTGGTCAGGTCAGGAGAAATGATCTCCCAGGTGCGGCCCTCATCGGTGCTTTTGTGCACATACTGACTCCCAAAGTAAATCGTATTGGGATCAAATGGGTCCTGTCCGATGGCGGCATTCCAGTTGAAGCGCAGCTGCTCTTCGGGGTCAGGAGAAGTGGGGCGGAGCGACTCAGAGGCTCCCGTCACACGGTCATAACGCACCAGGTAGCCCTGCTGGGACATGGCATAGCCATAGCGGGAGTCTTCTGGATCTGGCACTACGTCAAAGCCATCACCAAAGGCCAGTTCCTGCCAGTAATGGTTGCGAATTCCCTGGGCTTTCCAGACGTAAGCCGGACCTCCCCAGGAGCCATTGTCCTGCATACCGCCATATACGTTGTAGGGAAACTCGTTGTCCACTGCGACGTGGTAAAACTGGCCCACTGGAAGGTTCTCAACAAATCGCCATGTTTTCCCTCCATCCCGGGTAATATTTAGGCCTCCATCATTACCCTCGATCATGTACTCGGGATTATCAGGGTGCACCCAGAAAGAGTGGTGGTCAGGGTGTACGCCATTGTCTACGCCGTAGGCAGGCATCAGCTCTTCGAAAGATGCTCCTCCGTCCTGGCTGACGTTGACGTAGGTGAACACAGTGTAGAGGCGATTCTCGTTTTTTGAGTCCACAAAAAGATCGGAGTAATAGAAAGGTCGGTTGCCGATCTCGGACTTGTCATTAACCTTTCTCCAGGTAAAGCCTCCGTCAGTGGATTTGTACAGTGCATTTTTCTTGCTCTCGATCAGGGCATAGACGATGTCGGGTTTGCTGGGAGCTATGGCCAGTCCCATACGTCCCAGATCGCCTTTTGGGAGCCCGTCTTCGCTGGTTCGCTTTGTCCACGTCATTCCTCCGTCGTGAGAGATGTACATGCCTGAGCCAGGACCTCCTGAGGTAAAGCTCCAGGGCCAGCGGCGGTGCTCCCACATCGCGGCAATCAGCTTCTGCGGATTGGTGGGGTCCATGACGAGATCGGCAGCTCCAACTTTTTCGTTTACGTAGAGGACTTTCTGCCACGTTTTTCCTCCGTTAACCGTTTTGTAGACTCCTCGTTCGGGATGCTCGCCCCAGGGAGAGCCAATGGCGGCGACATACACTACGTCCGGGTCGATCGGATCGATGACGATCCGGTGGATATTTCGGGTGAGCTCCAGGCCCATACAGGTCCATGAGCGCCCTCCGTCGAGGGTTTTATAAATCCCATAACCGCCGTTGAGGCTGTTGCGGGGATTGCCTTCTCCAGTGCCCGCCCAGACCACGCTGGGGTTGCTTTGCTGTATGGCTACAGCGCCGATGGAGGCGGTAGCCTGATCGGTAAAAATAGGCTCCCAGTCAATTCCGCCACTGGTGGACTTCCACAATCCTCCGGAGGCGCTGCCGACATATATGATGTCTGGATCGTCATTGACTACGTCAATCGCAGTTATTCGACCGCTCATACCGGCAGGACCAATATTTCTGGGCTTCATATCGGGAAACAGGTCCATGTCCAGTTCCTGGGCAGTCGCAAAAGAGCTGCAGAGTAACAGCATCAGGCCCAGACGAAACATGCGACCTATGGTAAGGTAGCTTTGGTTCATATCCATTTGGTTAAGGTGTAGGTGCTCTGTTTGATTTATGATTGGTCAAATCAAATTACAATAACTCACCTGAATGGCCTAAATTTGTTCGGCCATTGGCACTCCCCAATCGACTAAGCTTTTGAGGTTTACCCATAAAACCAACTATTTGCATCATGGCTCCGTTGTTGGGGAGTCTAACCTGTGATGCTTTAAGCCATACCTACATGATACCAAAAGCGACCAAGCTTTTTTCGGTCCTGACTTTTGCTGCCCTGGCAGTAGTTCTGGTCAGGTGTGTTTCTCCGCTAGAACTGGAAACCGAGACCGAGTCCCGACTGACGATTTCAGGTATTGTCAGCAATGATCCCAATCAGCGGGTTATTTCTGTCGTAACCACCAACGAGTTGAGTACCACGGTGACCCCTGTGGCTGCAACAGGACGGGTACTCAAGGACGGGGAGTTTCTGGCTGATCTTGAGTCCTCCGAAACTGGCAATTTGCAACTTCCTGCCAGTCTGGTGTTTGAGGAAGGATCCACTTATAGCTTTGAGATCACCTCAACCTCTGACGGCAGCACATTTCAGACTTTCCCCCAGCTGATTTCCGCTCCCTCAGCCCCTCAGTCCCTGACCTGGCGCAAGGGTACTGATCTGTCAGAAAATTCTGATGGCCTCGTCATAGAAGTTCCTGTGGTGGAAATTCTGACCGAAATCCCTATCGAACCAGAGCAGCCGGCACAGTATTTTCGGTACCAGATGGAGACCGTATATGAACTCCGTGAGGTCCCAAAGGAGTCGGTGGATACCACTATCACCGTAGAGGAACGATTTATAATTGGAGTTGGGACCGTTTATGATACCGTCAAGCTATATACCCCTGATACCGCCAAGACCTGCTATATCCCCAAACGGGCCGATGAATTTCCCTCAGTGCTAGTGGAAACCAATGACCTGGCGACCGGGCTGGCCCGTCAACCCATGCTTACCCGTGAAATCGACGATTCATTCAAGTGGAAGCACTTTTTCAATGTTTATCTGCATCGGATAGATGAGCGGGCGTACAACTACTACCGCCAGCTTGAGCGGCTTTCCAGCCTGAATGGTTCTCTTTACGACGAGGTGCCAGCAGCTGTGAGAGGCAACCTGTTCGATGTGTCTGATAGTACCCGCATCGTCCTGGGCTACATCGAACTGGCTGTTGTAGATACGCTTCGGCTGTCCCTCAACGAAGGGGATCTCGGCCAAATCATCCAGGATGGGTGTCGCCCCGGTTCTGGTGAGGAAATTGAATGTCCCCCCCAACTTCCGCATCCTACCACGGGTGAGCCCACCCCCTGTAAGTGCTGGGATTGTGACATAGTCTATGGAAAGGATAAGGCTAAAAAGCCCTTTTACTGGGACGAATAGCCTCCTGCCGGGAGGGCATCAAACCCTGGGCATTTAAAGACAGGTTGAGGAGGATACTTGGCGAACCGAGTATCCTCCTTGCTTTTTTTGCAAAGGAAAAATATGCTGCCCCGTTTGTTCTGTATTTGGTGACAATGGCGACAGGTACAGCACAAAGACTGTTTCCACATCATCCGACGGCTTTCGCTGGGTTTCCAACTACGGAGGCATCGTCCGGGACATCCTGAAGCACCACTGCCCCGGCGGCTACCATGGCTTTGTGGCCCACCTTTACTCCAGGAAATAGGATGGCCCCATGCCCGATGTAGGCGTCTTCATCTACAAAGCAGCCCCGCCCTATGCGAGCCCCGTCATTGATGGTACAGAAATCTCCGATCTCGGCATCCACATCTATGGAAACCTGGGCTCCGATGTAGGCAAAGTCTCCCACAAGCACATTGGGGCTGATGGTTACCCCTGCATTCACAAGGCAGCCTTTTTCCAGCTTGGCGTGTTGGGAAATCTGGGCGCTGGGGTGTACCAGCGTGACCATTTCTGCGTCGTGAGTCTTCACGGCCTCCATCAGGTCCCTTCGGTCTGAGGCCTGGGTGGCGGCGATGACAACCTTCACATTTTTATCGTTCAGGAGGGTATCGGCATCCTTTTGCCCCAGTTCAGCAACAACCAGGATGTCGTTCATTTCCTTGTTGACTTCATCGGGCTCTTCTGTGATAAACCCAAAGGCCAGGACGTCGAGGCTGTCGGCAATCTCCAGGGCAATGCGTGCCTCGGGGTCGGTGCCTACGATGAGTATGGGTGTTTGGTGATCTGACATGTTGGTAAAAAAGAAGCGAGAAGTCAGAAGCGAGATGTTGGCATCTGCTCTTTTGTCCTCTTTTGCTTTTATTTAAATGGTTCTGTCAAGTTTGATTTGCAGAAACGAAGCTTGTGCGGCTTTGTTACGGCAAACTTCGCACAGATTCTGGTCGGCTCAAAATTCATCCTGAAGTCCTAGCAGGGTCGGCTCTGCAATGGGAAAGCGCCAATACCCCTGAGGTGCGGACATGGGGCGTGTCATCACCTTTCCAGTCGCGGCCTCGGCTTCGATGTAGTATTCAACGCTGCCATAATCCCGATCGATAGGCAGGTATCCACTCCACTGGGTTCCAGCGGCATTAAATGGAATCATCGGGACAGGGATGAAGCTGGAGTCACCTGCATACCGATAATGGATTGTAGCTCTGGCTACAGACTCCTGGTGAAAAATTTCGGCACTGATCTCTAGCGGAAAGTAGGGGGGGACCTCCTCCCGAATCGGTCGATGGACGATGCGCAGTGGCTGCTCTACTCCTATGGTGCGGGTGATGCAATGCAGGGCTCCTCCGGCCTGAATGACTGATTTGCAGTCAATTCCCACGATCCGATATCCCGGAAATTCCTCTTGCAGTGTTTGCATGGCAATTGAGTCGGTCGGGCCTCCATATACCGGAACCAGGATCGTACGGTTGACGATGACCAGATTGGTATGGGTCAGATAGGGGGTGCGTTTGGTGTCGGGATACAGCCCGTTGAGGGAGGGCATGGGCACCCGGATGATCCGCATGGGATGCCCGAAAGTGGATTCTACATGCTGAATCAAAAACTGGAGGTTTTCCTCGATTTGGGGGCCGTCTGCGATTCCCGCTGGATATTCTCCCACGAGCAGGGTTTCCTCATCCAGTAGCTGCATGTGCATATCCAGGTGGTGAATATGATCGAAAGGGAGGGCGGTAAGCTTTACAAAACGATCCAGCCCCAGGCTACGTCGCATCAGGCTGTCTATGGCTGCTTCGGTTTTGGGATACAGGGTAAAACGTCTGCTCTGATTGTCTTTCAGCACCAGATCGGATGACAGCCCAAGGCCTGCCCCATCAGTGATGAAATTCCCCCCAATATGTACCAGATCAAAGGGAGCCTGATCCAGCGCATACCAGGGAATGCCCAGGGTTCGGGCGATGGCTTTGCTAAGGGCATCGTCCTCCGGTCGGGGGCGGTTGTACACCCAGTCCACCAAAAGGCGGTTTCCTACGACACCATCATATACCGTCATGGGGCCATAGTCCCGCATCCAGATGCTGTTAAAGGGACGCTCCAGGTAGAGCAGGTTGTGCAACGGCACATCCAGGGAGCGCAGGTCCTGCTTTACCAGGTTGGAGTCTTCGCAGACGATCAGGATCTGGCACTCATCCTGCGTATGACGTACGACTTCAGCGAGGGTAGGGATGAATTGGGTCCAGGTAAGCAGGAGGTATTCGACCTCTTCCCATTCCGCCATGGCCCGTACCTGTGATTGGGGAATGGAAATCCTTTGTGCCCGGAGGGGAACCCCCTCCAGAATGAGCACAAGAAATATCACCCCCCACCTTCCTGACATGTGGTTTGCAAGATTTTGTAGCGTCATCGAAATGCAGGCCATATGGATATTCCAGAGATTCTGGAGCCAGCAGCATTTCATAATTTACACAAAACACACAAATCCCGCAAAGGAGGGAGGCAAGCCAATGTCTCAGGACAGCTTTTGCCCGATCGCTTCCTCATAGAGGTAGATATTCATCAAGCCATTGACATTGGTGATGAGCTTTTTGGCTTCGGAGAAAGTGGCCACATGGGTGTAAATGCGCTCATGCTCATCTTCAACGCCCGTCTCGTTGGCATCATAGGAAAAGATTTTCTCCCGGCTCATCTTCAGTTCGCAGTAGTAGAAATACATGCCTTCATCAGAGGTGCCGGTAGAGGGATAGAGAATTTCCTCATTGAGCCGGATGGCCTGCTCAGGCTTCACTTCAATGCCCGTTTCCTCAGCGACTTCCTTGGCGGCGATCACCTGGGGATCGGTGTCTCCATCGACCATTCCAGCCACCTGTTCATAGATAAATCCCCCCGTAGCAATGCGGCGCTGCTTGACCAGCAGGTTATAGCGTTCGCCTGTTTCCTCGTCAATCAGGCACACCAGCACACAGACGACCAGTCCCTTCAGAAAGCAGATCGGAGGAATTTTGTCCCCTTCCGGAGTTGTCGCATTGAGCATCAGCAGGGAAAAAAGCGCTTCTCCCTTGTGGTTGTGACGGGTGAAAACTTCCTCGATGTCGTGAATATCGAGGCCATTTTCTCGGAGCAGGTTGACCCAGCGAATGTATTTGGGAGACTGTTGCAGGTTTTCGGCCATGATAGGAGCTGTTGATTGTTAGAATGTGGTGGAAAGTTACCGCGAGATCAGCGTGGCTGCAATTCCTGCGCCATTTGTCGGGAAGGGAAAGGTCTGTGGGGCTAAGAAGGTGTATAATGGAAATAAGGTATAATTAGGAGATCAAAAATAGCTATAATGAACAGGTATGGAGGAAATGAAGGCATGAAGGGCCCAAGCAGCGATTTCCCTCCATATCCCCATATACTCCATACCTGTATAATTCTGTCCAACTACTTATAAGGGGAATATAGGCACCTTGGTTATAGGCTATTCGTATCAAACCCTATACACCCTATACACCCTATACACCCTATACACCCTATACACCCTATACACCCTATACACCCTATTCCCCCAAGAACTTCCCTTCTTCTCACCCCTGCTCCGCCAGGTACTCAAAGGCCGACCGATAGGCTCCGATTCCGTCGATGTAGTCGAGGAAATGCTGATAAAAGGGGTGCTCGCCCAGGGTGCTGGTGTCTCCGACCACGACGAGCTTTTTCTTCGCGCGGGTCAGGGCGACGTTCATGCGACGAATGTCAGACAGGAAGCCGATTTTGTTGCGCTTGTTGCTGCGAACGAGGCTGATATAGACCACGTCGCGCTCCTGTCCCTGGAAGCCATCGACTGTGTTGATGTCCACGTATTGGGCGAAGTCCGAGAGCATGGGACTGGCTCGTAGCTGCTTTTTCAGCAGGCGCACCTGCTCCTTGTAGGGCGTGATGATCCCTACCCTGAAGTCTGGCTTCAAAGTGTCAGGGGCTTCACTGCTGATCTGATTGAACAGCAGCGCCAGGTGCAGCAGCACGAGGTTGGCCTCCTCTGCGTTTCCGGTGGAAAGGCTCTGGGGATTTTTGCTTTCGGTAAATCCGCAGCCAGCCGTGTCGATGAAGGTAACAGGGTCAAAGTTGGGGCCAATGAGGTGATGGCGCACAGACTCATCAGCGAACAGTTGGTTGTCATAAAACTCCCGACCCGAAAAGCGCATGATCTGCTCGTGCATGCGGTACTGCTGCTCCAGCATCACATCCACCGACTTCTCGGTCATCACCTGTTCGAAGAGGGTATTGCTCAGGCCCAGCTTATCAGCCTCCTGTGACTTGACCGTTGGCGGCAACTGAAAGTGGTCCCCGGCCATGACGACCCGGTTGGACCGGATGATCGGAATCCAGCAGGCAGGCTCCAGCGCCTGACCAGCCTCGTCGATAAAGACTGTATGAAAGCGCTTGTTGCCCAGCACCTTCGCCGCAGCACCAGTCAGGGTACAGGTGATGACCGGGGTATTGTTTACCAACTGATGGATGATATAGTCCTCCAGTTTATGGGCCATGGCCTTGAGTTCGCGGGACTCGCGAAAGAGATCCCGACGCGCCTGTGCCTCACGCGCCCCAAACTTGCGCTTGTGCTTGGCGGCCCGCTTGCGGGCATCCTCTGCGTCTTTTCGCAATTTGCGAAGCGCCTGGTAATCGGAGTGCTGGGTGATGCTGCCGTCCAGCGTGTGGATCAGCAGTTCCTCCTCCACCCGCGCAGGATTGCCCAGACGCAGGACTTCCAGGCCTGCTTCCAGACACTTGAGGGTCAGCAGGTCCACCGCCGTGTTGCTTGGCGCGCAGACCAGCACCTGATGCTCGTGGAGGGCGGTTTCCTTGATGGCTTCGACCAGGGTCGTGGTCTTGCCCGTTCCCGGTGGGCCGTGGATGATGGCCGCGTCCTGAGCGCGGAGGATGCGCTGCACGGCGCGGTTCTGAGAGGGGTTGAGTCGGTCGTTGACGAACTCGATGTGCCACTCGTGAAATTCCGGTTCGCGATCTCCGATCAGGGTCTCGCGGAGCTCTCCGAGACGGGCGTTTTTGTTGGAAGGATCCATCACCTGACTCAGGGCCTTCTGCATCTCCTGATAGGTGCGGTCATCGAATTCGAGATCGACGCCTAGCTTGCTGTCGGTGCACCAGTCGGGCAGGTACTCCGCATTGAGCATTACGTGCATGTGGTCCTCGCGCATGCGGCTAATGACCCCGGTGATGCGTCCACTCTCTCGGTCGGTCCGCTGCCCGAAGACCGAGACGACGGTTCCCACCTGAAAGGTGCCGCCTTTCTTTTTGCCTTCTTCCGGCCAGTCGAGGTGAAGGACAATGCGCTCGCCCAGCCCCACGCCCACATGGCGTAGCTGGATCGGGTACCAGCTCACCCCCTGCTTGATGCGCTCCTGCAACGAACGGCTCAAGACCATTTGACGGTATAGCTCCAGGTCAGCTTGACGCTCTATTTCTAAGACTTCCTGTAGGTGCGCGATTTTCGCGCGAGATGTATTGCTCACGGAGGTAATTCGTGATTCGTAATTCGAAATTCGTAATCGGAGCGCAGCGTAGATCCGCGTCCATAGGATTTGTGAAAAGGGCTTTCCCCTCATCAGGTTTGGGCCGCAACTTACTCGGATTATGGAACGGGAGCAAAGGGAGATTGTTACCAGAATGGGACTGGTTGATTTTCATTCTATGATCGTGTGCAAATAACGGAGGGGATTGGCCACTCGCTTTATAAAAAGTTGGTTCTTGCCGATTTTTCATGAAAATTGAATATCGGCATCTCTGCTGTGCAGAATTGCGCCTCGCTAATCCTACTACTACGCATGAGACATCTCCTCCCGATTCTGGCTGGACTGCTGATCGCCCTGCTTGGCAGCAGCGCCTGTCAACAAGGTTCTTCCGGCCCCGAACGCATTACGTTGGGGGCATTGCCTTCCACTTCGCTTCCCTCTCGCCTGACAACCTGGAAATTTTCTCCTTCCTCTCCTGAAAATTGGCTGGAGACCACTCCCGGCTTATGGGAAGGGACTCCGGGCGAAGCACTGGTAGCCGACTGGGCTCACGGCGACCTGGAACTCGAAACGGAATTCAAGTTGACTGCCAATGCAGTAGCCGAAGTTTCCCTGATGGGGCAGTATCCGATCGTACTTTTTGCCGGAAAAAAACCAAACCCGGAGGAAGGATTTGTGCCTGACCCCAGGTATTTCCGGAAGCCGGGCATCTGGCAGCATTTGAAGGTGATGTTCAAGGGGCCACGCAGAACGGGTGATCCCGAAGCACTCACCACGCCCATGCTGGTCAACCTGTACCTCAATGGCGCACTGGTAGCAGAGGATTTGGCCCTTGGCACATCTCCACCAGAATTGAAAGCTCCGCTCACCGTGGAGGTAAAGCAGGGAAAAATGCTGCTGCGCAGGTCGGGTTACCAACTCCTGGATCAGACCGGAGACACCCTGGGCCTGACAAATGCCGCTCCGCTCATTCCTTCTACTTTACAATACCGGTACTATGAAGGCGAAGGCTGGGCTCAACTGCCTCCCTTTGAGGAACTTACCCCAGTCAAGTCGGGCAGAGTGCGTACTTTCCAGTCAAAAGAAATAGCCCTTAGACCTGAAGAATATGGCTATGTCTATGAGTCCACCTTAGAGGCTACCCACCCGGGGCGCTATACCTTGGGCGTCCGTTCGGATGATGGTGTGCGGGTGTGGGTCAATGGAGAAATGATCATCGAAAATGATGGAGGACACCCCGCCCAGACGAGGACGCATACCCTGGATCTTTTCGAAGGAACCCATGAACTGAAGGTTGAATACTATCAGGGCGGCGGTGGCGCGACCCTTTCGATGTTTTACGAAGGTCGGGGGCTGGAGCGGAGGCCGCTTTATTCTCCCTCGCTTGATGTGGTGGACGAAGATGACGAGGGAGACGCCGATCCGGTGATCCTCACGACAGACGCATATCCCTACATCCAACGAGCCTTCATCGCCTATCCTTCGGGGCAAGGGGTTCCATTTCCCATGAGGCGCAGCCATGCGGTGGCGGTGGGTGAAGCCGATGGCCCGCACTATTCGATGGACCTTTCGCTGGGAACGTTGATGTCCATGTGGGCCGGGCCTTTTGGGACGGCGACCGAGATGTGGGTAGGTCGGGGCGAAAGCCAGCAGTTTGTCCCGCTGGGGGAGCCCCTGGATCGCAGCGGCAGACCAGACTTTGCTATGCTCAATTCTCCCAAAGAAAACTGGCCCGATACGCTTGAAAGCTACCAGGAGGTGCTGCAGTTCCAGGGCTACGAATTGAACGAACAGGGGCAACCGACCTTCGCATATGCTGTGGCAGGAGGAGGCAGCCTGACGGATAATTTGGCACCGGTAGACGAAAAGCTGCGGCGCACGATTTCCTTTGAAGGAATCTCCCAGTCCCTTTGGCACCAGATCGCCCAGGGAGAAGAAATCGAACTGGAATCCGACAACATCTACCTCGTTCAGGGCGTGGGCTATCGCCTCGTTCTGGAGCAAGCGGAAGGGGTGGATTTATTCCTCCGCACGACCGATCAGGGCCAGGAGCTTCTCGCCCGCAGCGATGGCTCGAAAGGGCGATTGGATTATGTGATTGAATGGTGAAAGGAGTTCTCAGTTGGGGGTTCGTAGTTCGAAGTTGGGAAAAATGTCCAGCTAAGGTTACAACCCCAAGCAGTAAACTCCGAACTCTTCTTCAAACCTCGAACACCGAACTAACTCTATGAACCTACTACGCTACCTACTTCTTTTGGCCCTGGGCCTTATCAGCGCTCTTTTTGCGCAGCCGTCTGAATCCGACTATTACTCCCTCAACCACATCCCCGTCGAAGAAGGCGTCATCCTGGAAGTCGGGGGCGTTGCTTTCATGCCCGATGGGCGAATGGCCGTCTGCACCCGTCGCGGGGAGGTCTGGCTGATCGAAAACTGGGACGGGGACAACCCTTCGTACACGCAGTTTGCGCGGGGGCTGCACGAACCGCTGGGCCTGGCCTGGCACGACGGGGCGCTCTACACCACCCAACGCAGCGAGATCACCCGCCTGACCGACGTCAATGGCGACGACCGGGCCGACCGCTTCGAGACCGTGTATAGCTGGCCCCTTACGGCCAATTACCACGAATATGCCTACGGGCCGGTGTTTCTCCCAGATGGCGACATGATCGTTACGCTCAACGTTGGCTGGGAAGGTCGTGGCGTCAGCAAGGCCCCCTTTCGCGGGTGGCTGCTGCGCGTGAGTAACGATGGCAAGATGACCCCAATAGCGACAGGCATGCGTTCCCCGGCAGGGTTTGGGCTGAATGCCGCGGGCGACATTTTCTATGCTGAAAATCAGGGCGACTGGGTCGGTTCGGGGCGCATTACCCACCTGGAACCGGGCGACTTTGCCGGGCACCCCGCCGGACTGGCCTGGTCGAGTGACAAGCTTTCGCCCCTGAGCCTGACGGAGGAAGAGGTAACGGATGAATTTGGCACCATGTACGAGGCGGCCAGGCACATCGAAGAACTCAAGCTCCCGGCGGTGTGGTTCCCGCACGGAGTGATGGGCATTTCCACTTCGGACATCCTGCTGATCGAGGACGATCACTTTGGGCCATTCGCGGGGCAGCTACTCGTCGGGGATCAGGGCCAAAGCATCGTCATGCGGATGTTTTTGGAGGAGGTGGAAGGCGAATATCAGGGAGCCTGCTTCCCGTTTCGGGAGGGATTCGGTTCGGGCATCCTGCGCCTGCGCTGGGCACCGGACGGCTCGTTGATCGCCGGGATGACCAGCCGGGGCTGGGCGGCTACGGGCGCGGCACCCTTCGGGCTGGACCGCCTCACCTGGAGTGGCGAGGTGCCTTTCGAGATGCAGTCCATCCGCGCAAAAAAGGATGGTTTCGACATTACCTTTACCCAACCCGTTGACCCACGCAGCGCCCAAAATCCCCGCAATTATGCCATTCAGAGTTTTACCTATCGCTATCACCACAACTACGGCAGCCCTGCGATTGACATCGCCGAGTGCCCCATCGAATCAATTGAGCTATCGGAAGATGGCCTGACGGCCCACCTCAAGGTCAAAAACCTGCGACTGGGCTATGTCCACGAAGTGCGGGTGGAGGGCATTCGCAGTCAGGAAGCAAACCTGCCGGTGCTGCATCCCTATGGCTTTTACACCCTCAACGCCCTGCCCGGTGGAGGCGATCCGGACTATATGGGCGAATCCAATGTGGTCGCGGTTTCGCCCGTCCTCAACACCCCCAAGCACGTAACCGAGCTGCCAGAAGACTGGGGCGGGCGCGTCGATCAGCGGGTGGAGATTCGCACGGTGCCGGGGCTGAAGTACAACATGGAGGAGTTTCGGGTGAAGGCGGGCAGCCACATCGCGCTGACGCTGGTCAATCCCGACGACATGCAGCACAATCTGGTGATCACCCGTCCCGGACAGGGGCAGCAGGTGGGCGCTACCGCCATCGAATTGGGCCTGCGTGGCCCTGGACAGCATTACATTCCTCCGTCGGATCAGATTTTGTATCACACGCGCCTGCTGGAGCCCAGCACCGAGGAGACGATCTACTTCGCCGCGCCGAGTCAGCCAGGGAGGTATGACTTTGTCTGCACCGTGCCGGGGCATGCGGCGGTGATGCGCGGGGTGATGGTGGTGGAGTAGAGGGTTAGAGGCGTGACTGGTGCAGGTGTGTGGACGGAGTCCAACCGTGAGCGGGGATTAGAAGCAGGAACATAAAGAACAATTGATCGAAAATGGATGATGCCTATACACCTCAACATGAGACTCATTATTCCTACAAATATGTGGGCTCCAGGAGAATACTGGAAGAAGCAGATCTCAATACTGGGGGAGCAAAAATATCTGGGAAAATAGAACTTTTAGAATGGATTCAGAGAAGGCATGAGGAAATGGTCAATGGGGCCATTACCGCGACCTTTGTCATAAATGGAGAGGAAGAGTTGATTATCAGTGGCAGGCACACTGAGCATGTGATGTGTGCAAAAGGCCAAGATGTGTTATCTGCGGGAGAGGTGGTTTTTTTGCGTGATGGAAAGGAAGTCTATATAAGCGAAATCAGCAATCAGTCGACGGGGTATTGCCCCAAACCCGAATCCTGGTCAGCTGTGAAAATAGCATTAGAAAAAATCGGGATAGATTATCCTGAGTATTTTACAAGTGCTTATGATTTCCGATTCTGCTATAAATGTGAAAGCATCAATTTGATAAAAGATGGCATTTTCGAATGCCTGGTATGCGACTCCGAGTTGGATTTAGAATGGAATTTTGAGAAGCAATGATAGTCCTGTTGCCAGTGCGCGGAGTCCGGAAATATTACGGAAGTTTGCTACCTTACCTGATGGCTGATTTCTAGAATAAAAAACGAGAAATGAAGGCTTGGCAGCCCAAGAACCGATTGTTCGGCATCCTCTTCCTCCTGACAGGAATTTTCGCGATTGTCGGTGGCCTCTACACTTGGGGCGAAGGGAGCATTTTTGAACAGGACGAATTGGCTAAGGTTCGGATCCCCTGGGCAGACACCATCGTCACCGGTCCCCTGTCCCTGGTTTGTGGATATGGACTGATGAAGAAAAAAAACTGGGCGCAGGTATTGGGACTGGCGACAAGCGGGATTTACATTTTCGGTTCGGTATTGGTGTTCATCAGCATGATCTGGGAAGGGGATTATCCGATCTTCCTGACCGTACCAGCCTCCTCGGGGATGCTAATAGGAAGTGGGTATATTGTACTGTCATTGGCAAAGAGTTCTCCAATTCCCCCCTCCCATGATCACTGACATCATCGAGCTGAACAATTTCATCGTGTTGATCGAAACTTCTGTGGGCAATGAGCCTGAGGTGGCCACCTGTCGGTTGGATGATGATGTCGTGGGCATAGCCTTCTATGCGTCGGGTGAGGTAAAACTGGAAATAGTCGGAGACGACGACGGGGCTACGCTACAGAACAGAAAAGGGGTCGCGACTTCCTTCTACGGCAACAGGAACGTAAAATTCGTCCATAACATTGCGAACACGGAGCCTCTGAGGAGTGTGAGCGTTTTTTCTACTATCCGGAACATCCAACAACAGCCTCAGCAGGAACGAGAGCTTTATACCCAGTATCTCAATCCCCTGATTCAGCCGTCAAGCAGCTTTGAAGTTGGTCCTACTGTCAGCATGAATCCCGAAATGCAGACAGCGATTCTGAAAATATTCAACACCCGGTATGAAAACACCGCCCGATTGCTCTTTTTGAAAAGTCAGGTTACCGAATTGCTCTCCCATTATTTTGGCCTGCTTTCCTCAGAGGATCAGCCTGCTATCAGCCATGCAGACCTGGAGAAAATCCAGCTCGCCAGGGAGATCATCACCCAGAGCATGGACAAGCCCCCTTCGCTGAATGAGCTATCCAGGCTGATTGGGCTGAATAGCAATAAGCTGAAGCGAAATTTCAAGGAACTATTTGGCGTCCCTGTCTTCAAATACCTCCAGAATGAACGCCTTCAGAAAGCCCATCAACTGCTCAGCCTTGGCGAGATGACTGTCCAGGAAGTTGCCTGGTTTGTCGGCTACGAAAGCGTCAGCTCCTTCTCCAATGCCTTTCTCAAAAAGTATGGTTTTCGACCCAGCAATGTCAAAGGGTAAGGAAGAGAGTGGAAAGCATCAGGGAGCATACTACTGGACAAAACCGAAGGTTTCTTTGCCTACTTTCTTTTTAGGAGAGCAAGTAGCTCTATAAAATCCTGGGTTCCTCCCTCTCTCGCACAAGCCTCTCCCTCCA
>CAYFIR010000042.1:0-44998 GCA_964343195.1 uncultured Bacteroidia bacterium | reverse complement strand
GCCAAAAAGACAAGTTTGAACCGCAAAGGAAAAATCCAAACAGCCTCTAAGAGCTGAAACGTGGTTTGCTTTCGCCCTGAGACCTTATCTACCCTCCAAGCACAACAGATTTTTCCTCTCCCGCTTTCAGGCTCACCGGAAACTCTTTCCCTTCATAAACCAGAGTCGTAGCCCCGCCTGTTCTGGAGGAAATTCTCACATCAGATACCTTGCCGTCCGTCCATTTGAAGGCAAGTTCATAGCCTCCACGGGTTTTTACTCCGTCGATTTCTCCGGAGGGCCAGCCGTCCGGCAATGCTGGGAGCACCTCTATTTGATCTTCGCTGGACTGCACGAGCATTTCCAGGACTCCGGCTGCCCCGCCGAAGTTTCCATCGATCTGGAAAGGGGGATGTGCATCCAGCAGGTTGGGATAGGTGCCGCCCCCCTGCCAGGAGCCCTGCCCCGAAGGATCTACGTATCGCAGCAATCCCTTATAGAGTTTGTAAGCCCGATTGCCATCTTTCAGGCGTGCCCACAAATTGATTCGCCACCCCTGGGACCAGCCCGTACTGACGTCCCCTTTGATGTTCAGGGTAGTTTCACAGGCTGCCGCCAGCTCTGGCGTCGATTCTGGGGAAATATGATGGCCAGGATGCAGCCCAAACAGGTGGGTCTGATGGCGGTGCTGAGGGTCAGCGTCTTTCCAGTCATAGTACCATTCCTGAAGGTTCCCTGCTGCTCCAATCTGATAGGGATGCAGGTTATCGAGCCTGTCCTGAAGCATTTGCCTGAATGATTCATCTTCTCCCAATACCTCTGAGGCCGCTATGGTTTCCAGAAACAGCTCCCGGATCATCGCCAGATCTGCCGTAGCGCCATAAAAAACCGCCCCCTGATAGCCATCAGGAAGAAGAAACTGGTTTTCGGGCGAAGTGGCTGGAGAAGTGATCCAGTGGCCATGTTCATCCTGTATCATCCAGTCGAGGCAAAACTGCGCGGCTCCCTTCATCAGCGGATAGGCTTTATCTGTCAAAAACTCCCGATCCTGAGTGAAGAGATAATGTTCCCACAAATGAGTACTCAGCCATACGCCTCCCATGTTCCAGTTGGACCAGAGGGGATTGCCCGAAACGGGATCGCTTTCCCCAATGGGGTTGCTCAACGCCCAGATGTCAGAGTTGTGGGCGACGGTCCAGCCGCCAGCTCCGTAGTAATTTTGGGCCGTAACGGCACCAGTTTCTGCCAGATTTTCGATGAAGCCCAATAGCGGAGTATGCAGTTCGCTCAAATTGGCAACCTCAGCCAGCCAGTAGTTCTCCTCCACATTGATGTTCACCGTGTAGTTGCTGCTCCAGGGAGGTAGCAGGTAGTGGTTCCAAATGCCCTGCAAATTGGCGGGCACCTCGGGAGTCCGGGAGCTGGAAATCAACAGGTAACGCCCAAAGTGAAAGTACAACTCCTCCAGTCCTTTATCCGGTTTGCCCTCAGCATAGCGCATCAGCCTCCGGTCGGTGGGCAGATTCGTCAGAGAATCGCTTTCCTGAAGGCGAAGCTGCATCCGGTCAAAATAGGAATGGTAATCCTCCAAATGATTCGCCTGAAGTTGGTCGAAAGATAGGGCCAGGGCATCTTCTACCTGCTGCTGGGCGATGTTTTGCCAGGGCTTCCCTTCGGTAGCGGGGTCTTTGTCAAAGCCATTGAAACTGGTCGCCACTGAAACCAGTATTTCGGCATAGCTCCCCCCGGTAAGCGACAGGGTAGAATCACTCAGCGAGACCTGCCCATCGGTGTTTTTAATGGCGATGTAATTGGCGAAACGGGTTCCCCGGTTTTCATCGAAGCTAACCGGATTTTCGATGCCCCCCCGGTAGCTCGGCTCGGCATTGTAGGGAGCGTAGCCTTCAATTTTGAGCATTCCATCTTCCTGGAAGCTCCTGAATTTCAGCAGACTGGAAAAGCCGACAGAAAAATCCAGTGTTTCGGCTTGGTCGCTTTCCAGCCGGACCACCATCACCTGATCGGGATGGGAGACGAAGTATTTACGGGTGAGGTGCGCATCGCCGACCTGATAGGATACTGACGAAATCGCGTCGCTGATGTTGAGGGTACGCTGGTAATTTTCAGCCTCCTCATCGCCATAATGGAAGTAAAGCGTCCCCAGCGGTGCGTAAGATTGGGAGAATGGCCCCTGGATATTTCGGATGAGCCTGTCGGCTTCGCGGTAATCTTCCTTTTCCAAAGCAGCCCGAACCAACGGGACATATTCGTGGGCATCGGGATTTTCGTTGAGATCCAGTGGTTCGCCCGACCAGAGGGTCAGGTCATTGAGGTAGATCGAATCTACCTCCACACCCCCAAAAATGCTGGCGCCCATTTTCCCATTGCCCATCACCAGGGTCTCTTCGAAATAGGTCGCGGGTTGTTCGTACCAAAGCTGATAGGTTGTTACGGGCCTATCTGGAGAGCATCCAGCGATCAGGAAGAATGCTGTAGCGAGTAAAATCTGGGAGGATTTCATTTGTTGGGTTATTTGGAGTAATAGTCCCTTCTGTGATACAAACTAGACAGGATTTGGGGATCAGATGATGTTTAGGTAAAAAAAGTCCCCAGAGTGGCAAAGTGAAAACCTAACCTGCGCTTCATCAACCAGATCAAAAGCTCCCCTGCCTTTCCAGACAGAAATTCTCCCCCTAAATGATTGATTCCGGCCTCCTGAATCCACTGTAAATCCCTTACCTTCACTTTCCTTCTGCTGCTACATCGTCGGATCTACCCAAATCGAAAATTGACTACAGATTCCATGATGATCATTTGGCCCAAACACTACTTGCTATGACTCGATTTGTAATTCCCATCCTCCTCCTGAGCATCCTGGTCGCTGGATGTGATGAAAAGGAATCGGACATATTCGCCCTGATGCCTTCCTCCAAAACGAACATTGAGTTCACCAATGAAATCGTGGAGACTCCAGCAAATAACATCATGTCTTACCAGTACATGTACAATGGCGCAGGAGTGGCCCTGGGCGACGTGAACAACGATGGGTTCACGGATATCTATCTGGTCGGCAACTCGGTTCCGAGCAAGCTGTTTCTCAACCGGGGCGACTGGAAATTTGAAGAGGTAACCGATCAGATGGGCCTCGCCGGAAGGGAAGGTGACTGGAAAACTGGTGTTTCCATGGTGGACATTAACGGCGATGGCTGGCTGGATATTTACGTGTGTTATTCGGGCAATGTGCAGGGCGAAGGAATGGATGCCCCCGTCCAGCGCAATCGCCCAGAGCGCTCCAATCAGCTATTCATCAACAGCGGTGCGGTCGAAGGAGAACTTCCGACCTTTACCGATCAGGCCGAGGCCTATGGCCTCGATGCCATTGGCACCTTTTCATCCCAGTCCTATTTCCTGGATTATGACCGGGATGGCGACCTCGACATGTTCCTGGTCAACCACGCCAATATGTTTTTCGCCCCATTTTTCAATACCACCAAGCTGCGCAATACCCGGCACCCATATTTTGGCAACAAGCTGTATCGCAATGAGGGTAAAACTTTTACGGAAGTAAGCGAAGAGGCGGGAATTCATGGCAGTGGGCTGAATTATGGCTTGAGTGCCTCTATTGGCGATATCGATGGCGATCAGTGGCCGGATATTTTTGTGACCAATGACTACGACGAGCAGGACTTTCTCTACCTCAACAACCAGGATGGGACCTTCAGGGAGGTTTCTCACGAAGCCTTTGGGCACATCTCCAAGTTCTCGATGGGTTCTGACATCGCCGACGTCAATCAGGATGGATACCAGGATATTTTTGTGGCTGACATGCTGCCCGAGGACAACCGTCGCCAGAAACTGCTTCGTGGCCCCGACAAATACGACAAGTATCATCTGGCAGCGGATAGCGGCTTTCACTATCAAAACATGCGCAACATGCTGCACCTGCAAGCAGGAACTGAAGGTGGAGAAGTTCCTCGTTTTCAGGAAGTTGGCCAACTGGCTGGCATCTCCAATTCGGACTGGAGCTGGGCGACACTCTTCGCAGATTACAACAACGACGGCTTCCTGGATCTGTATATCACCAATGGCTACCTCCACGATTACACCAACATGGACTTCCTCCGTTATGCCCAGGACAAAATCGGCAGTGTCATCGTTGCGAGCCAGGAAAGCCACGAAGACATCCAGGATCTGATCCAAAAGATGCCCTCCACACGGTTGGCCAATTACTGTTTTAGCGGTTCCAATGAACTGCAATTTGAGAATCAAAGCACCAACTGGGGACTGGATGAAAAATCCATCTCCAACGGAGCCGCTTATGGCGACCTGGACAATGACGGCGACCTGGACCTCGTGGTCAACAACCTCAATCAACCTGCATTTGTCTACCAAAACCAGGTGGCCCCGGCAGAAAACCACTATCTGAAAGTTAAACTGCTCGGAAAAGCCCCCAATGCCCAGGGAATTGGAGCAATGGTAAAAGTGGAGCTGGAAAGCGCTACCCTCACGCGCGAAGCCTACTATTCCCGTGGCTACCAGTCCTCGATGGAGCCGATCCTGACCTTCGGATTGGGAAACGCTGCGATCGCCAAATCCATCCGGGTAATCTGGCCGGACGGAACTGTTTCCCTTCTGGAGAATGTCGCGGCTAATCAGACACTTGAAATCGATCAGGCGAAAGCCCAACACCTCGAAATGGAGGAAAATCAACAGCCTGCGTCCATATTCCACAACATCTCCGCCGAGGTGGGGCTGGATTTTGTCCACCAGGAAAATGCCTTCACCGACTTCAACGTGCAGCGGTTGGCTCCCTATGCCCTGTCAAAACTGGGGGGGAAAGTAGCAACTGGGGATGTGAATCACGACGGACGCAGTGACCTGTTTTTCGGAGCTCCCATGAATCAGAGTTCATCCTTGTACCTTGCCACGGAGGACGGAAGTTACATCAGGTCACAGCAAAAACTATGGGACCAGCATGCCAGTCAGGAAGACCTGGGGGCCACCTTTTTTGACGCAGATGGGGACGGCGATCAGGACCTGTATGTGGTGAGTGGTGGCAACGAATATCCCCCACAGCATCCCATCTACCGGGATCGATTGTATACCAATGATGGCAGAGGGAACTTTTCGCTGGCTGAAAACGCCCTCGCCTCCATTGAACCGATCAGCGGCAGTTGTGTGGTGCCTTTTGATTATGACCAGGACGGGGACATGGACCTGTTTGTCGGTGGGCGAATAGAGCCCAAATATTACCCTCTTTCGCCCAGAAGCATGATCCTCCGCAACGAATCTTCCAATGGTTCCATTCGCTTTGAGGATGTAACCGCCAGCCTTTCCGAAGACTTGCTCAGACCGGGAATGGTAACCGATGCCACCTGGCAGGACCTCAACCAGGATGGCTGGCAGGACCTGGTCCTCGTGGGAGAATGGATGCCTGTTTCAGTATTTCTAAATGAGCAGGGACAGGGCTTCACCCGTGAAACTGACAAAATGGGCCTGGGAAATAGCCAGGGTTGGTGGACGACCATCACAGCCACCGATCTGGACGACGATGGAGACATGGACTTTTTGCTCGGAAATGCAGGAACCAATCTCCAATACCATGCATCCCAGTCTGAGCCGATGGAATACTTTGTCCAGGACATCAATGGCGACCAAAACCCCGATCCCATCATGAGCTATTTCATCAACGGAGTCAGGTATCCATTGGTAGCTTATGAAGACATGGTAGGCCAAATGAGCACTTTTCGGAGAAAGTTCCCTACCTATGAGTCCTACTCAGAGGCGACCATCGAACAAATCGTACCTCAAGACCCCTCCGGCCAGAGCTACCATTTTCAGATCAATGAGCTACGCTCCTGTTGGCTGGAGAATAATGGAGGTGCTTTTGAGATCCATCCCATGCCGCAGGTTGCCCAGCAGTCTATGGTAAATGGAATAGTCGTGGGGGATTTTGATGCAGATGGATCAGAAGAAATCCTGTGTGTCGGCAACTTCTTCCCCTATCGGGTTGAATGGGGCCCCAGTGATTCATTCCTGGGGGCGCTACTCAAGTTTCAGGATGGACACCTTGTCCCCTATCAGCCGCAAATTCCCATGAATTTCCCTGGGGATATAAGAGACGCTACCCTGATTGAAACATCCGGGAGCAACAGGAGGCTCATCGTTACCCGCAATGATGGTCCCGCCGCCCTATATTCCTTCTGACAAGCTTTTCCAGGACAAGCATATTCAAACCAAAACTTCAACTGATCCTCATGCCAAAGATCATTCTTATCCTAGCTTCCATTCTTTGCCTGATCGGGTTAAACATCCCTGCTAGTCAGGCCCAGACTGTCATTGATACCACTTTCCGCACCTGGGCCGCCACCCCACCTATGGGTTGGAACAGTTGGGACTGCTTTGGGCCATCTGTAGTTGAGGACGAAGTCAAGGCAAACGCCGACTACATGGCCGCCAACCTCAGGGAATTTGGCTGGGAGTACATCGTCGTAGACATCCGCTGGTACGTCGATAACCAGACTACAGGCCACTACAACCGCTATGGCGATACCGATTTTGTGATAGACGAATATGGCCGCTACCTCCCCTCCCCTTCCCGTTTCCCCTCCTCCCTGAATGGCAACGGATTCAAAATTCTAGCGGATTATGTACATAGCCTGGGGCTGAAATTTGGCATACATATCATGCGCGGCGTCCCCAAGGAAGCCGTTTTTAACCAAATGCCCATCAAAGGCACCGACGGGATTACCGCCGATCAGATCTACTCTACCGAGTACGAGTGTACCTGGTTACAGGACAATTACACCGTCGTAAAAGGCAAGCCTGGCGCTCAGGAATACTACAACTCCATCCTGAACCTCTACGCTTCTTGGGGCGTGGATTACATCAAAGTCGATGACCTCTCCCGCCCCTATCATGATGGAGAAATCGAAATGCTGCGCAAAGCCATCGATCAGACCGGACGCCCTATCCTGTTGAGCATGTCGCCCGGTGCGACCCCGCTGGATCAGCATGAACACGCCCGGAACCACGCCAACCTCTGGCGGACCGTCGATGATTTCTGGGACAACTGGAGCCAGTTGAATTACCAGTTTGGGGTATGTGCCGATTGGGCTCCCTATATCACTCCCGGGGCATGGCCCGATGCCGATATGCTGCCCATGGGCCACATCTCCATCCGGGGCGAACGCGGTGCAGACCGCTACACCAAGTTTACCGAGGATGAGCAATACACCATGATGACGCTCTGGACCATCTTTAAATCGCCGTTGATGTTTGGCGGACATTTACCTGATAATGATGAGTTTACCAATTCTCTTTTGACCAATGAAGAAGTCCTTCACATGCACAGTACTTCTGTCAACAATCGGGAATGGTTCAACGAAAACAACATCATCGGCTGGACCGCTGATGATCCCGAAACGGGCGACAAATACGTCGCGCTATTCAACAATGCGGGGGATGGGTTCGTCCGCCCCGAGGCACTCCTGTACCGTAGCGGCACTATTTCGACCCTCACCGACGGCTACGGCGTGAACATCGACATTGAAATTCCTGAAGATAGCGATGAACTCTACCTCATCGTCAATGACAATGGCGACGGCATCGCCTGCGACCACGCCAACTGGATTGCGCCCACCCTTTACTTCGAAAATGGTGATTCCCTGCTGCTGACCGATCTGGATTGGGAATTTGGCAGCATCGACTGGAACACCATCAAAAAGAATCTCAGCGTAACCGGCAACCCGCTCACCATCAAGGGACAGACCTACGAAAATGGGATTGGCACCCATTCGAAGTCGCTGATCCAGTATTCCATTCCTCCAAATGTCGTTCGCTTCAAGAGCTTTGCAGGTCTGGACAGTGTCGGGGTGTACGAAGGTTGCGGCACCACCCTGGAATTTATGATTTCTGTCGTGGATCCCAGACCTGGGCAGGGAGATGTAGAGTCAGTTGATGTTCCGCTGGATTTAACGGCTTTGGGATTTGAGCGGTCTTGCGAGATACGAGACCTCTGGAAACGTCAGGATCTGGGGACATTCTCCAGGAAGGAATTTTCGATTTCCATTCCAGAACATGGTGCAAGTCTGTTCAGAGTTTCTGAAAAGTAAGGTTTGTACCAGGCAAAAGCATCAGCTTTAATTCTCCACATGTGGCATCCCCAATTTTGGGATATAGCTGTTATAATGGCTAAATTCCTATATCCGTATTATCCCGGCATAAAGGGCAGATTTCTTAAAAAAACCCACAACCAGGGCCATTAAACGCCTTCAATTGGATAAAGACTGATTTTATCCCCCAATCCGACGAATAAGCCCCCCCCTATCCCATCATAAAATTGCAACCTTCATTATTGAAAGGAATGGGGAGGGAGGGCTGTGGAAACAGAGCCTTCGATTTGCAATCCTTTTCCATGTTGATTAAGGATTCAAACAAATACTCTACTACTGCATGATCGGTTTTACCTACTCCTGGCTGTTTTGCAATTGGGCTTCACATCCAATTCGCAGGGATTAAAACCATGATTTTTCGGCCCCTGCAATGGGGACGTATACTCCTGCCAAAACCGCCAACGCATTCCTCAGACATGACTTCAAACTTACTCCCGACCGGGAGTTAACCATTACTACTTTCTCTAATTTTACTGCTATGAACCTACCCAGAATGCCAATCAGAATGCTAAAAGCAATCGCTTTGGGCATCGCTGTGCAGTTGTCCATTTTGTCTTTCGCATATGCGGAGAGTGACAAAAAGGTTGACGACAGCAACATCATCGAAACAGCCCGAACCATTACCGGCAAGGTAACAGGTGAAGACGGTGTGCCCCTGGAAGGAGCTACTGTCCTGGAAAAAGGTACCCAAAACGGTGCCCTGACCGATGCCAATGGAGAATTCAGACTTGACGTCGCCGATGGTGCCGTGATCGTCATCTCCTATTATGGCTACACAAGACAGGAGATCGTGATCTCGGATCAGACTCGACTGGAAGTAAACCTTGAGCCTGACATGACCAATATGGACGAAGTGGTCGTGATTGGATACGGTGAGCGTGTCATGGGTGAAATTTCTGGCTCCGTATCTACCGTTGGTGTTGAGCAAATTAGCCAAAACCCAACAGCCAACCTGAGTAATGCACTCGCAGGCCAGGCGGCTGGTATCATTGCCACACAGCCCTCAGGGGCCCCTGGTGCCGATGGATCAAGGATTCTGATCCGTGGTGTGGGTACTACAGGTGGTACTGATCCCCTTTATGTAATCGATGGAATTGTTCGTTCCTCCAGTGACTTTTTCCAGTTGAACTCCAGCGAGATTGAGTCTGTCACCATTCTAAAAGACGCTGCCAGTGCTGCGGTATTCGGAATGCGGGCTGGAAACGGGGTCATCCTTGTTACCACCAAACGTGGCCGCGAAGGCAGAATGCAAATTACCTTCAACTCCAACTTTGGTATCCAGGAACGTACCCGTGAACCTGAGTTTTTGAACTCCCACGAATACGCTACGTTGAGAAACCTTGGCCTGGAAAATTCGGGTATGCCACCAGAATATTCTGACGAAGACCTCCAAAAGTACCTCGATGGAAGTAGCCCTAACACCCACCCAAGTACCGACTGGTTTGACCTGCTGAATGAGACTGCTCCGATTCAGCAGCACAACCTCTCAGCCAATGGTGGGACGGACAAGGTCCGCTACGCTACCTCTCTGAGTTACCTGAGCCAGGATGGCATCACGCCTTCAGATAACTTCACCCGCTACAATTTCCGGTCAAACATCGATGCGGATGTAACAAATACCACACGCTTCTCATTTGACATCTCTGGCCGTTCGCAGACTACCAAAAGCCTGGGTAAATCCGATGAACTTTTCCGCTGGCTTAATACCCAGCCCAACAAGTATCCATTGGAGTTCACCAATGGAGGGGTAGCCAGTGGTCCGGCATATATTGCATTACCTGAAAACGGTTACAGGCGCAATGACCAGGATGCCATCAGAACCCGAATGGAAATCAAGCAGGAAATTCCTTTTGTGGAAGGGCTCGCGGTAAAACTGATTGGTTCCTATGACAGAACTTTTACCGGGTACAAAAACTGGTATTATCCGGTCGTTCCATTTTATGTGGCCGATGGTACCGGAGCACTAACCGCACAGCCTCTTCCAGCTAACTCTCTGGACATTGGAGAAGATGACAACAAGTCCATCACCCTTCAGGCCCACATGAACTATGACCGGACCTTTGGGAAGCTTGCTGTATCTGGTCTGGTACTGTACACTCAAACAGAGACTACCTGGGACTTTATCGGTGGACACCGTGAGGGATATACGATCGGCATCGACGAGCTCAATTTCGGTGGTGTAGAAAACAGAACCAACAGTGGATGGTCCGGAAGTGCTGGCCGTCAGGGAGTTGTAGGCCGACTTAACCTAAAGTATGCCGATAAATACATCTTTGAAACTTCAGTACGTGTGGACGGTTCTGAGCAGTTTGCGCCAGATCAGCGCTGGGGAGTTTTCCCTTCTGTATCCGCAGCCTATGTGATTTCCGAAGAGGCATTCATGAAGAATGTTTCTTTCATCGAATTCCTGAAGCTAAGAGCATCATATGGAGTGTTGGGTAATGACCAGATTGGTGGAGCCCGCTTCCTGTACCTGCAGTCTTTCAACATCAATGCAGGTCGCTATCCTGGTGCCGTATTCGGCGATGGGGTATTCTATCCCACCATTCAGGAAGGTAGCCTGGCTAATCCCAACGTAACCTGGGAAACCATCGCCAAGCTTGACATCGGATTTGATGCCTTCCTGATGGACGGCAAATTCTCGCTGACATTCGACTACTTCTACGACAAGCGATCAGACATTCTGGGAAGTAGAAACCGGACCGTGCCGGACTTCTTCGGAGTCTCTTTGCCAGTTGAGAACCTCAATGCCGTAGACAACCAGGGGTTTGAAACCAGCCTGGGATACCATCAAAATATCAGCAACGACTTCCGCTTCTCTTTGAATGGTAACCTGACCTATGCCAAAAACAAAGTGGTATTTTTCGATGAGCCAGAGGACATTGATCCTAACCTCAGCGCGATTGGCCATCCTCTCGGAATGACCTTCGGATACAGAGCACTGGGCATTTTCCAAACTGAAGAAGAAGTGGCCAACTGGGCATTCCAGGGAAGGAACACCGCCCCTGGCGATATCAAGATGGAAGATGTAAGTGGCCCGGAGGGAGTACCCGATAGCGTGGTCGACCAGTATGACCGGGTGCCGCTTGGCGTATCTAGTGGCTGGACCAATGTTCCAAACTACATTTTCGGACTGAGTGGGCAGATTCATTACAAAGGTCTGCAACTTAGCTTCCTCCTTCAGGGCGCTACAGGTGTGAATCAGTATGTAGCAAATGAGGGCAACTGGCCCTTCTTTGGGGATGCATCGATCTTCAGATCCAACCTTGATTACTGGACTCCAGATAACACAGATGCTCCCAATCCAAGAATCCTGGTAGATAACGCAGGAACCCTAAACCGGGAATACTCCAGCTTCTGGTTGAGAGATGCCTCTTACGTTCGCCTCAAGAATGTCGAGCTCTCATACAACCTGCCAGTCAACCTGTTGGGAATCCGGTTCATGCAGGGATGCCGGGTATATGTCAATGCCAACAACGTGGCAACCTGGACCAAAATCAAGGACTGGGATCCAGAGTACGCGGATGACCGCTCCTGGACCTACCCACAGCTAAGAGTCTGGAATGCTGGTTTTCAACTCACTTTTTAATGATTCTGAATCATCATATCACAATGAAAAATTTATTTAAATTTATATACATTCTACTGACCCTCAGCGTGGTATGGGGGTGTCAGCAGCAGAATATCCTGGATAAGATTCCGAAGGATTCACTGACGGAAGAGATCGTCTGGACCGACCCCAATGCTGCAAGCCAGTTCGTTTTTGGAATCTATGGAGGCATTCCATCTGGCTTTGACCGAAACTATGATGGCTGGGCCAAAGGGCTGTATATCCTGGACGCAGGTTCTGACGACGCCGATGGGGGCATCAGCTGGACATCAGCTCAACTGCTCAATACTGGTGACTTTACCTCCGCCTACGTTCCTTATGGGACTATCTGGCCTGATTGCTACAGCTTGATACGGTCTGCCAATGCGGCCCTGGAAAACCTGGACCGGCTGGAAGACACAGAACTGGCTGATCAGTTGAAAGCAGAAACGCATTTTCTTCGTGCATATATCTACCACGAACTGCTGCGATACTACGGACTCAGGTCTAATGGAGCAGGTACCGGAGTTCCGATCATTGACCGAACCCTGACTCCTGATGATGACATCAACATCGCCAGAGCTGATTACAATGATGTAGTTGATTTCATCATAGCTGATTTGGATGCCGCCATCCCAGGCCTGCCCAGCGCCAGCGATATCGAAATCGGCAGAGCTACCAAGAGTGCGGCCTATGCACTCAAAGGCAGGGTATTGATGTATGCCGAAAGATGGGCTGAATCAGCCGCAGCATCCCAGGAAGTCATCAGCAGTGGTCTATACGCTCTGTACCCTGATTACCGAACTATCTTCCTCGATGAAAACAACGAAGAAGTAGTATGGGTCAAGAAATTCGAGCTTCCTGACAAGACCCACCAAAGCAATGCTGGTGGTACCCAGGGAGCCGGGTGGGATGTGTATAATAGCCCTCGTACCTTCGCCGGGCCCAATGATGCCGGATGGGTTGGAAACTGCCCTACTCAGACCTTCGTGGATGCCTACGAAATGACCGATGGCCTGCCTCAGTCAGAGTCGCCTCTCTACGACTCTCTCAAGCCATATGACAACCTCGACCCACGCTTCGATGCCACCGTGGTACATAACGGCTCTGATTTCCGTGGAGTTACGATGGAGATGTATCCCGGAGGCCGGAACTATCTGCCAGGTTTCAATACCACTACCGGGTATTACACCCGGAAGTTTCACCGGGAAGATGTCCCGGTGTACTCACTCGCAGGAGACCAGGACTGGATCTACATCCGGTATGCTGAGGTATTGCTAAACTATGCTGAAGCCCAGAATGAGGCAGTTGGTCCCGACGCTTCTGTCTATGATGCCATCAACCAGATTCGGGCAAGGCCAAGTGTAAACATGCCTGAAATTCCCGCAGGACTGGGGCAATCTGATATGAGAGAGCGTATCAGACATGAGCGCCGGATTGAGCTGGCCTATGAAGAACATCGCTTCTACGACATCAGAAGGTGGGAAATCGCCGCTGATCTGCTAAACGGCCCTATGGAGGGCATGAATGCGGAGCTTGACTCCACAGGCAATGTGATCTACACCCGATTTATCTTTGAGACACGCACCTTCCCAGATAAGCTTTATACCATGCCCATCAACCAGGGCGAAATGGACAAAAGCCCCGGTCTGACCCAGATTGGAGGTTGGTAAGAGGCTGTTTAGGTTTTGGTGTTTCGAGGTCAAACACAGGATTTTTGGTGGATAGCAAGGAAATTTTGGGAGGAATACCGAGGTATTTCGAGCGAAATTGACGCAGCGAGGCGCCAAAAAGACAAGTTTGAACCGCAAAAGAAAAATCAAAACAGCCTCTAAGAGACATAGGTCATTTTCAGAATAAGCAAACTACCCAGCGCATTCAACGGTTGGGTAGTTTCTTTTTTTGGGGGGGAGCGACTACACTATTAGTGGAGCTTTGTATGCTTCTGCAGAGAGTAGGCCACCATCTGAAGAGCGGAACCAGAATGGGAAAAGCAGGATGAAGTTGGGCAAGCAATAGGCGAATTCCTCTCTTAAAATGCTCCTGATTAGCTGCGAATCACATGAATCAGGGCTATCTTGACACCAGAAAACCAGAAGAAGATGTACAAACAACTCATCCCCCTCATACTCCTGTTGGCGACTTCCTGCACCGCAGGCTTTGCCCAAACCTTCGAAAATCCCCTCGCAGAGCAGCGAGCTGACCCCTGGGTACACCGGACGGATGATGGCACCTACTACCTCATCGCCACGGCTCCGGAGTACGACCGCATCGTCATGCGCAAGGCCAGTAGCATCAACGGCCTCAAGACCGCTGAGGAGAAAGTCCTTTGGACCAGGCACGACAGCGGCGTCATGAGCCACCACATCTGGGCACCAGAACTGCACTTCATCGACGGGAAGTGGTACATATACTTCGCCGCCGGAGAGGCCGAGGACATCTGGAAGATCCGTATGTGGGTGCTGTCCAATGATTCTGCTGATCCGATGGAGGGAGAATGGGCCGAAGAGGGGCAAATCGAAACGGAAGAAAGCTCCTTCTCACTGGACGCTACCACCTTTGAGTTTGAAGGCAAAAGGTACCTGATCTGGGCCCAGGACAAAGTCGAGGGTGAAGGCGGCACCAGTCTGGTCATGTCCCAAATGGAAAATCCGACCACCCTGACCGGACCAGAAATCATCCTCACCAACCCTGAATTCGACTGGGAACGGGTGAAATACAACGTCAACGAAGGTCCTGCGGTGCTGATTCGAAACGGAAAGATCTTCGTTACCTACTCCGCCAGCGCGACCAACCACAACTATTGCATCGGATTGCTCTGGATCGACCAGGATGCCGATTTGCTTGATCCAAATAATTGGCACAAATCGCCCTCTCCGGTGTTTTACACCAATGACAAAGTAGGCCGCTTCGGACCGGGTCATAACTCCTTCACCGTCGCAGAAGATGGCGAAACCGACATCATGATCTACCATGCCCGCACCTACCAAGAAATCGAAGGACATGAACTAAGCGACCCCAACCGAGCCACCCGCGCGAGACCTTTCCATTGGACCAAAAGCGGTTTTCCCGATTTCCGGCAGGCAGCGCGGGATTAGGGGGAGATTCGAAGTTCGCAATAGACCAAAAGCCCGCACGAGACTTGCTTGCGCGAGCTTTTGGTTTTATTCTGGCATGACCATCATTGTTACGAATAGAAATCTCAGGCTTCGCAGCATGTCAGGCCTATTGGAAGAGAGCTACTTCAAATCATTGCTGGCTTCATATAGCAGCTTCTCCACAACTCCCTGCAAAACCGTACCGTTGCCCCAGCCAGCATAATAGTGGCCGTGTAACACGATTTCCCGAAGTTGCTCGGGAGTGAGTTCCCGGTTGGCCAATGCGCCCCGAAGTTGCGTCTCAAGCAAATCCGCACGCCCCAACATGGCCGTGATTCCCAGCGTGAACAGGCGTCGGTCGCGGAGGGTCAGATAGGGACGGTCCCAAACTCCAGCAAAGAGTCGCTCAACTGTATGGTCGATCGAGGGAACAGCAGGCGCAGGCGGCACCTGCTGACTGAATCCCTCACCATAAACCCGGTCCATCATTTCCAGGCCGCGAGCGTGTGTATCCTCTGACAACTTCTCAGGCTGTTTTCCGGCATAGACATCACGCATTTTGGGGCGGATATCATTGATCAAGGGAGTCTCCACCCCCATCTCGGCAGCAAAATCCTGTGCAGCCCCCAGGTCTTTCTGTGCCAGATAATCAGCAGAAACGACACGTTCCTCCGGCGTTTTGTAGCCAGCTACCGCTCCCTTCAGCAGGTTCAGCCGATCGGTACCTGGATCATCGCCCTCCACGAGGGCCTTCAGGAGTCGATCTGGTGCCACACCCCCCACTTGTGCCAAAGCGGTGGCTTCGTGGATCAGTGCCCACTGACCATAGGTAATCGCATTGCGGGCTAGCTTAGTGACCATGCCCGTACCGGAAGGACCGCAGTGAACGACCGCTTTGGCAAAGCCGTTCAGCGCAGGCATCGCACGCTCTACTACATCATCTGATCCACCCAGCATCACAACCAGGCCATTTTCGGCGGCTTTGGTGCCACCAGTTACGCCAGCATCCAGAAGCACTGCTCCGTGTGATTCGCACAGACCCGAAAGCTCGCGCAGGTCCTGCATGGAAACGGTAGAAAGCAGGACGATGATGGTGCCTTCACGGGTGGTTGACAATAGGCCATGTTCGCTGGACAATACATCTCGGGCTTGCGCTGTGTTGACGACTGCGAGCATCACGATGTCGCTTAGCCGCCCGACTTCTGCCGGAGTGGCGACCTGAGCGGGTACTCCTTCCAGCTTCTCCGAAGCATCCGGGCGAATATCATAAACGGCTGTAGGAGTAATCCCGCTCCTGACGAGACTGACCGCGACACCGCCTCCGATCATGCCGAGGCCGATGATGCCGACCTGGGGAGTTGGAATTTTTTCAATGCTATCCATTGTAGGTATCTTTGTATGGACTTTGGAAAATTTTTCAAATGGAGGGCAATTGGGCTTGCGAAACCCGATCTCAGGTAAGTTGGCGCTCACTTACCTGCTTACCCTCAAGTGGCAGACTCCTGGTTTTCCTATACACAAGGTACAGGTAAGCAAAATGAATGGCCGAAACAGCGAGGACAGGAACATACGCCACAGTAGTGCCCATGGCAAAGGTGTAAATGATGTCGTACAGGTGGATGATGACAGGTAAGCCAAACAGGATCAATCCGTCCTTTTTCATGTCAATGGCCCCCATTCGCTTCCAGAACACAGCCAGTAGAATGATGGCAATGGCGAAGTTGATGCAGAGCATCGTGAGTTCTCCCGTGTAGGTTGACTGAGCGGGGTCCAGCGTGCCAAACAGGGCATATCGGCTGATCGGATTGCTGAAGCTAAATGCCTGGAGGACACCTGCAACAAAGGGATAGAGGTAGCCGACCACCTTGAAGTTGAACTTCTGGTACACCCAGCGAAGCAGCAAAATCCAGGCGGAATAGAAAAACATGAGGTACATCCATCCACTGTAGTTGTAAAACGGAATACCAAAGAAGCCACCTTCGTAGCCGGGGTTGGTCCAGTTCCATTGGCCTGACATGATCCCATCACCAAGTGCGCCAGGGTGAGTCGTATTCACGGCATCAGCAACCGGGGTAGAAAGAGCATAGGTATCAAAAACAGCTGCAGGATCGATGGTCATGTCCTGCACGGAGCCAAATAGACCTACCGCAAAAGGAATCACCCAGATGGGGACTTTCAGTTTTTTCACCAGGTTGAAGGCGGCATACCAGATGACCGATTCGATGAATAGGATATCCAGCGGCACACCCCCGACCATCATGATCCTTCTGACGTCATAGTAATAGGTATGAACGACGTTGGTGCCTACGTTTTCAAAGATGGCTGCGCCCAGAACGAACCCGAAGAGTTCGAGTACTTTCAAAAAGAGGGAATCCTGTTTGATCGCGTGGTTGACAGCAGTCAAAAACAGGACGATTGAAAAGATTTCAACCAGAAACCAACTGATTGGAGTTCCAAAAATCATTATTCAGAATATTAAGTTGTTGACGGAATCGTGTGCTCTCTTGCACACTACAAACCTACGGGCGTCCCATTTTTTTAGACAGACAGCTCCAAGTCAGCCTGTACGTTACCCAGCAACTCTCTGAGAAATTGTTCGATAAATGGCAGAAATACCGTAATTCGTTGCTATGGCCAGCAAACGAGACAGACGGGTGACCTATACCAAAAAGGTACTGCATGAGGCCCTTTTGGATATCTTGAAGGAAAAACCGCTTAGTGGGATTTCAATATCGGAGTTGTGCAGGGTGGCTGACATCAACCGCAACACGTTCTACAGCCACTATGACACTCCGCACGATGTCCTGCGAGAGTTGGAAGACGAATTGTATGAGGAACTGATGAAAGAAGCTCCTAACACCCATGATGTCAGAGATACCATCCTGGCAGCCTGCAAGGCACTGGAAAAACACAAAAAGATGAGCGAGCTCATCTTTTCTGAGATTGACTCCTCCCGACTTTTTGCCAAAATCATTTCCTCCCTCACCCAGAGTCCTCCGAAGGACCCGTCCAGTACAACAAGCGAAAAACCAACCCTGCTGGCCCATTATGCATATGTCCTGAGTGAGAAAGGCGTCATTGCCATCTTGCAGGACTGGGTGATGAGTGGCTTTATGCAGCCCGCAGAAACCGTAGCCGACCTCACTTCCTTTCTCGCACAAAAGGTAGTGAGATCGGTTGAATCATATCCTTCAAAAGGAGAACAGAGATGAAGGTGATCAGAATTTAAATTGTACACTTCTAAAATCCCACCTCCACCGACTCAAACATCGGAGAGCGAACTGTTAACCGCGCTTCTTCCAAATCCTCAGCCTTGACATACAGCAATAGACGCCCGTTGCGGCAGCGGTGTACCCGATCGTGGAAATTCTCCGTGGGATCGTGTGAGCCGTTTTCCGTGCCGAGCAGGGTGAGGTTGTCCGAAAGCTCAAAGCTCAACTCGGTGTCAGCGAAGGGTACCACCCGCCCCTCGGCATCCACCATAGCGATCTCCACATGGGCGACTTCACCGACCACGTCGAAAGAACTGCGATCCACCTGAATCTGAATCCGTTCTGGGCGCCCGGTAGTCTCCAGGATGTGGGTTACTTTGCCCTTTCCATCCCGGTAGGCTTTTACCTCCAACTTGCCGGGAGCATAGGGAATGTCCCAAAAGATGATGCCCGTTTCAGGATCGTAATCTTTTCTTTCCCCCACCCATTCGCCATTGAGGAACAGCTCGGCGGCCTCACAGTTGGTGTAGCACACAACGCGGATCGTATCCCCCGCTTCGTAGTTCCAAATGGCGGGAGCACCGGTCCAGAGGCCACGACGGCCACTGGAATTAGGCTTGGGATAGGTGCCCAGATAGGCCATTGGGGTTTCGCTCCAGAGCGATTGGCGGAAGTAGCCCTCGGGCTTCAGGTATCCCGCCAGATCGATAAATCCAGTGGTAAAGCCCCGCGAAGGCCAGCGGCCCGCTTCTCCCAGGTAGTCAAAGCCCGTCCAGATGAATTGCCCCATGATGAAATTGCGATCTGCCGCTGCACGCCATGCCGCGTAATCACGACGATTTTCGCTGCCGTAGAGTACACGGTCGGGATAGGTCTCGTGGTCCTGGTCGTAACGGCTTTCGGTGTAGTTATAGCCCACGACATCCAGGTTGCCGGGATAGTCGGTGAAGTTGGACATGACGGCACCAGCCAGAGCAGCCGTAACCGGACGAGAAGTGTCGTACTGCTTGACCACGGCGACCAGTTCTCGGGAAATCTCGCCCAGGCGGTCAGCATTGGGCTGCGAGGTCTGGTAGCCGCTGGTGTGAATTTGCCCGATGCCTTCTTCATCCAAAACCGGATGAGAATAGGGGTCATTGGGGTAGTCCACCTCGTTGCCGATGCTCCACATGATGATGCTGGGGTGGTTGCGGTCGCGGCGGATCATGTCGGCGACATCCCGCTTGCCCCATTCACGGAAGAAGTGCGAACTGCCCTGAAAGCCGGGTTCGCCCACATTCCAGCCATCGAGCCACTTTTTCTTGGGGTATTCCCATTCGTCAAATGCCTCGTCCATCACCACGAAGCCCAGTTCGTCGCAAAGGTCGTACAGGTCGGTAGCCTGTGGGTTGTGGCTGGTGCGAATGGCGTTGCAGCCCATGTCTTTGAGGGTCAATAACCGCCGCCGCCAGACTTCTTTGGGTACAGCGGCTCCCAGGGCTCCCGCATCGTGGTGGATGCATACCCCTTTGAACTTCATCGGCTCGCCATTTAGGGCAAAGCCCGTATTCGGATCGAAGCTCAACGTGCGAATTCCTACCGTTGTGGTAGTTTCATCCACGATTTCGCCATCCTGTGTAACGGTAGTTTTCAGGCTATAGAGATAGGGATTTTCAACCGACCAAAGCGTTGGATTGCGAAGCGAAAGGGTTTGTTCAAAGGTCTCTTGTTCAGTGAGTTCTCCCTCGAGGGTATGAGAAGCCACAGTCCGGCCAGTTGCATCCAGCAGGGTTTGAGAAATGCTGATGTCTGCCGACTCATCCAGTTCATTGACCAGGTCGGTCCGAATGGTCAGCGTGGCACGTTTGCCTTCCACTTCTGCCGCCTGAAACACGCCCCAAAGGCCAATGTGAACCGGATTGGCATAGACCAGATGCACATCCCGGTAAATGCCGGAGCCCGTGTACCAGCGGCTATCGGCTTCGGCGCTGTGGTCCACCCGCACGGCGATGACATTTCGCCCTCCGTAATTGAGATAGGGCGTCAGGTCATACATGAAGGAAATGTAGCCATTGGGCCGCTTTCCCAGCCATTTGCCATTGATGAATACCTCGCTGTTGTTGTAGACGCCTTCGAAGTAGATGAAGACCTTCTGCCCTTCGCGCTCGGCGGGAATATCCAGGTCCTTCCGATACCAGGCGATTCCTCCCGGCAGGTAGCCCGTACAACTGTATAAATCCGGGCTGGCCAGGCCTTCCACACTCCAGTCGTGAGGCAGGTCGAGCACCCGCCAGTCCGAATGATCGAGAAATTCTCTCCCACCGTATTTGAGGTCCCCCAGGTGAAAAGACCAGTCTTCGTTGAGCAGGACGGGGGTTCCGAATCCCTGGGCTTCCAATTGGCCAAAACCTGCACATATCAGCAGGAAGAGGAGGGAAATGATGATTTTGGGGCTAGTGCGATGCATTCGTGACTTGTGATTCGTGATTCGTGATTCGTAATCAGCCAGTGGGCTGAGCGGCCATACTACTAGTGGAATAAGTTCGAAGTTTCCCGCTGTTCGCGGGATTTCGCTGCGCTCAACGGAGTCAAGTGTTCGTAGTTTAAAGTGCTACTGGTCAGCAATTTGTCCAATTATAAATTGGTTCATTACTTCATTCCGAAAGCACTAGACATTTTCATTTTCGGCCTATGTTTTTTGATAGGATGGACAGGATAACAGGATTGATTATCAGGGCTTTCTTATCCTGTCTGTCCCTTCGACAGGCTCAGGGCAGGCCTGTAATCCTGAAAACCCTGTCTAATTTGTCTAGGAGTACGACTGGGAATATGAAATTAACCAGGTAGGAAAAGGGCAGATCAGCATTTTCGCCAACCTGCCCTTTTCATTTGTTAAGCTATCGAAGCAAAATCTTCTGATGGGAGATGTCGTGGTCTTCTACCACCTGAATCAGGTACAGCCCAGAGCTGTATCGACCGAGGTTGCTGACCATGCCCGGATACAGGGTACCTGAGCCAAGCGAAGCACCAGACATGGTAAACAGTTGGTAGCTGGCTTCGCGCTTGCCGGTGTACCTGACCATGATGGACTGGTCTTCAGTGTAGGCAAAGTAGTTGAGGCCGGAGGGTTCTTCCTCTAGCTCCCTGACACTCGTCGCCGGATTGAACTCCTTCTCGTCCATGACATCCAGGATTTCTGTCGCGCTCAAGGCACGGTTGTAGATTCTGAATTCGTCAAGGGTACCATTCATATATGGATCGGCCTCGAACTGCGACTTGCCGAGGTAGTTTGCTGTGGTCAGCCCCAGATCAGCAGGCTTGACGGGCATATAGCCGCGGCCCAGCTCGACGCCATCGGCATAGATGCTGCTGCTATCGCCTTCCTGAACGAGGGCGATGTGCACCCACTTGAATTTGGGGAATACATAATTGACAGATACGTCATGGCTTTCTCCGTCGTGCGTAACTCCATACCCCAGCGTGTTTAGAGATCCACTTTGGGGAGAAAGCATCATCCAGCTATCCTCGCCATTGCCAAAGTCAAAAATCCGCGACCAGGAGCCAAATGAGATCAGCTTTACCCAGGTGGAAATGGTAAAGTCATCGAGACCTTCCATAACCCCTTCCTCCAGTGTGAGATAGGCAGTTGAGGTATTGTTGAAGACAAGGCCACGGTTGTTGTAGCCGATTCCCCAGGAGGCATTTGTCCCCTGTTTACCAGCATATAGGCCCCAAATATCATGGGCGGAAATGCCGGAGTAATGATCAAAGTGATAGTATAGATGCTGCCCCAGATTGGGGATGGCAGTGAAAGTGTCGGAGTCTGCGCCTTCGCCAGCAGGGTTAAAGGCAGCAACCTGATAGTAGTATACCATTCCGTTGGTAACGCTGGTGTCGGTATAGCTGTTGGAAGCGGTATTCGCAATGGTAGCAAATGGTCCTGAAGCTGAGGCTGAGCGCTTGATGTAGAACTCGGCGTCATACATTTCTTCCCAGGCAAGCTTTACCTGTCCATCTCCGGAACCCAGACGGAGCCCCATGACTTCACCAGGAACTGAATAGGATCGGGTGGTAACCGCCACAGCATCCGACAGCGGGCTTTCCCCCCCGGTATTCACTGCGGAAACCTTGTAATAGTAGGTCGTATTGCCCAGCAGTCCCACGTCCCGGAAGGCTCGGCTATTGGTATAAGCTGCCACTTTCTCATATGTGCCTTGCTCCGAATCAGAGCGGTACAGATTGTACACCCGTGCCCTGGCCGCCCGGTCCCAGTTTAAATCGATGAGGGTCGCCGCAAGGGCCTGCCCCACCAGTCCCTGAGGAGTAGGCGGCGTAACTTCCTGCTGTACATTCAGCGTGTTGGAGTACACACTATCTGTGGTGTCTCTGCCAATTACCCTGACCCGATACTCTGCCTGAACAGGAATGGCATCAGTTGTCGAAAGCTGCTGATAATCAGTCGTCTCAAAGAAGGTGGAGAAATCCGACTCCCCCTGAAGCTTTCGTTCCAGGACATACTTATGGGTCATTTCCGGATTTTGGCCCTGCCATTGCAGCAAAATGCTGTCGTAATTCGCGGTAGGGACATAGTTCAGGTTCGGTGCCGACAGGTTCCATTCTGAGATCCACTCGACGTCGGGATTAAAGGCTTTTTGAGAAACATTGTGGGTATAGTATTCTCCAGCCGGAGTCAGCACGACATTTACCGGACCGAGAGAACCATCCAGCCGCCTTCCAGTGAAAGTATTGACCACCACTGTATCCTGCAACCACTGATAGTTGGCGTGGTCTGGATTTCGGGCCAGCCAGGTGGAATCAATCGTCAGGATCATGGCCCTTACATCCTGCACCCATTGGTAGATGGAGTAGCGCTCTACAAAGCTGGTGGTATCCAGCACATTGAGAATACCCGCCAGATCATCCCGCTGCTTGTACATGTTGACATCGGTACACAAATCGGGACCATCGGGAAAGGAGTGCGTGGTCCAGTTGGCCCCATTGTTCCATTCGGTGATCCATATCGGGCGCTGGGTTCTATCGTACACCCACTTCAGGTCATTGTACCACTGCTGGGCCGACTTGTTCCAATAACAGTGGATGGCCACATAATCCACCCGATAGTTTAGCTCTTCACACTGGTCCATGAAAGCAGGCAACCATCCGTTGAAAGGATCAGAAGGCGAAGGAGATCCCAGGCGCTTGCCGCTTTGCAAATACTCCGGCCAGCCTTCGAGGGCCTGAGCGACGGTCATATCAGCCTGGTCAGGGCGGTCGGGTTCATTGTAGCCGAGCACATGGGTGTATCGCTCGTCGCGGTTAATATTGGTCCAGGATTCCCAGCCCAGGTTGTGCTTCATGGGAATGTACTCGACATTGGGCGTCAGAGGTGCCCCCGCTCCCCAGTCATAGCGCCAGGTGGATCGGGTGTATTCAGCCTCTACAGGACCACCAGACCAGCCTTTTTTGGAAGGAGAATTCCAGCGGACAGTGCGTATGAAGGAAATAGTACCGCTCAGGTAGGGATTCATAACGGGAACAAGGAGGTCCTCAGATTCGGCAATAAATACCCGGCTAAAGCCCGTTCCGTCAGCGTTGGTGGCGAAGGTAACCATGTAGCCCCTTTTCAGCCGGAAGGACTTGATGCTGTTATCAAATACCCCCAGGTTTTCATCCCGCTCATAGGCCATGTAGGTTCGGGAATTCCCTGCAAAATTTTCCTCGGTAAATACCTCTAACGGCTCATAATCTGATGTTTGAGGCAGGATTTCAGTTCCAGCGCCATAACTCCTGACCGAAATATTTGAATCGGGCAGGGCAGGATTTCCATTTACCTGAATGAGGCTCAGGTATGTATCCAGCACATCGGCAGGCTGCATGTTGTCAAAGTATAGGGCCGCATCGCTGCTATTCAACTCCACGGCGCTGTTGATCAGGGGATTGTAGCGATTGGTCAGGTGCAAGGAGGCAGCGGAGTCCAGCACCAGATGGGTGGTGGCAAAAGCCCCTACAGAGACTGTCGTATCAGCCAGCATCAACGAAAGCGACGACGTAGTCCCAACGGGAGTGGGCGCATAGGCATCGTCATCAAACCTGACAGAGCTGATGGCCATGTCAACATAGCCCGTCTCATAATTTTTGCCAATCAGGATGTGAGCCGATCCTGCAGGTTGTAGCTGTGTCAATTCATTGGACACGAGGAAGCGCCCCTCCTGATACGTGTGCACCAGTCCGCCCTTGACCACAAAACGAAAGGTCTGCTCCTGACCATTGTCCACCGAGGCACTCAGGTTCTCCGAGCCATAGCTGAAGAAATGCTGATCCAGCAGGGTCCGCATCCCCATCCCCTGATCATTTGTAAACTCAATGGTCATCCCCTCCCCCACTGCGGAGTCAACAGAAACAGTGATTTCAAGGGAAAAGTCTCCATCTCCTTCATCAAAAGGAACCTGAATGGTATCGAGGGCCGCAGCATTGTTGAAGGTCTGCGAGTTGTGAAGGGTTGAATTTAAGTTCGTCAGGATCGGCAATTCCGGGACCTGGGCATAAGCTGTCGAAGCGAAGAAAAACAAGCCTATGATTAAGTAGTAGAAAATCCTCATTATGTAGGGAAGTTATGTGGGGAATGGATTTCAGGTAAAACATTGTGGCTACTGATATCCCTTTTTCAATTACGATATTACTCAATTGCCCCAACTGGAAGGGGGCAATTTTTAGTCAAAATGGCGCATGAATCTGGTCTATTGGTCCTTATTCAGGCTTAAAAATGGGGATCTCGGTGAAAAATAGGATCTGTTCCAGATAAAATATCGGCCACATTATCGCCCTCGTCTTTTTTAAGGAGCTGAATAAATCCTCAAATTATCCTCCCCAAATCTATCAGGAGAAATCAACGGAAAAATTTAGGCATTCGATGAAAAAGTACCTGCTAACCCTCTCGCTGCTGAGCCTTACCATCTCACTATTTGCCCAATCGGTGAACCCCAACCCCTGGGTAATCAGCCCTGATACCAGCGCCGAAGTCACCTACACCAATCCCATCATTCCGGGATTTTACTCAGACCCAAGTGTGTGCAGAGTTGGGGAAGATTACTACCTGATTACCAGCACCTTTGAATTCTTTCCCGGAGTCCCCATTTTCCATAGTAAGGACCTGGTTAACTGGGAGCAGATCGGCCACTGCATTCACCGAAAAGGCCAGATACCTGAGAACCTGAACACCTTCGCAGCGACCCTACGGTACCACGAAGGCACCTTTTACATGATCACCACCAATATAGCCGAAGGCGGGAATTTTTATGTTACAGCCACCGATCCCGCAGGCCCCTGGTCAGATCCCATTTGGATAGACATTGACGCCATCGATCCGGACCTTTTCTTCGACAATGACGGGCGGGCATATGTAGTTTCCTCCACCTTTGAGCTGTCGGAAATTGACCTGGCAACAGGAGCATTAACCGGGGAAAAGCGAAAAGTCTGGAATGGTACCGGAGGACGATACCCAGAAGCTCCCCACATTTACAAAAAAGACGGCTTTTATTACATGATCGCTTCAGAAGGTGGCACCGAGGAGGCTCACTCCATCACTGTTGCACGCAGTAATTCGATCTGGGGCCCCTACATTGATAACCCCGCCAACCCCATCGTCGCCCATGCCAATGTCGCCGGAATGGGCAAGGCCATTCAGGGAGTGGGGCATGGTGACTTTGTACAAGCTCACGACGGCAGTTGGTGGGTGGTCTTTCATGGCTACCGGAGTGTTACCGGATACCCTCCGCACCACACTTTGGGCCGTGAAACCTGCCTTGCTCCAATCAGCTGGCCCAAAGGAGGCTGGCCTGTCGTCAATGGCAATGGTTCCATTACAGAAGACATGACCTGCCCTACCCTGCCGCAGCAGCCATTCGCCCCCAGGCCAGTTCGAACAACATTCGAAGACTCCCAGTTAGGGCTGGAATGGAACTTTATCCAACCCCCAAACGATGAAAACTTTGAACTCAACCCCCAACAGGGAACCCTTACCCTGCGCGGCTCTGATCTGAAAATCGGTGAAGGCAGCAGCCCCTCCTTCCTTGGAAGAAGGCTCACCGACATCCATTTCAGCGCCACCACACGGCTCACATTTGACCCGAAAAAGGACAATGAAGAGGCGGGATTGATCCTCGTCAACAATGGCTCCCATTTTGACCTCATGGTTTCTACCAGGAATGGGAAGCGGTATGCCTTCGTTCGGCTTCAGTTTGGTCAGACGATTTATGAATCGGACAGAATCGAATTGAAAAAGGGAGCGGTGGACCTGCGGATCGAAGGGAATGGCCCGGAGTTCATCTTCTCAACCCGCCAGAATGGTGACGATTTCCAAATAATCGAAAAAGCCGACGCCCGGTTCCTGAGTACCGAGACCGTCGGCTGGTTTACCGGGGTTTACATCGGGCTATACGCCACTGGAAATGGAACTCCGTCGAGGTCCGAAGCCCATTTCGACTGGTTTGAGTATGATTGAGAAGCTAATTCTTGTTACTCCCCGGTCTTCACCCGAAAGACATAAAACGAATGGGGATTCAGGCTGAGTGAAAAGCGCTCCCCAACCTGTACCGACATCCTTTCAGGCTTGAGGTTTTCTTCCTGCGGCTGCCCGGTGAGATAGGAAATCGTCGTCATATGGGCCTCCATGTCTAGTGAACTCAAATCCAGATGGGTGCGCACCTGCACAGGCAGCAGGTTGACGAGCTTCACAATGACATCACCCGTTTCGCTGTCTTTTACTACGGAAACGCCGATTCGCTCCCTGACCTCGCCCCAGTTGTTGGACAAAACCACCCGACTGGGGATGTAGCTGTCGCCAGCATGCTGCCCGAACAGCTGCTGCACGTAGTAATCCACGGTAGGCTTGACTTCGGTGTTGTTGAAGTAGATCAGGTCGGGGTTCCAGTTGGTGCGCTCTTCCTTGGCCAATAGCGGCGCGAAGGAGGTCATCTCCACCACATCGGCGTTGCGCTCGACAGCGGTCAGGTAGAGGGCCTCGCTAAGGGCGGTCTCGATGTTCATCCGACGGCGGGGCACGTGAGCGGCATATTCGCCCAGGTACACCTTGGGGCCATTGCGGTCATACTGGTCGTAGTAATCCTGGTTGTTGATGAACCACCCAGGAGGCTGGTAGTAGTGCTCATCCACCATGGGCACTTCGAGCTTTCGGGCCAGGTCCCAGCCGTATTCGTAGTCACTTCCACGATAAAACGGCCCCACCGTGCCAATCACCACAATTTCGGGATACTGCTCGCGCACAGCTTCGTAGATCATGGTAAAGCGCTCTTCGAAGATGTCCGTGATCAGGTCTTCGTTGCCGATGCCGAGGTATGTCAGGTTAAATGGCTCTGGGTGTCCGGCGGCGGCTCGTTTCGCGCCCCACTCAGAGGTCTCTGGGCCGTTGGCGTACTCGATGAGGTCGAGCACATCCTGGACATACCCGTCCATTTCGTCCATCGGGATGCCACCACACTGTCCGTGGCCGCCATCGCCGGAGTTCTGGCAGGGGACACCAGCCGCCAGGACTGGCACGGGCTCTGCGCCGAGGTCTTCGCAGAACTGGAAGTATTCGAAGTAACCCAGTCCCAGGGTCTGATGGTAGTTCCAGATGTTGCGCATTGGCAGGCGGGATTCCAGCGGACCGATGGAGTTTTTCCAACGGTAGATGTTGTGGAGTCCGTCGCCGTGGGCGACGCAGCCACCGGGGAAGCGCACAAATTTCGGATTCAGGCCTTCGATGGCCTCGGCCAGATCCGGACGAAGGCCGTTTTCATGCCCCATGTAGGTCCTGGTGGGAAACAGGGAGATCATGTCCAGGGCCAGCTTTCCGCCTGTTTGGGGAATGATTTCGAGCTGAGCCTGATCGGTCGTCGCACTGGCGGTGAGCGTCGCCTCGTACTTTTTCCACTTGCTGCCGATCCGACGGATGCGCACTTCGCCGTACACCTCTTCGCCATTTGCAGAGGTCAGCCGCACCAATATTTCCCTGTTTCCGCCCTCGATTGATTGGGCAAAAAGGGAGAAATCGTAGGTTTCGCCTGCTTCGATGGCAATGCCATCCCAGCCTTCGTTTACCAGTCCCCTACCCTCTGGGGTTCCGTCCAGCAGGGCGTAGTGCAGATTGTTTTCGTGAATCGGTTCGATGGAGTCGATGATGAAGCCGTACTTATCGCCTTCCCAGGACCAGGCCGACCAGGCGTTCCATTCTGCGTCGCGGCCCAGTCGGTCGCCAGGATCGTATTCGAAGTCGCGGTTTTGGATCAGCTCGGCGTAGAGCCCTCCATCGGCAGCGCGGCTGATGTCTTCGAAGAAAATCCCCATCAACATGTCGCTGATTTCTTTCTCCTGATCCAGACGGAGCGAAATGTCCATATCGACGGCCTCTAATCGCGCAAACCGGACAGGATCGTCGGCCATGCTTTCAGCTCTTTCGCGCTCATGCTGCACCTCCCATTCCTGCTGCCTGATCAGGGACTCGATCAGTTCCCAGGAGACCTTGTTCACATTTCCCTCATAGACCTGATTGTCGATTTCAGCCTTGATGCGGTCATTCAGCCTGCCAGTACTACCGAAAGGGTTGGTCGGGGAAAATGCTTTCCAGTCGGCGGTACTGATACTGAAAATTCCCTTTCCGGGGCGTTCCCAGGTGATGAGGTACCCACTGCCGGATCGGGATACCTCCGGCTTCTCAATCTGAGCCTCGTACATGACCTCGGGGTAAACCTGCGGATCCCAGTCGATGAGGTTGGCTGAAGCGGAATGGGCAATCTGGGTGATGTCATCATTCAGCGCCCAGACGCAGTGCCACATGCCCTCTTCGTCCCGGAACAGATAGGGGTCAAACATGCGTTTTTGGCTGCCCCAGCGCCCAAAGTCGGAGAACAGGAAGCGATGGTGTGGGCCTATGCCCATCCAGTTTTCCTGGTCGATGCTGTAGGCAAGCAGCAATCCACTGCGGCCTTCGTCACGGGAGTAGGCAAAGAGATAGGCCGAGTCAGGTGGATCGACAAAGTGATCGGTCCGGGCCTGTAGGAATGGAATTGAAGTGAGTAATAGCAATCCGAGGATTGTGCGTTTGATCTGTTTCTGCATGTGGCTTAGGATTGTATCGGGATTCTGTGTTGAAGGAAATGTAGGATTATTTGCTGGAAATAATCAAGGAAGCCCCTTCCAACCCTGGAGAACTTACAGAAAGCCTGATCTCCCCAGCAGCATCCGAGCTTTTGACAACCACCATTGCACGCCCATTCCAGGCATGGCGGGTAGTCCCCACGTAGGAATCCGTGTCTCGGAGGTCGCCGTTGTCCACGGCGATGATGCTGCCTGGGCCTTCCACCTCGAATTGAAGTTCATGCTCCGCGTCGGCTTGCAGCACTCCATTTTCATCCAAAATCTCCACGATCACGAAGGACAAATCCTGCCCATCAGCGTGGATGGCGATTCGGTCGGCGTGTAACTGAATTTTCGCAGCTCCGGATGCGGTTTTGAGCACAGCGGGAGAGTGTTCTTCCCCATCCACTACACCTACGGCTTTCAACTCGCCCGGCTGATAGGGAACAGAGAAGGTGGCTTTGAATTCCTCGGCTCGGGTGGTAGGCTGCTCTCCGATGAGTTTGCCGTCGAGGTATAACCGGACTTTGGGGTAGCGAGAATAGACCTCGACCTCGACATCTTGACCTTCATAGCCAGGCCAGGTCCAGCTTTCCCAGGTAGGCCACACCGCCCAGGAGGTGAGCTTGATCTTTCCATCGTGGGGATTGGGCTCGCGTACGGCCAGGTAGAGCATCTCGTCGCCATTGTAGAGCATGTCGCGGTAATGCGAAATGGGCTTGCGCCATCCCAGCAAGTCGATGTCGCCGCAGTAGGCACCATGCCAGGGAAACAGTTCGGCTTCCCAGTGCTCACCATCAGGTTCGCCAGGATAGTAATAGCGTCCGATGCCCGATTCGCCCAGATAATCCATCGCTGTCCAGACAAAATCCCCAATGATATAATCGTGCTTGTCCGCCATATCCCAGCAAAAGAAGGCATCCTTGGGATAGGACTCGGTCTGAAGGATTATGCGGGAGGGCACTCGCTCGTGATCAGATTCAGCATAGTGAAGCTGATAGTTGTAGCCCCCCACATCATGCGTCGCAAAGAGCGGATCGAAGATTTCCCAGCCTTGCCCCCAGGTTGTCATGGCCGAGGTAACGGGACGGGTAGGGTCAAGTGAACGAATGTAGGAATTGAGCATATCGGCGGTTTCGACTGCCTCGGGATTGGTGCGCTCAATGATTTCGTTGCCGCTGCTCCACATGACGATAGAGGGATGGTTGCGGTCTCGGAGCACCATGGAAGCGACATCGCGTTGCCACCACTCGTCGATGTAGAGGTGATGGTCGAAGGGCGTTTTTTCGTCCCTCCAGCCGTCGTAAATCTCGTCGATGACCAGCAGTCCCAGTCGGTCGCATGCTTCGAGAAAGGCCTCTGAAGGCGGATTGTGGGATGTGCGAACGGCATTGAAACCAGCAGCTTTCAGGAGTTCGACCTTGCGCTCCTCGGCGCGGTCATAGGCTTTGGCCCCGAGGCAGCCGTTGTCGTGGTGGACACAGCCACCGTTGAAGATGACCGATTCTCCGTTGAGTTTGAAGCCTTCTTCGGCACTGAAGGAAATGGTGCGAACGCCAAAAGGGATTTCCACTCCATCCAGCGTCTCGCCGTTCTGGGTGATGCTGAGTTGGGCTTCATACAGGTTAGGGGTTTCGGGAGTCCAGAGCGCAGTTTTTTTGATGCGAAAGGTCTGGAGCACTTCACGTTCTTCGCCCGGTTGCACGTCAATGGTGGTTTGAGATTTGGCGATGGATCTGGGTGTTTCCTCCTCCCTGCCCCTTCTGGATAGATGGGTCGAAAGTTCGACCTGTTGCAGCACATCGGTTTCATTTTTGACCCTGGTACGAATCTCCACCGTGGCCCGCTTGCTGCTAATCTCGGGCGTGGTAATGGCTACGCCCCACTGAGGGATGTGAATGGGATGGGTAACACGGAGCCAGACGTGCCGATAAATGCCGGACCCGCTGTACCAGCGGCAGTTGGTTTGCTGGGAATTGTCGACACGCACTGCTATGACGTTTTCTTCTCCGAAATGCAGAAAGGGGCTAAGGTCATGGGTGAAAGAGGTGTAGCCATAGGGATGTACGCCCAGGGATTGGCCGTTGATGAAGACCTCGGCGTTCATGTACACACCTTCGAAGTAAATCGAGACATTCTGGCCTTCCCAGGAAGCGGGCACCTCAAAGGTCTTGCGATACCAGCCAATTCCGGCCTGTACGTAGCCCCCACCGCCAGAGGTGGGATACTCAGCGTTGAATTCGCCTTCAATGCTCCAGTCATGGGGCAGGTCAAGGGTGCGCCATTGCCTGTCGCTGTACCCTTCGGAGCCGGCAGCGCCTGCATCGCCGAGGAAGAATTTCCAGTCATGGTCAAACAACTGCTTTCGCTCAGAGGGCTGCTGGGCCATCGCCGGACAGATTGTGAGCCATATCCAAAGAGCAAAAAATGATAATGGGAAAGTTCTAGTAGGTCTCATCGTGGGAGTAGTATAGGAATGGTGGAAACAGAAACAGTCTTGGGGGATTTCCTTTGCGGTCTTCCACTCTTCCCAAAATGCTATTTATTCTCTGATAAAACGGGGGAAGTAGTCATCAAAGCGGGGGATAAAATCAATCATCGAAAACATCATATCGGGCAATGCTGGGCCGTGGTGGATACAATGGAGATGCTTTCTGGTTGGGGACCATTCACGAAGTGAACATCTATGACAAGGCGCTGGCACAGGATGAAGTTGATTTCCTGGCTGCCAAAGGTGTTACCATCGGTACTGGAGCCAACATCGCTGGTACTGACTTGGTTCAACCATCTATATTTGAAGCAAATGGTGCGTTCTACCTTCAAAACCTTCAACCTGGTGAGAACTATTCTCTCGAAGTAATCACTGTAACCGGCAAGCAGGTCATGAACATCGACAAGGTTGACGCTGCCGCTATCAAGCATCAGTTGCAGCCTAATATGTACATCGCCATCATCCGCAACAATGGTCAGTCTTTCGCGACCAAGCTGATGGTACGATAGTCCTCTTTTCCAGGGTGTAAAAAAGCGGGTTTGCCTTTTCAAAAGGGCGACCCCGCTTTGCTTTGTGAGCAAATGAATGATTATGCCCCTCCATTTGACCGATAGTTACACTTCCCTGCCAGCTAATTCCTGCAAAATTTAGCTATTGAATGGAAAAGGTTCCCAAGGAGGGATTCGATAGAATAGATCAAATATCACTCACCCCCCATTTCCCCAACCTGCTTACCTCTTTCCAATTGCTTTAGATCCTCTTCCTACCAGGGTCAGTAACGAAACCAATGAACAGGCCACTACTCATATTCCTGATAACACTGGCAGCCTGCCAACCCTCTGAAACCCGACCTCCGAAGGCCGGCACAATGCCTGTAGAGTATTCAGATTACACCGAAGAAGAAGGGAAAGAGCATCCACCCGAATATATCGTCACAGAGGAAGAAAGAGCCGTTGAACAGCGAAAAACGGATCGCTACCTACGCCGGCAGGCAACCGAAAGTGAAAGTACCCGAGCAGATCGCGGCTATAGCGAATACATAGGTGGGCTTCTGAAAGGGAACTGGACCCAACCAGAATTTTCCTCTTCCAACCTGGGATATCGCATCCTGTACAGCGCCTATGATCAGGCACAAGACAAACTATACGCCGTTTCGGAAGCGGGTCACCTGTGGCGTATCGACCGCGACGAGCAAACTCCGCAAAACACTTCCTGGAATCTCATCAATAGCAAGGAAACCCTGATGGGCTATCGCTGGCGACGGAGCCTGGACATTATCAATACCGACTCAGGTGGGTCCGTCTTTGTGCGATCTGCCAGTACCGGAATGCAATACTCCGTTGATGAGGGCGCGAGTTGGCAATGGGCCACTGCCTCAGGCTTCAACTTCGGGTTAACCTGGGACGACGCAGCGGTTCAGAACCGGAGCAATGGCCAACGACTGGCCCTGCTCTCCTTCCCCCCAGACACGGGAAATGTATCGTTCACCACCGATGGAAAGACCTACACTCCCTCTTCCCTACAATGGATTCCCGAGCAGAACTACCGGCTCAAGGTCATCAGCCTCCCCAATTCTTCTGATCTATACCTGATGGTCATCGAAAAAGCCTCCGGAATAGTCGAAACCTACCGAATGGGGGCCGATGATCCTGACTTTATCCTGGTAGGGACCGATACCACGACACTCCCTGATATTGCCAGAGCATTTGGGACGTATCATGACAGTACCGACCATCTATACCTCGCCCATGGGGAGAGCGTTTTTTACTCCAACGATCAGGGAAACTCCTGGACCAACACCCGGCTGAATTCTGCACCATATGAAACGTCCGGGGATCGCGTACCACGTACCGTTCACCCCGACAACCCTGCTATTATCTTCCGGGGCTACCTGGACTGCAACATTTCCAATGATTTCGGAGCCAGCTTCTCCGGGACAGGCCACCGACTGGGTTGGGACATGGAGCACATGAAAATGTACACCAAAGCTGATGGAAGCACCTTCCACTTCATTGGAGGCGACTTTGGCGCCTTTATGTCCTACACTCCGGAAGACATCAACTCCTATATCTCCCTGAATAATAAAGCCAGCAACCTGCTGGTGTACGATTCTGACGCCAGCAGTCTATACGAAACCAGCTTTGCGGCTACACAGGACCGTGGGACACGGGGCTTCACTCACGATGAAGTTTCGGGAACTACCGAAGTACGGAGCACCGATGGGCTACGGGTTACCCTCGCCAATGGCGAAAAGAGCGTTTGGACCTGGATGTACTTTGGCAGCATATTTCATCAGCCCAATTTTGGTTATTCAGGAGGAGTCAGGAGGGAAAAGAATTTCACCGGGAACTGGTGGGCCTCCTGCATGGTTGAGTCGCCAGATACCACCGAAGACGCGGTGTATATCGGTGGATATACCCAGTTGAAAAAATTCAGGCTTTTTTCCAACAGTCTCATAAGCAGCAACCATCCCTACCAGTTCAACGCCAATATCTCTGGTTTTGGCTACAGCAAAGCGGACCGGAACAGGTGGTATGTTTCCACTCTGAACGGGAATTTCTACTATTCTCATGATGGCGGCAACACCTTTAACCGAGCTGTTATCAGTGGGCAGGCTCCAACGGGGGAGAATACCTGGCACAAGGCCAACCATACCATCCAGACCTCTCAGGTTGATCCAAACCTCGTCTACTATGCCGGGATAGGCAATCGATTCTTCATCTCTCAAGATGGCGGCCAAACCTTTACCAATCATGCCACCAATCTGGATGTGTACCGCATCCGGGATTTTGCCGTTTCGCCAGATGATCAGTTTGTATTCGCAGCATGTGGCACTGGAGGCATCTGGGTCTATGCAGCGCAGTATGATCGCTGGTATGAGCTATTTGATGAACCTATCCCCAATGTTGATGTTACCTCGGTCAACATCATCGCTGAGACCAATGTGGTCGAGTTTGGCACCTATGGCTATGGGATGTTGCGCTTTGAAGCCCTCACCCCGCTTACGAATATCGGGGAAATGCAATCCTCGTCGAGTAATTTTCATCTATGGCCCAATCCGGTCAGCAAAGGACAGGAAACCATCCAGTTGACATTTACTCCCCATTCACCTGTTACGAGCATTGACCTTAGGGACCTTCAGGGACGGCTCATTAAGAAAGTGGCCGTGACTGCGGCTCCTGGCACAAAACAAACCGCTGATATCGAAATAGCCGAGCTTTCTGCTGGCTACTATCTCCTTGTGGATCAAGCCTCCCAGAGCTTTGGCCGTTTTTGGGTCATGGACTGAATGGCTAAGATGTGATCATTTTCGTTCTTTCTTTTCTGGCAAAATATGCCATGTCCATAACACACTTTGGGTCTTGATTTAAACCCGGAAATTGAATCTCCTCTTAGAAATTTTGTTGAATCGAAAGAAAAAAAGGTGTATACTTAAATTTAAAGAGTCCTTGTGACACATATTTTTTTTTATACCAGCCTCCCCTCCATTTGGAGTGATGAAAGGAAACACAGGGTACCCCAATCTCAAGTTCTGTCAAGGTTCACATCAGCTGACCATCAAAACGAAAAAAACTTCGTAGAGGAAAAATTTCAACTCTATTGGTTAACTTAATATTAAGACGAGAGAATAACTGTTGAAAATAGCTGGTTCGGAAGGCCCAATACCCCAGGACTCCCTGGCAACAGTTTTACATAAAAAGTTCTATTACCATTTACTCAATTCATTATTTATTATGACTAAACTCAACTATCTACTTGTAGGCCTCCTCATCTTTGCAGGCAGTGCCTTTGCTCAGGATCCAAGCGGAAACCTGACTCACTCCTGGACATTTGAAGCTGAGAATGCTGATGATATGAAAGGCAGTGCCAATGGTGCCCTGGACGGGGATGCTCAGATCGCCGCTACTGCTGCTGGTGATATGGGAGCCGTTCTGAATGGTGGTACCGTAGTGCTGGACGCAGCCAGCATTGCCATCAATACCTATGGCGAGGTTTCTATCGAAACATGGTTTACCCCTACTGCAGGTGCCAATACTGGTGGATTTACCATGGTAGCTTACCTGGGAGGTTCTGAATCTCCTTCTACTGATCCCAACGTATTCTTTGGCTCCAATGGCTTCTTCATCCAGCCTACCCGCGCTGATGGGGTTGCCCGTGCTGCCATCTCCTGTGGCGATGTCGATTCGCCCTGGGCTGCTGAGACAGGTGTAAATACGGCCGCTGTGCTCGATGCTGATCAGTTGTATCACGGTATCGTAGTTATCGATGCAACCACCATTTCTTTTTACGTTGATGGAGTGCTGGTCGGATCTGATGCCCTGGCTGCCAACAACAACATTGCCAGTGTGAGCACTGTCAATGCATGGCTGGGACGTGGCGGTTATGCCGGTGACCCCACCTGGTTGGGAACCATCCACGAAGCCAACATCTATGACAAGGCCCTGACTCAGGACGAAGTTACGTTCCAGAACCAAAAAGGTCTTACCATCGGTACTGGTACCAACATCGCTGGTACTGACGTGGCTCAGCCTACCATGTTCGAGGCTAACGGTGCTTTCTACCTACAGGATCTGCAGCCTGGTGAAGATTACTCTCTGGAAGTAATCACTGTAACCGGCAAGTCAGTAATGAACATTGAAAACGTTGACGCTGCTGTGATCGAGCATCAGCTTCAGCCAAACATGTACATCGCCATCATCCGCAACAATGGTCAGTCTTTCGCGACCAAGCTGATGGTACGATAAGCTGTTAGGTCTATATGTAAAGGAAAGAGGCTGCCTTCCCAGGAAGGTGGCCTCTTCTTTATTTGGGCCATTGGCAAATTATAGCACCTTATATGACAAATTGAGCTACCTCCTTTCCTACCTATTTTTCCTTAATTGAAATCTGAATCATCCTTGCCTGCCCATTTTAATTATTCTCATGAAGAACATCTACGACTTACTACTCAGCATGCTCACGTCAAAACAATCGGCCCCCTGGTATGGTGTGCGAACGAAACTGCAACCGATGCTTCAGTCCCTCGTGGCAATGATCCTTTTCTGCCTGCTGACTCCCCGTTTTTCCTTTGCGCAAATCACCTACAACGTCGATCCGGGCAACATCCAGCATGAGGTAGATGAGCGGGTATATGGTCATTTCCTGGAACACATCTTCCACTCGGTGAACGGAGGACTCTGGGGCGAGCTGGTGTGGAACCGCAGCATGGAAACCGCTAGTAACAGCGGGGGTCTATGGGAAATCCAGGATAGCTCCCTGGTTCAGTCCGACCTTTCTACCGATGTCCGCTTCCTGTTTGGCGAAACCTCCTGGACAGACTATGAATTCACACTTAAAGCCAAGAAACTCGGTGGGGCTGAGGCATTTCTGATCATGTTCAGAGCCGACGGGGGCGACTACTACTGGCTCAACCTCGGAGGATGGAACAATACCCAGCACGCCATCGAAAAAGCCACGAATAACAACCGGGGGGTATGGAACAACAGCGCCTTTGGGGGTACCCTCAATACCAATCAGTGGTACAACATCCGCATTCGCTGTGAAGGAACTTCTTTTAAGATCTATCTTGATGGAGCACTCATTTACGACGTCAACGACCCTCAGGCCCACCTATCCGGGCAAGTGGGGGTAGGAACCTGGGCTACCCAGGCAGCCTACAAAGACTTCCTTGTCACTGAGATTCCCAGTGGAGACACCCTGTTCAGCGGACTGCCTTCTCCCTCTATGGGATCAGTTACCCTGCCCAACTGGAGCAGCTATGGCAGCGCTGGAATGAGCCGCAGTTCGGATGCGTTGAACAGCTCTTTTAGCGTTGTTATTGACAACGAGCAGCATGCACCTGCTGGAATTGAGCAGGATGCATTTTTCCTAACCCCTCAAAACTACAGCGGGTCATTCTGGGCCAAAGGAGATGTAAGTGATTCCCTGACAGTCAGCCTGATGAATGGCTCCACCATTCTGGCTGAGCAAAAGGTAGGCCCCCTGACCGGGACCTGGTCAGAATATCCATTCAACCTCACACCTTCAGCCGGTACTTCCAACGGAACCCTGAGGATCTCCCTGCCGGATAGTGGAGTAGTTTACTTCGATCAGGTGAGCATGATGGGGCAGGATGCGATCGATAACGATGGATTTCGCCCTGACCTGTTTTCTGCTGTAGAAGAACTGAGGCCTCCCATCATTCGCTGGCCAGGTGGGTACTTCGCGGAGCTATACCGCTGGAAGGACGGCATAGGCCCTCAGCATGAGCGAGGCGTCTACCCACTTTCGGTATGGGATGACCAGGACGTCAACTCCTACGGTACCGACGAATTCCTCAAAATGTGTGAAAAGCTCGACGCAGAGCCCATTATGGTGGTGAACATCGGTCACCGGGGCTCGGCAACTCCTCGTCAGGAGTATGTGGAAGAGGTTCAGCACTGGATCGAATACTGCAATGGCGACACTACGACCACCTGGGGAGCCATACGCGCACAGAATGGACATCCTGAACCCTACAACATCAAGATGTGGGAGGTAAGCAATGAGATCTGGCTCACCAGAGGGCCCGAGGTATACGTAGACTACCTGAATGTCTTTGTTCCTGCGATGAAGGCCGTTGACTCAACTATTGAGATCATCGCCTGCGGCAGCAGCGCCTTTGATCAGAACTGGAACCAGGTTATCCTGAACAACTGCGCAGACCTCATAGATTATATCAGCCCCCACCACTATGAAGGAGCCGACAATTATGCCAGCGGGGTGGACGCATATGAAAATCATATCCGGGGAATGAAAACCCGCATCGCCAACTCTTCCAACCCTGACATCAAGATTTACATGTCAGAGTGGAACCTTTGGAGTCCTACTGATACCCGCATCGGGCTATATGCGGGAGGAATGCTCAATGCTTTTGAACGTCAGGGAGATGTATTCAAAATCGGGGCACCAGCTCTCTGGTTACGTCATGAGGTTGCCGGAAATCAGTGGGACAATGCACTGGTGAATTTCAACAACACCGGTTGGTATCCTGCTCCGAACTATGTAGTGATGAAGCTCTGGTGGGATCACTATGCCAGGTATGTCATCGAATCTAGCGGAGGCATTCACCCCAACCTCGACGCAGTGGCAACCCTGTCCGAAGACAGCAGCATGATGGTGTTCAAAGTGGTAAATACAGGAGGGGGCAGCGTGCCCATCGCGCTGGATATCCAGAGCCCATATGCACCTGTCCAGGCCAGCGTGGAACAGGTAGCCAGTTCGTCGCTTTTCGCTCGCAACTCCCTCGCCAATCCGGAAAATATTTCCGTCACAACAGGCGTTGCGACGGTGAATGGACAGCAGGTCGAAGTAAGCGTCCCCCGATACTCCGCAATGGTGGTAGAAGTGGAACTTTCAAAAAGTGCCACTGGCATTCAGGAAAGCGCCCTCGATTATCTGGATTACTCCATCTACCCCAATCCTACGAGCGGCCATACCACCTTCTCCTTCCACCTCCCACAGTCTGAATGGGTTTCCCTACAGATCAGGGATGTAATGGGCCGCAGTGTCACCAACCTGGCAGACGGCCAGTTTGCTCCGGGCCCACAAAAAATTGAGTGGGATGGCGCTGATGCTACCGGATCAACTCTCCCCGTCGGGATTTACTATTGTGAGCTAAAGACTCTTTCAGGAACTCAGTCTCTCAAGCTTATCCTTCAGTAGCCTGCCAACAGCCATAGAGGGGGCCATCGGCTAATAAGACATGAGCTATCCGTTATCCGGGTAGCTCATCTTGTTGATACTGAGGATGCCACATTCAAGACTTAGGCTAATCTCATTCGAATGTCCTTCTCTCATTTTGTATATTTAATTCGAACCTATGAATGCGACAAAGCCCTAATGCTACTGCTTTTATGAGATACTGGCTAGTTCTCCTTTTTTTCTCATCCTTTTTCAGGGTCCTGTTTGCACAGGAAATACCCACCGACCAACCATTTTTACGGCTGAAGTTCTTCAATGAAGAGGATGGCCTTTCCAACAATACCATTAATGATATTGCCCAGGCTCCCAATGGGCTGATCTGGGTAGCGACCAACGATGGCCTCTTCAAATTTGACGGCAATGAATTTACGGCTTACCGTAATCATCCAGATGACCCCTACTCGCTACCTGACAACATGGTCAGCAGCCTGCACCTGGATGTTGAGGGTCGCCTATGGGCGTTAACAGATTTTGGCGTTGGCATTTACCATTCGGAAGAGGATCAATTCACCCGACTATTCATGAGCAGGGTCACCAATGCTTCCAGCGAAATGGTTACCTCGATTGCGGAATCGGAAGATGGGACCAAATACCTGGGTACAATCGGAGGGATAGTGGTACTCAGAGGTGACAAAATGCAGATGATTTCTCCTCACCGATCCAAGGGAAATATCCCCCTGCAGGTATCGAATGTGAATCAACTGCACCTTTGCCAGGATAGCATGCTCTGGATTGGGACCTGGAATAACGGACTGTTAAGGCTGAACCTCAATTCCCTGACTCTGGAAGAAATCAGCCTTCAGGGGGGCGATTCCTATCGGATATACTCCATTTTTCATGGGGAGGAGCTACACTGGGTAGGCACAAATGACGGACTTTACAGTGTGTCCGAGACCTACGGCAACCTACATTCCAACCATTATCATCCTGATTTACACCCATGGGTACCCGGCAGAGAGATTCTCTCTCTCTATGAAGATCCAAAACACACCTTGTGGATTGGATCGAGGGAAACTGGTCTGACTTCCATCCAGGCTAGCCGGCTTACCTCTTCGCAGTCAAATCAGGAAATGAGAGCAGCCTCAATGGATCAGCTCGCCTCCCTCTCCAATCAAACCATTTCAAAAATTTTTCAGGATCTGAGCGGAAATATCTGGCTTGGAACCCACAATGCGGGCATTACCGTATTTGCCCCAGAGGGTGAAATTATTCGTTATTACACCCAATCTCCCTTTCAGCCTTCTCTCAGTCACCCCATAGTATTCGGCATGGTGGAAGCTGACTCCAACTCCATATGGGTGGGGACTGATGGTGGAGGCATCAACTATCTCGATCCCTACCAAAATTACATTCAACAGATCCCCACAACGGGGTTCTCTGATGAAGCTATCCTAAGTGCCCTCAAAGCAAAGTCGGGGAAAATATGGCTTGGAACCTATGCAGGTGGCATTAACATTTTTGACCCGGTTACCGGGACAGTTGAAGTGCTAAAGCTGGCTGGAGAATTAACTGCACAAGACATTCGCTCTTTGTGGGAGGCACCCGATGGAACCATCTACATTGGAACCAACGGGAGCGGGCTGCACGCATGGAACTCTGACTCCCGCAGCATGGATTTTTTCGACAATACCTCCGGAATGGATATCAGGGCTATCCGCGTGGATTCAGCAGGCCATATATGGTTGGCCATTTATGGAAATGGCCTGGGAAACCTCGATCCCCAAACGGGAGAATTATCCATTTATGACTGGAAGCAGTCCCCCCAATCCCCTCAGGCAGGATTAACGCTAGCTCTCTATAGAGGCTATGTCTGGGTGGGAACCTCTCGCCATGGCCTCCTGAGATTTGACCCGAAGACAAAGAGCATGCAGGAATTTTCTACCTCCAATGGGCTCTCCAGCAATACCGTAAGGGCGATAGTGCCGGACGATCACGGGCATCTCTGGGTCAGTACCAATCTTGGGGTTTCCTGCCTGTTTCCTGAGGAAAAACGGTTTCAGAACTTCGACTATTCCCACGGACTCCAACTTGGGCAATTCAATGACAATAGTGGCATCAAGCTCAGGAATGGAGATCTGGCTTTTGGCGGTATCCATGGCATCAACGTATTTTCTCCTGAGGAAGTGCTTTCCGCGACTGTAACTCCACCGGAGATTCTACTTTCCAAGGTTACCATATGGCAGAAAGCCGAGGGTAACCAGGGGGAAAATTACAGCCAGAATATTACCCCGGGCGACACCCTTTACCTTTCACATTCTCAAAACTCCCTCTCCATAGATGTCAGCGTGCTGGACCTCATCAACAGCGAGGCATGGCGCTATGAGTATCGGTTACTTGAACGAGACAACTTTTGGAATACTACCGGCTCCGTTGGGCCTATCACGTACAGAAACCTGCCTCCCGGAAAATATACCTTTGAGATCCGAAGCACGGATATTTCCAATACCTTCAGGGGAACATCAACCTCGTTCCACCTGATCATCCACCCTCCCTGGTGGGCAAGTAGCTGGGCCAGAATCATTTATGCCCTTCTGACAGGTGTGGTACTGGTCATCATATTTGTAATCAATACCCGCATAATCCGATCCAGGCAGCAACTCCACTATGAGCAGAAACTGCGGCAGCAGCAACGACAGGAGATACAGAACAAACTGGCATTTTTCACCAACCTGTCTCATGAACTAAGGACTCCCCTAACCCTGATACAGGGCCCAATTGAAGACTTACTCCGACAGGTAAAAAAGCAGCAAAACCGCTCGCTTTTGATGCTGATCAAGAAAAATTCACACCTGCTCCTGCGAATCGTCAATCAGTTGCTGGAATTCAGAAAAGCAGACCAGAATGCCATTCAGCTGACCATCGCCGAACAAAACATCACCGAAATCATCCAGGACGAAATCGAGAGCTTTCACTTCGAGGCCAACCGACAGGGAGTTCAGCTCAAATTTGAGGATGGAGGAACGGTTCATTGCTGGGCAGACAGAGAAAAACTACAGCTTATTTTCAACAACCTGCTTTCCAACGCCCTGAAATACACCCCGAGAGATGGCACTGTAGAGGTTCGGCTCTCCGCTGAGGAGGAGTCTGTACAAATAGCAATACAGGACTCAGGGGTGGGAATTCCCCAGGAGCAAATCAAGGAAATCTTTACGCCATTTTACCAGGCCCACAATGCCTCTGGCAGGGGCGGAACCGGTATCGGGCTGGCCCTGACCAAAAGCCTGATTGAGCTACACCATGGAACCATTGAGGTGGTTAGCAACAATTCAGGAAGTACATTTATCGTAGGCCTGCCCAACCAAAAGGAAGTCTATGAGGCCGATAAATACGTCACCTTTGTAGAAGTAGCCGAAGAGCAGCCAAGTGAGGAATTAACAGAGTCCCAAAAAGATCCTTCCACTGTAGAAGTCCCTACTATTTTGGTAGCAGATGATAACCCGGATATTCTGGAGTATATCAATTCCCAATTAAGCCCACACTATCGGGTGCTGTCAGCTCCCAATGGGGAACTCGCCCTGAAGATCGCCCTGAAGCGGGTTCCTGACATCATCATTGCCGATCTGATGATGCCCGTCATGGATGGCCTTGAATTGTGCTATAAAATCAAGGCACATAATACCACCAACCACATCCCGGTGATCATGCTGACGGCCCAGGGATCTGAAGAATCAGTAGCGGAGGGCTATCGAGCAGGGGCAGACTCCTATATCACCAAGCCGTTCTCATCAGAAGTGCTTCTGGCTCGGATTGGCAACCTGCTCGCACAGCGGGATCAGCTTCGCTCACTATTTACCTCTGGCGACTGGAAAGATGATGACGAGCAGCGCGAGACTCCGGAGGCAAAATTCATTGAAGCACTTGAAAACCGCATTAAAGACGGAGTACAACAGGAAGAAAACCTATCTGTCGAAGTCCTCGCTGAAGAGCTTAGCCTGAGTCACTCTTCCCTATACCGTAAGATCAAAACCATCTCGGGGCTTTCGGTGGATCAGTTTATCAGGCTGACCAAGTTGAAGATGGCTGCCGAAAAACTCGCAAACGAGGATGTTACCATTTCAGAGGCGGCATATCTCTCTGGATTCAATGATCCCCGGTATTTCCGCAAATACTTCAAGGCCCAATACGGCATGTTACCCAGTGCATTTCAACAACAGCACCGGAAGAGGCAAAAAACCAATCTGGAGTAAATTCCAGGTGCTTGCCCAAATTCAGAACAATTTCCGCCCAAGTGACATTGTTCATGGAAAAAGTCAGGGATTCTTTATCAATTGGGGGGAGAAATGCTGAAAGCTCACCGATATGAAAAGACTGAAAGACAAGACTACGCTCATCACTGGAGGAGGCTCTGGAATAGGAAAAATCATGGCTCGGCTGATGCTGGAGCGCAAATCCAGGGTCGTCATCTGGGATATTTCACAGGAGAACATCGATGCGACAATCAACGAGCTTTCCGAAGCAGGCGAGATTCGTGGATACAGGATAGATGTTTCTGATGTCGCTCAGGTCCGCGAAACAGCTGATAAAGTAAGGGCTGAAGTCGGCCCCATAGATGTCCTCATCAACAATGCCGGGATCGTAGTAGGCAAATATTTCCATGAGCATACAACCCAGGAGATCCTCAAAACCATGGAAATTAACTCTACAGGTCCCATGGTCATTGCTCACGAGTTTCTGGGGGACATGCTGGAACGCAATACCGGCCACATCTGCAACATCGCCTCTTCTGGTGGGCTGGTTTCCAACCCCAAAATGTCGGTGTACGCCGCCAGCAAATGGTCGGTCATCGGCTGGTCCGACAGCCTGCGCCTGGAGATGCAGCAGCTAAAAAAGAATGTCAAAGTCACCACCATCATGCCCTATTACATCAATACAGGCATGTTTGACGGCGTCAAGTCAAGGATTCCCATCCTGGAGCCCGAACCTACTGCCCTGACCATTATCCGGTCTATCGAAAAGGACAAAACCATGGTGACCATCCCGGATTATATTTACAAACTGACTCGCGTCACCCAGGGAGCCTTGCCAGTTGAAGTATTCGACTGGATAGCCGGCAGTGTATTCGGCATTTACAAAACCATGGAGCACTTCACGGGACGGAAGAAGTAGGCATGAGAAGAGGTTAAGATGCTAAGAGCATGAGGCTCTTTTCCTCAAGGAATTGAACTTTTTGCATTTGCTCATGAGACTTGGAAAAACTGAGACGCCCCCTCCGCTATCCTGGATTTCCCCACAACATGCTGAGGCGGATTTCGTGGCAGTGTGAATACCTGTGCGTAATCCGACTCGGTATTTTGCGATTCGATGACACTGCGGGTGCGGAGCCCCGAAGACTAGCCCAGATCGACGTTCAGGAGACGTCGATCAACCGCTTCCTTACCACTCCCACGGGTCATCCTGAGGCAGCACTTTCCCACGCTACTTGTTCAAGTGCCTCGCTGGAAAGTGCTACGGTCAAGGTCCTTCCCCTCTCCGCCATGCTGCGAGGCTCAGGATGACTTTGGGGTATTGTAAAAGGCAACTATCTTACTTGCTGCGCGGTTTTAACCCGCAGCAAGGGGGGCCTCAAATCCCCCCGCTTTTCGCCACAGGCGAAAACCACCCCCCTTCTCTGCTGCGCGCCG
>CAYFIR010000041.1:0-45107 GCA_964343195.1 uncultured Bacteroidia bacterium | reverse complement strand
TTTGCAAAAGGGGGGTGGCATTTCGCCCGGCGAAATGTCGGGGGGATTCGATGACTCGGCGGGTGCGGAGACCCGAAGACTAGGCCAGATCGAGGTTTGGAATCCTCGATCAACCCTTTTCTTACCACTCCCACGGGTCATCCTGAGGAGGAACGACGAAGGACCTCACGGGCAACACTTTCCCAAGCTACTTGCTCAAGTGTCTCGCTGGAAAATGCTACGGTTAAGGTCCTTCACCTCTCCGCTATGCTGCGAGGTTCAGGATGACTTTGGGGATGTTATGAATGCAGCCTCCTTTCCTACGCCTCTACCACCCCTTCGCGAATCCCGTATCGCACCAGTTCCATCACGGAACCGAGTTCCAGCTTGCGGAGCAGGTTTTCCTTGTGGGACTCGACAGTGCGACGGCTGATGTGGAGCCGTTCGCCGATTTCCTTGTAGGTCAGGCCATCGGCAAAGAGGCGGATGATGTCTATCTCGCGGGCGGTAAGCTGCTTTTTCTGAGTCTGCTCCGGATGCTGGATGTGCTGCATGTAGCTTTGGAGCGCCATTTCACGGATGCTTTCACCGAAGTAGGGAGCGCCCTCCTTCACCGTTCGCAGGGCCAGCAGCAGTTCTTCCTCCCCGGTTTCCTTGGGCAAAAAGCCATAGGCCCCCGCCTTGATGCCAGCCGTGACGGTATGGGAATCCAGATTGGCCGACAGAAAAATCACCTTCACCCGCGGGTGCTGCTCTTTGACCCATTTGCAGACATCCAGTCCCGATTCCTCCGGCATGCGGATGTCCATCAGGATGATGTCGGGCTCAACCGTTTTCAGGGCTTCTCGCAGGTCATTGGGACGCTGGAGAACAGCCATCACCTCAGCTTCACTGCCCAGCAACATCGCTTTCAGGCCGTCCAGTACGATCCGGTGGTCATCGAGTAACATCAGCTTCATGCAGGTTGATCCTTTTTCAGGTTAAGGGGCAATTCCACCGTAAAGGTACTGCCTTTTCCCAACTCACTTTCCAGGCTCAGGTTGCCTCCGATTCGCTGGAGCAGTTCCCGGCACAGCACCAGTCCCAGCCCGGTTCCCTTGGCAGGGCCACTCCCTACAGACTGCACATCGGGAGTAGCTCCCATGAGCTTTGCCTGGTCTTCCGGACTGATGCCCACTCCGGTATCCGACACCCTGATGAACACCTGTTGCTGCTCCTGAGTTGCCTGGAGCGAGACCTTTCCTCCGGCAGGCGTGAACTTGATGGCATTGGCGACCAGGTTGCGAAGTACGGTGCGCAGCATCTGTTCGTCTGTTTCCAGCAAAATCTGCTTTTCGCCTTCCTCAACCTCCAGCGATACGCCCTGCAACTCTGCTACGCTTCGCAGGGGCAGGCTCACTTTTTCCATGATCTCTTCTACTTCCAGTTGCCGGGGGCGCACGCTCAGGCTGCCGGTCTGTGCCAGGGCCCATTGCAGGAGGTTTTGCAGCAATTCGTATAGCTGTCCCGAAGACTCGTTGAGGTTTTCGATGAAGGGGCGAATGTCCGATTTGTCCAGCTTCTCCCACTTGCGCGCCAGGCTCCCGGTCAGCGAGCGGAAGGCCGAAAGGGGATTTTTGAGGTCATGGGCAATGATGGAGAAGAGGCGGTCCTTGGTGGCGTTAAGTTCTGCCAACTGCTCGTTTTTTTCCTGCAAAAGGGCATTGGCCTGTCGTCGCTGCCGGTTGAGTCGCACGAAGAGGATCACCAGTCCCCCCAGTAGCACTGCGATGATGCCGGTCAAAATGAGGCCATTGCGGGTCTGGGCCAGCCTGGCTTCCCTGAGCTCTTTTTCCTGCTCAAAAAAGGCGATTTGCTGGTCTTTTTTCTCGGTCTCGTAGAGGGTTTGCAAGCGGCTCAGCTCTGCCTGCTGATCCTGGCCGAGTACGGTATCCTTGACCACGAGGTAGCGCTGAAGGTACTCCATGCCCTGCTGGTATTGCCCCTGTTGTTGAGCAAGATCGGCGAGAAACTTGAGAAGATCGATTTCAAAGCGCGGATCGTCCAACCGGCTGTTGAGCTCAAGGGATTCTTCGGCATACTGCTTCGCCTGTCTCGGATTTCCTTTGGCCTGCTCGATCTGGGCCAGTTCTAGGAGTGTACCGGAAATAGCTGCGGGAGAATTGAGTTCCTGTAGGTAACCAAGGGCCTGACGAGTGTGCTGGGTAGCTGTTTCATAGGCTTTCAGTTCCAGGTATGCGGCTCCCAGGGTTCTTTCACTCACGGCCACGCTCTGGAGATTACCCTGCTCCAGATTCAGCTCAAGGGCCTGTTCTGCATATAGAATCGCAGAGTCTGGCTCCCCCAGGTCGAGGGAAATATTGGCGAGGTTGTTTAAGGTGCTGCTGAGCAACTGCTCCTGGCCCAGGAGCTGTTTGATCTGGTAACTCCTGCGCAAGTAGTTCCGGGCTTCCTTCAGGTCTCCGGTGTTCCAGTAGAGCGTCCCCAAATTGTTGAGCGTCATCGCCACGCGGTTGCTGTCTCGGTTCCGTTCTGCGAACCTCAGCACCGAGAGCATCATCTCGGCTGCCTGCTCATAGTTGCCCTGGCTGAAATAACCGATGGACTGCTCCGAACGAGCCGCATAGAACTCTGTACTGTCTCCTGCTTCCAGAAAAAACTTCTCAGCTGTGCGGTAATGGCCCATCGCAGCGGGGATTTCTCCCCGGTAGAGTTCATAGTATCCTACCAGAATTTCAGCCTTCCCCATGCCCACAAGGTCCTGTAGCTGTTCGGACAATTGTAGCGCCTCCTCGGCGTAGGCGAGCGACTGCTCAGGTTCTGAGCGAAAAGTGGCGCGCCCGAGTGTCAGCAATGTCTCCAATCGCTTTTCGCTGGAGGCTTCTGTTTCCAGTATTCCACGTAAGCTGTCCAGATCGGTCGATTGGCCCCATAGCAGCCCCGGTAGCAGCAGCAGTAGGTAGATAGTCCTTTTTCCCATCCATTTCATATCTCGTCTAAACTTAGCAGCGGAGCCGCGAAATTACAACGCACTTTATTGCCCTGACCATTCCGGTTCCGACCTGAGAAAGTGGTTCCCATCTATGAGCAAATCCGTCGGCAATCATGAAATGGCACTTCTCCAATCTTTTCCCAGCCCCAACTTTCTGTAACTTTCTCCCAAAGAATCTCACATCAAAATTTCTGATAAAATGAGACTACTGCACATTGCTACTCCCCTGTTATTGGCCTCTCTGTTCTGGGTGGGGTGCCAAAATCAGACACAACCAACCCAGGAGCAGGAATCACAGGCTGCTGAAAACCAGTCGACTGACACCTATGGGGCATCTCCCATTTGGGCTCAAAATGCCAACATCTATGAGGTCAACATTCGCCAGTATAGTGAAGAAGGTACCTTCAAAGCTTTTGGCACCAACCTGGAGCGCCTCGACGCAATGGGCGTTGACATCCTCTGGTTCATGCCAATTTTTCCCATCAGTGAGGCCAACCGCAAAGGATCTCTAGGGAGCTACTACGCCGTATCCAGCTTCCGCCAGGTGAATCCTGAATTTGGTACGGAGGAAGAGTTCCAGGCGGTTATCGACAAAGCTCATGAACTGGGCATGAAGGTCATCCTGGACTGGGTGCCCAACCACACTGGCTGGGACCATGAATGGATCACCTCTCATCCGGAATACTACACCCAGGATGCCAATGGCAACATTGTAGACCCCATCAACCCCGAAACTGGGGAATCATGGGGCTGGACCGACGTCGCGGACCTCAATTATGACAATGGGGAGATGCGCCAGAATATGATCGACGACATGCACTACTGGATCAGTGAGGCGGGTGTCGATGGCTTCCGCATGGACGTTGCGCACGGGGTGCCAGTGGATTTTTGGGAAGACTGTGTAGCTCAATTGCGGGAAGCGGATTCCGATGTCTTCATGCTGGCAGAAGCTGAGATCGACGAACTGCTGAACAAGGAGCTATTTGCGATGGACTATGGCTGGACCTTCCACCATCTGCTCAACCACGTCGCCCAGGGCGAGGCCAATGCGGATTCTCTTTTCGCCTGGTACGAAGCAGACAAGCAGGATGTCCAGCATGGCTACCACATGCACTTCACCACCAATCATGACGAAAATAGCTGGAACGGCACCATCGAAGAGCGCATGGGCCCCGCAGGAGATGCCATGACGGTGATTGCGTTCACATTTGACGGGATGCCCCTGATCTACAGCGGTCAGGAGGCAGGTATGAACAAGCGCCTGGAGTTTTTTGAGAAAGACCTCATTGACTGGGGAGACTATGAAAAAGAGGACTTTTTCACTACCCTACTGACGCTCAAGCACGAAAATGAAGCCCTCTGGAATGGCGAAATGGGAGCTCCTGTCGAGCGCCTCGATCCTAAAAATGACAACGTCATGGCTTACTCTCGCGAGAAAGGCTACGATCAGGTCGTGGTAGTGGTCAACCTTTCTGGCGAGCCCCAGGAAGTGGATATGATCAGTTCTACCGTTTCGGGAGAGTACAGAAATGTCTTTACCCCTTCAGAGCCACTAGCCGCCAAAGAAATGCTCAACGTAAGCCTGGAGCCATGGGGCTACCGGGTGTATGAGAGACATTGATCGGGGAACAGGGAACATTGATCTGTAAAGAAAAAGCACCCCGCATCAACTGCTGATGCGGGGTGCTTTTGTTGGCGGGGTAGGCCATTGTTCCTGACCATTCCGTTTTCAAGTGTTCCTGGCGTCAGAGACGCTTAGACTTGACGTTTCGCTTCGGAGATGCTCACGAGCGGCACCGCTGAAGCAGCACTAGATTCCGGAATAGTGAGCACTGTTCAATGAAAAATGTCTAGCGCTGTCGGAGTAAAGTAATGAACCAATTTAAACTGGACAAATCATTGATCAGCAGCACTTTAAACTACAAACTGGCGACTCCGAACTTATCCCGCTAGAACTCAGCATATTTGGGGAAGCGTGGGAACGGAATCACGTCCCGGATATTGGTCATGCCTGTTACGAACTGGATGAGGCGCTCGAAGCCCAGTCCGAAGCCAGCGTGTGGTGCGGTCCCAAATTCGCGCAGCTCCAGGTACCACCATAGCTCCTCCTCTGGCACATCCATTTCGGCCATACGGGCCTTGAGGACGTCCATGCGCTCTTCACGCTGTGAGCCGCCTACGACCTCGCCGATGCCGGGGAAGAGGATGTCCATCGCGGCGACGGTCTTGTCGTCGTCGTTGAGCTTCATGTAGAAAGCCTTGATGTCCTTGGGATAGTCGATGACGATGACTGGCTGGTTGAATTTCTTCTCCACCAGGTAGCGCTCGTGCTCCGATTGCAGGTCCTTGCCCCACTCGACGGGGTACTGGAACTTCTTTTTCTTGTATGGCTTGGAGTTGCGCAGAATGTCGATGGCCTCGGTGTAGGTGATGCGCTTGAACTCGTTTTCTGTCACGAACTTCAGCGTATCCATCAGTCCCATCGGACGACGCTCCTCGGCCTTCATGTTCTTTTCATCTTGCTGAATGCGCTGGTCGAGGAAGGCCAGGTCATCGGGATAGTTGTCCATCGCAAACTGAACCACATACCTGATAAAATCCTCTGCGAGGTCCATGTTGTCCACGATGTCGTTGAAGGCAACTTCCGGCTCAATCATCCAGAACTCCGCCAGGTGGCGGGTCGTGTTGGAGTTCTCTGCCCGGAAAGTCGGGCCGAAGGTGTACACCTTGCCGAGCGACATGGCTCCTACTTCCGCTTCCAGCTGACCGGAAACGGTCAGGTTGGATTCGCGCCCAAAAAAGTCTTCTTTCCAGTCGATCTCGCCCTCATCGGTACGAGGTGGCTCACCCACTGGCAGGGTCGTCACGCGAAACATCTCACCAGCCCCCTCGGCATCACTGGCCGTTATGATGGGGGTGTGCATGTAGTAAAATCCGTTGTCGTGGAAATACTTGTGGATGGCATAGGCCAGGCCATGACGGATGCGAAACACCGCTGCGAAGGTATTGGTGCGCATGCGCAGGTGGGCCTTTTCCCGGAGGAACTCCAGCGAGTGCTTTTTGGGCTGAATGGGATACACGCCCGGATCAGCATCGCCCAGCACTTCAATTTCCTCGGCGATGACCTCCACGGACTGGCCTTTGCCCTGTGAGGCGACCAGTTTTCCGGTCACCTTCAGTGCGGCGCTGGTGGTGATGCGGCGCAGGAGGTCTTCGGGATAGTTTTCGAAGTCCACCACTACCTGCAAATTATTGATGGTAGAGCCGTCGTTGAGGGCGATAAATCGGTTGGCGCGAAAAGTGCGCACCCATCCCATTACTACGACCGTCTGCTCGGTCGGCTCTGTGGTCAATAGCTGCTTGATCTCGGTACGTGCCATGAGTTAGCAGGTAGGTTTAGTGGTTGAAATAAGATTAAAAGTAAGCCTCTGAAAGGCAGGCCCAAAGTTGCTATACAAAATGCATAGAGGCAACCCCAATTCGGTGGAAGATGCAAAGGAAGGACGATGTCTATTGGACATTGGAGGGTTTGGGTGGAATATTTTTGTCCTATGTCCGACTCAGATTTTAGTATATCATGTTCAACCTGGGTCGATCTTTGCTCGTAAAGCCTTAGGATAAGCCCTATATTAGACCTTGTCCCCAACCGGAAGCACCATACCAGAATTGCTGCATGATCCGTCAACTTTTGCTCTTCATCTCCTTCCCTCTCCTACTTGGCACCTCCTCTATGGCGCAGGAAAGAGGACCATATGATTATGAGCCGAAGTTCAGGGTGTATACCGTAGATGGGCAGACATTCATGGTGGGAGAGCTGGATTCTGTACACCAGACGGCCCCACCTCCCACGGCTCGTGAGCTCCGACGTGGTCGAAGGGCACTCCGCTACTATTCCCGACTCCGTTTCAATGTCCACAAGGTGTATCCCTATGCGGTCAAGATTGCGGCAATACTCGATGAGGTAGATGCCGAGATGGCCAACCTGCCCAATGACAGAGCCAGAAGGGAATATGTGAAGCAACGTGAAAAAAGCCTCTTTGGGGATTACGAAGATGATGTCAGAAGTATGACCCGTTCTCAGGGGAAAGTCCTCGTACGCCTCATTCACCGCCAAACCGATCTGTCCACATTTGAGCTCATCCAGGACAATAAAAACGGAGCCTCAGCCCTTTTCTGGCAATCCATTAGCCTGATTTTTGGCATTAACCTCCGTACAGAGTTTGATCCCTCAGCTGAGGAAGAAGACTCCATGATCGAATATATTGTCCGGGACCTGGAAGCTGGTGGCTACAACATCGCCTACGGTCAATACAATTATCAATTACAGTGAGCAGTATACTCCTGGACATTCCGGTTTAAGAACCAACAATTTTACCACGAAGTGCACAAAGGAGATCGCAAAGGCCACAAAGCCTAGATGCGAGTTTGTCGGATGGTCTCGAAGGAAACCGTTGGTTTCGCTTTTGTCTAGCGCCTTCGGAATTAAGTAATTACTCATTCGTAATTCGTATAAAATGTTCACCAGCAACACTTTCAATTACGAATTACTGATGACGAATTTCGAATTCTTTCCACTAGTAGCATGGTGAGCAGTATTCTGTGCCGGGGTCAGTGACATTGACAATTGAACAATGATGAGGATGCCCGTAAATAAACGAAGCCGCCCGATTGAATCAGGCGGCTTCGTTTTTATTGATCCATGATCACTGTAACATGACCCATGATTAGTTTACTTCATAGCGGCGACGCTCGGCTTCGATGCGATTATCGTCCACATCGTTCATTTCGATTAGGGCCTGGCCGAGGCTGTTTTGCCATGAGAACCGTCCCTGCTGAGAGAGTTGGCTACGCTGTACAGACAGTCCTGCGGCATCAACTTCTGGTGCAGGATTGACCGCAGTTGCCTGGATGACATACACCCCGCTAACTCCTTCGATGATGCCACTGGTTTCTCCTGGCTCCAGGGTCATGGCACGACCGAGCAGTTTGGGCTCTGCCCCTACATTTGGAATGCTGGAAGAAGAGAAGGTGACGCCAGTTGCAGCCCGAACAAAAGAATTGTTGCCGTAGGCCTGTTGCATGGCGTTGAGGTCCTGGCCCATCAGACCAGAAAGCTGCTCGCGCAGATACTCGGCCTTCTTGGCATTCACTACACGGGGACGAATCATTTCGCGAACCTGCTCCAGATCCTGCACCCCTTCTTCGGTACGGCTGATGACCTGAGCTACTACGTAGTTGTCACCGATGGTAAAGATCCGGCGGGAAACATCTCCTACGTCAGAAGATACAGCCCACACAACCAGTTCACGTCCGCCCTGAAGGCCACCTCCCACGTTACACTCGGTTTTGGATAACGGATTGGACTGCAGAGCGGGGAAGCCCAGTTCAGCAGCAGTCGCATTGATGTCTTCGGAACTAACCAGGTTAGCGGCGAAGTTATTGGCAACACCGTAAACGCTATCTCGTGTGGTTTTGGTGAAGATGACTTCCTCTTCAATATTGGCCACAGAGTAGGCCTGATCGACTTTTTCTACAACCTGAACGATATGGTATCCACCACGTCCTTCGATAGGTCCTATTACAGACCCGGCACTTGCACCATCGATTGCCTCGTCAAAGTCCGCCCCAAACTGGCCGCGGCGGTACCAACCCAGTTCGCCACCGTTGTTACGGGTAGCAGGGTCGTCAGAATATTCTGCGGCGGCAGCTGCGAAATCGCCACGAGCAGCTCCTAAAGCAGTACGAGCTTCAGACATTGCGGCAGCACTGTCACCGTCATAGGTAATGAGGATGTGGTTGATTTTGGCAGATGAAGCAGAAGTATCCGCTGTACCTACGAGTTTGTACAGTCGGTAGTATCCGCCTTCCTGTACAGGGCCGAACACCTGACCAGCCTCTCCACTGATTACGCTGTCGCGAATGGATGGGGGCAAAGCGGCGGGTAGCGTCCGTGCGCCAGTAAATGGAGTTCGTGTACGCCCACGGGTAAAGCTGGTATCATTTGAGGTAGCAGCAAAATTTTCCCGGCGGCCGAGCATGCTGTTATACACCTTCATCGAATCTGAGCGAGTAGGAATGAGCTGGAACCGTACAAAACGGATAACCGTTTGCTCGTCCTGCTGGAACTCCTCTTCGTGCTCCCGCAGGTACTCACGTAGATCAGCGTCTGAAACATTCACCGCAGAGTCAGAAACACTGCCGTAGTTAACGCCAAATACATTCAGGTCCACGGTGGTGTTGGCTTCCTTTTGCTGGCGACGTGCCGCTGCATCAGAGCCTATATAGCTGGCAGCGAGCATGTTGTTGAAGCGCTGGATGCCACGCTCCTGGGCTACCAGTTCCTCCAGTTGGGTCAGTTGATCAGGCTGAGTCTGCTGAAGATTTTCCAGCACACGCTTCATCTGAGTCGGGGTAACCTGCTGCTGAGGAGGAATGCCCATAAAGCTGCGGACAATGGGAGAAATCTCTTCTCCGGCAAACATCTGGTACAGCTCTTCACCAGTTACCTCAAGCCCGATGCCTTCCAGTTGCATCTGGTAGGCCTTTTCACGGACCAGGTTGTTCCAAACCTGGGTGCGAAGCTGGCAGGACTGCAGGTCGTCCATGGCGCCGCTATTCTGTGAATAGAGGCTCACCTGCTCCTGATATTCCTGGTTGGTGATTTCAACTCCGGCGACATTCCCCGCTTCAGGGACTCCTGTTACGATGGTCGTAATGCCACGGATAAAGTCAGTGAGAATAAATGCGGCCAACGCGATGAAAATCACAATGGCGATCAGGCCGATATTCTGTCGAATTCTACTCAGTGCCGACATATTTTTCTTCTAGTAGTGGGCAGTAATGGTTTTCCAGATACAAGGTCCCTAATTGGATGTTTACCATGCGATTAGATGCAGGTCCCTTTTAAGGCCATGCAAAATACGGGCATTTAAGTCGAAAGTCAAAATGTGAAATGCTAGTCACGGATCACTTCCGGGCGATTAGGGACAGAAGCCGGAGTTTTTAGGGTATCCTGACGAGGAGTTGCCAGGATTGTCAGGTCATTAAGGGTGTCTACCGGACGGGCAAGTAGTCCGAGGGAAGCCTCGCGGTTGTTGGGAAAATGGAGGAAAACCTGCTTTTGAGTCAGGTTTCTCAGCAGCGGCACCAGTGTTTCCTGGGCTTCCAGCTCTGCTCGCCCCAGGATATCGCTTTGAAGCGCGGCTTCCTGCATTTTTCTTTCGGAAATGGTAAAAGCCTGACTGATTACTTTCTGCCCCTCGGCATAGAGACTGGTGTACCAGGTTTCCACAATTTCTGAACGCTCGTGGTCAATGCGGCTATAGCAAATTTCCGGGGAAGGCAGGTCCAGTATCAGGGTATCTCCACTGATGTGGATATCAGAGCTGTCAATTTTGGTAAAGTCTACGCAGGCCACCGTCTCCCCATACACCTGCAACATGACTTTGGGATCAGGAAAGTAGTCCACCTGTATTGAGTGATTGACTACATCGGAAAAGGTGTATTGTGCGAGCTCCATTTTGCCCAGCCCCTTCACCTCCTCAATCACAATGGTATGAACCGAAACAGCATTCTCAGGATTTATCTCAGGCCATTCGGGCATTTCAGGCAGGGAGTTATACAACCATGCCCCGACTCCTACCCCGACGACCAGTACACCTAACAGGATCCAGATGAAAATTTTCCGCATAAAGCCTCAGATTGTTCGGATGCTCAAACTAACAAAAAACGTGGTCTTACAGCCACTTTCTTTCTCTTGTATCAATTCTCCCTGCATGGTAAATTACTTTTCTAACCAAATGTGTCGCCTATGAATGCTTCTTCTACTCTTATGATCCGTGCGGCGGGCCCGGAGGATTTTGCGGCGGTGAGCTACCTGTTGGAAGAGTTGGACTGGCTTCACATCGACTGGTACCCTGAGTATTTTCAGCCGTCCAATAACCGACAGCCACGCCCGGAAAGTTTGCTCCGCGAATATACAGAGCACAAGGATGGAGATATTTTACTGGCAATTGATCAGGCCGGACTGGTAGGCCTGATAATGGTCAAGGTTCGCCGCCCCCCTAACCTTCCTACGTTGAAATCTGCCCCATGGGTGCAGGTGGACAGCCTGATTGTTGAAGCCCAACAGCGAGGAAACGGCATTGGCAAGGCCCTCATGGAAGCCGCCAAGAACTGGGCTGAAGAGCGCGACATTTTTGAAGTACAGCTCCAGGTCTATGAAGCCAATCATTCTGCGCGGGAGTTTTACGAGCAACAGGGCTTCACTCCCCTTTCTCAGATGTTTAGGTTGAGATGGTAGAATGGTATGCAGGGTAATTCGATAGCCGCCAATCGAAAGGCACGCCTTATTCCGTATTCCAGCCCAACTTCCTATATTGCTCATCATTCTGAAAACACCTTTTCATGCCTGCCTTTTTCAACCGAACTTTTCTCATCATCCTCGGTGCCCTCGTCATAATCGGCCTGGGGATTGGCTGGTACCAGCAGCGCAAGGTGGTGGACTGGAAAAGGTCTTATGAAAATGACACCAAAGAACCCTTTGGCACCTTTCTCCTCCACGAACAGATGGGAGCTCTTTACCCCGATGCTGAAGTCGAGACTGTACGTTCCACGGTTTTTGACCATCTGGTCTATCAGCCTGACCGCGAGGGCCTGTATTTCTTTGTCAACAACGAACTCCCATTTTATCCGGAAAGCAGCCGGGAACTTCTCGACTTCGTTGCTCGTGGAAACGATGTTTTCATTGCCACCAAAGGCATTCCGCTGGAGTTGGAAGACGCTTTGGGAATACAGGGGGTCTCTCTGGGTCTGAACAAGATTCTCGGAGACTTTCTCAATAGTGAAAGTCACGATAGTACCGATCTGGTGCTTGCCAATGCTTCAGACAAAAAGTACAACTTCCCCGAACGGGATGCAGGTACCTACTGGGAAACGGGCAAGCGCCAATCGATTGAGGTCCTGGGTACCAACGCCAATCGTCGACCCAACTGGGTGAAAGTTTCCTATGGAGAAGGGCATTTCTGGCTTCACAGCCAACCCAATCTTTTCTCCAACTACTATCTCATGGACCCTGTGCGCCGGGAATACCTGCAGGAGGTTTTGGGTGGGATTCCAGTCCGGGATACCGTGATTTGGGACGAGTACTACAAGGTGGCCAATTTGCGCTGGCGCAATCAGAACCGCGATGACAACGATGAAGACCAGCCCAGCCTGCTTGCCTACATGTTTCAGCAACCGGCCCTGGCCTGGTCCCTCGGAATCGCCATGCTGACATTTCTGCTTTTCGCCCTGTCTGAAAGTCGCAGGCGACAGCGCATCATTCCCCCGATGGAGCCGCCACGCAACAGCACCCTGGACTTCACCGAAACCATCGGTCAACTGTACTATCAGGGAGGAGATCATCGGCAGATAGCCCTCAAACGCAGCAAAATACTATTGGCCCGCATCCACCGCAGCTATTTCCTCGACACCCGTCAGTTGGACGAAGAGTTTGAGAAAACCCTTGCCGCCAAGAGTGGAGTGCCCCAGATAGAAGTATCCGAACTACTCCGCCTCTTCAAACGCCTGGAACAACTGGAGGAAATCGGTGAGGATGAACTGTCACAGGTCAATCAGGCCATAGAGTCCTTCTATGAAAAGGCGGCTCTGGAAAGGTCATGAGTTCCCAAAAATCTTTAGTACCGGTTCTCTCAGCGGCGCTCCCGATTGTGCAGTCGCAAAGAACACAATGTCAGCGATTTGCTCGGGTGTCACCCAATCGCCAAAGTTGGCATCGGGCATCGCCTCACGATTGGGGGGAGTGTCGATGATTCCCGGAGCAATCACCGTGGCCACAATCCCTTCCTTTTTCCCTTCAACGTTCAGGATTTCGGCCAGCGCTGGAATGGTAGACTTGGCGAGGGTATAGGGCAATGTAGCCGCTCCCTGACCAGGATCAAGCCCCGGTTTGGAACTCACCAGTACGATACGCCCACCTTCTCCGTGTCCTTTCATGTGATTGAAAACGGCTTTGGCAGAATTGAAGGCGGTGTAGAGATTGAGTCGGATCATTTTTTCCAGACTCGAAAGGGAGGTATTGGAGATATTGCCCATGGCAAATCCTCCGACGGTAAAGATGCCGACATGGATATTTTTACCCAGTTTCTCCAGGGCTTCAGCCAATGGTCCTTCTTCCATCAGGTTCACCTCCAAACGGGTGAAAGCCTCCTGTGCTTCAAATCGCTCGACATGTTTTCCAGAGAGCATGGTGCCAATGACATGATGGCCCTCCGAAAGGTATTTTTCCACCATGGCTGAGCCCATATTTCCGTTGGCGCCTGTGATCAGGATATTCATTTGGTTAGGTAACTTTTGGGGTGAGATGAAGAAAAATCATTACCGCTTTGCAGGAGGAATGTTCTATCCCATTCGAAAAAAACAGCAACATGAGGCAGTTAAGTAACGCTCAAAAAATTAGTTCCGCTTTTGTCTTGATCTCTTGCCCGCATACTGCGTCAGAAAAAGCCTCATTTGGCTCGCCAAACTCGGTTTCCCTTCCTTGCCTGCGAACAAGACCTGCTCTGAGCGCAGCCGAAGAGTCTTCGTAAAATCGGGAAGTTATTTTTCTCGCGTTACTAAAATAGCGTTTTATCCAAATGAAAACTGTTCGATATCGGACAAATGACCGTAACACAGCGAACAGCTTGCGATCAAATGCGAAAATCCCCATAAGATTAAAGTATTGATAATGAACAAATTGCCAGAGGTGGCACATCATTGGACTTGGAAGTAGCGAATTCAAACAAACATTTTTCACATGCGCTTCTCTATTGGTGTCTTCCTGCTTCTTCTGGCTTTCACCTCCCAGGCCCAGCTAGCACCCCAATCCCTCGACAGCCTGGTACAGGCAGAGGTAGAGCGAAACCAGTTTTCCGGAATTATCCTTTTGGCAGATAATGGAACCCCCATTTACCGGCGTGCCGTGGGAGAATCCTCATCCGATGTCGCGATGACGATGGAGACGCCCATGAGGCTTGCTTCGATTACCAAAGCGTTCACTTCGGTGCTCATCATGCAGCTCATTCAGGATGACCTGCTGCGGCCGGAAACTACCATTGAGGATATCTTACCAGAGCTGGAAATCAAAAAAGCCCACAAAATCACCGTTCGGGATTTGCTGTTGCACACCTCCGGCCTTCCAAATGAACCAGATGGACTTTACCATACCCCCCACGGACCTCGCGAGATGATCAACCGAACTCTGGCATCCCAGTCCTACAACAAACGCGGTGACTTCAACTACTGCAACCTCGATTATATGGTCCTCGGATTGATGATCGAAAAAGTAACCGGAAAAAGCTGGGCAGAAGTATTGCAGATTCGCATTCTCGATCCCCTGGACATGACACATACCGGCATCGCCCGCTTGGGTATGGAAGACATTGCCCAGGGATACATCAGCATGGAGCTCGATGGCCAAGAAGTGTTAATGCCAGAGCCTTCATTTCATATTGAAAACTTCTATGCGGCCGGGGCCATGTATGGCACCGTAGGGGATCTGCTCAAATTTGATCAGGCGCTGTATTCCGGGAAGTTGCTCCACCCCGAAACCATCGATCAAATGTACACCTCACACCCTGAGCTCGGGTATGTTGCCTATGGAAGCTGGGTGTATGATTATTATTTTTTGCCCAGTTCTCCCCGACTGGTCGAACGCCGGGGCGGTATTTTGGGCTTCAACCACACGTTCATTCGCATGCCAGAGGTCAACAAGACCCTGGTTATCCTCAGCAACAACGACCGGTTTAATCCCGATACATTCGGCCAACTCGACAGTTTCAAAGACCAACTGATCGCAGCACTCGTGGAAGAATAGACCACTTTATGAGATCGCTGCGCTGCGAGACCACTGCGTTGTCAGAAGTCAGACAAGAGAAAAAAAGACGAAGATTTTGGCAACTATGTTTTGGCTACGCCAGTACCCCTCTGACTTCCTGTTGAACGTAGTGAAATCCCAAGCATCGGGAACTTCTGACCTCCCTCTTCACTGATAACATATGCTTCGAAATTATTTCCTCACCGCCTGGCGCAACCTCCTGCGCAACCGCATCTACTCCCTCATCAACCTGCTGGGCCTTGCCACTGGGGTAGCCTGTTGCCTGCTCATCGGCATCTATGTATGGCATGAGTACAGCTATGACCGCTTTCACCCGGATCTTGATCAGCTGTATGTGGTCTGCCAGGAGAGTTCCGAGAACCCCGGCTACCGCTGGAACAATACTGCCCCCATTATGGGCGAAATGCTCATCAAGGACATCCCGGAGGTACAGGAGATGGTGCGCATGCACAGCAAGGGCGGTCTGGTCCGGGTCGGAGAGGGAGATCAGAGCGAAACGTACCAGTTGGATGGCATCCAGTATGTCGACAGCAACTTTTTCTCCCTATTTGGATTCGAATTGCTGGAAGGAAATCCGGAAGAAGTATTCAACCAGCCCAATCAGGTGGTGCTCCCCCAGTCATTGGCACAAAAGCTCTATGGCAGTGAAGAAGTAATCGGAAAACACCTGCAGGTGGATGATCGCTGGACCTTGCAGGTAAGCGGTGTCATGGCCGATGTACCGGATAATTCTTCCATCGACTTTGACATGCTGGTTTCCTGGACCACGCTGGGCAGCGTGTATGGCGGGCTCAATTTCAACTCATGGTGGTGGCCCCCTACGCAGGTGTATGTCAGGCTACACCCTCAGGCCCCTCTGGCAGAGCTCAATCACACCCGGCTCCCAGACTTCGTCGCACAATACCGTGAAGCCAACAATACCCTTGTGCCCTCCTTTCAGCCTCTGGCGGACTTACACCTACATGGAGTGTCGGATACAGACGAAGGAGCCATGCGCTATGTGTCGCTTTTTTCCCTTGTCGCCATCATCATCCTGCTGATTGCCTGCATCAACTTCATGAATCTCTCCACTGCTCGCTCAGCCAGACGTGCCCGCGAGGTCGGCGTCAGAAAGGTAGTCGGAGCCAGTCGCGGTATGTTGATTCAGCAGTTTTTAGGCGAATCTTTTCTCGTCACCAGCATGGCGGTTTTGCTCGGCCTCGGTCTTGCCGAGCTGTTCATCCCGCTGTTCAACAACCTCGCAGGCATGGACCTCTCAATTCCCTGGCAGGAAGGGAGGCTTTGGCTGGGTATCCTGACGCTAACAGCCCTGATTGGATTCCTGGCTGGCAGCTATCCGGCGGTGTTTCTTTCGCAGTTTCGTCCGATACAGGTCATCAAGGCTTCCCTCAACCTCAAGGTCAGCGGTAGCGGCCTACGTCGAGGCCTGGTGGTTGCTCAGTTTGTCATCAGCATCAGCCTGATTATCTGCACCATCATCATATGGCAGCAACATCAGTACATGCTCACCAAGTCACTGGGCTTTGACAAGACCCAACTCATCAATGTCTCGATGAAAAATATCCAGGATCGCCACAGGTTGGAGGTATTGGAAGCAAACTTCGAAGCCATACCCGGGGTAGAGCGCGCCACACCAGCTTCATGGGCAGGTTCTGCCTGGTACATGATACAGTTTCCCGTCGAGGTGGCGGATGCCAATGGACAGATGCAGGCCCTGGAATGGGGGAACATTGTCTACACTGACTATGACTGGCTACAGACCATAGGGGTAGATCTGGTCGCCGGACGCAATTTCTCAGAAGAGTTTTCTACCGATATAGATCAGGCCTTTCTCGTCAATGAATCCATGCTTCGCTACCTCAATGACAGCAGCCTGATTGGCCGGAATGCGAGGATGTATTATTCGGAATTTGGGGAAGTCCTGTATGAAAAAAAGGGACAAATCGTCGGAGTCTTTAAAGACTTTCACACAGAAGATCTCCATTCCGAGATCACTCCCCTGATGGTCGCCCTGGCCAATCCCTCTGAAGTAGGCAACTACCTCACCAATGTAGCGGTACGCCTCAGGCCCGGCGATCATCGTGAGCAACTTGCGGCCCTTCAAACTGCCTGGCAGGAGACCTTTCCCAACCAGCCATTTGACTATGTATTCGTCGAGGACCGTCTCCGCGAAGCCTATGAGCAGGAGGAGCAGTTGGGGCAAATTCTGACGGCCTTTACGGTTCTGGCGATCTTCATCGCCCTATTGGGGCTCCTGGGGCTCGCAGCCTTTACCGCACAGCAGCGCACCAAGGAAATGGGGGTTCGCAAGATCCTGGGGGCCAGCAAGCAACACATTCTGTTGCTGCTCAACCGCGAATTTACCTGGCTGGTCCTTATAGCCCTGCTGCTATCGGTTCCCCTGGCATTCTGGCTGATGCAGGGCTGGCTGGAGGAATATCCCTACCGGATTGAAATCTCGGTCCTGCCCTATGCGGTTGCGGGCCTATCCGCTCTGCTGCTGACCTGGTTGACGGTAAGCATCCATTCCCTTCGCGCCGCCTGGAGAAACCCTGCGGATGCATTGCGAGATGAGTAGGTCTGGGCACCTTCTTGTAGGAAAGGTCGTGAGCCTCACTATCCAGGGTCCAGCTTCCAACAAGCAAAATTCTCCTTTCAGAACGTTCTTTCTGAAAGGAGAATCAGGATACTTCTACACCCCATACAGGCAACTGCCTACTGGTAACGAATTTCCCGGGTCAGGGCTTCCATGCCATCCAGTAGCTGAAGGTGGTAGGTTCCTTTGGGGAAGCTGCTCAGATTCAGCTGTTGCCGATATGGTCCGGGACGAAGCCTCAACGTTGCATTGACGATCTGGGTACCACGATCGTCCAGCAGGCGCATCTTCAGATACATGTCTCGCGGGCTTTCCAGGGCGAGGTCCACCAGTCCATCCCGGGTCACCGAAGTGACAGACACCAGGCCTTCATCCTCCAATGCTTCCAGGCTGGAACTGTTGACCACCACCAGTTGCTGACGGGCGACGCCACTACATACGCCATCGGTGGCCTGAAAGATGATTTCGTAGTTTCCGACCTGGTCATAAACGTGAGTAGGGTTGGGACTGTCGGCCTGTCCTCCTTCTCCAAAGTCCCAGCGCCACTGTACAGCATTGGGGGTCTTGTCTGTAAAATCTATTACTCCAAGTCCGTTTGCCAGGTCTATGCGGTTGGAGGACATCAGGAATTGCACATCCAGCGACCCGACAGTTACCGTAAGATCGGTGGTATCTCTACATCCCTGTTCATTTGTCCCAACGACAGTGTAGGTCGTGGCAACCTCAGGACGAGCATAGGTCCGGGCTGTAGCCACCTCACTCACTTCGCCACCAATCCACTGGTATTGTTTCGCTCCACTGGCGATGAGTTCTATTTCTTCGCCCTGACAAACACTGCTCACCGATGAGGATGCTTCCACAAAGTTGGATTGACCTACTTTTACAGAAACAAGGCCTTTGGTTTCACATCCCTGTTCGTCAATCCCATTTATCCTGTAGGGACTCGTTTCGGATGGTTGAACTGATACTGTTGCGCCGTAATTGCTGCTCAATCCGGGGCCTGACCATCGATGGGCGCGCCCGTTTGTGGCCGAAAGTTCTATCCCCTGTCCGGGACAAACTTCAGGATCTTCAGGAGAAATGGTAAGCGGTATGGGCTCCAACACTTCGATGGTAACCTTGGCCTCGCCCTGACAACTGCCACTCCCCGCTCGCACGGTGTAGGTAGTGGTCACCTTTGGTGCAGCGGTCACCACACGCCCTACGGTATCAATGAGGGCTGCAGTCGGGCTCCAGCTAAAGGGGCCTTCCCCCTCAGCGGTCAATTCTGTGGTGGTCCCGGTACAAATAGTCGCATCGGTAGCGGATACCTGGAGATTGGGACCTTTGCGAACATCAACCGTGATTTTGCCGCGGGTACGGCAGCCATTTTTATCGGTCCCTACAATGGAGTACGTCGTGGTTTCCTCCGGGTAGGCGGTGATCTTACGACCGGTAGTGGCACTCAGTCCATAGGCCGGAGCCCATTGAAATACCCCTTCGGCTCCGACCCGAAGGTCGATTTTGTCACCAGCACAAATAGTCGGATTTTCAGGTGTCAGGGAAAGAGCTGCAGTGTCACGTACCGTTACGGTCACTTCTCGCTGGAAGGAGCAGCCCTCCAGCGTCGCGATATCCACTCGGTAGGTAGTGGTACGGTCAGGTGTAGCACGAACGATGGCACCGTTGCTCCGATCCAATCCCTCTGAAGGTGTCCAGGAGTAGGTTGCGCCCCCCTGTGCCTGTAAGGTAACAGACTCACCCTGGCAAATCGCCGGTTCAAAGGGCGTTACCGAGGGAGCAAAACCTTCATCCACTTCGATGACCCCCAGGTGTACAGTCTCGGTGGCCTGACAGCCACTGGCATCGGTGGCCGTTACAGTGTAACTGCGTTCAGAGTCGATGGAAGCATTTACTACAGGGCCTGTGGTCCGATCCAGGCCTATGGATGGGCTCCATTCATAGGTTATGGCTCCACTGGCTTCCAGCCGGAAGGAACTACCCGCACAAACTGAGGCGTCTGTGGTATTGAGTTGCAGGTCGATCGGGGCAGTCACGAATATGTACCCTGGCTCGGATTTTTCGGCCTGCTGTCCTCCACACCCTCGGACGGTGAGCTTCACATCATGAATGCCTTCGTCAAAGAATTGCACCCTGGGACTGGCTTCCAATGAGGTAGCCGGCTCTCCTCCCTGAAATTCCCAGAGGTACTGAACTGCGTCGGTGGAAGTGGAAGTAAACTGCACTTCCTGCCCCAGGCAGGTGGTGGTCTGGTTCACGGTAAAGTCGGCGTATGGCTCGGATTCAAACCCATCTGCCAATGAAACTTCGATCCTGGCCTGACTGGCACATCCCTGGTTATCAATGGCTTCGACCATAAATACTTCATTTCTGTTTATGACGGCAGTTGCACTGGCACCATTCACCCGCTCGATAGCGGGGTTATTTGCCCAGATAAAGTTTTGGCCTCCAGCAGCGGTCAGGACGACTCGCTCGCCTGGACAGACAGTCTCACGGGATGCGACCAGTTCCAGGGGCTCTCCTTTGGTGACAACGATGTCAATGAAAGCGGTATCCAGGCATCCATCAATACTGCTGCCATACACGGTAAAGCGGGTATTCTCGGTTGGGAAAGCCCGAGCGCTGCTTCCCTGCGGACTAAGGGTCGGGTGAGACTGCCACTGGATGCGATTGGCACCACTGGCGGCCAACAGGACCTCATCCCCGGGACAAATCCGGGTCTGATTGGCACGCAGAACCATGTCAGGCTTGGTTCCCACACGGATGTCAATTTCCTTGGTAGCCTCACAGCCATTTTCGCTGAGGGCGGTCACGGTGTAGCGTGTATCCCGACGAGGCAGGGCAACGACGGTACTTCCTTCGGGACGGTTAAGGCTGCCCACCGGAGCCCAGCGGAATGTGGCGGCTCCAGAAGCTCGCAGGGTAGCCTTTTCACCAGAACAAAGCTGTGTGAGGTCGGCAGAAACCATAAAGTCCGAAGGGGGAGACTCTACGGTAATGGTGACCTTCTGTTCGGTGGTACAGCCGGGGCTAAGTCCCATGACAGTATAGGTAGTCGTCCGGGAAGGTTTGGCGTAAACCAGCCCGCTGCTGGCATTATCCAACGTGTTGGCTGGAGACCACTGATACTGCTGGGCACCAGTCGCCTGTAGTTTTACCGATTCTCCCAGACAAATGAGTGTTTGCGGAGGATCGACCTGGAGATTTCGTCCCTGTCCGACCCGCACACTCACCTCGGCAGTTCCCACACAGCCAAAGGTATTTTCGGGGGTACTGATGCGGTAAGTAGCGTCCCCGGAAGGTTCAAAAGTGACCTGGTCTCCACTGGGAGTAACGGTTTCCTCAGCGAGGTCCCAGATAAATGGCCCCTGTCCGCTGGCAGTCAGGGTGACTTCCTCGCCGAGGCACAGGTTTTTCTTGGTAGCATCCAGTCTTACCTGCGGGACATTGTTTACCACGACAAAGTCTTCGCGGGTGGTTCGCTGGGTACCACCCGGTCCTATGACAGTCAGGGAAACAGGATAGGTACCAGGCTTTGGATAGCTGATTACCGGGCGGGCTGTGGTATCACTGCCGGGGGTGCCTCCAGGGAAAGACCACACATACCGATTTATGGCCCCACTGGAGCGATCTTCAAACCGGATGCTCTCGCCAGCACAAACAGTAGTTTCCGAGGCGACAAACTCGGGTTCAGGGGCTTCTGGGCCTACCGGAGCGACGGAAAAGTCGTCCAGATAAATATCATTGCCATACCCGGAACGGGAGACAATGGCGATCTGAACCCGTTCCATACCGGCCCATTGGCTCAGGTCTATCGATTCAGTTCTCCATTCGTCGGCGGCAGGAATGAAAGGTTGCTGGTAATCTGGTGCAGTGGCGAGTTCTTCCCCACCTTTGTAGTAGATGCTGCGAAAGGTACTCCCACACTCTGTCGCGATGAAAATACCCAGGGTATCGCTGTAGCGCTGGCTATAGGGTGCATAGGCAACCTTGAAGGTCAGGGCGACCTCAGATTGCCCCGAAAAATCCATCACCGGGGTCACCAGCCAGTCCAGGCTTCCTTTGAGGTGGTTGTCAAAGTGGTTGATGACCAGAGACCCATTGCCCTGTCCACCTCCACTAACTCTGGCGGTTCGTTGCCAAGTGTAGTCGTCTTCAGAATTATATAGCCTCAGCCCACCAGGAGGGAAGGCATCAGATTCGAATGTCGCAATGTAGGGGATCTGGACCCCGGAAGCGAGTACTTCGACGTAGCTTTCTTTGGTTTCTGTACGTGCGCCACCAGCATTGCTGACGCGAAGGGTGACGGGATACACACCGGGCTTGCGATAGGTCACCTCCGGATTGGGCTTTTTGCTGGTAGATGGACGCCCACCGGGAAACACCCAGGCATATTCTTCTACTTCGCCCTCAGACTGATCCGTAAACTGAATTTCCAGAGGGCCGCATCCGCTTCGAACGTCCGCGACAAATGCGGGCTCAGGGGGCGTAGTCCGTGCCTGACAGGCATTGGACGCGAGGAGGCTGACCCTTCTGGGGCTGCTTTCCACGACACGACGCATCCTGGCACGCTGATCCCTGGTGAAAAGATTCATGCAGGCATCGTCGGTGTAGTCCATGTAATTGGAGGCCATGGCCGCAGCTCCATTGCAGCCGATGCTGCTGGTAGGGCAGTTGTAATGGGGATCTGCTGTAATGGGAGTGTCATCGCAGTAATCATCGATTCCACAGCCTCCATCCCCCCACACATGACGAAGCCCCAACCAGTGCCCGATCTCATGGGTAGCTGTTCGGCCCTGATTGAAGGGATGGGAGACAGTGCCAGTTGTCCCAAAAGCACGGTAATTGATGACCACACCATCAGTAGATGCTCCGGTAGTACCAGCGGGTATGCCTCCAATGGAACCTGGATCCGGGAATTGGGCAAAGCCTAAAATACCATCGGCGATGTAGCAAACCCAGATGTTGAAGTATCGACCGGGATCCCAGATGGTACTGGGTTTGATCACGCTGTTGATGTAGCCTTCCGTGAATGGGCTGCCGGAAAATGATACACGGTGGATACCGTCTGTAGGGTTGCCATTGGGGTCAACGGTAGCCATGCAAAACTCGATGCCAGTGTCCGCAGCATCGTCTTCAAATTGCCGCGGTGTCCGGTCTCGATCCGGATTCTGGCGTCGGTAATCCTGGTTGAGGACTTCAATCTGAGACATTACCTGAGCATCCGAGATGTTCTCCAGGGGGTTGGAGTATATAACATGCACGACCACCGGGAGGGTAAAAATCTGTTCGGCGGTGCGCCGCCCACTACGTGTGGCTTGTTTGGCTTCGATCTGCTCATTTAGCCATTCTTCAAAATCCTCCTCGGAGCCGGACTTGATGCCCTGGGTTTCCAGTTCCTGCTCTACCTCGATGGTGCCACACTTGCGTGAAAGGGGTACCATGGTACGGAACCGTGGATTGTTCTTGCTGTAATCGTACTCAAGGGCGGGGCGCAACGTGCTGAGGTCCGGTTCCCGAAGGTCAAGGGTGCGGCCGGGATCCCCTCCATGAAAGGATGGACTCCTGGGCGTTACCTCCTGGGCCAAAGCTGGTGTCATTCCCCAAATCATCCAACAAAAAAACAGGCATAACCAGGCTGAAATGGTTTTTTTCATGTGATAGCGGTTTTGTCGGCAGAACTAGAGAAAGGGGAGTAGCGGGGAAATGTTCTACCGTCAGTTCTTTGCCAAAATAGGAAATTCCATACGCAAAGGGCAAGAAAACCGCTAAATATAGTAGCAGGAAGAGGGATTAAGATAAGATTTTTGGCCAATGGCGAAGGGAAGTATGGAGATCCAGGAGGAATCGAGGGCAATGAAGCAGCTACAGGAAAAGCCGAATTCAGTCTACTCCTGATTCAAATGCCCAGACCTCCCCTTAGTCCCTATTAATCAGCCTGCTATCGTCTCACTATTTGTCAGCAATACCCCAGAGGCCACCATTTCGCGCAGGGCAAGATTGGTATCGCCTGGCTGAAGGTTCACCCCACGGGTGCCATCTGTGATGAGATAGGTGGTGAATCCTTCCTGCTGAGCATCCAAAGCAGTGAACTTCACGCAATAGTCGGCAGCGAGGCCCAGGATGTATACCTCCGTTACCCCCTGTTCCTTAAGGTAGTCCGTCAGGCCGGTGGATTTGCGGTGACCATTGTCATAAAATCCGCTATAGCTATCGATGCTGGAGTCGGTTCCTTTGGGAAAAGTTTTGTTCCACCTGGAGGTATCAAGTTCTGGGGCGAAGTCTGCTCCCGGGCTGCCCTGCACGCAGTGTACCGGCCATAGGATCTGCTCCAGGCCATTGAGGTCAATCACCTGACCGGGTGTTTGGCCTTCGTGGTTGGCTGCGAAGCTGCCATGGTCTGCCGGGTGCCAGTCCTGAGTCGCAACGATCAGGTCAAAATAGGGCTGCACAGCGTTGGCAACAGGGATCACCTGATCTCCTTCGGGGACGCCGAGTGGACCTCCGGGAAGGAAGTCATTCTGGATGTCAACAATGATGAGGGCTTTCATTATTCGCGGGCTTTTGTCCTTTAGGCAATTCGGAAATTTTCCCTGTATCCATCCAAAATCCTGCTTTTGGTCAGGGAACAGCAACTCCAAAAAGCCTCTTAAATCGGACCTTAATTTACTAAATTATTGTATAAAAAACACTAATTCGCAGGTGCCCAACTTTTCAACAGGTTTGGCGTTATGCTGGGTGTGGACTTAGCCAATACTTCCCATATTATCAAACACTTAGCCACTAATTTCACCATGTTCCACCCTCTGCGAACCACCACCTGGGTTGCCTCGTTTTTTGCTGGTTCCCTACTAGTTTTTATTGCCTCCTGTTCTGAGCCTGTTCCGCCAGCGGAACCATTCGAAGCCTACTCTACCCCAGCTCCTCCTGATTATTCTGATGAAAACATGTGGGCCAGTCTCCCTACCAAGGCAGACCCCGCCGACTATACACCTCCCGGAGTTACTCCCGAAAACCAGGCCAACGCTGCTGTTGATGTTTTTTTCATCCATCCTACCATTCTGTTTACCTCTGAATACTGGAATGCCGAGATTACAGATACGGCCCTGAATCGACAGGTCGATGAATCCACCATACGCCATCAGGCAAGTGTATTTAACCATGATGCTCGGGTATTTGCCCCTCGTTACCGTCAGATGGCCTATGAGGGCTTTTTCACGGCTGACTTTGAATCGGAGGTAAAAGCGCTGGACCTGGCATACGCTGATGTCAAAAATGCCTTTGATTATTATCTCGAGCATCACAATGATGGCCGTCCCATCATCATTGCCAGCCATAGCCAGGGGACGGTACATGGCATCCGGCTAGTCAGGGAATACTTTGACGGCACAGACATGCAGAGCCAACTGGTCGCCGCCTATCTGGTTGGATGGCCTTTTCCGGAGGATACCTTCAAGACCATTCCGGTTTGCGCTACCCCTGATCAAAACAACTGTGTGATGGGTTGGTGCACCTGGCGCGAAGGACAGCTGGGAGACAACCATGATACTTACTACAAAGGCAGCGTCGTGGTGAATCCCATCTCCTGGCAGTATGATGAAGTCCTGGCGCCGAAATCGATGCATAAGGGATTTCTGAATAAGGATTTTAGCACCATCAAGTCTCAGCACCTCCATGCCCAGGCCCACGATGGCGTACTCTGGGTCAATCGCCCGATTCCCCTTCTGCCCCAAAAAAATTATCACATCGCAGACTACAACCTGTTTTGGGTAGATATCCGGGAAAATGTCGCCACTCGGGTACTGTCCTATCTGGAGAGTCATCCGGTACAGGCCAGCCGTTGATCTGCTTTTCCGCGAAAAGGTTCGTGAGCAACTCTGGAGGCAGATTATCCGCACAGATGATTCCAGCGTCTGGATTTTTAGGGGATTAGAGGTACTTTTAGCCGACCAACCCCTATGCTATGTCCAATCCTCTATCTGCGATTGACCGTGAGTCTCTTTCCCAAAGTCTGCTGATCGGTACTGTCAAACTATTTGCCCTGGCTGCCAAAGCCGACGATGTGGTAAGTGCATCTGAATCCTCTTATGTCAGAGAATACTTTTCGCTTACCTATCCAACTGAGTTCACCAACTTCCTGCATCAGGAGTTTTTACGCTATGTAGAAGAAGACCTCTCCATCGAAGCAGTCACGACCCAGTGCCGCAGAGAGCAGAGCTATGAGGAAAGGGTTTTCCTGCTGGGGAAACTACTGGAACTCCTGGCCGCTGACGAAATTACCCAGGAAGAGTGGATTTTCTGGTCCGAAGTCGGGGATCAATTAGGGGTGGACCTGGAAGACCTCCATCGACTGGAAGCGCTTTGGCTGGACGAAACAACGCCAGAGGGATATTCAGATTATCTGCGTTGGCTTTGGGTGACCGATAGAGGAGGGGGAGGTGACATTGAGCTGGATGCTCCCGGATTGCGGTTGCTGATCCTGAGGGTCAAACAAAAGGTTTTCCTCAAGCAAATCGGGGGAGCACAGCGCATCATGATCGGCGGCAGACGGCTGAACCCCAAATTGCTGACACGGCTTTCATCGACGGCGTCTATATGGATTTCAGGGAAAGAGCTCCATCGGCTGGACCTTAAATTCCTTTTTCGGCGCCTGGGGCAGCCGGATGAACGCTACCCCATGAAAATCACTGGTGGACGATTCATTCCGGCCGATCCTGAGACAGAACCCTATTTCATGCTCCATCTGCGAAAAGCAGAGGTTTACCTGGATATGGAGCAGTATGATCATCCGCTTTATGTCCGCGGCATGGCGGTTTCTCACCGAACCCGTTTATCCCTTTGGGATCGGGTGGCAGGCGACGATGCCACTCTAAATATTCGGAACTGGCTACTCTACGAACGCAACCGGCAGTCTCAATTTCGCATGGAGGGATCGTTGCGGCAGTTTACCATTGGGAACCAGTATGAGTGTGACATCCAGATTGAAGATGAACTGGACCAGACCTGGACCTGTGTGATTGAAGCTACCCCAAAAGGGTATTTGCTCAAACCGGGCGGCTGTCCCTACCCTGTCTGGCTCAACGGTGAGCGGATGCGCAGTTCTCACCTGGTGGGAGAGGGAGACAGGTTACGCATCCGACAAACCGATATTTCATGGGATGCAGAGGGACAGGTTTTTCGGAGCGAAGAAAACAGCCTGCAAAGCCTCGATGTCAACGACCTGAGTTTTGCCTTTCCCGATGGGACCACCGCACTGGATGAAGTTACCTTTTCCGTCCGGGCGGGGGAACTGGTCGGGATACTGGGGCCAAGTGGTAGCGGAAAATCTACCTTGCTCAACCTGATCAATGGCTACCATCAGCCAGAGGAAGGCAAAGTCTTACTGGATGGCTGGGACCTGCGTCAATTTTTTGATCGCTTCAAGGACCGGATGGGGTTTGTCCCGCAGGATGACCTGTTGTTTGAAAACCTGACGGTATATGAAAACCTGTACTTCAATGCCCGATTGCGCTATCCAGGTCGTACCAATGACATTCGCGCTCTCGTGAATGGCGTCCTGCAGGACATCGGCCTGTATGAACAACGCAACCTGAAGGTAGGCAGTCCCGCTCATAAAATTCTGAGCGGCGGTCAGCGAAAGCGGCTCAACATCGGGCTTGAACTCCTCGCCGAAAACGAGTTGATGATGTTCGACGAGCCGACTTCTGGCCTTTCCTCCAAAGATTCCGAACGCATCCTGAAGCTGATCAAGCGCCTGGCACTGCGGGGTAAACTGATCTTTGTGGTCATACACCAGCCCAGTAGTCGACTGTACCAGCAGTTTGATAAAGTGATCCTGCTCGACCGGGGGGGCAAACTGGCCTTTTTTGGCAATAAAGATGAGGCACTACATTACTTCGAAGAATTTCACCCTCAGAACAATGGGGAAGCAGCTCAAAAAGTCGTAAGCGTTCACCTGGAACCAGAGTTATTACTGGACGCCGTGGAGCAACCCTTGCAGGACCTGGACGGCACCAGCCTGAATATCAGACGCTACGCCCCCGATTTTTGGAAGAAACGATACAAAGACTATCGCGCCACTCACCCCCTCGAAAAGAAATCTGAAACCGAACGAGAGGGGGCAGAGCCTCAGCTTCCGTGGCGGCAGTCACTAAGCACAGCTGAGCACTGGTCGGTATTTGTCACCCTTGTCCGCCGCAATTTTTTCAACAAGTTGCGGGACCGATCCAATTTGCTGGTGACGTTCCTGATTCCCCCCTTACTGGCTCTACTGGTAGGGTTGATCCTGCGTTACCGAGAGGGGGATTCATACGACCTCTACAACAACCTCCACCTCGTCACCTTCCTGTTTCTGGCGGCCCTGATCGCCATTTTTCTGGGCGTGACCAATAGCGTGGAAGAAATCATCAGGGACCAGCGCATCCTGCTCCGAGAGCGCATGCTAGACGTGAGCCGGTTTAGTTATTTCATGGCCAAGGTCGTGACGCTGGGTGGCTTCGCTGTGGTACAGAACCTGCTGTTTCTCACCGTAGGTTTTCTTACCCTGGAATTGAAAGAGCTATTTGGGGGACTATTTATCATCCTGATGCTGACTTCACTTTGTGGCATCATGCTGGGTCTTTTTGTGTCCAGCCTCCCGGGCCTTTCAGCAAAGGGAGCCATCAACCTGGTACCAATCATGCTGATTCCCCAGATCATTTTTGGGGGTGCGCTGGTAGAATACCAGAAAATGAACCAGCAATTAACCGTTTTTGAGAACAGCCCCATACCGGAAATATGTCAGCTGATGCCTTCTCGCTGGGCCTTTGAAGCCGCAGTGACCCTGCAGGGCTACGCAAACAGCTACCATCCGGTGGAGGACTCACTACAGCGCGAACTCAATGATTACCGTCGGTACAGGAAGGACGAGATACTGGCTGCCCTAAGGAAAGAATTGGGCGATCAGGAAGCTGTTGACAGCGCCTATGAGCGACGAAAGCTGGCTCTGGAGCAGCGCGTCGAAGTATTTCGGCAGGAATATCGGGCAACCTATGGAAATCGCACACTCAACGGAGCGGTCAAGACGGCTCAGGATGACTATGAGCGACAACTACGGGAGACAGGAAGCACCATTTATCCACTTTTTGTACAAAAAAAGCAGGTAGCCTTTACATCCATTGTGTTGCCGACACCGGTTTACAATGGATTGGTTCTGGTGGGAATTATCATGCTACTGGCTTCCATGAGCCTCATCATGCTATACAGACGGTTTTGATGGAAAAGCAGAAGGAAGGAGTCAGGCAACGTACCGCCTAGTGGAATAAGTTCGTAGTCAGGAGCCCGAAGTTTAAAGTACTGCTGGCGAGCATTTTATGCGAATTGTGAATGGTCTATTACATAATTCCGCAGGTACTAGCTCATAATTTCCCACCTGGCTGATCACCCCAAATAAATCTCCTGAGTGGAGAGATTGACAATAAAGAGCAGGTACAGAAGGAGCAGGATAAACCCTTCCCAACGGTTAACCTGCTTATCATGAAGAATAAAAAGGGTCAGGAGCGTCATAACAAGGAGCAGGGGCAAGCTAAACACCAATACTGATTCTGGCACCTCTATCGTACCCAAAAGTCTAGGGATGCCCATTACGGCAAAAATGTTAAAGATATTAGAACCGAGCACATTACCCACAGCCATTTCTGCGTTATCAGTACGTATAGCCGCGATGGAAACCACCAATTCTGGCAACGAAGTTCCCAAAGCTACTACAGTCAAAGCAATGAATTCCTTGCCGATATTTAACATGGAGGCTAATTCTTCGATGGCCTCTACATTATATTTGGCTGAAAAATAAATTACTGCTCCGCTGGCAATCAGGGTGACTGGATCTTTCCAGTTGAATGGATGTTCAGCAAGTTCTGTTTCCGGATCGATATCTAGGTCTGGGACCAGTCCACTTTCAGGAGTATTGGGAGAATCATCACGGCTAAGGCTTAAGACGTATCCCATGTAGATGGCCACTCCAGCAAGGCACATAAGTGCCTCAGGCACAGTGAAATTACGATCTTTGACGGTAAGGTAAAGTAAAAATGTAGCCCCCAGCATCATGGGCAGATCCACCCGCATCAGGTCAAATGTAATGTTGATGCGCTTGGCCAGAACTGCGACCAGGCCCAGTACAAGCCCCATATTCGTGATGTTTGACCCGACTACATTCCCAACCACGATCTGCGAAGCATCGTTAGGTGAGAGTACGGCTGCGATGGAAGTAACCAGCTCCGGCAGGGAGGTGCCCATCGCAACCAGGGTAATCCCGATGACGAATGGGGGAATGCCCAGGGCCAAACCAATTCGTTCCGCTGCCTTAATGAAAAAGTCAGCGGAAAAAATCAGAGCAGCGAGTGATACAATGAAGACAATGCTCCAAAGCAACAAAGGGGGCATAAACAGAGAGGGTTACTCGTCGAAGGTCTTACGGATGAAGAGAACGGCGGTTGCAAATATGAAGGTGTAAGGGACAAATATGTAAAAAAACCTTACATAGTTGATCCATCTAGGCCTCTTACCTTACCAATGAAGCAGACCTTTTCGCAGAAAAGAGCAAAAAAAGCATCCAGAACACATAAACTCATATTTTTGACCCAAATCTGAAGCAAACCTCCCCACGATTTTACCCATGAAAAAAATACTCCTTCTACTTAGCCTTGCTTCTGTTTTCCAGCTGACCGCCCAGATTCGTACGGATGTGGGAGTCAACCTTACACCTCTGCTGTTAAACAGCCTCGATGTCCAGGCAGAGTGGCAGCTACAACCCACCTTTTCTCTGGTAGCACAGACCGGCATCCGTTATCAGACTCAGGAACCGGATCAACCCGTTACCATTTCTCCCCTCAGCGAATACATGCAGCCAAGAAATGTGGGAGGATTTGTAAGCCTTGGCGGCCGTTTTTTCAATCGCGAAGTCAACGAATATCAATACCCGTTCATCCAGTTAAATCTGGTTGGATCCTACTATGACGAGGAACTCCTCCATCTGGATGACGACGGCAACTTCTACCGCTCGGCCACACGTGGGTTCAGGGTCGGGGTATCTTCAACCATTGGATTTGTCATACGGGTAACCAACAGAGCCAGTCTCGATCTCGCGGTACAGGTGGGATACACCCCACCACGGGATGATATCCACATCTACTATATTCCAGGCATGGGCTACACCACCTATGGCATCGACGCCATCAGCGTAAAGGGTGCCCATGTCAACCCCATGTTTGTTTTCAAATACAACATCTTCCAGACTCCACGAGAGAAAATGTACAACATGGAATAGAGGCTGCAAAGATTGGAAGGAAAGTCATGAGGACGTATGTTCGCAATAGAACGTACGTCCTTTTTATATTTCTTCCATGACAAAAATATCCCTGATAACCATTGGCAATGAATTGCTGAAAGGCACCATCATCAACACCAATGCCGCCCGCGCCGGCACCATGCTGCGGGAGTCAGGTTTTCATCTGGGGAGAGTCGTGACCATCGCGGACCAGGCCGAGGATATCCAGCAGACAGTAGAGCAGGAATTCGGGCACAGTGAGGTCATCCTCATGAGCGGAGGGCTAGGCCCCACCCAGGACGACATCACCAAGCAGACGCTAAAAGAGAGCTTCGGAGGCGGGGGCTATGTACTCCATGAGCCCACCCTGGCGCATCTGAGGGAACGCTATCGCAAACGTGGTAGGGCACTCAATGAATTGACCGAGCAGCAGGCCATGGTTCCGGATGTGTGTGAGGTGGTCCGCAATGAACTCGGTACCGCCCCCGGGATGCTCTTCCGAAGGGGAGAAAAAATGCTCATTTCCATGCCCGGAGTTCCCTTTGAGATGCTGCACATGCTCCAAAATGAGGTGATCCCCCTGCTACAGCGCGAAAGATCCCCCAATGCCTTTCTGCGTGAAGTCGTGCGAATCACAGGTGTACCTGAGTCAGAAGCCGCCCAGCGAATGGAAGCTCTGGAAAAAGAGGCACCGTTTCCCCCCGAAATAGAGGTTGCCTACCTCCCGAGGGTTGATGGATTGTGGCTTGAAATCGCGACTCAACTTCCGATTGAGCAAAAAAATATCGCAGCGGAGTTGGCCAGCACCACCTCAGACCGCGTTTATCGTCAATTCCAGAAAGAAGCTTACACACGTACTACCAAAGATCTTGCTCTGATTGTACAGGAAGCTTTCATGGAAAAAGGCCTCACGCTGGCAGTTGCAGAGAGCATGACCGGTGGCATGGTAGCTGCCAAACTGGTTAGCATATCAGGAGCATCGCGCTATTTCAAGGGCGGAGTAACGGCATATTTTACGGAAGTCAAGAGTAAGGTACTTGGCGTATCGCCCGAAATCATCGAGAAGTATGGCGTAGTCTCTGAGGCCGTAGCCCAGAGCATGGCCGAAGGGGTACGACAACTCATGGGGGCAGATGTAGGGCTGGCCATTACTGGTCGGGCCGAGCCGGCAGAAAATTTACCAGCAGAAGCCTGGCTGGGGTATGCCACTGCGAAAAAGTCCATGACAAAGCATATCGATTTTCTCTATCGCCGAAACGTCAACATCGAGCGGGCCAGCAATATCCTGCTGCTGACAGGGCTGGCGAATATTCGCTCGGATTTTTGAGAACCCTATGCTTTTTGAGTAGTTTTGGAGATTAAAAAGTACTACTACTACTGAAAATAGAATACATATGGCACGTTTTGAATTGACTATGCCCAAAATGGGCGAATCGATTATAGAAGCGACCGTTCTCAGTTGGTCCAAGCAGATCGGTGACGAGATTGAAGCAGAAGAAACTGTCCTCGAGATAGCTACTGACAAGGTAGATTCGGAGGTTCCTTCTCCCGTAGATGGCAAACTGCTGGAGGTCAAGTTCAAGGAAGGCGATGTCGTCCCGGTAGGAGAAGTGATCGCCATCATCGAGACCGAAGGTGCTGTCGCAAATGAGGATACAACTGACGACGCTCCTGATGCCGAGCCAGAGCCGGAAGCTGAACCAGAAATGGAAAAAGTAGCCGCTTCGGTACCCTATGTCCCCCAGGAAAGCGAAAGTGCAGCCCCTCAAAACAGCGACGGAGATCGCTTTTATTCTCCACTGGTGATGAACATCGCCCGTAAGGAGAGCATTAGCATGGTGGAACTGGAGCAGGTGCCCGGTACAGGCCGTGGAGGTCGTGTGACCAAGAAGGATATCCTCTCCTACGTAAAAAACCGTACTGCTGCTCCTCCTGCACCGACTTCACCCAAGCCACACGTCAACGGCAAGTCTGAGGCCAAACCTGCAATTTCCGCCAGCAAACCAGCGGCTTCCGTTTCTCCTGCTCCGATGAGCTTTTCTGGTGAGTCCGAGATCATCGAAATGGACCGAATGCGCAAGATGATCGCGCAAAACATGGTCGCCTCCAAGCAGACCTCGGCTCATGTGACTTCCTTCGTTGAGGCCGACGTGACCCACATTTTCCAGTGGCGTCAACGCAATAAAGCCGCCTTCCAGAAACAGTATGGAGAGAAGCTGACCTTCACCCCAATTTTCCTCTGGGCTGTAGCCCGTGCCCTGCGTGAAATGCCCATGGTCAACGCCTCGGTCAATGGAGATAAAATCATCGTCAAGCGCGACATCAACATCGGCATTGCCGTCGCCCTGCCCAATGACAACCTGATCGTGCCTGTGATCCGCAATGCGGACCGCCTGAACCTCGCTGGCCTGAGCGCCGCCGTCAATGACCTGGCCGTACGCGCCCGCGAAAACAAACTTAAGCCCGATGAACTCCAGGGTGGAACCTATACCCTGTCCAATGTCGGCACATTTGGCAACGTGATGGGGACGCCGATCATCCTGCAGCCGCAGGTTGCGATTCTGGCGGTTGGAGCCATCCGCAAGGTGCCCGCCGTTATCGAGACTCCTGCGGGGGACCTGATCGGCATTCGCCAGAAGATGTTCCTTTCGCATAGCTATGACCACCGCATCATCGACGGTGCCCTGGGAGGTCGCTTTGTCAAGCGGGTTGGCGACTTGCTGGAAGCCTGGGACCTGGACGCGGAGATTTAAGCAACCCGACAGTAAGTAGGGAGGTTTTAGCTGAATTTTATCCATCTTGAATGGAGAGAAATCTCCACTGATGTCTTGGAATCCACATTCTAGAATTAATCAATCTCGAGTTTTATGCTGAGGTTAATGAATTATTGAATGGTCTTTAATGAGCCCCTGTACCAGAAAGTTTAACGCAAACTTGGGGCGGCGTTGGCCCGGCATTTGGCGCTCGGGGCGGCTTGCGGGCTGCCTGAAATGCCGAGGTTTTTTGGCCTACCTTTTTTTGAAAAAAGGTAGGTCCCGCTGAAGGCGACATTGCAATTGGAAAAGCTTCAATCTTTTGGATAGAGCCAAGATTAGAAGGTGTAATACCTGCCTCCGAACTGCGACCCTGCATCAGGTAATAACGCACAGGGTGGAAGTAAACACTTCCACCCTGTTGCTTTTACTAACTGAAAATCTGAGTTGCACAGCCTCAACCGGCCTGTCTCCGACGGCCATAGCCCGCTAACGTATGAAGAGAGCGATCCTGCTCACGAGCGAGCATTCCGGTTGCTTTGCAGAGCGGTATCCAAAAATACTCCAGCAGTTCCCCGTCGTCATGGCTGTAACTGTCCACAGTGTGGAGCCAGCGATGAGGCGGCTGCTCCAGTGATTCTACATGAAAGAAGAAGCGTTTTTCGGAATTGCTCCTGGAACCACGGTATAGGACGTGCTCATCTAGCTTTGAGAGGAAGCGCAAATGCACCAGACCTGACTCTTCTTCTATCTGCCGATAGAGGGCCTCTTCCTCACGTTCGTCAAACTCTACTGTCCCACCGGGTACCTGCAGGCCTTCCTGCGGGCTTTTGACTTTCCTGAAAACCAGAAGCTGAGGCTCCCCTTCCTGGATGCGGGTAAGGTACGCGAATACTTTCCGAGTCATATTCCTTCGGTTACAATGTTGAGCAGCAAGTAGCAGTGGGCGTTCAACAAAAGAAGGGGAAAGCGAGCAAAAAGTCAACTACCGAAAACGATTTAGTTCAGTGACTTTGTTCATTTATCATTCGTATATTCCTAATTATTGTTCAAACTTTATTATCACAATAGACTGAATATAAACAACTTACCCCACACAGAAGCTCATTCCTAATAAATGACATTTGTTAAATACATCCTATCAGCCCATAGCGAAAAATCGCTGTAAGAATAGCTTCGCAATTAGTGTTTGATGTACAGGTAAAAAGGGGGAAATGGAAGGCTACTTCTATATTAACAACTCTGGCAAAAGTCTATCCTGGACCAGATTGGTCGTGAAATAACCTACCTGGATCTTGAACTTCCTTCAGATGCGAAAAAATGAAGAGAAGTCCCACGCTGCGCAGGGTCTCCGAACCCGGTGCAGCCCTAGTCTTACCGACTCCGCTCGGCCATATTTAGGGGACCTACGCAATCTTTTCGGATACTATGGATGTCGGCCCCAATATGCCTCCTCCTCACGAATGGCTACCAAAAGTGGCCTGTTCAATTTTAGCGCTGAGATAGTAGCTCTTCCAATAGAAGTTAGAGCTGATAGGATAAATCCATCCCAGGCAAAGTGATCCTCCCAATGATCCTGTCTAGGATGAAAAAGAGGAGCATACTGGCCAGTTTCTGGGTCAAGTGCCGTTGTTTTGGCGGCTTTATGAAGGGAACACCCCACACAGGCCAAAGCCAGGTTGTGAGATTCGGTGGGACCGCCAGATTTCACCGGACGAATATGGTCTATGTGAAAAGTCGCCACCTGACCGGCTTGTGCAAGATGGCAGTACTCACATCGATCTTCTGCACGTTTCCGGACAAGTTGCTTTAGAGAGTCAGATAGGTAAGCCATACTGCATCATTCCTCCGTTTGGAACCGCTGTGCTTTGAGTTTCAACAGCGACAGGAATTCGCTCATCTCGACCAGCCCCTCCGCTTCCTGCCGCTCAGAGGTCGTCAGGATGCGTCCCTGCTCTTGGGCCTTCAGCAGATCCTGAAGCCTTCGATGGAGGGCTTCTGGCAGTTCAAAGCGCATGAGGGTAGGATCAATTTGAAAATAAGTCATGCCCTAGTAATTGATATTCAAGAAGTAAGATCGGCATTTGGGTTAAGAAAAGCCAGCCTCAACGAATGAGAATGCCATACCACGCTACCGCTATGTATTTTATCTAGTCGTCCATTTGACAGACATTCCCACCCAGGCAGTTACAGGTTTGCCATTGATAGTTCCCGGACTAAAGCGTAGCATAGGAATGTGCTCTTCCATCATCCAAAACGCTATCAGGTGGCAAATATCCCCCTCATAGCAATGGTCGATTGGGTTGCCATTGGTATCTACCTTGACTTGAAACATAATGCGACACGGCAACCCAGCGTCTTGCAGGATCTTCATTGCGCCAGACTGGCTCATCTTCTAGGTAAATTCCCCATAATTGGTTGGCTCAGGTGGCTCAAGGTATTCATTAGACAAAGAGTCGGAAACCTGAGCGAAAGCAGAGTCCGTCCATAAGCCAACAACTAGGCAAAAAAGTACTATTTGGAAACACCTCATGCTGACTACCCTTTTCTTCGATTCCTCTTGTCGGGATTGGAATCCCTAAAACTAGTGCTTCGCATTCGAAATTCGTGATCAGCAATTCGCAATTGAAAGTACTGCTGGTCAGGGTCTTGCATCAATCTGAATTGGGATATTATTTCATTCCGAATGCACTAGGTTGATCGATATTCGGAGACACCAATCAACCCAAGGGAAACCCACGCTGCGCCGGGTCTCCGAACCCGGTTCCCATGCTGCTGACCATTCCGTTTTCAAGTGCGCCTGGCGTCAGAGACGCTTTGACTTGACGTTTCGCTTCGGAGATGCTTCGACAAGCTCAGCACAGGGCTCACGAGCGGCACTGCTAAAGCAGTGCTTAAGATCATGACCATCCCCAGGATGGCGCTGGTGAGAGCCTGTGCTGAACGAAGTGAAGTACCTAGAGCCGACACCTGATGTCTTCTTGTTCCGGTGCAGCCCTAGTCCCGCCGACTCCGCTCGGCCCAAGAGCAGTCTGTCCTATCTCGCTTCTCCCCTCTCGCAACGAAGTGGTCTCACAGCGCAGTGGTCTCAACTTTCCATCTCCACCACCAAGTCCTCCGACTCGACCATGGCCCCACCTGTCAGGTGAACGGCCTTGACCACGCCTTCCGAGTTGGCGGTAATGGTTGACTCCATTTTCATCGCCTCAATGGTGAACAGCGGCTGGTTCTTCTTGACCTTATCGCCGGGCTCGACGAGCACCTTGGTCAGGCGGCCCTGTAGGGGCGAACCAATCTCATTGGGCTCCTTTGCCTTCCGGTTGACCACCTTCTCGACGGCGATGTTTTCGTCGCGGACGTAAATGGCGCGGGTCTGTCCGTTGATCTTGAAGTACACCGGGCGGCGGCCATCCTCATCCGGCTCCAGGGCATACATGAACTCGATGAGCAGTTTTTTACCCGGATCGATGCGCACCAGGATCTCCTGATCGGGTTGGAGCGGATAGAAAAATGCCTCCGTCGGCAGTTTCATCACCTCGTCAAACTGCTGCAAATGCTCGTAGTAGTCTTCGAAGACTTTCGGATAGAGCTTGTAGGACAAAAAGTCCGGGAACGTCATCCGTGGATCGGGGAACTGGTGCTGGAACTCACGGTACTCTTTGTCGAAGTCCACCGGAGCCAGGTGCGCATTTGGGCGGTCGGTGTAGGCAGGCTCGCCCTTGAGGACGATGTCCTGAAGTTCTTTGGGAAATCCACCATGTGGCTGCCCCAGGTCACCCCGGAAAAAGCTTTTTACCGAATCGGGAAAGCTCAACTCATGCCCACGCTCCATTACCTCCTGCTCCGTCAGGTCATTCGAAGTCATGAACAGCGCCATGTCGCCCACCACCTTGCTGGACGGCGTCACCTTGACAATGTCGCCAAACATGTGGTTGACGATGGCATAATTGGTCTTGATCTGCTCAAACTTGTCCTCCAGCCCCAGCGAACGCGCCTGTGGCAGCAGGTTGGAGTACTGCCCTCCGGGAATTTCGTGCTCATAGACCTCGGCGGTTCCAGCGCGCAGCTCTGACTCGAAGGGGCCGTAATATTCTCGGACTACCTCAAAGTAGTTAGCAAACTGGTTCAGCGTGTGCAGGTCCACCTGCTGATTTTCGCGCTCATGGCCCTGCATGGCGGCCACGAAAGAGTTGAAATTGGGCTGCGAGGTCAGCCCCGACATGGACGAAAGCGCCATGTCCACGACATCTACTCCGGCCTCGACGGCCTTGAGATAGGAGGTCAGTTGATTGCTGGAAGTGTCGTGGGTGTGCAGGTGGATCGGAATGGAAAGGTGCTCCTTGAGCCCTTTGACCAGTTTTTCTGCCGCCAAAGGCTTCAGCAAGCCCGCCATATCCTTGATTGCCAGGATATGAGCTCCCTCATCTTCCAGTCTGCGGGCCAGGTCGAGGTAATATTGCAGGTCGTACTTGGTGCGGGTCGGATCGGTGATGTCGCCGGTATAGCAGATGCAGGCCTCTGCCAGCGAATCGGTTTGCTCGCGCACCGTGCGGATCGATACCTTCATGGCTTCCAGCCAGTTGAGCGAGTCAAAAATCCGGAAGATGTCGATGCCATTTTCGGCGGCCTCGACGATGAAACGCTCAACGAGGTTGTCGGGATACGCCTTGTAACCGACGGCATTGGAACCGCGCAGCAGCATCTGAAAGAGGATGTTGGGCATCTTCTTGCGCAGCAGTTGCAGGCGCTGCCAGGGACTTTCCTTCAGGAAGCGCATGCACACGTCAAAGGTTGCTCCGCCCCACATTTCTACGCTGAACACGCCCGGATTGAGCCGTGCATAAGCCTCGGCTACCTCGTACATATCGAAGGTCCGCATGCGCGTAGCCAACAATGACTGGTGCCCATCGCGGAAGGTCGTGTCGGTATATTGGATCTGAGGCTGCTCCTTGAGCCATTGGGTAAATCCTTCACGCCCCAGCTCTTTCAGCTTGTCGCGGGTACCTTTTGGGAACGGCTCGTCTTTGCTGAATTCGGGTGAAACAGGCTTGCGCAGCTTTTGGGGGTCGAGGTTGAATTTGACATCTGGATTGCCATTGACCAACACATTGCCCAGGTAACGCAGGGTCTTGGTTCCCCGGTCGTAGCCCCGCTGGATCTGGAACAATTCCGGATGAGACTGCAAAAAGCCCACCGTAGCTTCTCCTTTCTGGAACACCTCGTGGTTGATGACGTTACGCAAGAACTGGATGTTGGTCTTGACGCCCCGGATACGAAACTCGCGGAGCGCCCGGTCGATGCGCTGGGTGGCTCCCTTCAGGGTACGACCCGATCCGGTCACTTTTACCAGCATGGAGTCAAAGAAGGGCGAAATCTTCATCCCCGGATAGATGCTACCTCCATCCAGTCGTATGCCAAAGCCCGAGGCCGAGCGATAGGCGATGATCTGCCCATAGTCCGGCTGGAAATTTTGTTCAGGATCTTCTGTGGTGATGCGCACCTGGATCGCGAATCCCTGGGTTTTGATGCTGGCTTGATCAGTCAGGTAAATCTGTCGGTCACTCAGCCTGGCGCCCGCCGCGATCAGGATCTGCGAACGGACAATGTCAATGCCCGTAACCACCTCGGTCACCGTGTGCTCCACCTGAATACGGGGGTTCACCTCGATGAAATAGATGTTGTGGTCACCGTCCACCAGGAATTCTACCGTACCAGCGTTGTTGTAGCCGACATGCTTACCCAGGCGCAGGGCATAATCGAAGAGCTTTTCGCGCACCTCCTGAGGCAGCGTCGAAGGAGCCTGCTCGACCACCTTCTGAAAGCGGCGCTGCACGGAGCAGTCCCGTTCGCAGAGATGAACCAGGTTGCCGTGGGTATCGCCCAGCAGCTGCACCTCGATGTGCTTGGGATTTTCGACGAATTTCTCCAAAAAAACCGTGTCGTCTCCGAAGGCATTCTTGGCCTCGTTTCTCGCTTCGAAAAATGCCTTGGACAGGTCTTCTTCGCTGCGAATGACCCGCATACCGCGCCCACCACCACCAGAAGCAGCTTTTAGCATCAACGGATACCCGATGCGGTCGGCCTCCACTACGGCATCGGCCAGCTTATTGAGAGGCTGCTCACTGTCAGGAATGAGCGGCACGTCGCACTCCTTGGCGACGTCCTTGGCGCGGACCTTGTCGCCCAGTTTGTGCATGACCTCGGGACTCGGCCCGATGAACACGATGCCTTCTTCGCGGCAGCGCCGCGCAAATTCGACGTTTTCCGACAGGAAGCCGTACCCTGGGTGGATGGCCTCCGCGCCCTTGCGTTTCGCCACCGAAATGATGGACTCAATGTCCAGATAGGGGCGCAGCGGCTCCTCCTTGGGACCGATCATGTAGGCCTCGTCGGCTTTGTAGCGGTGCAGGCTGTAGCGGTCTTCGAAGCTGTAAATGGCAATGGTGCTGATGCGCAGCTCGGAAAGGGCACGCAGTACCCGGATGGCGATCTCGCCCCGATTGGCAACCAGCACTTTGGAAAAACGACGAATAGTGGTTTCAGACATCTGTTTCAGGTAAGATTCGAGCCTAATTTATGAAAAGGGCTACCACAAACAGAAGTCAGGCTTGGATAATGTTAAAAATTGGCGGAATGGGAGGGGAGGTCAAGGCTTTCTGCAGAAGTCCGGGGGTGCATTCAGATGCTGTTGGGGCTTTTCTCCCCTGCTTGATCCTGCCCCGACAGCGTTCTCCTGGTACCCGGAACGCAAACCAGGCAAGAAAAATCACCGTGGTACAAGCAGCAATTCCCCCTATGAAAATGATGTCCGACTCGAAAGGAGCTCGCGCCGGACTCCGTCCGGTGTGTATCTCCTGCGGACTCTGTCCGAGTCAGGTTAAGTGAATTGGCACTCAGCTTATTACAAGCAGTATGAATCCATAGCGGACGGAGTCCGCAAAGATGATGCACCGGACGGAGTCCGGCGCAAGCAAGCCAAAAAGCCAAATGGGGAATCACCGTGATACAAGCCTGATATATGCCAATTTCTTTTTACTCAATGTATTGAGTAAATTTACTCACTGCATTGAGTAAAATGTAAAACATGTTCCAACGCCCTCATTTTCAGTCGATCCAGCAACGCACTCAACAGGAAGCCAGGCAGTTCATCCAGGTGATCTATGGTCCTCGGCAGGTGGGAAAAACGACGCTGGTGCAGCAATTGCTGCAACAAATCCCTTTTCCCAGCCATTATGCATCTGCTGATGCCATCACAGCGGGGCAAGGTGTCTGGATCAGCCAGCAATGGGAGCAGGCCCGGCTGGCCATGCAGCGAGAGGGATCAAAAGACGGATTGCTGGTGATTGACGAAGCTCAGAAAATCGAGAACTGGAGCGAATACGTCAAACGGGAATGGGACGCCGATACCCAGGCTGGATTAGGACTGCGGGTAATCGTCTTGGGATCATCTCGCCTGCTACTTCAAAAAGGATTATCGGAGTCTTTGGCTGGCCGCTTCGAAGCCACCTACCTTGGGCACTGGTCTTTTGCCGAAATGCGAGAGGCTTTTGGGTTTGATGCAGCGCAATATGTGTGGTTTGGAGGCTATCCCGGAGCAGCAGCCTTGACAGAAGACGAAGAACGCTGGAAAAACTATGTTTCGGCAGCCTTGGTGGAGGCCAGCATTTCCAAGGACATCCTGATGCTGACGCAGGTCAACAAACCAGCCCTCATGAAGCGCCTTTTTGAGCTGGGCTGCCAATTTTCGGGACAGATTCTTTCTTTTTCCAAAATCCTTGGGCAACTGCAAGACGCCGGAAACACCACAACTCTGGCTCACTACCTGGATCTGTTGCATCAGGCAGGACTGTTGTCGGGCCTGTCCAAGTTTAGTCCCAATACCCTGCGACAGCGGGCTTCCAGCCCCAAGTTTCAGGTGCATAATACCGCCCTGCTCAGTGCTCAACAGCCTTTGACGCGCGCACAGGTCCAGACCAATCCTACGGAGTGGGGGCGCTGGGTGGAATCCGCCGTAGGTGCCCACCTACTCAACCAGGCCCTCACACATGACCTGGAGCTATACTACTGGCGCGACCGCAACCAGGAAGTGGACTTTGTCCTCGGCCACCGCAACCAATACATCGGGCTGGAAGTCAAGAGCCGAGCCTCAAAAGCTCAAACCAACGGCATGCAGGCATTTCATGATCGCTTCCAGCCGCACAAAACCCTGCTCATCGGCCCAGGGGGACTCCCCTGGGAGGAGTTTCTGGCGATGGAGGTGAGGGAGGTGTTTTGAGCAAACGACTCTACTCCGAGCTATAAGGTTTACCTCCCCCCCCAAAACCAAGGAATTCCCCCCCAACTATACGTAGCAGTTAATAAACCCCTGCCCCACCATTATCCCAGACTTATGAACCGTACGATGCTATTTCTCTTCGCATTTGCTCTGATTGGGATTTCTGGGCTCCTCGCTCAAACTATCCAACCAGACACCCTGAGTCCCCTGGTCGGGCCGACCATCGATCGGACTGAGTATCAGTATTATCGGCTGGATCGGCACCTGCCTTATCCAGCTTCGAGGGTGGATTCTTTTAAGCTGGAGTCCAGGGAAGTGGAGAATGGAACCATGTATGTAATCCAGTGGTTCCTGGTCGATAAGGAGAATTTCATCTATCAATCGATTGAACTGATCGAGCTAGAGAATTTGCGGAAGTATATCGAGAAAAAAGGCAGTAGCCTCCTGGCTGCATGGCAGAGCCTACAGCAGAAGTTCGAAGCAGGAGATACGTTGAAGGCCAATGCTCTGGCCCTAACTGGCAGTCGACTAATTGGCCAGGTAAAGTCTGTGGATGCCGACCATCTGGTGATCACCAATGAATTCGGAGAATTTGTCCTCAAACTGGAAGACCTGATAGAACTGGAAACCCAGTCCGAGACAGACCGTCAGGTTCAGGCACGGTTGCAGTATGGCTTTCCCAATCCCAGTTCTACGCGCTACCTGTTTGCGCCCTCGGCCATCCCGCTGCGCAAGGGCGAGAACTACTACCAGAACGTCATGCTGACGGTCAGTTCCATCAACCTCGGCGTCACGGATCGGTTTGCCGTCTCAGCCGGAACTGAGCTGATCTCGCTTTTGGCTACGGTATTCATCGATGGTACATTCATCATACCCGCATTCGTAAACTTCAAGTATTCAGGCCCGGTAAATGACCGCCTCCACCTTGGAGCCGGAGCTATAATGGCGGGCGGAATAGGGGACGGAGAGGCCCTTGGAGGGGTGCTGGCTTATGGCATCGGGACCGTAGGCGACATTGAGCACAACGCGACCTTTGGCATGGGCCTAGCCACCGCCGGTGTTACCGGAGATGAGAATTTGGGTCTGCGCCCTGTCATTTCTTTGAATGGTATGACCCGTGTCAGCAAGCGGGTGTCCCTGGTTTCAGAAAACTGGTTCTTCCCATCCGCTTTGGTTGAGGGAGTTAACTACATCGATGATGACCAACTGCTAATCCTTTCAGGTGGTTTTCGTATCCTGACCCCCGATGTGAGCTTTGACGTGTCGCTATTGGGAATTGGCATCAGTTCACCAAGACGTGAATACGATCCTTCAACAGGGACGTACCTCTATACTGGTGAGCGCCGTTGGGACTGGGTGCCATTGCCTATCCCCTTCCTGGGGCTGGTGTATCGGTTTGGGGATTATTAGGGGCTGTTAGCTCTACCAGTTAACCTTTCATTATTACCGCATGCGCCCCACCCTATCGCTCCCGCCTTTCACCAATTTTTCCCAGGTGGTACTGGGGTCTGGGTATCAGAAATAGCGCTACCTGTCGTCCGTCAATGTAGCGGACTGTTTCTCCATCGAAAAAGGCATCTTCTTCCATCATCATGCGGATTTCTTTGTTCCACTCCGGAATAAAGACCGCTGTATTGAGCTCAATGGAGTAGGCGGTGTTGGGGTACATGGGGTAATCGCCGCGGTGGGGCACCCCTCCCTGCTGATCCCACAGCCCGATGGTCGGTCCGGCTCCATGGCCATGATATCCAATGGGATGGGTATATATGGTCGGTTTGAGGCCTTCTCCCCGAGCTTGAGCCAGGGCACTTGCCAGGATGTCGTTGCCGCTGCGGCCCGTCTCAAACTGTCCGGTAAGGATGTCCATGAGCCGCAATCCTTTTTCAAATGCAGCTTGCAGATAGACGGGAGGCTCAGTCTCTCCTGCCTTGAGGACATAGGCATTTTCCTGGGTATCGGTATTCAGGCCCAGGTACGTAATGCCAAAGTCTACATGGACGAGGTCTCCAGGCTGAATGATGGCCTGATCTGGCCGACGAGAAAAGCTGCGTTCGCTTTCGGTGTTGTCCGGGTCGGCACGCTGTACGTCCACCGTGGGATGAAACCAGGCATCCAGTCCCAGTTCATCGATGCGCTGACGGTAATACCAGACTACGTCATCGGTGGTGGTCACCCCCGGCTGGATCACTTCATCCGAGAGGCCTTCGGCGATGATCTGATGGGCGATGCGGCAGACCTGCTGATAGACGACCATTTCTGCGGGGGTACGGGTTTCCAACCAACCAATGGCCAGGTCACGGCCTGAGACTACCCGCTTCTGATAGGTTTGGGGCAGGGTTTCCATCAGTTTTTCGTAGTGATAGGCGCTGAGGCCATCGGCCAGTCCGAAATGCTCGGACCGATTGACGGCTATCAGACGCGGGTTTCGTTGCTCAATCATCTCTAGCAATCGCTCCCACTGATCGGGTTGCTTTTCCTTGTCCCAGGCCCCTTTGAACAGGCTGCCGACGCTGTAGCGTGCACAGGCCAGCGTTTCCAGACTGTCGCCATCCCAGTAAATCACCAGCATGGTGGTCCTACGGGCCCCCATCCAGGTCGAAGGCAGCATGGTTTCCAACACCGGGTCTTCGTTATACTCACGGCTAATGAGCAGCCACATGTCGATCCCCGACCTTTCCATCAGTATGGGCAGCACGGTCGCAGCGCGGTGCTCCAGCCAGGTGTCATGGACGCGGGCTGCTTCACGTGGACTGAGAATCTGCGGCATTTGGGCCATGAGGGTAAAAAAGTTGCCCAGCAGCAACAGGATCAGGAATAGCTTGGGTAGGCGCATGTTCGTCTTTTTCCTATGAAGATAACGCTTTTACTTCAACCGGGAGAAGGGTACACCATCCCTTCCATCCGTTTTTGCTGGTGGGAAAATGGTTTTTCTCACCGTTCCTTAGCTGGACTTTATCCAAAATGCTTTTCCAGTTGCAGTGTCACCTCCCCGCTTCGCGGGATCGTAGATCAGCGGGCATTACTTCTTTTTTAGCTCCGCAATCGGGTTTTTAATATGCTTCCTCTGAAAGTGCGATTTCGCTTTCAGCGGGACTTACTTCTTTTTCTAGCTCCGCAAATGGATTTTTTAAATGCTTCCTCTGAAAGTGTTATGTCGCCTTCAGCGGGACCTACCTTTTTTCTAGCTCCGCCAGTTGATCTTTAATATGCTACCTCTGAAAGTGCTATTTCGCTTTCAGCGGGACCTACTTTCTTTTAAAAGAAAGTAGGCAAAGAAACCTGGGCATTCCATTCAGCCCTGCAGGCCGCCCCGGTTCACCGAATGCCCCCC
>CAYFIR010000040.1:0-46249 GCA_964343195.1 uncultured Bacteroidia bacterium | reverse complement strand
CTTTATACCTCCATTTCCTTTATACCTTTTACTGGTTTACATCTGTCCCCCTGCTCACTCTACCCACAGCGCTCCCACGCCTGCGTCCCAGAGTTTCTGGTTAAGGGCCGGAACCGCAGTTTGCAGGATCGCATCGCCCTCGGCTTTCAACTGCTGCCACTGCTCGTTGAGTTCGGCGATTCGCTGGCGAGTGGGCTGATTGACGCGAGGCAGGCTGCTTTCTGCGTGGTTGAGGGCGAAGAGGTATTCTGCGGTGAATTTATTGGGGAAATTTTCTACATCGTCATAGGCTTGAGATTTGCGCTGCACCATTTCTCCGTCCCAGGCTTTCATCCGGTCGATGAGGGTTTGGGCCTCCTGCTGGAGTGCGGGGTGCCCATCGCCCATCTGATCGAGAAGGGTGGCCAACTGCTGCATGAGCTTCCAGTTGCGATTGACCATCTGGTGCATGGTGTTTAGTTCCTGCTCGGCTGAGGACATGAACTGGTCGTAGGCTGCATAATCCACTGCCTTCAGGTCGTAGAGGGGATTCTCCAGTATGCGAAATTCCTGTGTCAATACCTGATCGCCTACCGTTAGCTCCACTACGTAGCTGCCAGGCGCTGCCTTGTGCCCACGGAAGCTCCCTTCAATGTAAACCGAAGGTGCGCCCTCCATCACGGGGTAGCGCATGTCCCAAACGAAGCGGTTCAGTCCCAGCTTGGTGGGTAGGGTAGGCTCGGGGGGAGGACCACCGGCATAAGCCTGGAAGGCCTTGTCTTTTTCGCTGCTCAGTTGTCGGACTACTTCGCCCTCTGGAGTGCTGATTTTCATCTCAATGGTCAGCGAATCACCCGCCTCAGACAGGGAGTAATACATCACCACGCCAGTTGCGGGGTTGACGCCACGCAGGGGATTCGTTCCGTCGAAGTCGGCGCTGCTGCCGTTCAGTTCGCTGCCGCCATTTTCCAGCAGGGCATCGGCAGGCTGGTACAAATGGGCAGCCTGTTGCGAAGCGTCATATTGACGGAGCAATTCCAGATCGTCGAGCACCCAGAAGGCCCGCCCGGAGGTCGCCACGATCAGGTCGCCGTGGGCTACTTTCAGGTCCAGAATGGGCGTCAGGGGCAGGTTGAGGTTGAAGCGCTCCCAGCTTTGCCCTCCATTCATGGATAGGTAGAGCCCGGTTTCGGTTCCGGCAAACAGCATGTCTTCCCGCTCCTGATCCTCGCGCACCACGCGGGTGTAAGCGCCGTAAGGCAGATTGCCGGTGATGTCGGTCCACGTTTTACCATAGTTCGTGGTCTTCATCAGCAGCGGCGTATGGTCGTTGAACTTGTAGCGCGTCGTGGCGATGTAGGCAGTGCCGGGAGTTTGGGACGAAAGGTCAATGGCGTTGACCAGGCATTCTTCCAGCCCTTTGGGGGTGACATTGGTCCAGGTTTCGCCGCCGTCACGGGTCAGTTGCACCAGTCCATCATCGGTGCCCACCCAGATTTCACCCGCTGCGTGTGGCGACTCAATGACGTAGCTGATGGTTCCGTAGTTTTCTGCGCCCACGGCTTCCACGGTATAGGGGCCACCGCCCAGGATCTGCTTGTCTTCCTGATCGCGGGTCAGGTCGGGCGAAGCCTCCTCCCAGGTTTGTCCCATGTCGCGGGTGCGCAGCAGCACCTGAGCGGCATGGTACCAGGTATTGGGCTCGTGCTGCGACCAAATGATGGGGGCGTTCCAGTTGAAGCGGTATTTCATGTCGCTGGCTGCACGACCCAGGTACTGGATCGGAGCGGCCATGATATTGGTGCTGGCTTTGGCTTCGTTGTCCACGACTTCGATGGTACCCAGGTAGCTGCCGCCCATCACGTAGCGCGGATCGTCGGGATCAAAGGCCAGAAAGGCACTTTCGCCCCCGGCTGAGGCTTCCCAACTGTCGGTGCTGATGCCGTAGCTGCCGAGCTCGCGGTGGGCAATGGAAATGCTGGTATTGTCCTGCTGCCCTCCGTAAATCCGGTAGGGAAAGCCATTGTCCACGTTGATTCGGTAAAACTGCCCCGTGGGCATGGTGGCCTGGGTGGACCAGGATTGCCCGTGGTCAAAACTGATGGCCGCTCCGCCGTCGTTGGCGATGCAGAGATTGCGGGGATTGTCGGGGTTGATCCAGAGATCGTGGTAGTCGCCGTGGGTGCCGGAAACCTCTTCCCAGGTTTTTCCTCCGTCAATAGAACGCAGGGCATCGGCACTGAGGACATACACGGTGTTTTCATCCTGTGGATCGGCAAAGACCTCGATGTAGTACCATGCGCGTTGTACCAGTCGGTGGTCTTTGCTCACTCGGCTCCAGGATTTCCCGGCGTTGTTGGAGGCGAAAAGGCCACCCTTTTCCTGGTCGGAGTCGCTTTCGATCAGGGCATAGACTTTCTCCGGATTGGAGGGGCAAACGTCGATGGCCATTTTGCCTTTTTCTTCGGGCAATCCCTCGGTGAGTTCCTGCCAGGTGTCGCCCCCGTCGGTGGACTTGTACAGACCGCTGCCGGGGCCGCCGCTGATGACTTTCCAGGGGAGTCGTTGATGCTCCCACATGGCGGCGTACAGAACATCGGGATCCACCGGGTCCATGGACAGTTCGGCGCAGCCGGTGAGGTCGTCGATATACAGGACTTTGTCCCAGGTCTCTCCGCCATCGGTCGTTTTGAAGATGCCACGTTCTGGATTGGGGCCATACAGCTGTCCCTGGGCGGCCACGTAAACCACGTCGGGATTTTCCGGGTGAATGATGATGCGGGAAATGTGCTGGGTAGCTTTGAGCCCCAGGTGCGTCCAGGTCTTGCCAGCGTCTGTGGACCGATAGACCCCATCGCCGTGTGAGGTCATGACGCCTCGGGGAGCGTGCTCGCCCATGCCGACGTACACGATGCGGGGATGGCTGGCCGAGACGGCTACAGCTCCCACCGATCCTGTCCCCACATAGCCATCCGAGACATTGAACCAATGCTGGCCTGCGTCTTCGGTTTTCCAGACTCCCCCTCCCGTGGTGCCCATGTAATAGGTGAGCGGATCGCCCGGTACGCCACAGGCACTAACCGATCGGCCCCCGCGAAACGGCCCGATGTTGCGGTATTTCAGGGGCTGAAAATAATCAGCGAGCGGGGTTCCGGGAGTATCGCTTTGGCCAAAGGTGAAAAAGGCGGTCACCAGACACAGGGAAATGGTAAGGTAGGTACGTAGCATAGGTTCTATTTTGACCAAAAGTTAGGGAAAACTTTTGATTGGGGGCCGATCTGTCGTTGTGGGCGCATTTCATTTTGTCGCATCCGCTTGGTGTCTTCCTTTTTACCTCAAAGGACGCCAAGGCCTGTGCTGAGCCTGCCGAAGTAAGGTCGCAAAGGCTTTTCCTAAGCGTAGTCGAAGAAACACAAAGAAAAAAGGCTTTGCGTCCTTCCGATAAACCGGAATCCTTGATTTGAGGCCTTCTTCGAGATCTTCGTGGTTAAGCGACATTTCGAATAGCACCCGTTGTTGTTCCAGGTAGCTATTGACCACAACCCAGTCTTATTCCGGCCACTCACTTTTGAGCAGAAAGTGGAAGGTGCTGTTGCGCGAATTGATGCGGGCGGTTTTGATTTCGATTTTGTCATTCTGGAGCAACCGAATGATTTCTGCGCCAGCGTATAGCACCGGACCATACCCATGCGTGGCATAGATGCTCTTGCCGCGATGGTAGTAATAGGTATTGTCGTGGGCGAATGTCGTACCCTCGCAGGTGCCATCGACGGCGCCATTTTCCAGCACGCGGGTCTGGGTGGCGTTCCAACCCGTGAGGGCTATGGGGCCATAGACATGGCTGATCCAGCCTTCGTTGATGCCCTTGGCAATGGCAAAGGTGAACATGGCCGTGCATGAGGTCTCCAGGTAGGTGTCGCTGCGATCCAGGAGGTTGTGCCAAAAACCAGAGCCATCCTGCAGGTGGGCTACACCGCGAACCATGGAGCGGTACAGGTGCAGGATCTCATCGCGGCCTTCGTGGTCTTCTGGCAATACGCTGAGGAGCTCGGCCATCGCCATCAGCACCCAGCCATTGGCGCGGCCCCAGTAGAACCGGGGGTCGTAGTCGCCGGAGGTGACGCTCCAACCGTGGTCAAAGAGTTCTTCGTCTTCGATGTACAGCCGCTCGGCCATCTGCAGCACCTGCCGGACGGCGTCATCGAAATATTCCTCCTCACCCGTCAGGACGCCCATATTGGCCAGGAAGGGTACGCTCATGTACATGTCATCGGCCCAGACGGATTCGTACTGTGGCCGGTGTCGGGCCAGGGTGCCATCGTCCAGCCGAAACTGATCCTGGCTGATGTGCTCCGCTGTTTGATTGATCAGCGGCAGGTAGCGTTCGTCCTCGGTTTTGAGGTAGGTCTTGATCATCGCGGCGGTGATGGAACCACAGTCGTCCAGGGCATGGAAGTCCAGGATTCGGCCCCAGCTCCCTATTTTTTCTCGCTCAATCTGGTCGGAATGCTGCTGGAAGTAAGGGAGGTTTTCCACTACGAAGTCGTAGAAGGCCACGTTGTTGGCAAAGAATTCCTCCTCCTCGGTAACCTCGTCCAGGTAGGCAAAAGCCGAGAGCACCACGCCATGGGTGTAGGACCACTCTCCTGCCAGGCCGCGCTCAGGTTCGGCATGGGGATTAAACGCGGTGAAATCCGTGATCGGTTCGCCTGTTTCGGCGTCGATGAGGCGGCGGCTGGTGGTGGATTCGTAGTAGCCCCGGATACGGTGTAGGGTTTCTTCCACGCCTTCGACTGAAGGCAGGGTGTAGGGGATTTCGTATTCGGGTATTCTGCCTGCGTTTGGGTCCTGGGCCTGGAGTTGGGAAAAGCAGGAGCAGATCAATAGGGTGGCTACAGGGATCAATCTGTTGGTGAGTCCCATCGTGCATGAATATTATTTGGTTGATATACGTAGTTGGGCAGAATTAAATTGGTGTGAAGTATATGAGGATATGGAGGCAAATCGCTGCTTCATACCTCCATACCTCCATACCTTTCTTCAGGACTTAGGGTTCTGCCAGGCGGAAAGAGGAGGCTATTGCTTGAAAAACCGTCCTTTTAGCCTCTGGCCTTCACTCGAAATCATCAGGTGGTAGAGTCCGGCATTCAGCTGCGAAATATCAATACGGGCATAGGCATGCTCGACGCGGAGTTCGGCTTGCGCGACGAGGGCTCCTTTTGCGTCAAAAATCGAATAGCGGGCCGTTCTGCCAGACAGGGGAAGCTGATCCAGCTGAATTTCGGTAGAAGCGGGATTGGGAAACAGATAAGGGATGTCGCCTATCTGGTTGCGAATGCTGGTCAGGCTGCTGACATAGACAGAGTCGGAGAAGAACATGCAGTCTTCGCCGGAGATGGGGTAGGAGCTGACCGAAGCCAATTGGTAGTAGCCCGTATCGGTAGCCGTAAACACACGGCGGGTGGCGTCTGGAATGGGCTCTCCGTTCAGGTACCACTGATAACGCCCGGCACGGTCAGCGACAAGCTGATCCCCATCCACCGAGAAACTCGGCACGAATGCCTGGCAAATATCAATGATGATTTCATTGGAAAACACCTCACAGGTGGTTCCGGTTCCTTCCCGTGAGCCGCTGGCGACCACGCTGTAATAGCCGCTTTCGTCCGCGTCATAAATGGAGTCGGTTGCTCCGTCGATGGGCAGCCCATTGTTGTACCACTGGTAGTTGGCGGCAGGAGTTGCCAGGAGGAGGGTGCTGTCATCGGGCGATATGCTGATGGTGGAAGGAGTGCCGATACAGGCATTGGCCCAGCCTTCATCGGTGAGCCACAAATCCAAATCCACTGGCCATCCGGCAAAGTCACTCGTCCCTGCTTCACATTTTCCGACTCCATGGCCTCCCGATTCATAAAGATTCAGGGAGTAAGTTACGCCAGCACTGTCAAGCGCACGGGCATAGGCCGCCGAATTGCGATAGGTTACGCTGCCGTCTCCCAGAGAGTGGAACAAAAAGGCCGCAGGGGTATTGGGCGTAACGTGCAATTCTGGAGAAAAGGAGTCCTTGAGTGCCTGGGTGACAGTGCTTCCCAGCAGGTTGGTGCGGCTGCCGCCGTGTGTCAGGCTGTCCTGAAACGAAACCACCGGATACATCAGCAGCGTGAAGTTGGGTCGGGCGCTTAGCGAGTCGATGCTGTCCACTGGGGTATAGGTTTCCCAGTCATAAAAGGTCGAAAGGCAGGCCGCGAGGTGTCCGCCCGCGGAACCCCCCATGATCCCGATGGAATCCGGGTTGATGTTGAAGCTATCCGCATGGGCACGGACATAACGCATGGCCCGCTGCGCATCCTGCATGGGGACGTACTGACGGTTTTCGTGGCCATCCACGGGCAGGCGGTACTTCAGCACGAAAGCGGTGATGTCCCGTTCGTTGAACCATTGGGCGATGTTGTAGCCTTCCTTGTCATAGGCCAGACGGGCATAGCCGCCGCCCGGACAGAGTATTACTGCCGTTCCGTTGGGATTGGCGGGGAGAAAGGCTTTGAGGGTGGGGTTGGTAACCTTGTCAACTGCGCGGTTGAGGTAGCAGTCGCCTCCGTTGGGATCTCGGTCATCGATGGTTTCCACCACAGTGACGTTTTCAGAGCCTGGAGCCGTACCGGGCCAAATGTTGATCTGATCCTGTATAGGGGTCTGAGCGTAGATGAACTTGCTGATTAGCAGGAAGATCGTGGCCCATCCTATGCGGTAATAAGTAGTACTGGTCATGATAATTGAGGTGTATTAATTTCCTGAAGCCTAGCTTACTCATTTTCCTGCCTTTCAACCCCTCCAATTATCACAGGTTTGCCGTCAATTTTTATTCATTGAACAGGGAACATTGATCAGTAAATGAGGAACTGCTCATTTGAGCATCGCTTTCTGCTTTCCCGATCAATGAACCCTGTTTTGCATGATTATTGACCAATGACCATTGTCCAATGATCACTGCTCACTGTACTTGTACACTTCAGCACCCGCCAGGAGGAAGCAGCCGAGTCCGTAGTCTTCGAAGTCAGGCGTACGGCGCTGGGTTACAGGCTGCCCGGTAGATGGCTCCTTGCCTGTACTCTGGACGTAGCCGAGGAATCCGGTCGGCAGCACAGCATGTTCCATCATGGCATTCCAGCCCAGTTCGATTTCCCTGGCGTAGGTACCACGAGGAACCAGCCCATTGTTTTCGGCCCAGGCCATGCCATAGACGAAGAGGGAAGTACCGGTGGTTTCGCGACCGCCGTAGTTGTTGGGATCATGCAGGCTGGCGTTCCAGAAGCCATCTTCACGCTGCACCTTGGCGAGGGCTTCGAGCATGGCCTTGAGGTCAGCTTCGTACTCTTCTCGGTGTGGCTCGTCGGCGGGGATATTTTCCAGCACCCGAACGAGTGCAGCCACTACCCAGCCATTGCCACGCGACCAGTAACAGTCCTCGCCGTTGGGTTCAGTGTAAGGAGGATCGTAGTCGGCATCGCGCCACCAAAGGGCATCTTCTGGATTGTACATGCCGTTTTCTCCTTCTATGGTTTTGGTGTGGTTGTACATTTGGTACATCCGCTCCCAGTAACGGTCATCCTCAACTATGCGTCCCATCTGCGCAAACAGTGGCATGGCCATCTGGATCGCGTCGATCCAGTCCCAGTCGTCAATTTTGCGGCCCGCCATCATCAGGTCGAGGTTGGCCTTCACATTGACGATGCGGTTGAGTTGCTGATCGATCTCATAGAGATCCAGGTAAGTCTGTCCTGCGCATTGGTTGTCAGCATTGCGGGTCTGAATGCCGTCGCGGAAGTTCCACTCGTGGGCATTGGCCCAATCAACGGCGTACTGATAGTACTCGGGTTGAGGATCGATTTTGTGGAGGGCCATCAGGCCTTCGTAGTAAACGGCCCGCGTCCAGATGTGGCTGGGCCAGGTTTTGTAGATCATGATGGGCTTGCCGGGATCGTCATACTTCGTCATGAAGTAGGCGTTGGTCTTGCGCATGGCTTCCAGGGTCTTTTCCGCGGAGGGGAGCTGTGCAAATGCGCTGGCAAAAAACAGCATCAGCAGCAATAGGAGGGCTATTTTTTTCATGTTGGTTAAGTTCGTCGTTAGTTTTTGTGGTGATATCATCGGGCTTCTTCCAGGTCAACTGTAACAGGAGCGTTCCGATCACAGGTGATCTGTCCGTTTTCGTATGTCAATTCTGCCACCTGAAGGGAACTGCGGCGGGTTTCGTAGTTGTCGATTCCGTCATTCTCCGGTACACGTCCGGGATGGGTGAAATAGAAGATAAAGGCCCGGTCGCCACTGACCACTACATCGGGATGGCCGCCTTTGACGCGGTCGTCTTCTCCTGTACCGGGTTCTTGCAGGATGTTCGCTGCCTGTCGCTCCCAGTTCACCAGGTCATCGGAGGAATACACCCCGATGCCGCGCCAGACATCCACGCACATCCAGTATTGGCCCTGCCATTCAAAGACTTTGGGGGCTTCACCAGAGCGGTCTCCAACTACGCGGGTGCCACTATCGGTCCAGTGGTACAGGTCGGGGCTGTCGGCGTAGTAGATGGATTTGCGGTCGCGCTCATTGTTGTAATACATCCGCCAACCGCCATCTGGCAGGGGAAAGACACATGCATCGATTACTTTGTCTGAGGCGAGTTCCAGTTCGGACTGAAACTCCCAGTCGATGAGATTTTCGCTGGTCAGATGGACGATGCTGCGCGGGTGGCTCCAGTCGGCAAAGGTTCCCGGTACCACGGTCAGGTACATGTGGTAGGTACCCTCGTGGGCGATTACTTCAGGTGCCCAGTGGGAATAATCTGCTTTGCCATAGGGAATGTTGCAGGTGCTCCGGTAGGTCCAATGGTTCCCGTCCGAAGATTCGGCGATGCTAATCTGAGTCCCATGTACCCATTCCACTCCCTCGTTGTCTTCCAGATTCGCACGGCGATTGGTGTAAAACATGAACCATTTTTCCTCCTCCTGATTCCAGATCACTACCGGATCTGCCGCGCCATCGTGGATGGGATCGCGGAAGAGGGGTTTGTCGGCGGATGTGGTTTGGGTAAAGGCGAAAAGAGAGGTCAGGTAGAAAAGGAAAAACATGGCGACTGTTTTCCTCCCCCCAACCCCCTCCAAAGGGGGAGATGGGTTACTCCTGAGGGAAAAACCAGTTGCTTTCCCCCTCAGGAGGGGGCTGGGAAGAGCTATAACACGTAGTGATTTCATTGATTTCTTGTAACCTTATGATGCCTGCACCACCGGGCAATTTTACTTTCCTCCTTCTCCCCCGAGTAACACCACGGTCAAACTCCGTGCTCCCTGAGCGCCGATGACCAGTGATTGCTCAATGTCAGCGGTTTTGGAAGGGCCAGCGATAAAGACCCCAAAGCCTGTTTCGTCTATTTTTATGCGTTTGTAGGCGGCGTGCATGTGGGGAACTATCTGGTCTGCGTCCACCACGATCAACAGGTGCTCAGTGATGAAGGGCAGCACACGTTGTCCGCACTCAGCCTCTGTCACCCAAATGGCGGCATTTTCTGCCACGCCAAAATGTCCTTTGATTATCGCCAGGTCAGTTCCCTGCAGATCCAGCGGTTCTTTCACCTCCTCCAGCGAAAGGCTACCGGGAAGTTCGGGGAAGGTCGATGTCCAGATTTTGACATCGGGATATACGGAGTTGACCACCTCCGGGAGCTCCTGAAGGCTTTTTACCTGAAAAACCCTGGTGCCGGTTCCCTCAGCCATCTGGATGAAAAGCTGCGTCAGGTTGCCTTCCATGGTGGGCAATTTGCTCAGATCGGGCAAAGGCCGGTCAGCGGGCTTATTGTTGCGAATGTTCTGGAGTATGGTGGATTTGTCCATGATGGCAAAATCAGTTGCGGAGTATGAAATTGGCTCTGGTTAGGGGCTCTTTAGGTCAATTTTCGTAAACCCTGAACTACGAACTACGAACTACGAACTACGAACTACGAACTACGAACTACGGTTCTTCCTGTACCACTCACTAAAGCTCTGTTTGGGAGCCGCAGGCAGTTCGCGGTCTTTACCCCAGTCGTTGAGGCCGTTGTACACCATAAAGCGAGGCATGATGCGGAGCGCCCAGCGGGCCATCCGTCCGCCCCATTTGAAGAGGCCGGGTTTGGAGAGGACGGTTCCGGCGATTTTCATCACACGTTTCTTGCCGGGCTCCCACTTATCGTCGCGGGTGATGAGCTGCCGCCACTTGTAGAGCTGGTCGTGGATGTCAATTTTTACCGGGCAAACATCTGAACATGAGCCACATAGCGTCGAGGCAAATGGCAGGTCCTTGTACTTCGTGAGGTCCAGGCCCGGCGTCAGAATGGAGCCAATAGGCCCAGGAATCGTGGAGTCATAGCTGTGTCCACCGCTGCGGCGGTAGATGGGGCAGGTGTTCATGCAGGCTCCACAGCGGATGCATTTCAACGCGTTGCGGAAGTCCTCACGGCCCAGGTGTTCGCTGCGGCCATTGTCCACGATGACGATGTGCATTTCGCCCTCGGGTTTGGGACGGTGGTGGTGCGAGGTGAAAATAGTAATTGGCTGTCCGGTAGCGCTGCGGCCCAGCAGTCGGGTGAATACTCCCAGGTGCTCGGCTTTGGGAATGACCTTTTCCAGTCCCATGCAGTGAATTTGCAGCGGCGCCAGATGAACCCCCATATCGGCATTGCCTTCGTTGGTGCAGACGACTACACCGCCTGTTTCGGCGATGGCAAAGTTCACCCCGGTAATGGCCACCTTGGACTCCAAAAACCGCGAACGCAGGTGCTGACGCGCTGCTTCGGTCAGGTACTTGGGATCGCTGGCTCCTTTTTCGGTCTGGAGCTTTTGGTGGAATAATTCGCCTACCTCTTCTTTCTTGAGGTGAATGGCCGGAAGTACGATGTGGCTAGGGGGCTCCTCGTTCAGCTGGATGATACGCTCTCCGAGGTCTGTATCTACAACCTCAATGCCATGCTCCATCAGGTAATCGTTCAGATGGCATTCCTCGGTGAGCATGGACTTGCTCTTGACCACCTTGTTGAGCTGATGTTTCTGGAGGATTTCGTGAACGATTTTGTTGTGGGCCTCTGCGTCTTTCGCCCAATGAACGTGGACGCCATTGGCACGGGCCTTCGCCTCAAACTCTTCCAGATAGGTGTCGAGGTTGGAGAGGGTGTGGTTCTTGATCTGAGAACCCCATTCCCGCAACTGCTCCCACTCCGGGATGGCATGGGTGGATTTGTCCCGCTTCTCGCGCACGTGCCAGAGGGCCTGGTCGTGCCAGTCGGTACGGGCTTCGTCCTGGATGAATTTCGTGGCTTTTTGGGCGTGAATGTTCATAAGAATTAAGAAGTCAGAGGTCAAAAGGAAAAGAAAGAGGTCAGATCATTTCATTGTCAGAAGTCAGAGGGAAAAGAGAGTAGTTTTTGTGTCTGGTTTACTCCGAATCCGCTCAGCACAAGTTTCGCAGCGCAGCGATCTGGCTTCTCACAGCGCAGCGATCTATTCCCCATTAAGTATCTCCGCAATATGCTTCACCTGCATTGGTTTTTTCTGGCGGCGAATGATGCCCTCAAGGTGCATGAGGCAGCTCATGTCTCCGGCGGTTACGACCTCAGCTCCGGCAGTTTGAAATCCCTGCACGCGGTCGCGGCCCATCTTGGCGGAAATCGCTGTTTCGTTGATGGCAAATGTCCCTCCGAAGCCACAGCATTCATCCGCCCGATCCAGCGGTACCAGTTCCAGTCCGTCCACCATGTTAAGCAGGTCTGTGGCTTTGGAAAATGGTTCGTCCACCCGCTCGGAGTCAGAGCCCAGGCGCAGGCCACGCAGGCCGTGGCAGCTCTGGTGCAGGGCTACCCGGTGCGGGAATTTTGCGTCCAGTTCCTTGACTTGCAGGATGTCCACCATGAACTCCAGCAGGTCATAGGTACGCTGGCGCACCTGGGTTACCGGTTCGGTTTGCTCGATGATGTTGAAATGGTGGCGCACGTGGTGGGTGCAGCTACCGGATGGGGCCACGATGTATTCGTAGTCCTGAAAAAGATCTACGAAGTGCCGATATATGGGCTTCGCTTCTTCTTCCATGCCGGTGTTGGCGAGTGGCTGTCCACAGCAGGTTTGCCCTTCAGGATACACCACTTCACAGCCGTGCTTTTCCAGCAGTTGCATGGTGGCGATTCCCACCTGAGGGTAAAACTGGTCGATGTAACAGGGTATGAACAGAGCAACTTTCATCAGGATAGAATCAAGGGTTTATGTTTCTTCATGGCATAATGTGTTTCCAGGAAATGCTCGTTGAGCGTCTGGTCCGAAACTACCATGGCAGCACCCAGCGCTGATCCCAATGGTGACTGGGTACTTCTAAGCTCATAATTGGGAAAATGTTGGGCAAACATGTGGATGAAAAGATCGTTGTCGGCAAAGCCTCCGTCCACGTAAATGCGGCTGGAATCGCTTTGGCCCATGGCTCTTTCACTGGATACTTTCTGTAATTCCATCAGCTCCCACATCAGCTGGTGAAAGGCTGTTTCGAAGTCCGGCAGGCCACTGAGATCGGTCTGGTCTGGTTGTTCCCGAGGCATGTCGATAGACTCGAGGTGAAACCGGTTTTCATTTTCCTTGGCCATGCGGTACAACTGCTCGTCAAACCGCACCTTCTTGTGGTAGCCTCGGGGCTTGTCATAATGCTCCCGTAGTTTTTCCACCTGAAGTTTGTATTCATTACCCAGGAACAAACGCGCGGCTCTTACAGGTTTGCCATCGATGCGCATGTAATGGAGGCAGTCTTTTTTCAAATCCTCAGCAGAAAGATGCTGGTTGCTAAATGGGTTGAGGCAGATGCTCCAGGTTCCAGTAGAAATCAGCATAAAATGCGTTTGGTCCGCCTTCAGGTAGGGTAGGAGAGCGGCAGAACTGTCGTGGATGCCGACGCCGATCTTCATGCGCTTGCCACCATAGTCCATGTTGATGCTGGTATCAGTCGGCACGATGGGAGCCAGAATGCGGTGAAAGCCTTCTGCATAGACCCAGTCATGGTAGTCGCCTTTCTCATAGTCCCAAAGGCTGGTGTGGCAGCCAATGCTGGTAAAGTCGCTGACTGCCAATCCCGTGAACAGGTAGCTGAGATACTGGGGAAAGTGCAGGGACCAGCGAATCCGCTTGAATACCTCTGGTTGGGCATACTTCAGCCAGTAAAGTTGCAGACCAGAGTTGAGCATGCCACTGGGAGGGGAAGCCGTCTCCCGGGCGATGTCCAGGTCAGACCCGTATTTGGCGTGGAAATCATCCAGAATTTCCTGAGGATAGGGCTTGGTGTAGTTGTAAAGCGGAGTAACCAGCTTGCCCATGTCATCGATATGCACCAGACTGGCTCCGTAGGTGGAAAAGTTGATCGTGTGGACGTGGAACTTGCCCTTCTTTAGAATTCCACTGAAAACTTCCTTTAGCCAGGATTCAATGGCGGGCAGGTTATCAGTCGGGTGCCCATCCTCATCTGTGATTTCATCAAAACGGCGGTATTCTTTGAAAACCTCCTGATAGTTTTCGTCGAAGAGGAAAAATTTCTTGTTGGTCTTGCCGATGTCGAATACCGCTGTAACATCCATGGGAGGAACGAATAAGAGTTTAAACTAGGAATATAACGCTTCTGATCACAGGTATGCAGTACCCCGCCGAAAAGAGGGGGCTTTACACCTAAGATGTACTTTTTCGCAGGTATGGGTGGTTGCCTGTTGCTGCTACAATCCGGTAGCAACTGTCTTTTCACCGCGCTGACGGGTCAGCTCGCCGCGGATATCCAGTTCACGATAAGCCTGAATCGGATCCAGGCAGGCACCACTTCGCAGGCGGGCTTCCGCCAGGAGTGGCGTCAGATCGGTGCGGTAGGCTCCCTGAAGAATTTCCTGGGCCAGCGTAGCGTCATTGGCTTCACGGGCAGCTTCCAGATCCGAATGGCTCACGGTAAGTGCCTGGGCATAAGCCAGACGGATGGCCTGAAGGCTCTGGATGAGGTCTTCGAGTGGGTCCTTCACGTTGTGGCTGGCATCGATCATCCACGCCAGATCAGGGTTGTTGGCGTCGTTGTTTTCCATGCCATAAACCAGCTCGTTGAAGATCAGGAAGAGCTGGTAAGGCTTGATGCTGCCACAGGTCAGGTCGTCGTCGCCGTACTTGCTGTCGTTGAAGTGAAAGCCACCGAGCTTGCCCTGCATCATCAGGGTCGAGACGATCTGCTCTATGTTGGTGTTGGGCAGGTGGTGTCCCAGATCGACGAGGGTGTAAGCCTTTTCGCCGCAACCTCTGGCCAGCATGAGAGAAGTCCCCCAGTCTGGAATAACCGTGTGGTAAAAGCTCGGCTCGTAAGGCTTGTACTCGATGTACATCTTCCAGTCTGCAGGAAGCTCGGCATAGATCTGCTGAAGGCTGTCCTGGGTACGTTGCAGGGCCTTGCGCATGTTCATCTGACCGGGGAAGGAAGACCCATCCGACAGCCAGACCGTGATGCTCTTGGAGCCAAGGGCTTCCCCGATTTTAACTACTTCGATGTTGTGGGCAATGGCCTGTTCCCGCACTGCGTCGACATTGGAACACAGAGAACCGTGGCGGTAGCTGTGGTCCTGGTCTGCCTGATCCTGGAAGGTATTGGAGTTGACCGCATCAAAAAGCAGGTCATAGCTGTCAGCCAGTTCCTTGATGGCGGCAGTATCTTCAGGAATATCCCACGGAATGTGCAGGGAAACTGCTCCCGTAGAGCGAGTCAGGGCGTGGATCGTGCCCACATCCTCGATTTTCTGCTCCAGGGTTCCGGGCTCTCCGGTTTTGGAAAATCGCCCGAATCGGGTTCCGCCAGCCCCCAGTGCCCAGCTTGGCGTAGCTACCTGGAAAGCCTGAAGTTTTGCGAGGACGTCATCGACGTTTACTCCTTTTTTCTGCAACTTCTCAGACAGGTAGTTAAAGTCGGCCTGATGATCTGCGAGCAGGGATTTATTGAGATCCAATATTTTTTCTGGGGAAAGGCGCATGGTAGTAGTTCGTGGTACAGGATAAGGAAGATAGAAAATGGCTTGAAGGAAAAGAAGGCTGACAGAGCATGATTACCCTGTCAGCCTCAATCAATTAACGTGGGAATGCATTGGCCATTCCACCATCGACATTGACCATGTTGCCAGTGGTCTTGTCGAGGACACCCACCAGGGCAAATACCCCGTTGGCGATGTCTTCTGGCAGGATGATCTCATTCATCAGGTTACGCTTGGCGTAGAAAGCCGGAAGTTCCTCAACGGCGATTCCGTAAGCCTTGGCACGACCTTCGGCCCATTTTCCTTCCCAGATTTTGCTGCCTACGATCACGCCATCAGGATTGACGGTATTGACGCGGATTTTCTCAGGAGCCAGTTCGGCGGCGAGCAGGCGGGTCATGTGCTGCTGGGCAGCCTTGGCGGTACCGTAGCCTACGTTGTTAGGTCCGGATACCAGTCCGTTCTTGCTGGCAATGTGGATGATGTCGCCCCCGAATCCCTGCTTGCGCATCACTTCAACTCCGCTCTGAGCCATCAGGAACTGACCTTTTACCAGTACGTTCTGAAGCAGGTCCCAGTCGCCCTGAGTGGTATCGGCCAATGGTTTGGAAATCGCCAGGCCTGCAGAGTGAATGATCATGTCTACTCCACCGAAGGCCAGTGACGCTGCGTCAAATGCTGCCTTGACAGAATCGGCATTGGTAACGTCGCAGGTAGCGTATCCGGCTACGTCGCGGGGATAGGTTTCAAATGCTTCCTTTACGCGATCTTCTGCGATGTCAGTGAGTACGACGTTGGCACCTTCAGCAGCCAGTTTGTCAGCGATGGCTTTGCCGATGCCACCACCGCCACCGGTGATGATGGCTACGCGACGAGAAAGTACCTTCTCAGCTGGCTGACGCTTGAGCTTGGCTTCTTCCAGGAGCCAGTATTCGATGTCAAATGCCTCCTGACGAGGAAGGGCGGTATATTCTGAGATCGCCTCGGCCCCGCGCATCACGTTGATGGCGTTGAGGTAAAACTCGCTGGCTACACGGGCGGTTTGCTTGTTTTTGGCAAAAGTGAACATCCCCACACCTGGGTACAGGATCACGACCGGGTTGGGGTCGCGCATGTCAGGGCTATTGGGGTGCTTGCAGGTCTCGTAGTACTCGGCGTACTCCTTGCGATACTGCTCAAATGCTGGCTCGAGTTCTTCTTTTACTTTTCCGGTATCAGAAAGGTCAGCGTCCGGTGCCAATGAAAGTACCAGTGGCTGGATCTTGGTGCGGAGGAAGTGGTCCGGGCAGGAAGTACCCAGTGGAGCCAGCTTGTCAAGGTCGTTGCTGTTGATGAATTGCAGGACGCGCTCGTCATCGGTGAAGTGTCCGATCATGCGCTTGTAGCTGGAGCAAAGTCCACGCAATACCGGAGCCAGGGTAGATGCCTGGGCCTTGCGCTGGTCTTCGGGCAGGCTTTCCATTTTCGCACCGCCAAATACGGGGCTGTCCCTGCCTTCGCGCTCTGCGATATACTTGGAAGCCATCTCGATGACTTCAAGGCTGTTGATGTAGGATTCGTATGCGGTATCACCCCAGGTAAATACGCCGTGGCTACCGAGTACGATGCCGCGGATTCCAGGATTGTCTGCGAGGCATTTTTCCAGCTGAAGACCGAGGTCAAAGCCAGGACGCTGCCAGGGTACCCAGCCCATGGTGTCGCCCCAGATTTCTTTGGTGATGGCTTCGCTGTCCTTGGCGGCAGCTACGGCGATCAGCGCATCGGGGTGCAGGTGGTCGATGTGCTTGAACGGTAGCAAACCGTGGAGGGGAGTATCAATAGACGGGGCGCGGCTTTCGAGGTCGTAGATACAGTGGTTGAAAAGTCCCACCATTTCATCTTCATGCTCAATGCCACGGTAAACGTTCTTGAGTGAACGAAGGCGGCCTGTATACAGACCCGCCAGGCCCTTGCGGGTGAGGGTTCCGATGTCTCCACCTGAGCCCTTGATCCACATGACTTCTACCTCTTCGCCAGTCAGTGGGTCTTTCTCAATGGTTTTACAGGAGGTGTTCCCACCGCCATAGTTGGTGATGCGGAGGTCCGCTCCCAGTATGTTGGAACGGTAGAGCAACAGGGCAACTTCATCTCCCTCAAGAGATTTTGCTTTGTCCTCGTCCCAGAGGTAGTCCACGAACTGGAATGAATCCTGGGTGTAGGGGGGGGTAGATTGAATGGCTTGTGAAGACATACTTTTTTAAGTTCAGGAGTGTAGTTGATTAGGAGATCGCTTTTATGAGAACTTAAGTAATCTTTGGATGATTGTGGTGCTTTTCTCCAATTTCACCGGAGAAATAATGAGCGATTTTCATCCCTTGATTGGTAGTGAGTTTTGTCTCATAAAACAAGTCCTGGCTTCTTTTTTATTTGGAAATAATCGGAGGTCTTTTTCTGTATTGTCCTTTTCAAAAAAAAGCAATAGATTCAGATATTGCGTTCTGCTCTGTTATGTCCATTTACCACCTTCCTACTACTCATGGCTATCGAGACCAATAACCTGATCGAAATCGAGGACGGCAGCAAAACTCCCAAATACCGACAAATTGTGGAGTCCATATTATCCAACCTGGAGGTTGGTACGCTTGATATTGGGGACAAACTTCCTTCTATCAATGAGCTGTTGTTCGAGTTTGATGTCTCACGGGATACCGCAGTAAAGGCTTACAATTGCCTGAAGGAAATGGATATTCTGGAGTCTGTGCCGGGTAAAGGGTTCTATATCAAGGACCATCCCTACAAGCGCCGGGCTCGCGTAATGTTGATCTTTAATAAACTCAGTGCCCACAAGAAAATTATCTACGATGCCTTTGTCGAGACTCTGGGCGACGAGGCTACCATCGATTTCCTGATCTACAATAACAATTTTCAGCTGTTTAAAACCTGGGTGCTGGAAAACAAAGACAAGCCCTATACGCACTTTGTGATCATCCCCCACTTTAAGGAGCATGGGTGGGAAGCGCCAGAGCTGCTAAACATGATTCCCAAGCGAAAGCTGATTTTGCTGGATAAGCGGGTGAATGGGGTCACCGGGGAGTATGCTGCTGTATATCAGGACTTTGCCCGAGATATCTACACCGCCCTATCGGAAGCAAAAGATTACCTCACCAAATATTCACGACTCAACCTGGTTTTTCCCACCTATTCCTACCACCCCAAAGAAATTCTGGATGGATTTAGAGACTTCTGCGTGGAGCACAACTTTGACTCTCACTTTGTGAATGACATCAGTCAGGAGCCCATTAGCAAAGGAGAAGTCTACATTAACCTCATGGAGGATGACCTGGTGGTTCTGATCAAGCGGATCAAGCAGCTTGGCCTAAACGTAGGCAAGGACATTGGGATTATCTCCTATAATGAGACTCCACTGAAGGAGATTCTGCTGGATGGAATTACCGTAATATCGACCGACTTCAAACAACTTGGCGAAACGGCAGCAAAGATGATTCTGGAGGGGGAGAAAAAGCACATCGCCAATCCATTCCGCCTGTTGGTCAGGGGCTCCCTTTAGGATTCCATAACTGTACAGAACGGCCTTTTTCGGTCGGGCTGCTAAGTTGAGAAGAAAAATTACTACTCCTATGGCAGAAATATTGGAAGATTCGCCCGAAGTAACCTCCTCTTCGGGGGAATTTGAACGCCAACCGGTCCCTTCATCCCAGCTAAAAAGCTGGAAGAGCTTTCTGGGGATGTATGCTGGCGAACACGCAGCCGGAACCGAATTTGTAATTGGTCCCCTGTTTCTCACCGCTGGCGTCAGCGCTTTTGACCTGATAGTGGGCCTTCTGCTTGGAAATTTGCTAGCTGTCCTGAGCTGGCGATTCCTTACAGCTGAGATCGCTGTCAAGCGTCGCCTTACCCTTTACTATCAGCTTGAAAAAATTACCGGCCGTAACCTGGTTACCCTGTATAACCTGGCCAATGGCATTCTATTCTGTTTCCTGGCCGGTGCCATGATCACTGTTTCTGCTACTGCGGTCGGAGTTCCGCTGGATCTGCCTATGCCACAGTTGACTGACACCATGCCCACCAGTGCGACCTGGGTAATAGTGGTAATTTTGATTGGAGCCGTGATCTCCATCATCGCTGCCCGTGGGTACAGCACAGTAGCCAAGGCTGCCAACTGGATGTCGCCCTTTATCGTGTTAGGTTTCCTCGCGGCTGGAATCGTAGCCCTGGGTCAGTTGGGAGTCGGTTCATTTGAAGACTTCTGGAATATCTGGGGCGAAGGCGGTGAGCCATTCCCCGGACAGGTCAAGTATACCTTCTGGCATGTGGTAATCTGGAGCTGGTTCTGTAATGCGGCGATGCACATCGGCATGTCGGACCTCTCAGTATTCCGCTTCGCCAAGAATGCCAATGCGGGGTGGACCACTGCGGCTGGTATGTATGTAGGCCACTATATGGCCTGGATTGCAGCTGCCCTGCTATACGCAGTTTACCTGAAGTCTCCTGAAGCTCAGGTCTTCCTGCTTGACGGTCAGGCTCCACCCGTAGCTCCTGGACCACTAGCTTACAATGCCATCGGGGTCTTTGGCATCATTGCCGTAATCCTGGCTGGCTGGACGACCGCCAATCCTACGATATACCGCGCAGGTCTGGCTTTCCAGGCCCTTATGCCCAAGGTCAAGACTTTTTGGGTAACCATCATTGCAGGTGGCGTGGCCACATTGGCGGGTATCTTCCCCGCTTTTGCGATGAAGTTGCTGGACTTTGTGGCACTTTATGGCTTCCTGTTGGCGCCTGTCGGAGCGGTGATCGTCTTTGAGCACTTCTTCGCAGATCGCTTTGGCATCCAGACCAACTACGCCGAAAAAGCCGGAATCAACTTCAACTGGGCCGTTTTGGCTGCCTGGCTGCTGAGCGCTGGTGGATTTTATCTGCTTTCAACGAGCCAGGGTATTTTCCTCTCCTTCCTGACCCTGCCAGCATGGTTGGCAGCTGGTGTCCTGTTCCTGGTATTTAGCAAATATTCACAGCGGAAACAGGGCTAATCAGTAAGGCATTAGGTATGGAGGATATGAAAGTGAAAAATTCGCTCATTTTCATATCCTCCATATGTTTTAATACCTGCCACTTTCTACTCCTTCAGCCCATAAAACTGCTGGGCATTCTCTCCCCAAATACTGGCCTGTTCTCCGTCAGAAAGAGAGCTTATGAAATCCGCAACCACCGATTTTGCCGCCTCATATTTACCTGCCAATAGGCACACCGGCCAGTCTGAACCAAACATCAGCCTTTTGGGACCAAAAGCTTCCATGACTACCTCCAGATAGGGGCGCAGGTCTTGCTGATTCCAGGTGACCCAATCGGCCTCCGTGATCATACCGGATAGCTTGCAATGGACATTGGGAAAATCTGCCAGTATCCGAATTTCGCTCTTCCAGGGCTCCATTTCCCCGTAGGCTATGGGGGGCTTGGCGATGTGGTCCAGCACGAAGTGGAGTTCGGGAAGACCTCTTACCAGATTGATCGAAGACTTTAGCTGATCACTCCGAATGAGCAAATCGTAGGTATAGCCCGACATGGCCAGGGTTTTGAGTCCTTCCATGAAATCGAGCTGATCCATGAAATGGGGATCGGTTTCGTCCTGGATGACGTGTCGGAACCCTTTAAGTTTGCTGCGCCCCTGCCACCTCTCCAGCTGTTTTCCCAGATCATGAGCCTGCAGGTCCACCCAGCCGACTACCCCGAGAATAAATGGATGCTTTTCAGCGAGATCCAGCAGAAAGTCTGTTTCCTCCAGGCTTTGAGAGGCCTGTACGGCCACGCAACCCGAAACGCCATTTTGCTTCAGGATTGGGGCAAGATCCGTGGGAAGAAAATCCCGGCGTAAAACCTGCATGTCATCGCCGATCCAGTCATGGGTGTCCGGGGAATAATGCCAGAAGTGTTGGTGGCTATCAATAATCATTGGCAATGGGTTTCGTTAGCTTGCTTCTAAAGTAATCAATGGTTCTTTTTTGCTAATCTCTGAATAGGCTGAAATAAAAGGATTCTCTATTATGATTGCCGAAAAATGATGAAAAGTGACTCAAATACCATTACAACATGAAGTTTATCACCTGCAAAGAACCAGGGAAGTTTGAACTGGGCGAGCGAGACCTACCCAAAAGGGAGGAAGGTGAGGCCCTGATCCGAATCAGGAGGATCGGAATCTGTGGGACTGACCTGCATGCCTACCAGGGCAATCAGGCCTTTTTTTCCTATCCGAGAATTCTGGGACATGAACTGGCTGCAGAGGTATTGGAAATTGATAAAAGCTGTTCGCATCTGTCAGTGGGGGATAGGGTGGTCGTCATGCCCTATGTCAGTTGTGGAAGCTGTATTGCCTGCCGCAACGGAAAGCCCAACTGTTGTCAGAGAATCGAGGTGCTAGGCGTTCATGCTGATGGTGGAATGCAGGAGGTGATCTCCTTCAAATTGGGATTGGGCTGATCAAACTGGCCCAGCTTGCCGGGGCCAGGGTAATCGCTATGGATATAAGCCCCGAAAGACTGGATTTTGTCCGGGAAAAAATCGGAGCAGACCATGTGGTGAATTCGATGGAAGACCCGATTGGAAAAGTTTCCGAAATTACTCATTCAGATTTGGCTACAACAGTCTTTGACGCGACCGGTAACCGAACGGCCCTCGAAACGGGGGTGAAATACCTCGCTCATGGAGGAACTTATGTGCTGGTAGGGCTGTCAAAAGGGGAATTAACCTTTGTTCATCCGGAGATTCATGCAAAAGAAACCTCCCTTTTGTGTAGCCGGAACGCCACCATCGGGGATTTTGAACGGGTCATCAGCCTGATGCCGGACTTCCCGACCACTGCTTATGTCACCGACAGAGTTCCATTTGAGTCGGTCATTTCTGAAATTGATAACTGGATCAACCCCGAATATGGGACCATCAAAGCCATGTTAACCCTTTAGCCCCATGGACCTGAACCTGAAAGACAAAGTCATCATCGTAACCGGTTCTGCCGGTAAGCGTGGGAGCATAGGCCAGACCATTGCCTTTTCACTGGCAAATGAAGGAGCTATTCCTGTGTTGCTGGATCGCAACAACCGTGGGGTAGGGTATGAGGAAGAGTTGAAAGGCAACGGAGCTGATGCCCTGTTTGTGAAGACAGACCTTGGGAGACACGAGCAGATCAGAGCCGCCATCGATCAGACACTTGCAAAATATGGCAGGATAGATGGAGTCGTGAACAATGTCGGGGTGAATGATAGCCGTGGACTCGATAGCAGCATGGAAGAATTTGAAGCGTCGCTCAGGTTGAACCTGATCAGCTTTTTTGCGACGGTGAAATACGCTTTGCCAGCACTAAAATTGAGCCATGGCCCCATCCTGAATATTGGGTCCAAAGTGGCATTCACAGGGCAGGGAGGGACTTCCGGCTACGCCGCTTCAAAGGGGGGCGTTCTGGGGCTCACCCGGGAATGGGCCGTTGACCTGGTTGATTACAAAATCAGGGTAAATGCCCTTATTATCGCAGAAAGCTATACCCCTGCCTATCAGGAATGGATTGATACCCTTCAGGATGGACCAGAGAAACTCAGATCCATCCGGGAGAAAATTCCTTTGGACAACCGCATGACAACGGCCGAGGAAGTCGCAGATACCGCGTTATGGCTGCTTTCAGAGCGATCTTCCCATACTACTGGGCAGTTTGTGTTTGTAGATGGCGGTTATGTACACCTGGATCGCGCCATGCTACCCAAAAAGGAATAGGGCCTCAAGTATATCTGATAAAGGAAAATATTTCAAGAAATAGGAATATTTCATATTTTTATTTCAGGGACCTCTCTGGGTTCCCCATTATCGAATACATGATTTTCAACTGCATTTGTTTCCTCAAAGCATGGCGGAGGGGGATGGATTTGTTTTTAAGTGTTTAGTTAACATATATTGGTGTAGGTTTTGAGAAAAATGTGCTGCAAAAATGGTGAATTGCAATTTTGACAATGATGGAAACCTATGCTGAACAGGACCACTTCCATGTGGCAGTGGACTGTATAATTTTCGGTTTTGATGACAGTGGTTTAAAGCTGTTGATGATAAAGCGGGGCTTTGAACCTGAGAAGGGGAAATGGTCTCTGATGGGAGGATTTGTGCAGAAGGGAGAGAGTGTGGACGAGGCAGCCATCAGGGTGCTTTATCGGCTGACCGGGCTGACCGACATTTACCTTGAGCAGTTACATACTTTTGGCCAGGCTGATCGGGACCCTGTTTCAAGGGTCATCTCAGTCGCATATTATGCGCTGATTAATATCAAAAATTATGACCCTCAGCCACTTAAAGATCATGAGGCAGAGTGGTTTCCCGTAGAAAGTCATCCTACTCTGATCTTCGATCATGAAATCATGGTGGAGAAGGCACGTGAGCAATTGAAGAAAAAGGCGGGACAGGAGCCAATTGGATTCGCCTTACTTCCGCAGAAATTTACCATGCCCCAGTTGCAGCGGCTGTATGAGGCCATTCTGGAAACAGATCTGGATCGGGGAAACTTCAATCGGCGGATAAAGTCTCTGGGGGTTTTGAGGCGCTTGGATGAGAAGGATCGACAGGGGTCCAAGAAGGGGGCCTTCCTGTATGTTTTTGATGAGGAACGCTATCGGGATCTGAAAAAGAGTGGACTCGATTTTCAAATAAAATAAAAGTGTTATTTTGACATTTAAATAAAATATCTCATATTTCTGCCATGGAAAATAAGGACTACGCATTAGGGCTGGATTATGGTTCTGACTCTGTTCGTGCCATGATTGTAGGGGTAGACGGCGAGTTGGTCGCCACCTCTGTTAGTTATTATCCTCGCTGGCGTGAAAAGCGCTACTGTGACCCCGTCAACAATCAGTTTAGACAACATCCACAGGATTATCTGGACAGTCTGATTGAGTCAGTTCAGGGAGCACTGTCTCAGGCTCCAGAAGGGATCGGAGCCAAAATCAAAGGAATCGGCATCGATACCACTGGTTCCACTCCCGTGGCAGTGGATAAAGCCGGGACTCCTCTCGCACTCAAAGAGGAATTTGCTGAGAACCCAAATGCGATGTTCGTCCTGTGGAAAGACCACACAGCAGTAGGCGAGGCCGACGAGATCAATGCCCACAACGAAAAGTACGACGTGGATTACCTGTGTTATGTCGGGGGCATCTACTCTTCTGAGTGGTTCTGGGCCAAGCTCCTGCATGTGCTCCGCGAAGACGCCGAGGTAGCCAATGCGGCGTACTCCTGGGTGGAGCACTGTGACTGGCTGCCCTTCTGGATCTGTGGAGGTTCCGACGCAAACGAAATCAAGCGCAGTCGCTGTGCTGCCGGACATAAAGCGCTCTGGCATGCCAGCTGGGGCGGACTTCCCCCTGAGGAATACTTCACCAGCCTGGACCCTATTTTGGGTGGCTGGCGCGATCGCCTTTTCAACGAAACTTTCCCCTCCAATGAAGTGGCCGGTACACTGAGTGAGGAGTGGGCAGAAAAACTGGGACTGACCCCCGGCATAGCCGTGGCGGTAGGAGCCTTTGATGCCCACATGGGGGCAGTAGGAGGTGAAATTGAGCCTTACTACCTCAGCCGTGTCATGGGGACATCAACCTGTGACATTTTGGTCGCACCAGAATCTGACCTGGATGAAAATACCGTGGCCGGTATCTGTGGGCAGGTTGACGGCTCCGTGATTCCTCAACAGATAGGCCTGGAGGCCGGGCAATCGGCATTTGGGGATGTATATGCCTGGTTCAAGGAAATGATCAACTGGCCCGTTCGAGAACTGATTGGCAATCACCCGGATCTTTCGCCAGAGCTGCGTGAGAAACTGATCCAGGATGCGGCTGATCAGACCATTGCGAAGCTATCAGAAGCTGCCTCTCAGTTGCCACTCGATCCCGAAGGAACCCTTGCACTTGACTGGCTCAATGGCCGCCGAACTCCGGATGCCAATCAGCGCCTTAAAGCTGCTATTACCGGGCTCAACCTGGGAACCGATGCCCCTCGGATCTTCCGGGCTCTGGTGGAAAGTACCTGCTTTGGAGCACGTGCCATCGTGGAAAGATTTGAGAAAGAAGGAGTTGAGATCAAGGGCCTCATAGGGCTGGGAGGCGTATCCAAAAAAGCGCCATTTGTGATGCAGACCCTGGCGGATGTGTTACAGCGCCCCATCAAGATTGCTGCCACTGAGCAGACCTGTGCCCTTGGAGCTGCGATGTTTGGAGCTACGGCAGCCGGGATTTTCCCCAATGTAGATCAGGCGATGCATGCTATGGGACAGGGGTTTGACGCTGAGTACCAGCCCAATCCTGAAAATGCAGCGCCCTACGACCGCATGTATGCGCGTTACATGACCCTGGGAGAATTTGTTGAAAGCGAAATCAAAAAATAATCATAGTCATGGTTCACGGTTCATTGATCAGTAAAAAGCGAAATGCCTACTGCCTGAGGAATTAAGTAATTGACCAATCGTAATTCGGATAAAATGCTCACCAATAACACTTTCAATCACGTTGAGCGCAGCGAAATCCCGCGCAGCGGGAAATTACTGATGACGAATTTCGAATTCTTTCCACTACTGATCACTGTGCAATGAGCCCTGTTCACTGAAAAGAATTATGAACTACCAATCCATCCGCGAGCAGGCCTATGAGGCCAACATGATGCTACCCAAACTGGGGCTGGTACTATTTACATTCGGAAATGTAAGTCAGGCGGACCATGACAAAGGGGTCTTTGCGATCAAGCCCAGTGGAGTGCCCTATGAGCTGCTTTCTCCAGAAAAAATGGTGATCGTAGATTTTGATGGGAACAAGGTAGAGGGGGATATGCGTCCTTCTTCTGATACGCAGACCCATGCGGTGCTCTATAAGCACTGGCCGGAACTGGGGGGTATTTCTCACACCCATAGCACCTATGGTACAGCCTGGGCCCAGGCTCAGATGGATGTGCCCATTATGGGAACGACTCATGCCGATCATTTAACGGCTGATATTCCCTGTGCCCCTCCTATGGCCGATGAGAAAATCGAAGGAGACTATGAATATGAGACGGGTTTTCAGATTCTGGACTGCTTTAAGGATAAGAATCTGAGCCATACCGAGGTCGAAATGGTCCTTGTCGGCAACCATGCTCCCTTTACCTGGGGAAAAAATGCAGAAAAAGCGGTATATCACAGCGCAGTATTGGAAGAGGTGGCTAAAATGGCCTATCTTGCCTTACAGATAAACCCAGAGGCCCCTCGGCTCAAAGACGCTCTTATCAACAAACATTATCAACGCAAACACGGTGCTAAAGCTTATTACGGACAGGAATAGGAATTAGCCCATACTTCACTGTATTAGGTCGCAAACCTTCAGGTGACTTTGCATCACTAATGTGAATGAGTCAAGTGCTGCCTCAAAATGACAAACTTGCGCCTTACGCTTCCACTAAATCTACTCGTTTATGAACTCGGGATTTGAAACCTTAGACTACATTATTTTCGCCATTTACGTGGTGATTATCGTAGCAGTAGGTCTTTACCTATCGCGCGGTAAGAAAGGACAGGAACGATCGGGGGAGGACTACTTCCTGGCTGGTCGAAACCTGACCTGGTGGGCCATTGGAGCCTCTTTGATTGCAGCCAACATCTCGGCTGAGCACTTCATCGGAATGTCTGGTTCCGGATATGCTCTGGGGCTTGGGATTGCTGCTTACGAATGGATGGCGGCTATTACGCTGATCATCGTGGGTAAATACTTTCTACCCATATTCCTTCAAAAAGGAATCTACACCACCAACCAGTTTCTGGCGGGACGCTTTAACCAGGGCGTATCATCCGCATTTGCCATCATGTGGCTGCTGGTTTACATTTTCATCAACCTCACCAGTGTGACCTATCTTGGGGCGCTGGCTCTGCATGAAATTCTCGGTATCGACGTCTTTTATGGAATTGTCGGGCTGGCGGTGGTCGCTGGGGTATACTCCATTTATGGTGGTCTGGTGGCCGTAGCCTGGACCGATGTAATTCAGGTGGTATTCCTTGTAGGAGGTGGTTTGATTACAACCTACCTGGTGCTGGACGCTGTTACCCCTGACGGAGTTGGAGCTGGTTTTGCCTTGATCGTCGAAAGGGCAGCCGACCACTTTGATATGGTTATCCAGTCCGGTTCCACCTTTATACCTGATGGCAGCGGTGGCGAAAAGGATGCCTACATTGACCTGCCTGGTCTTGCTGTGGTGATCGGGGCCATGTGGTTGACCAACCTGGGTTACTGGGGTACCAACCAGTACATCATCCAGAAAGGTCTTGCCGCCAAATCAATTGATGAGGCCAAGCGCGGTCTGATCTTCGCAGGTTATCTGAAGATTCTCATTCCACTGATCGTGGTAATTCCTGGTATCGCTGCCTATGTGCTGTTTGAGCAGGAGGCTGCCAACCCAGGCTACCTGTCCGAAATGCTTGGTAAGCCCATGAGCGAGATTGGGACCATTGCCAAGTCTGACGAGGCCTATCCATGGTTGTTGAAGAATTTCGTGCCTACGGGTATCCGTGGTCTGGCATTCGCCGCACTTGTTGCCGCCATTGTATCTTCTCTGGCATCCATGATCAACTCTACCTCTACCATCTTTACGATTGACATCTACCGCCCATTGATCAATAAGAATGCTTCCGAGAAAGACCTGGTACGTACCGGTCGCTGGGTAGCCCTGATCGCCCTGGTGGTTTCTACGCTGGTTGCTCAGCCTCTATTGGGAGGATTTGACCAGGTATTCCAGTATATCCAGGAATATACCGGTCTGATCTATCCGGGTGTGGCAGTTGTGTTCTCCGTCGGTCTATTCTGGAAAAAAGCCAGTACCCGCGCTGCCATCTGGGCGGCTCTGCTCACCTTCCCGCTCGGGATTGGGATCAAGGTCATGCTCAAGTCTATGGGGCTGGAAGTTCCATTCCTGCTTCAGATGGGATATGTGTTCATTGCCCTGGTGACCGTGGTTTCACTGATTACCTTCTTTGACAGGAAGGACGAGGTGCCCGATGATGAGGCTCACCACCACGACGACTTTGATGACGCCGCTGGTAAGCGTCCGAAAATGCTCAGCGAGTCCGTGAAGTCCATGATGGTTCGTTCTTCTTACATCTTTGGAGGTATCGGCGTAGGATCATTGATCTTCTTCCTGGCAACGATGAACTCACTGGCCAGCATTGGAATTGAGGCACTGATATTCTTTGCCACTGCAATGTCCATGATTGGCGTGGTACTATATACTAATGCGAAGAGCAAGACTGCTGACAAGCATGCTATTCGATACACACCAGATGTGTTTGATACTGGACTGGTCTTCAACCTGGGTGCCATTGGCATCACCGTGATTGTGGCCATTCTGTACGCTGCATTCTGGTAGGGGATAATGGGAGATTGAGAACTTGGGAGGGCCATGGCACTTCTCAGGCTCTCAATCTCCTTCCATCCTGTAGTCAACTAGAAACTTAGAAAATCCAACTTTCCGATATGTCCTTTTCCCAGTACGAGGTCTGGTTTGTGACCGGATCCCAACACCTATATGGACCTGAAACACTTGCTCAGGTAGCGGAGCACTCTGAACAGATAGCTCAGAGTCTCAACGACGATGGACTGATTCCCCTCAAGGTGGTGTTCAAGCCAGTGGTGAAAACTGCTGAAGAAATCCACCAGCTATGTCTCGAGGCAACATTTTCCAAGGACTGTGTAGGCATCATCTCCTGGATGCATACCTTCTCTCCTGCGAAGATGTGGATCGCGGGTCTCAAGTCCCTGCAAAAGCCTTTGTTGCACCTGCACACCCAGTTCAACCGCGACATCCCATGGAGCGAGATTGACATGGACTTCATGAACCTTAACCAGTCTGCCCACGGCGGACGAGAGTTCGGGTTCATCAACACCCGTTTGGGGCGCGGTCGCAAAGTTGTCGTAGGCCACTGGGAAGACGGAGACGTGCGTGAGCGCGTAAGCGTATGGTGTCGTGCCGCCGTTGGATGGGCTGAAACCCAACAACTCAAGGTAGCTCGCCTGGGAGACAACATGCGACAGGTAGCCGTTACCGAAGGGAACAAGGTTTCCGCTCAGATTCAGTTTGGGTATGAGGTGAATGGCTATGGCATGGGAGACCTGGTAGCGCACCTGAATGAGATTCAGGATGCTGCGGTAGCCGCGCTAGTCGAAGAATACGAATCCAGCTACACGCTCATGGACAGCCTCAAATCTGGTGGTGCCATGCGTGAATCGCTTGAAGTGTCTGCTCGCATCGAGCTTGCCCTCCGTTCCTTCCTTGACGAAGGAGGCTTCAAAGCTTTCACAGACTCTTTCGAGAACCTGACTGGACTGCGCCAACTTCCCGGCCTGCCTGTGCAGCGATTGATGGCTGATGGTTACGGATTTGGTGGAGAAGGTGACTGGAAAACAGCAGCTCTGACGCGCATCATGAAAGTAATGGCACAGGGGCTTCCCGGTGGTAACTCTTTCATGGAAGACTATACCTATCATTTTGCCCCAGGTCAAAACCAGGTGCTGGGTGCCCACATGCTGGAGATTTGTCCGAGCATTTCAGCGGACAAACCTAGTTGTGAAGTACACCCTCTGGGAATCGGTGGGAAGGAAGATCCTGTACGTCTGGTATTTGACGGCACTCCTGGCCCTGCCCTGAATGCGTCGATGATTGACCTGGGAGACCGTTTCCGCTTGTTGGTGAACCCCGTGAAAGGCGTCGCTCCAGAGCATGACCTTCCCAAGCTACCCGTGGCCCGCATCCTGTGGGAGCCAGAGCCAGACCTGTCCGTAGCTGCTGCAGCATGGATTTTGGCTGGTGGCGCTCACCACACTGTTTACAGCCAGAACCTGACTACTGAGCACATGGAGGATTATGCCGACATGGCCGACGTAGAGATGGTGCTGATTGACAAAGACACTCAACTGTACCGCTTCAAGCAGGAACTGCGCTGGAGCGAGCTGTACTACAAGCTGCGATAAGCAGATCATAGCTTTTGGATTAAACCAGCCTGCCAGCGATTGCTGGTGGGCTGTTTTTTGTAGGTTCACCTCCGATAATAGTGGAATCTGCCGTGAAACGGTGTTCTTGCATTTACCTCAAAGGCCTCGAAGAACTGTACAGAAGTAGGGGTATAAGGTTTATATAGTGTATATGGTGTGTATAGGGTTGATACGAATGACCAATAACCACGGTGCCTATATTCCCCATATACACCTTATTCCCCCTATTTCCCCATCAACTCCTTTATGGCCTTTGAGATCTCCTTAGGGACCTTCGTGGTCAAGCGACTTTTTGAATTGCACCCGTATAAAGGTATGCAGGTCCTCTTTTCCTTCATTTCCCCATACCCTCCATACCTTCTTTCTTCTGCCCTTAACCCCATAAAAAAAGCCCTGCCAGAATTAACCAGCAAGGCTTTACAAGTGATGCTAACAATGTCGTTTATGCCATATCAGGAACCTGCGGCTGCGCTGTCAGGTACCGGATTTAGATTTTCATCGAGTGGCGTCATCTTAGGCATCAGCAGGTGGATGAAACCGAGGATGATCAGGTAGCAGGAACCTGCGATCAAAAAGGCCCAGAAATATCCGCTGTTACCCGCCTGATCCAGTACAGAACCTAGCAATGCATCCCCAACGATACCCGCTACGGCCCCCATCATACCGCCTATCCCCGTTACAGAAGCCACGGCTTTTTTGGGGAATACATCGGAAACAAGGGTGAAGATATTGGCAGACCAGGCCTGGTGTCCGGCAGCTCCAATACCGATGAGTACCACTGCCAGCCACTTATTATCGGTGACAGCTACATAGGCAACCGGCAGGATAATGATGGCGCAGATTAGTAGCGTCATTTTTCTCGCTTTGTTCACGCTCCAACCCTGGTTAAGGAACTTGCCAGAAAGCCAGCCTCCCAGGATACTCCCTCCATCAGCAAGTGCATACATGATGAAGAATGGAATGCCAATGTTTTTCAGGGACACATCAAAGGTATCGGCGAGGAACTTGGCTCCCCAGAACAGATAGAACCACCAGACGGCGTCGGTCAGTTTTGCGGCGGCAAAAGCCCAGGTCTGACGCTTGGGCAGCACCTTGACCCAGGCGAGCTTTTCTTTTGTTTCTACCGTAGAGTCACTTTCGATGTAAGCCAGTTCTTCCTTTGAAAGGTGCTTGTTATCCTCAGGCTTGGTATAGGTCCTCCGCCAAAGAATAACCCAGAGTGTACTCAGGGCACCTGTGATGAGGAAGGGGATCTGCCAGTTTTTACCTGTAGCTTCTACGACCACCCAGCTCACCACGAAGGGAGCGGCAATGGCTCCGATACTGGTAGCCGCGTTGTAGAGTCCGGTAGCAAAGGCTCGTTCTTTTTTGGGAAACCACTCCGCCACAGTTTTTTGGGCGGCGGGAAAGTGTCCAGATTCTCCAAATCCCAGCCCGAATCGGGCGAGGCTAAAGCCAATGATAGAAAAAGCTGGCCTGACCGCGGCGTGGAGCATCCCGAAGACACTCCAGATACCGATCGCGAGGGTGTATCCATTCTTGGTACCCAGGCGGTCGATGATACCTCCCATGGTCAGCATACCGATGGCATAGGCGACCTTAAAGGATATCATGATATTGGCGTAGTCGCTGTTGCTCCAGCCAAACATCTTTTCCAGCGTTGGGGCCAAAACCCCTATGAGGCTTCGGTCAAAATAGTTGATGGTGGTAGCATAGATCAGCAGTGCCAGGATCCTGTACCTGTAATTTCCAATTCCCTGTTTACTCATTTCATTCCGCGAGTTAATAGTTTGGTTAATGTGGTGGTTTTGCCATAGAAAGTAGCGAAACCAAAGGGTCTGATGAATTCCGGTTGCTAGCCATTTCTCATCAGGGTATATGTCATACCCCACTAAAGGCGCTAAAGCCTCCGTCAATGGGGACTACAATTCCGGTTACAAAGCTGGAGGCATCGCTTAGCAGGTATTGAGCGGCTCCGTTTAGCTCATCGGCTTCGCCAAATCGCTGCATCGGCGTGTTGCGAATGATGGTACTGCCCCTGTCCGTCAGGGAGCCATCTTCATTGAGTAGTAGCCTGCGGTTCTGGTTTCCAATGAAAAAGCCGGGGGCAATGGCATTGACCCTTATTTTTCCTTCGAACTTGAGTGCAAATTCCGTCGCCAGCCACTTCGTGAAGTTGTCAATGGCAGCTTTGGAACTGGAATAACCCACTACGCGGGTGATCGCCTGCGTGGCCGCCATGGAAGAGATGTTGATGATGCTCCCACTTCCCTGATCGGCCATCACCTTGCCGAAGACCATGCAGGGGATGACGGTTCCGTCGAGGTTGAGTTCCGCTACTTTGCGAAAGTCTTCCATTTTCAGGTCGAAGAAGGTCTGGTCTGGCGCGATCGTCGCACCTGGCATATTGCCACCAGCTGCGTTGATCAGGCCGTCTATGCTACCAAATCGTGCCAGTACCTGATCTCTGGCGTTTTCCACAGATTCCTGTTTCAGGACGTCGCAGGGCACGCCAATCACCTGATCGCCGACCCGGGACATTTGCTCCAGGGCAGCATCGAGGCTGTTCTGGCTCCTGCCGAGAATCGCTACATTGGCCCCCTGACTGAGCAGGTGTGTGGCCATGGCTCCCCCAAGTACGCCAGCTCCGCCGGTTACGATGATGGTTTTGCCCCTGACCTCGAATAGGTTGGTTTCCATAATTGCTAGTTCCAGCTAAGCCCCAAAGGAGAATCACTGATCAGCATCTCGTTCCTAAGAAATTCCTCAAATGAGGTTTCTTCCTTGAAGCGTTCGTCAGACAGCTCCCAGGCGGCATAAAAGCGATAGTGGGAAGTGGTCGGATTCAGCAGGAAGGCGTAGGTATTGGGAATTTCTTCGCTGATGCTATCGGTCATGATGGTGCCAAGGTTGTTCGCGGATACCATCAGAGCCATGCCCAGTACGTCAGCATTTTCACTCTGCTCGCCAAATGTGAATAGCGCCTCCGCAGACTCGGATCCGAGGGTATGGTCTTCCATTTCATGCAGGTTCACCAGCCCTGGAACCACCACAATTCCTTCACTGTCAGATAATTCCAGATCGGCTTCGTAGTACCAGGTGCCAGCAGAAATGCTGACGGTATGGGTAACGTCAATTTTTTTGTCACCCAGGTCTACCGCTCGGAAGTTCAGCTCGAAGGTCGAGCGAACCGGACCTTCGGAGATGACCCGGAAATCGGCATCGTCACTGGTGAGACGGATGAGGGAATCCTGGTACCAGAAGGCGACGCTGCCAGCGCCCAGGCTGCTTCCGACTTTCAGAATATCCATTCCCCAGTCGCTCAGTTCATGGTAGCTTTCGTCTCCATCAAGGCCGACGTTGTCGAGGTAAAGCTTTGCTTCGGTCTTACCGAAAATGTCCATGCCATTGCGGAGGTCCATGTAATTCCGGAAGGCTACTTCTTCATTCTCCCAACCTACTCCCTCAAACTGGAAGTTGGCTTCGGTCTCTTCGTGGACATGAGTGACCAACCGAGCAGCCTCAGTGATGGGGGAAATGCCGGATTCTGACTTTTTACCCAGACGAATGTGGGTGCGTGGGGCAAACTCCGGGACATTCTCTGCTGCTGTGAACGTTACCGTTTCTGTCCCGTTGGCGGGGAGATCCAGGGCAAATACGAGTTCGTCGGGTTTGCCGTCAAGGTCGAGATCGTCATACTGAAAGGGAACGATTTCTCCTGCCACATGTGGAGCCCACTGGGCGTCAGCGGTCATGCCTTTTGACTCAAGTTCTGCTACCGGGATAACCACCTGAGCGGATGTTTGCTCCAGTGCAGTGGGGTTCGAAACCGTCAGGCTGCCATCAGATTGACTAGCCTCCTGGCAGCCAAAGGTCAGGCCCAGAATCAGGGCTGATCCTATCGCGAGATATTTCATAGTAATCAGATTCATAAGGAATTGAGCAATGAAGAGGGATACAGATGAAATTAAAGCCGAAAGGAGAATAAAGCCATAGCCTAATTCTCCTTTCGTGCTTCATTATTCTTTGGGTCTTCCGATGGTAGCCAGGATGCCTCCATCCACGTACAGCACGTGTCCGTTGACAAAATCGGAGGCTCCGGAGGCGAGGAAGATCGCGGCTCCTTTGAGCTGATCGGGTTCACCCCATACCCCGGCGGGAGTTCGTCCGGTGATGAACTCATGGAGTGGATTTCCGTCCACGCGGATGGGAGCGGTCTGCTCGGTGGCAAAGTATCCAGGGCCAATGCCATTGGCCTGTATGTTGTGACGCGCCCACTCGGTGGCCATGTTTTGGGTAAGCATCTTGAGGCCACCCTTGGCAGCAGCGTATGCTCCTACGGTATCACGACCCAGTTCGCTCATCATGGAGCAGATGTTGATGATCTTGCCTCCCCCACGCTCCATCATGCCTTTGACGATGTGCTTGGATACAATGAATGGAGCGACCAAATCAACGTCTATGACTGCCTTGAAGTCCTCGGTCTCCATGTCGGCAAGCGGTACCCGCTTGATGATCCCGGCGTTGTTGACCAGGATGTCGATAGGGCCTACTTCAGATTCTATCTTCTGAACGGCTTCTTTTACCTGGGCTTCGTCGGTTACGTCGAAAAGGAAGCCGTAAGCTTCCAGGCCAGCAGCTTTATATTCGGCCAGCGCTTTCTCCATTTTTGCTGGAGTATGGCCGTTGATCACCAGTTTGGCACCAGCTTCTCCCAGCCCCATGGCCATGGCCATACCGAGTCCGTGGGTAGCGCCAGTTACCAGGGCGACTTTTCCGGTTAGATCAAATAGTTTCATGTGGATGATATTTTGAGGAAGAAACCGCTGCGCTGCGAGAAGTCAGATCGGTTTCACCTGTCAGAAGTCAGACTGGGACGAAACCAATCTCATCTTGCTTCTGACTTCTGACAACGAAGTGGTCTGACAGCGCAGCGATCTCTCTTATCTAAGCTCTGTAATTTTAGCGTGGTCCATGTCTCCGTAGTCGAGGTTTTCACCCGCCATGCCCCAGATGAAGGTATAGTTGGAGGTGCCAGATCCACAGTGGATGGACCATGATGGGCAGAGGATCGCCTGCTCATTGTGCAGCCACATATGGCGGGTATGAGTAGGCTCGCCCATGAAGTGGCAGAGGGCCTGATCTTCAGGAAGTTCAAAGTAGAAGTAGGCTTCCATGCGGCGGTTGTGTACGTGGGCCGGCATGGTATTCCAAACGCTACCTGTTCTCAGTTCTGTCATTCCCATCTGTAGCTGACAGGTTTCTACGATGCTGTTGACAATCAGCTTTTTGATGGTGCGATGGTTGGCCGTTTCCAGGCTACCCAACTCCACGATTTCGGCCTGATCCATCGAAACATGCTTGCTGGGATAGGCATGGTGAGCAGGCGCAGAGTTGATGTACAGTTTGGCGGGATTGGAAGCATCCTTAGAGGCAAAGCTGACAGCCTGGGTACCTCTACCCAGGTAAAGGGCTTCCTTAAAGTCAACTTCGTAGGTTTGGTCATCAGCTGCGATGACAGCGGGACCCCCGATATTGATGATGCCCATTTCCCGGCGCTCCAGGAAATAGTCTGCTTTCAGAGAGTCAAAAGTTTCGAGTACTACCGGGGTAGTACCTGGCTGACTACCACCTACAATGTAGCGGTCATATAATGAATAAACCAGAGAAATATCTCCTTCGGGGAATAAACCGGTTACCAGAAATTCGTCCCGGATGCGATCGGTATCATACTGACGGAAATCCTGGGGGTGTACGGCATAACGTTCTTGGACCTGCATGGTGCGAATGTAGTTGAAAGGTTGGAGGTGTTGTGAATTAGTATCTGGAACCCAAGGTCCCTCATGAATCGGATGAAATCAAATATATTGATTTTTTGCAAACGTGTGCATAAATTTTGTAAATTTCCATAACAGTGCATCCCGGGCCTGCCCCAATTTATCCAACACTTTTTTCGAAATCTCAATCAAAAGAGGACTACCGAGGAGACTGGCGATTTCAGGTCTCTTTTTATACATTTGCAACTGTTTTTCCTGTCATGGCCAAAAGGGTAACCATAAAAGACATCGCACTGGCGCTGAATACCAACAGCTCCACTGTATCCCGTGCTCTTAACGATAGCCCGCTGATCAGCGATCAAACCAAGGCGCTCGTCAAAAAGAAAGCCCTGGAGATGGGCTATTTCCCCAATTCAATCGCCAGACAACTACGGGAAGGAAGGAGCCGGATCATTGGCCTGGTAGTTCCATTAATCAATCGGGCATTTTTCTCCAACATCATCCATGGGGTAGAGTCCATCGCCCGGCAAAAAGGGTATCAGTTGCTCATCTGTCAGTCCAATGATGACGCGGGGGAGGAAGTATCTGCGCTGCAAACCCTCAGAACGCAGAAGGTGGCGGGATTCATCATCTCTCAGGCTTCCAACCTGGTGGACGAAAAAATCTACAAAGCGATCATCGCCGATGGCACTCCCATTGTGATGTTTGACCGGGTATCGACCACCCTGGACGTCAACAAGGTGGTCAATGCAAACCAGGAAGCCAGTTCCGAGGCTGTCAGGCACCTGATCAATCAGGGGTATCGGCGCATCGTTTATTTTGCCGGGCCGCAGTCCCTGAATATCTACCAGGAACGATTTGCCGGGTATCGCCAGGCACTGCAGGAGGCGGGAATCCCCTTTGACCCCGCTCTCGTTTTTCACGACATGCTGTCCCGCGAGCGAGGTGAGGAAGTAATGGGCACCATCCTGGCCACAGGTCTGGAGTTTGACGCAGTGGCCTCTGCCAGTGACTTCGCAGGACTAGGTGCCCTGTTAACCATGCGCAACGCGGGCATTTCGGTGCCAGGGGAAAAGGGGCTGATCGGCTTTGCCAATGAATCCTTCACGGAGTTGGTAGAAATGAGCTCTATCGAGCAGTTTAGCATTCAGATGGGAGAGGCCGCCGCAGATCTACTCTTTGAAGACATCGAAGCCAAAGACTCTGATGAGCCTCTGGTGCATCGACAGGTCGTCATCAATCCAGCTCTGGTGCTCAGAAAGTCCTCTGTCCGCCTGGCGACTGGGGTACAAGGAACCGAGTAGGCATCTCAGTTCCTGCGAATCGGAACCCACAGTTCTTCTTCCGAATCAGGCGATTCGTTCTGGTATTTATCTCCCATTACGGCAAGGTGGGGGCGGTCATCTAGCTGATAGCCTGATTGTGGCAGCCACTCGCCCAGGATATACTGGTAGGCCGCTGCCGCCTCGCTGCCTTTGCCCCGGTACAAAAAAATCGCGTAAAGACCAGCTGGTACCACGAGCTGCTCCATTCCTTCCGGCAAATTTTCTGGCTCACTCACCTTCACCGCCGCCCATTTTTCAAACTCACGAGTGGGGTCAAATTGCTGGAAAAAGACTGAATCGGGATATACTTCCACCGAATAAAAGTCTTCACTTGCAACGTGAGAGATTTGATGGCGCTGGGGCATAAAGCGTCGCCACAGCTCCCCGGTTTTGTTTTGGGCAATAGACATTTGGGTACGGAAGCCTACAAGTGTGGTTTTCGGAAGAGACTCGATGCGTGGGGTCATAGGGAAATTGGGTTAAAAAATGGGCGTCCGAATGGCTTTTCGGGCTTTCCACTCGTGGTCGATATCGCGCATCAGCAGGGCATTGTCGAAGGTGACAGATCCTTCGGGAAAAACAGATCGGTCTTCAAAGAAGCTGGAGCGTACCCGGCTGACCTTCAGGGGAGAGGTGTCCCAGTGATAAGTGTGCAGTTCTAATCCGTCGAACTGCGCTTGCCGCTCATTAGGGGAGTAGCCCAGGGGCCCCTGTTCAAAAAAGCAGGATGCGCATTCCAGGTTTTCGAATACACTCCTGGGGTTCCACTCGCCTGTTTCCTGCGCTTCGATGGATACCTCAACGCCATCGCTGCTTTTGAACGATACCGCATACTGGCCATCGCCTTCCTGGACCTCAAATGCTGCATGGTGGTGTACGCCAGGGAAAATGCTACCTCCTGCCATTGAATTCAAAATCGAAGACGTATCTCGTCTCGGAATGTAAACCCCCTCATGGGCTTGTCCATCTGCAGTCCACTCCACCGCGATGCGGTGGGCACCATTTTCGGATGAAATGCCAATCCCAGCGGGTAGTCCCTTGGGACGAATTGCCTTTAGCCGGATTAGACAAATGCCCGCGATGGCTTCTCCCGCTACCAGTTTAGGTCTGAAGGGAGCGGGAAGAAATGTGCTCATAACCTCTGGATCGACCCGATAGTTGATGAGGATGCGCCGGTCGATGATGCCCTGGATCGTAGGTATGTTCATGAGGGAAGTAGGTTTCCGGAAAATACGGATTTGGCTGCAAATCGGTGCCAGAGGCAATCATTTTTAACAAATTCCATCATATGATATTGACTCGTGACTGGTTGGGATAGGGGTATGGAAAGGTTAATTTGCATTCAGAATTACCCTTTACCATGCGTCAAACCCTAAACATCATCACCCTTGGCGTCGCTGACATGCAGCGGTCGCTCGATTTCTACGAAAAGGGACTCAAGTGGCAGCGCTCCGAAGCCAGTCAGGGAGACATCGTCTTTTTTCAGATGGGGGGCATTGTGCTGGCCCTTTTTCCTTGTGAGAAACTGGCCAAAGATGTCGGCATTCCCAGCGAGGGGAGCGGCTTCTCTGGCGTTACCATTGCCTACAATACCCGGTCTGAGCAGGAAGTAGACGAAGTCCTCGCCGAAGTGGAGGCGCTGGGAGTCTCCATCGTCAAACCCGCCGAAAAGGTCTTCTGGGGCGGATACAGCGGCTACTTTGCCGATCCGGACGGGCATTTGTTTGAAGTGGCCTATAACCCTTTCGCAGAGTTTGACGGGCAGGACAACCTGATTATCTAGCAGAGACGCTCCGCTCAACCAACCGGAAAAAGTTCCGTATCATTCCAATAGATAAAAATCAGTGTTCAAACATTGATTTTGGGGAATTTTTATTCCTCTTTTGCGGGGGAAACATAAACGACCAACCCACCATGAAGAGGAAATCTTTTATCAAATTAGCGGGCCTGACTGGCCTTTCAACATTATTTGGCATGAGTGGACTCCGTGAATTGCATTCCTATTCGCAGGATTTGAAAAGCACCGACAAGATGCCTGTGCTCTTTCTTGGGCATGGCAGCCCGATGAACGCCATCGAGGAAAACCAGTTTGTCAAAGGCTTTCGGGAAGTGGCGCAGGCTATCCCAACTCCGAAGGCAATCCTCTGTGTATCAGCGCACTGGTTCACCCGGGGAACCAAGGTAACCGCGATGCAGATGCCCAAGACCATCCATGACTTCTATGGCTTTCCACAGGCGCTGTTTGATGTGCAGTACCCCGCCCCCGGCAGCCCGGCCCTGGCGGAAGAAGCCCAGGAGCTACTGTCTCCCACCTCCGTAGAACTCGACCACGAGTGGGGCCTCGACCACGGGGCATGGTCGGTGATCAAGCACCTATATCCCGATGCGGACATTCCGGTGATCCAGATGAGCATCGACTATACCAAGCCACCTGCCTTTCACTTCGAACTAGCCAGGCAGCTACAATCCCTTCGCAGCAAAGGCATCCTCATCATCGGCAGTGGCAACATCGTCCACAACCTGCGCATGGTGGACTTTGCCGGCATCAACCGCGATGACTATGGTTTTGACTGGGCGCGTGAGGCACGTCAGACTGTCAATCACCATATTTTATCTGGCAATTATGCCCCTCTGATGAACTATCATCAGCAAGGACAGGCGTTGAAACTGGCCGTCCCAACGCCTGATCACTATTTGCCTCTGATCTATACGCTGGGCCTGCAAACCGCCCGCGAGGAAGTGTCTCTCTTCAATGACAAGATGGTCGGGGGCAGCATCAGCATGACCTCGCTGAAGATCAGCTAGGATTAAAGTGTGAACAACCAGCGTCTTCCCTTTCCCATAGGGCGTCCTGCCATCGCTTGTTTGCGGTCATTCCTCATGAAAAATCAGAAAGTACGCTGCAAACTCACCCGAGCATAAAAGGGCAGTGTGGGATTGTCCGTAAAGTTCTGGCCGAAGGCCTTCCCTGCGGTTAGGTAGAGGTGATTGGCGCCAAACGAACCCCTTGCCTGTACTCCGAACTTCAGGTTGCCGCCAGGGCTTTTGTACCAGCCGTCCTGGATGTCCGGGTAGTACACTGCCAGTCCAGTGTGCTCGATGCGGGTAGAAATGGAGCGCTCGTAGCCAGCCAGTCCGCTCAGACCCAGGTGGGTACCCTGGTACCCAAAAAGCGTGGTCACATTGGCCCCCAGGTTGAGCAGGGTGGCCAATTCGGATTCATATCGCCGTGCGATCAGCCCCACCTGCATGGTCCAGGCGAGTTGATTCTGCTGCCACAAAGCCGAGCTAGCTCCGACCTCTCCGCTCCAGTCGTCAAATAGGTCTGACCCAAAGGGAACCTGTGCCTCGGCATACAAACCGATGGGCAGGCGCTGAGTTGGCAGGCGGTAGAGGTACGAAACGCCATAGTAGGAGGAATAATCCGCCCCGAAATTCAGGCTGATCGCATGAGGCTTGTCGAGGGTGGAACCTTGCCAGTTGATTTCCTGGGCATTAGCCAGTAGAAAAGAGAAAAGCAGCCCAGTCAGGGCCATGAGGATTTTGATAAGTGAATTCATCGCATTTGGGTTAAGTAGGTGAGCATTTTGGGATAGAGGTCTTGCCATCCGAAGTAAAACATCTCATGGCCGCTGCCTTTGACCTCCAGGACCTCGCTGTTAGGGTAGGGGGCCGCCACGGTTTCGGCCCATTCGCGGCCATAGGCGGTGTTGAGTTCGCTGTAGAGGAAGAGTACTTTGGGCTCGAACTGTTCGAGGTGCGTCGTAAAGTCCAGCCCGTAGGTATCAGCATAGTCGATGGAAGCGTTGAAAATCACTGCTCCATTGCGCCAAAAGGGGTAAATCCCGGCATTGCCGATGGCGTTGCCCGGCGCATTTTCGAAGGATGTGAACTGCGCTGCTTTGTAGTCGAGCACTTCGTGTTCGTCCCGACCTGCGAACATCTGCTCAGGATAGAGGGCATTGTTCAGGGCTTCGGAGAAAAACTGGATGTGATTGGAGCGGGACAGATATTCCTCGGTTTGCGGCCAGGTCAGTCCGCCCGGCTCGCCCAGCACCAGTCCATCGACTCTGTTGGGATATTGGTTGACAAAGCCCGAGGCCAGCATGGCTCCCCAGGAGTGACCCGCGAGGAACACCTTCTGTGAATCGCTCCGCTGAAAGTGGTCGATCAGGCTCCCCAGGTTGTCGAAATAGACATCGAGCGAACCCGGTTCTTCCAGTACGCTCGCATCCACTCGCTGGGACAGGCCCGAGCCGATCTGATCGTAACACACCACGAGGAAGCCGTCATCGGCCAGGTCTTTGGCCTGGAGCATGGAGCGGTAGTCGCCGCCCGGCCCGCCGTGGATGAGGATGAGTAGCGGATCCGTTGGATCGCCAAAGGATTCGACGTGTAGCTGAAAGCCGTTGACTGTGAGGGAGGGCAGAGAGGCATCCTGATCCACCGTTTTGGGAACGAGAAAACCCGGTGCGGTCATCTCCATTCGCTGGCAGGAAACCATCAGCATAGCCGCTAGTGCCAGCCAGGTTCCAAGTTTGATCTTGTGCATAATGAGATTGATGTTTGTTTTCAGCAAAGGTGACATCTCATCGTGCAACAGGGGTACTCGCTTGCAAGGAGGGGCGAATCAGGGGTGTCGCCTTGCAAGGGGGCAGTTGATCGGTGTCTCCGTACACCGATCCCGCTGGTTTTTGGGATTCTCATCCCACGAACACATCTCGGATTGGAGTCCGAAAAACCGTGCTACGCCAGGTTCGGAGACCTGGCGGAGCGTTTAGGGAAAATCACCCAAACCTCGACCCCACATACTCCGTCGGCGTCTGCCCGACGACCTTCTTGAAGTAGCGGTTGAAGGAAGATTTGGAGTTGAATCCGCAGTCATAAGCCAGGGAGATGAGCTTGTACTGACGGTTTGGGGGATCTTCCAGCAGGTCGAGAAATGCCTCTATGCGGAGGGTGTTGATGTAGGCGTAGAAGTTGTCGCCGGTTTTCTCGTTGATGACCTGCGACAGGTAGTTGGAATGGATACCCAGGCGCTCGGCGAGTTGCGTGAGTGTGATCTCGCTTTCCCGGTACAATTCTTCCCCCGTCATCATCAGCTGCAGGCGCTCATACAGGATCTCCGACTGCTCTGCCGAGAGACCGGATTTGGCGTAGCGTTTGGCAGGCTGGGTTTCGACGGCTACTTCTATGTGCTCCTGAACTGGGGCGGCTGGCTGCGGTGGTAGCTCTTGGGGGGAAGTGAAAATACCAACCTGATTGATGCCAAAGAATCCCACGAACAGCACAAAGACCACGATGGAGCCGTTGATCCAAACTTCGTCCAGCAATACCGACACCAGAAACACCGCTCCCAGCCCATAGGTCAGGTAGCGCAGCCAGTTGAGGTTGACTTTTTCCGTTGCCGAAAAGTAGCTTTCAATTCGGCTCCGGTGCCTGCGAAGCAGCAACAGCGACCAGCAAAAGTAGATTCCCTCAGAAGCAAAAATGGCCAGATTGAGGGCTATTCCGAAGGTCTCATACCCCTGTCCTTGGTGCTGAAATACCAGGATGCGTTCCTGGGCAGGCCGGAGATAAAAGGGAATCATGGCAACATAGGCGACCAAAGCTGGGGCATAATGCAGCAGGTTCAGGCTTCTTTTTGCAGGAAATCGTGAGGTGATGGCCTGCACGTATAGTAGCAGCATAGGACCGTGCAGCAACGGGAAGGGAAAGTCCACTCCTAGGAAAAAGGGAAACTGGTAGGCTTGTTCGCTAAATCGCAGGTAAAAGATGGCAATGTGTACTCCCAGCAGCAGGAGCCATGTGAGCAGGATATGGTCAGCCAGGGACTTACCCTTTTTGCCCGATAGGGTAAAGACAAGAAAGCAGGTGATGAAAATTCCGATCAGAAACAGCATGTGGAGGATATCTTTGCCCAAGGACAGACAAGTACTGGAAAACTTGCAGGAGGAAGCTGTTTGTTGAAAAAAAGCCCGTTTTCCCAGCATCGGCGAGTACGCCAGCGAACTGGAGCGAGTGAGGTTTCGCGTAACCCAGGCCCAGCACTACGACCGTCCCACCCAGCTATCCGATCAGCAAACGGGGTTCTGGACTGGATCTGGAATTCCAGATACGCGGACGGGGCTTTCACCGATACGCTTGATCTGGCCCCGTCTGCGTTGCCTTGCCGGCCTGAACACAAACCCAAATCACTCTATTGAAAGCCTGGCCTGCGTACCATTTTGCTATGCCAAGGCAGAAAAAAGCCCCCACCAAATACGGTAGGGGCTGTTTCATGAATCTCAGGATCTCGAAATCTTAACATCCTGATATTTCCTAGTCAATCTTCTCCGCAATGATCTTCTCTACCACCTCAGGGTTGAGCAGAGTCGAGATGTCGCCGAGGTTGGAGGTATCGTTGCTGGCGATCTTGCGCAGGATGCGGCGCATGATTTTGCCCGAGCGGGTCTTGGGCAGGCCAACGGTAAACTGGATTTTGTCCAGTTTGGCGATGGGACCGATGTGCTCGGTGATCACCTGATTGATCTCCTTGCGCAGGTTGTCCTGCACACGTGATTCACCCGTTTCCTTGAGGGTGATGAAGCCATAGAGCGCGTTTCCCTTGATGTCGTGTGGGAAGCCCACGATGGCCGATTCTGCTACGGCAGGGTGCTCGTTGATGGCGTCCTCGATGGGGGCGGTACCCAGGTTGTGGCCAGAAACGATGATGACATCATCCACCCGACCCGTAATCCGGTAGTAACCTACCGCATCTCGTCTGGAGCCGTCTCCAGTGAAGTAGTAGCCTTCATAGGCGGAAAAATAGGTGTCTTTGTACCGTTGGTGATTGCCCCAGATCGTGCGGGCGATAGATGGCCAGGGGAACTTGATGCACAGGCGGCCTTCTACCTGATTGCCCCTGATCTCCTTACCGTTTTCGTCCATCAGGACGGGCTGAATACCCGGCATAGGCATGGTCGCAAAGGTCGGGATGGTCGGCGTCACATATGGGATGGGCGAAATCATAATTCCGCCCGTCTCGGTTTGCCACCAGGTATCGACGATGGGGCTGTTCTTCTTGCCTACGTTGTCATTGTACCAGTGCCAGGCCTCCTCGTTGATGGGTTCGCCTACCGAACCGAGCACTTTGAGTGAGCTGAGGTCGTAGGTATCAACGAAATCCAGGCTTTCCTTGGCCAGGGCTCGGATGGCAGTTGGAGCGGTATAGAACTGGGTTACCTTGTGTTTTGCTACTACCTCCCAGAAGCGGCTGAAGTCGGGGTAACTGGGAACCCCTTCAAACATGACAGTGGTGGCTCCATTAGCCAATGGCCCGTAGACGATATAGCTGTGTCCGGTGATCCAGCCAATGTCGGCCGTACACCAGTAAACGTCGTCGTGGCGATACTGAAATACATTCTTAAAGGTGTACGCTGTATAGACCATATACCCGGCAGTGGTGTGAACCATGCCTTTGGGCTTACCTGTTGATCCGGATGTATAGAGGATAAAAAGTGGGTCTTCAGCATCCATGATTTCGGCTTCACATTCCTTGGAAGCTCGATTGAGCAGAGGGAGCAACCAGTGATCTCGTCCCTCGACCATGTTGATTTTGCTGTCAATGCGATTAACCACCAGTACGTTCTCCACGACTGGACACTCCTTTAGGGCTTCGTCCACGATTCCTTTGAGGTCGATGGTTTTGGCACCACGATAGGAACCATCGGAGGTGATGACCATTTTGCATTCGCTGTCATTGATACGGGTGGCGAGTGCCGAGGCCGAAAATCCTGCGAAAACCACGGAGTGGATGGCTCCAATACGTGCGCAAGCCAATACTGATATCGCAAGTTCCGGGATCATGGGCAGGTAAATGCATACCCGGTCGCCTTTTTCTATGCCATTGGATCTCAGGACATTGGCAAACTGATTTACCCGCTCATACAACTCCTGGTAGCTAATGTGTTGAGCCTCTTCATTGGGATTGTTGGGCTCGAACAGGATGGCAGTTTTGTCCCCCTGGGCACGCAGGTGTCGGTCTATACAGTTTTCTGTGATATTGAGCTTGGCTCCCTGGAACCATTTGATTTCCGGTTTGCTAAAGTCCCATTCCAGCACTTTGTCCCAGCGCTTGCGCCACGTAAAATGCTCTTCTGCTACTTCTTCCCAGAATGTCTCCGGATCACTAACCGATTTCCGATAAACGCGGTAATATTCTTCCAGGTCCTTAATGTGATAATTACTCATGTGGAGTAGTATTTAAAATGTGTATGTCCTTGTTCATAGGTGGAACCGAAGGAGATATGAACCCGAATGCTACTCCCCAATCCCGCATGGTTAATCCGTCCCGTCCACCTTTCGTAAAATAGTGCACTTTCCTGAAATCGTCAACGATTTGAGGCTCTGAATAGCGAATTTACGCTGGAAACAGGGGGCAAATCGTGATTTACTACTAGGCTGACAACCAATCTGCATATTGAGGGTATAAAGCAGTGCAGCCTGATTCTTTATTCACCGACATGGAAAACTTACTGGCTAGTCACCATAACCTCAGGTTGGGACAACCTGAAGACGCATTAGCAACTATTTACAGCGGGTTGGAAGGGTGCATTTTCACCAGAAAAGATCTGGCTGAGGACTTCTTTGATCTGCGGAATGGCCTGGCAGGTGAGATATTTCAAAAATTCGTGAACTATCGTTTTCCGATTGCGATCGTTCTTCCTGCCGACCACGGTCTGGGAAATCGGGTAACAGAATTGGCCAGAGAGCATGCCAATCATAATATGATTCGGTTTTGTGAAAGCACGGAAATCGCGTCAGAATGGCTCCTAGCAAAACTCAAGGGCTAGCCAGGACAAATGGAAATTAGGCAACCACTAAATGGTTTGGAACTTGTGGATAACAATTCTCCTCTTACCTGAATTTTCATTTCCCGTCCCGATTTTTTCCAAAAAAACCCACGCTTCAAACGAAGCAGGAGCGCAGACAAATACTGGAAAGCGTGATGGATTTATATGAATATTAGCTGGACTTTATTCATTTTTTAAATGGGAAAAATCCCTTCCCAGTACCGACAAATTGGCCATCAGCAATTAACCAACATCGGGGCTTTAGGTGGATGTT
>CAYFIR010000039.1:0-46795 GCA_964343195.1 uncultured Bacteroidia bacterium | reverse complement strand
GCAATTGAAAACGGAATGGTCAGTAACATGGGAACTTTGAACCGCGAAACTAATGCCTAGTGGAAAGAATTCGAAATTCGTCATCAGTAATTAGTAATTGAAAGTGTTGCTGGTGAGCACTTTATACGAATTGCGAATGGTCAATTACTTAATTCCGCAGGCTCCTAGAGCTGCCATGATGGATTTTCGACCACTTGAGTCCGGCTTTGGCGGATAATAGCCCAGGTATGCCTTTGGCTAAAAGAATGGTCCCAATTGAGTAAATCAGATTGGATTCATGTGGCATAAATTGTACTTTGTATTGCAAAGTAAAAACCTCACCATGTCAAATACCCCCATCCTTTATCGTGTGGGATTAGGCCTGATTGGGCTTCTATTCCCCCTTTACCTGTCCCTTTTATGGAAATGGTTGCCTGAAGCCATTGTGCAGGATCCCCTGACCCCCGTAATGGTATTCTTTATTACCTCCGCAGTCTATTTCATCGCGACACTGGTGCAGCATATTCGCCGCAACCGCTGGCGACGCTTTCATAAACTCGACGAAAAATCCTATTCGGTGGCTCTGGTTCTGTTTTCTCTCAGTGCCCACGCCCTGAATCTAACGGAGGTTCGGGTATTTGAGCCATATGTCCCCTGGCTGCTGGGCTACGTGTGGTTGATCCACGGAGCTATCCTGCTTTTCCCTTACCGGGAAAAGTTTCCCTCCTGGGGTCGCTATGCATTATTCTTTGTCAATGGAGCGGGACTTGTGCTGTGTATCTACCTGTCCATTTTCCTGGGACCGCTTCTGGTGATCGCCATTCCAGCAGCACTTTTTCTTGGATTAAGCCTCCACGCCACCGTCCCGGTCTGGATTGGAGTTCGACTGGCCTTTAGTTATCGACAAATGGGGGATCTGCCCTATGCCCGACGAGCTTTTTGGGCTGGGGTAGTGCTGCCGATCGCGGTACTGGGGATCTTCATGCAGCAGTGGATTTCAACGCAAAATAAGATTGCAGCTCCCAATACCGTGGCCTCTGCTGACTTGCCAGAATGGGTGGCGACTGCTCAGCAACTACCTGACCATTATTTCACGGAACAAATCCTGCTCAATGAGGGCATCAACCAGCAAAGCCTATGGGGAGCCGACTGGGGACTGGGAGTGCTGGACTTTGGGGGAAGGCGAGAGTTTCGTCGCCATGACCCTCTGGGTATTATCGCCAGGGCCATTCACGGAGATTTGCCCATAGAAAAAAACGACTTAAGGTATATTCTGGAAGCCCGGTACGATGCCCGGCACATGACCCATAGGCGCTTATGGAGAGGCAAAGACTTGATAACCAGTGAGGTGAATAGTACCATTGACCTGTATCCCCAGTTCCGGCTGGCATATCAGGAGATGACCCTGCGCATTCGCAATACAACCAGGAAACGTTGGGGTCGTCAGCAGGAAGCGGTCTATAGCTTTCATTTGCCGCCCGGTGCCGTAGCGACATCACTTTCTCTCTGGGTAGATGGGGAAGAACGCCCATCTGTTCTGACCACCAGGGCAAAAGCTGACCGAGCCTACGAGACCATCGTGGGACGGGAACGACGCGACCCGGCACTGTTGCACTGGCAGGAAGGAAACCGGGTGACCATCACGGTATTTCCCTGCACCCCCGAGGAAGAACGGCAGCTCAAAATTGGCTTCACCCTGCCCCTGAAGTACCGGGACGGAAAACTTTGCCTCCCACAGGTGGCATTTGATGGCCCTGCGACCTGGAGAGCCAAACAACAGACCGATGTGTACTTACAGGAGATGGCGGGGGTCGAAGGGCTTGCTTTACCCATCAGTTGGAGAAAGAAAAGTAATGCTCACTGGCAGTATGAGGGAAGGTATCAGACTGGCGGAGAAGTCTGGATGGATGCACCTCCGATAAGTAAAACTGTTTTTACCTGGGAAGGCCAGTCTTACCAGATGGCAGAGGTACAGGAAGAGAAAGAGCATTGGCAACCCCGGCGGATATACCTCGATGTGAATGTCGCATGGAGTCCCTGGGCGATTGAGCGAATCTGGTCTTTGGTGGAGAATTACGAAGTGTATGTATTCGCCCCCAAGCCAGTGCGTCTTACCGAAGCCAATCGCGATCAATACCTGTCCAAACTGCACGTGCAACGTTTCTCCATGCCCCCCCTCTATCAGATAACCGAGCCTGGTGAAGCCCTGGTGATCAGTGCCTCTGGGGGCAATACTCCGCTGCTCAGTGACCTGGATGGCAGCCCCTATGCACGCCAGATGGGCGAGTGGTTACAAACTCTTGACCAGCCACTGCGCTGGATAAACCTCAGTGAGGATGTGGCCCCCTATGTCCAGACGCTGTACGACCTGCGGGTGATTGATCTGCAACGCTGCGACCGGGAGGAACTGGAAGTCCGATTGGAAGAGGGCGATTTTTCCAGGTTGGAGGAAGGCGAAACCCTCGTGTACCTGCCCAGTGCGGACGTAATGGTGCAGCGAAGCAAAGATTCAGTGGCAGATGGCAAGGCTCCTGATCACCTGTTTCGGCTATTTGCCTACCAGCAACTGCTGACCGATATCGGGCGGGAGTTTTATGACCGATCAGCGTTGGAAGAAACCTGGATCAGGAAAGCGGAGGAAGCCTTCGTAGTGTCGCCAGTCTCCAGCCTGCTTGTGTTGGAAACCGACGCCGACTACGAGCGGTTTGACATCGACCCCAATCAGAGCACCCTCGGAAATGCGATCGCGAAGGGAGATGGTGCCGCTCCGGAGCCCCACGAGTGGGTATTGATTGCCCTGGCAGCCCTGCTATTGCTATGGCTGGCAAAGCGACAAAACTGGTGGGGGGCTTAGGTGCTTTAATAATAAATTCATGCGAAGGGCTATTTCATCATCCCTCAGGCTTTCGATGCTGCCATATGCGCTGCTGGTGCTGCTGACCTTTCCCTGGGTCTGGAGTTACCTGCAGCCCGGCTTGTCCATGGCCCTTACGCTGATGATAACTCCTTTTGTATGGAAGGCCAACCCTGATCAGCGACGTTGGCGCTTCGGGGGAGTTGCCCTGACAACCTGGGGATTACATTTAATCATGGGCAACAACCTGTGGCTCTGGCTGGCATTGGGCTGTGCGGTGCTATTTTCGGTAGAATGGAATGGGCGGCGGGTCGGCTGGCTTCCAGTTTTTCTGATAGGGCTGCTATCTCCCATCGCAGAGAGCTGGATAAGCGCCTTGTCTTTTCCCCTCCGAATTGGGCTAAGTCAGGCCGTCGCCCATACCCTGGAACACCTTGGCGCAACGATTGAGGTGGCGGGAAATCGCTTTTTCTATGAAGGGCAATGGTTTGAAGTGGAGGCAGCCTGCATGGGAGTGAGCACTTTGACCCTTGCCTGGGTAGGGGCCGTCCTGCTACTGGCGCTGGCAGAACGGGAACGGCCGCGCGACTGGACATTGGCACAAATAACGTTTTGGCTGCTGCTGGCAACCCTATTGGCTGTTGGAGCCAATTACATCCGGACCTTCTGGCTGGTCCTGTTTCACTCGGCACCAGGTACCCTGGGCCATGAACTGATTGGGTTACTGGCGATTGGGTTGTGGGTCATTTTCCCCCTGGCGGTGCTGCTCAGAGGGATAGGAACACGTTCTGGCACCGAGGCAACCTCTGATACTCCGCAGCCTTCAACCCCAGGTTCATACCGTTGGCTGCCCATATTGATCCTGGGACTCGTGAGCCTGAGCAGCCTGTGGACCTGGCTTCGGCCTGACGCTCCTTTACCCGAGGAAATGACTCAAATAGAGATTTGGGGGATGAAGGGAGAGCCAGTGCAGCCCGAAGTGATGCGATTTCGGGGCAAAAATAGCCTGCTTTATCTCAAGGCTCCTGCCTCAGCCTGGCGTGCAAATCATGATCCTCAGATTTGTTGGCGGGGTTCTGGGTACCGTTTTGCCCAGATCCAGGAAACCAGGATAGGAGGACTTCCCGCCATGCAGGCATTGCTCATCCATGACTCAGATACCCTGGTTACCGCATGGGGCTACCACAATGGCAAAACTGCCACCTGCGGAGTCTGGGACTGGCGCTATCGTCAAATGCAGGGTGAGCGGGAATTCTACTTATGGAATATAGCAGTAGAAGATCAGGTTGAGTTGGAAAACCTGATTCAAGGTATCCCCTGGGAGCGGCTGGTATTAGAACCATAAAAAATACCGCCCGATTGCTCGGGCGGTACAATAAACAGGGTGTTTATCCGGATTAATCCTGGATCTCAAAGTTGCCCAGTTTTCCTGCTTCGTATTCCATGCGACCTCTGATGGAAATGATAGAGTCCACAATCCCAAGCTCTCGTGATACAGCTGGACGGATGCGCAGTTGATCCTGTACCATCAGGAATTTCACTTCCTGACCTTCCAGATTGTCTTCCACAGGCTTGACGTATAGACGGCCATTGCGAACTTCAGCTTCAGCAAGGATCTGATTGCTGGAAAGGCGAGAAGATCGGGCTACCTGAATGTCGCGGATCTCGGCGATGCCCTTTTTACGGATGATGATGATGATCACAATCTTAATGCGGATACCCTCGGGAGCCTCAGCCATCACCTCCTGCATACCGGGTAGGTCGGCGACTTCCTCCAAAGAGAAATAGTAAGGAGCGTCAGCTGCCGGTGTTTCATCCACCTTGCTGTCGGCACTTAGCTGACCGATTTGCAGGGCCAATCCTAACGAAAGGACGATGCCAAGGAAAATGGATACGAAACGAGTGGTTGGATTTGAGATGTTCATAATTGGTTAAAAAGCGAAAAGTTGGTGTTTAAATATGCTTTGAGTTGGGTCAAAACTGAGAATTAGTCCTGAATTTCGAAGTTGCCGAGCTTGTCGACTCCGTATTCCATTCGACCTTTGACCCAAAAAATAGTATCATTAAAAACGCCCAGTTCCCGAGCTACACGAGGGCGTATGCGCAGTCCGTCAACCACCAGAACGTTCACCTCCTGGCCTCCGAGATTGTCTTCAACAGGTTTTACATAGAGGCGTCCGTTTCGGACTTCAGCTTCAGCTAAAATCTGGTTGCTTTCCAGACGGGAGGAGTTGGCCAGTCGGATGTCACGCACTTCGGCGATGCCCTTCTTCCGAATAATGATGATGATGACGATTTTGATGCGGATGCCTTCCGGGGCTTCGGCTATCACGTCGGCCATCCCGGGTAGGTGAGAAACTTCTTCTAGGGAGAAGTAATAAGGAGCCTCAGTATCGGGAGCTGTTTCGAGCTGTGATTCTGCGCTAAGCTGACTGACCTGCATGGCCATTCCCAGCATGAGCACGATACCGAGTAGAAAAGAAAAGAATCGGGTGGTTGGATTTGAGAAATTCATAAGTAAAATGATTAGGGGTGAAATGAGGGAGGATTTAGTGCTTTATATTTGGCTTCATCTACTGTTAGTCTTCAATATCAAAGCTGCCTACTTCTCCGACGGAATAATTCATGCGGCCTCTTCTAAGCCAGGGTAGGCTATCTTCGTATACTCCGAGCATTTCTGCAAGGTCACAAACACAAAGCCCAAGCTCTTTGGAAACCCGTGGCCCTACCTGGTATCTTTCAGGAACTACCAGGGTCTCAATTTCCTGGCCACCCAGGTTGTCCTCAACAGGCTTGACATAGAAGCGCCCATTGCGTACTTCAGCCTCGGCGAGAATCTGGTTTCTCCTGAGATCTGAAGAATTTGCCAGGCGAATGTCTCTCACTTCAGCCACCCCTTTTTTCCGAATGATGATGATGATCACAATCTTGATGCGGATGCCCTCAGGCGTATTGGCGATGACATCAGCCATGCCGGGTAGGTGTGCGACTTCTTCCAGGGAGAAGTAGTATGGTGCATCAGTAGACGGGACCGTTTCCTCCTGGGATTCAGCACTGAGTCGGCTGGCTTGCATGGCGAACCCCAGCATGAGCACGATTCCAAGCAGAATGGAGAAAAAGCGGGTGGTTGGATTTGAGAAATTCATGAGATGAAATGGATTAGGGTATAAAAAGAGGGAAGGCTTTCTAGCTGGTTCTTCCTTTCATTAATCCTGGATCTCGAAGTTGCCCAGCTGGTTGACACGGAAGTCCATGCTTCCACGGCGGAGCATCATCGTGTCGTTCCAGCCCAGTTGCTGGGCTACCCGTGGACGTACTCGGAATCCCTCCCGGACCACCAGTTTGGTGATTTCCTCTCCGTCCAGATCGGCTTCGATGGGCTTGATGTATAGGCGGCCATTGCGCACCTCGGCGTCAGCTACGATGCGAGTTCCTCCCAGGCCCCCATCACTTGCGAATGGACGGATGTCACGGATCTCAGCCACGCCTTTCTTCCGGATGACAATGATGATGACAATCTTGATGCGGATGTTGGCTTCGGCCTCGGCCAGGACCTCATCCATACCGGGGAGTCCGGACAAGTCGTCGAGCGAAAAGTAGTAAGGGGCCTCAGTAGAGCTAGTCTCTTCCAGTTGGGGGGTAGCGGTGACCTGACTTATCTGAGCGGTCAGTCCCAGCATCAGGACGATTGAAACCAGAATCGCAAAAAATCGAGAGGTTTGAGTGGAAAAAGTCATAAGGGATTTGAGTAAAGGGTAAGTAGTGGGTTAACGCACTTTGGTAGCCTTCGCTGAAAGCATCGTAACCAGTACATCTGAATTTTTCTGATTTTTTTTGGAGATGAGTTAACCAACTGGTTAATTGGTCGTATAGTTTAACCAACTGGTTAATGCTCATGGCCAAAGACTCAACAGATCAACCCGAACCACGAATTCTTGCTGCTGCTAAAGAGGAGTTTCATCAGAAGGGACTCAGTGGAGCCAGGATGCAGGACATTGCCGATGCTGCTGGTATCAACAAGGCCATGTTGCATTACTACTTTCGCAGCAAGAACCAGCTCTTTGAACGCATTTTAAGCGAAGCGATTGGACAGGTGATACCCAAGGTGGCGCAGACACTTCAGGAAGACCTGCCGCTTGAGGAGAAGTTTAGCCGAGTAAGTGGATACTACCACCAACTCCTGCGAGACAATCCACATCTGCCCATGTTTGTGCTCAATGCCCTGCAAAATCATCCCGAGCAACTGATCAAGCTGGTTCAGAATGAGGGAGGTATGAATATCAGCGTGGGGGAGGTCCTGATGAAATTTGTTCAACACATGCAGCGTGAGGTTCAGGCAGGCCACATCGAGCCCATTGACCCCCGCCACGTGTTGATCAACCTGATCGGAACCATCGTTTTTCCCTTCATGATGCGGCCCATTTTAACCGAGATTCTGGGGACAACTCCGGAAGAATTCGATCAGTTTGTGCAGAGTCGCGAAGAACTCGTCCCCAAAATGATCATGCAGAGCATCCGAAAAGAGGAGCCGGATTCCTGAAAATCCGCTTCCTGAATCGATATTTTTTTTACTCCCTAGTTAACCAAACAGTTAAATCTGCCAGTTAGATGACCTGAATCATCCCAGCCCGACCACTATTTTTTTACCATGCAATTAACCAGGTAGTTAAACCAATGGATCAAATGCTAGCCCAATGAAACGATTACTTCTCATTCCACTCCTGATATGCGGCTTGGGCAGCCAGGCCCAGACCAGTCTGGATCAGGTACTGGCCACAGCGAGGCAAAACAGTCCCCTGAGCCAGCAACCTGCCCTCACACGCGAAATCAGCTCGCTGGAGGACGCCCGACTGAAGAGTCAGTGGCTCCCCGGCATGGCGATCAATGCCCAGGGCACCTACCAGAGCGACGTCATTACTTTTCCCGAAAACCCGATGTTTACCTTTCCGTCGCTTCCACAGGCCCAGTATCGGGCGACGCTCGACGTGCAACAGCCGATTTATGAAGGCGGAAAAATTGCTGCCGCCAGACAACTCAACCTCCTCAGCCAACAAATCAATACCCAGCAGGTGGAGGTGGATTTGGCCGGAATGGAGCGGCAGATCACCCAGCAATATTTTGCGGTTTTACAGGCAGAAATGCAGCAGGACGTAGCGCGCACGACGCTGGAGTATTTGGCTGAAAGGCGAAAAAGCATCGAGCACGCCATCGAAAACGGAGTCGTCCTGCCAGGAGCCTTGGCCAGTTTGGATCAGCAGGTACTGATGCTGCGTCTGCAAATCCAGCAACTGGAAGCTGGTGCCAAATCACAGCGGGAAGCCCTGTCGGTACTGTGCGGAGATGAGGGATTGGTGGAAGCAGAATTGGCCCTGCCGGAAGGTTCGCCCAGCCAAAATCTGGAAAACGAACGGCCCGAATTGCAGGCATTTCAGCTGCAGCAGGCCATGTTGGGCCAGCAGGGCGAAGTGCTCAGTCGCAACCTGAGGCCGACCCTTGCGGCCTTTGCCAGCGGTGGGGTGGGGCAGCCCAATCCCTACAATTTCCTCGAAACGGACTTCGACGGATTTTACATGGTGGGCCTGCGCCTCAACTGGGCTCCCTGGGACTGGAACCGCACCCAGCGTCAGCAGCAGCAACTGGAGCTCCAGCAGCAACAAATCGACCTGACCCAGGAACGTTTTACCCAGGGAGTAGATGCTCAGGTAGCGGGGCTTCGCGCCCAACAGGCTAGTATTCAGGGGCAACTGGAACTGGGTGAGGAAATGGAAACCCTTCAGACCAAACTCGTCAAGCAGGCTGAGCAGCAGGTCGATCTGGGCACCCTGACCCCCGCCGAATACCTCGCCGAGGTCAACACCCTCACCCGTCTGCGGCAGGAACAGCAACTCCGGGAACTGCAAATCCTTCACCTGGAAGTCCAGATCCAGCAGGTGCTGGGGCAGTAAGTTTCCAATGAACATTCCTTTGATCCTACATATCCCAAAAATAATGCAACGACTAATCTTCATAACGCTGGTTCTCCTGGCAGCCGCCTGTAGCGAACCCGCGAACCAGCCCGACGCTTACGGCAATTTCGAAGCTACCGAGGTGATGCTTTCCTCCGAGCAGGCAGGCAAGCTCCTGATGTTCAATGCGAAAGAAGGCGAATGGCTCGAATCCGGCCAACTGATCGCCGCCGTGGATACCACACCGCTATTGCTGAAGCGGCAGCAGGTACTGGCCCAGATCGAGGCTACCCTGAGCCAGACCCAGGATGTCGCCAGCCAACTGGCTGTGTATGACAAGCAAATGGTTCAGCTAGAGCGGGAAGTCGCCCGCGTGGAAAAGCTCGTCACCGGTGAGGCCGCCACGCCTCAGCAACTCGACGACCTGAAGGGGCAACTGGATGTCCTTCGTCAGAAAAAAGAAGCCCATCTCACCCAGCTACAGACCGCCAACCGCGCCATCAACCAGCAGGTAAAGCCCTTGCAGGTGCAGGTACGCCAGCTGGATGATCAGATTGCGCGCTGCCGACTGGTAGCTCCTTTTGCCGGACAGGTGCTCACCACCTACGCCGAGCCATATGAAATCGTCAGTCCCGGGCGGCCTTTGCTTAAACTCGCCGATACCCGCGAACTGACCCTGAGGGCCTTTGTCAGTGGCTCTCAGCTCAGCGACCTGACAGTCGGCCAGACCCTGGAGGTGCTGTTTGATCAGGGTGAAAATGACCTGGGCACTGTTCAGGGCACCCTCGCCTGGATTTCCTCCAAAGCGGAATTCACCCCCCGCACCATCCAAACACGCGACGAACGCACCGACCTGGTCTATGCGGTCAAGATCCGCGTCCCCAATGAGGGCGGGGTGATTAAGATCGGGATGCCGGGGGAGGCAAGATTTTGAAGAAGCGAGAAGTCAGATCGCTGCGCTGTGAGAGGTCAGAAGGGAAGAAATCCAGCTTTTTCTGTCTCACCTCTGACCGTGCAGTCCTGCCGGCCGGGAACCTCTTTCCTTCCTCTGACTTCTGACCGCAAAGCAGTCTGACCTCTAATCATCTTTCTTTATGCTATCCATCCATTCCATATCCCACACTTACGACAGCACCGTTGCGTTGCGAGACATCAACCTGGAAGTTGAGCGGGGAGAGCTGTTTGGGCTGATCGGCCCTGACGGGGCGGGTAAAACGACGCTGATGCGCATCCTGGCGACGCTGCTGATTCCCAGCGAAGGCACCGCGACGGTCAACGGCCTCGACGTAGTCGGGGACTTCCAAACCCTGCGCAAGCAGTTGGGCTACATGCCGGGCCGATTTTCCCTCTACCAGGACCTCACTGTGCAGGAAAACCTGACGCTGTTTGCCACGCTATTTGGCACCACGATCGAGGAAAACTACGACCTGATCCGGGACATCTACCAGCAGATCGAGCCCTTCAAAAAGCGGCGTGCAGGAGCTCTTTCCGGCGGCATGAAGCAAAAACTGGCGCTGAGTTGTGCCCTGATCCATGCGCCAGTGGTACTGCTGCTGGATGAACCGACCACGGGTGTGGATGCCGTTTCCCGCCAGGAATTTTGGGACATGCTGGACCGACTGAAGGAGCGAGGGATTACCATTTTCGTCTCCACGCCCTACATGGACGAAGCCAGCCGCTGCGACCGGGTAGCCTTGATCCAGCATGGTGAAATCATGCAGGTGGACACGCCCGAGGGCATTGTAGGCGGATTTGAGCGAGAGCTTTTGGCTGTTAGCGGATCGAATACCTACCAATTGTTGCAGGATTTACGGGGTTTTCCACAGGCTCACTCGGTGTTTCCCTTTGGCGACAGCATCCACTTCACCGATCAGCGCAGCACTGCTTTCCCCGGAGAAATCGAAGCGTACCTGGCCCAGCGCGGCCATGAAGGCGTCTCGATTGAGCGCATTCCCCCAAATATTGAAGATCAGTTTATGGCGCTGATGCAATAGAGGTCAGATCGCTGCGCCGTGAGATCACTTCGTTGCGAGAAGTCAGATGGAAGAAAAAAAGAAGAGAATTTTCGTAACCCTGTTTTGGCTATGTCAGTGCCACCCTGACTTCTGACTTCTGACTTCTGACTTCTGACTTCTGACTTCCTGTTGAACGCAGTGAAATCCCGAGCATCGGGAACTTCTAACCTCTAATCTTCCACACTGATGTCTTCCATCTCCGCTTCTTCTCTCACCCGCCGCTTCGGAAACTTCACCGCCGTCGACGCCATCACCTTTGAGGTCGATCAGGGCGAAATATTCGGCTTCCTCGGTGCCAATGGCGCTGGAAAAACCACGGCCATCCGCATGCTGACAGGGCTGCTGTCACCCAGTGACGGGCAGGCAACCGTAGCAGGCTACGACGTCGGTCGGCAGCCCGAAAAGGTAAAGCGAAACATCGGCTACATGAGCCAGAAGTTCAGCCTCTACGCCGATCTGACTGTGGCAGAAAACATCTGGTTTTACGGCGGGATCTATGGCCTGCGCGGCAAAACGCTGACCAACAAGCGCGATGCCCTCATCGAGCGCCTGGGCCTGGGGGAAGTCCGCGACGAACTGATAGCTGACCTGCCCCTGGGTTGGAAGCAAAAGCTGAGTTTTAGCACGGCGCTGCTGCACGACCCGAGTATCATCTTCCTCGACGAACCCACCGGCGGCGTCGATCCCATCACCCGACGGCAGTTCTGGGAGATGATCTACGAAACCGCCGCCCAGGGCATCACGATTTTTGTGACCACCCACTACATGGACGAAGCAGAGTACTGCGACCGCGTTTCCATCATGGTCGATGGTCGCATCGAGGCCCTGGACAATCCCCGAGACATGAAACGCAGCTTCGGAGCCGACAGCATGGATGAAGTATTCGTGCGCCTGGCGAGAGGAGGATAGAAGCGAGACCGCTTCGCTGCGAGAAGTCAGAAGCGAGACAAGAGCGGTCAAGCCTTTCTGACAGCGTAGCGATCTGACTTCTGACTTCTTTTCTCTCATTTCTCGCCTCTCACTTCTAACTCTCTCAAAATGAAGCGCTTTCTAGGCTTTGTCAAAAAAGAATGGTACCACATCATGCGGGACAAACGTACCCTGCTGATCCTCTTCGGGATGCCCATTGCGCAGATCCTGCTGTTTGGATTTGCTGTGACCAATGAAATCAAGGAAGCCAAAATCGCCATATACGATCCCTCAGCCGATGTGGCGAGCCGCGAACTGACGCGCAAGTTGCTGGCCTCGGGTTACTTCGTCCTGGATCGGCAACTGCAAAGTCGGGATGAAATCGAACCGGCCTTTCGCAGTGGGGACATCAAACTGGTGGTGGCTTTTCCACAGGCGTTGGATCAAAGCCTGAACCGAGAGGGTAGGGCAGAGGTGCAACTGATCGCTGACGCCACTGATCCCAATACCGCCAATACGCTGATCGCCTATACGAGCCAGATCATTGCGGACTATCAGAGTCAGCGTGCTCAGCAGGCTGGGATTCCGTTGCAAATCGACGTCAGCACACGCATGAAATACAACCCCCAACTCAAAGGGGTATTCCTCTTCGTGCCGGGGCTGATCACCATCATCCTGATGCTGGTATCGGCCATGATGACCTCGATTTCGATTACCCGTGAGAAGGAAATGGGCACAATGGAAGTTCTGCTGGTTTCGCCCATGCAGCCTGCTCAGATCATCCTGGCTAAGGTAACCCCTTACATTCTCCTTGCGATGATCAACGCAGTGCTGATCCTGCTGCTGGGATACTATGTCTTCGGCGTTCCAATCGTGGGAAGCATTCCGCTACTGCTGCTGGAAGGGGTCATCTTCGTAGTGGCGTCGCTTTCGCTGGGGATTTTGATCTCCACGGCTGCCAAGACTCAGCAAGTTGCGCTGCTGATTTCGCTCATGGGCCTGATGCTGCCGACGATCATCCTGTCGGGCTTCATGTTCCCCATCGACAACATGCCGCTGGCCCTGCAGTGGATTTCCAATATCATCCCCGCCAAGTGGTTCATCATCATCCTGAAGGGGATCATGCTCCAGGGCGTAGGCCTGGAACTGCTCTGGAAGGAGACGCTGATCTTGCTGGGATTCACGGTGTTTTTTCTCGCGGCGAGTGTGAAGAGATTCCAGGTGAGACTGGAGTAGTGATTGAGGTGAATCCCGAATTCGGGACTTCGTTACACTCAGCAGTGATCACCGAGACCACCCGGATCACCCTCGACCACCTTACCTTATCTCCCATACCGAAGACCTTTATCCCTCTGATATGCAAACTCTCAGATTTCTCCTCTATAAAGAATTCCGGCAGATCGTCCGCAACCGGGCGCTGCTGCCGCTGATGCTGGCCATGCCGATCGTGCAGTTGTTGCTGCTGGCGCTGGCGGCGGACTTTGAGGTCAAAAACCTCAAGCTCTACATCGTCGATCAGGACGGTTCGGCCTGGTCGCAGCGGCTCACGAACCAGTTCGAAGGCTCGGCCTATTTTATCCTGGAGGACTTTGGGGTGGATCTGATGGCCGCCGAGCGGGCCATGGACATCGGGGAGGCAGACCTCATCCTCACCATCCCGGCCAATTGGGAGCGTGATCTGGTGCGCGAAGACCGGGCTTCTGTCCGCCTCGTCGCCAATGCCATCGACGGCACCAAGGGCTTGTTGGGTTCTTCCTATGCCGCGCAGGTCATCGGCAGCTTCAACCAGCAACTCATCGCGGAATACGGCATGCGCGTACAGCCAGTCAATGCGCCTGCGCAGCCATCTTCAGGCCGTATTATGGTCGAATTTTCCAATTGGTACAATCCTGAGATGGACTACCAGACTTTCATGGTACCGGGGATTTTGGGTTTGCTGGTAACCATGATCGGTGGCTTCCTCTCGGCCATCAACCTGGTCCGGGAAAAAGAACTCGGCACCATCGAGCAGCTCAACGTAACGCCGCTCAAGAAGCATCACTTTCTCATCGGGAAGTTACTGCCCTTCTGGATCATCGCGATGGTGGATTTGGGGTTGGGCCTGATCGTGGGCAAATTGGTCTATGACATCCCGATTGTGGGAAGCGTGCCGCTGCTGTTTGCCTTCTCAGGGCTATATCTGCTGGTGGTACTGGGCGTGGGACTGCTGATTTCGACTACCTCGGAGACGCAGCAGCAGGCGATGTTCGTGGCCTGGTTTTTCATGGTGATCTTCATCTTCCTCAGCGGCCTCTTCACCGCCATCGAGAACATGCCCACCTGGGCGCAACAGCTTACCTACCTCAACCCTGTTCGCTACTTCATCGAGGTGGTACGCCTCATCCTGCTCAAAGGCGCCGGCTGGGCCGAGATCCAGACACAGACGGCCATTGTAGCCGTGTATGCCCTGGTGATCAATACCCTTGCAGTGTGGAGCTATCGGAAGCGGGGGTGAGGGGAGAGTTGAAGGTGAAAAGTTGTGGGTTGAAAGTTATGACCGCTCCTGTGCTACGCCACCGCATAATCCGACAATGCCCTCGCTTCTGGCGGCAGCCAGCCAATTACGATGTCTGACTTGGGCACGCCCATGTCTTGTAGTCGCTGGCCGAGGTCCTCTTCAGTGCCATTATACTGAAGCCAGATTTTACCGTTTTTGATGTCGAGGTGAAAGAGTGTGTTGCGGATGTAGGTTCCCTTTTGCCAGCCGATGGTCACCAATTGGTAATGGTCTCGCTCGGTATCTGCAAATACTTGTCGCTCGACTTGATCGAAATTCGCAGGCAGGTAGGCGGCATGCTCTTCCAGGATTGTAATGATGGCCTTGCGATATAGGGCTAGCTTTTCCATAGGTGGATGGTTTCGGAGGCTAAATCGAATACAACCAATTTCAAGTCGATCTCTTGCAGTGTCAACTGGACAATGGGTTTGGAGAAGGTCTCTTTATAGGCAAATAACGGCACTGCCAGATAAAGGATTCGTTCGGGTTCTTGCTGACGAAGCGCAAACAAGTAATTGAGATACTGCCCAAGTGCATGATGAAAGCTGGTAATAGGGGAAGGATCAACGAAACTCTTGACCTCTACAGCAATCTTCTGCCCGTTTCTCTCAGCTGCAAGCATTTTTTCCGCGCCCAGATCAATTTGGTAGCCTGTACCACCATATTCAATGGTATATGGATCATGCGTAATGATCCAGCCGTCCTCCTCCAATGCATGGCGAACTACATCGTGGTATTTATCTCTGGCTGCCATGATTCCAAAATAAGCACAAAAACACAAAATGAACCCACGCATTCTCGGTTATTTTCACTCACGATCAAAACCCGAACCTTGATCGTGGCGGGCCACGACGTGGCGATCAATGAACTGGCAGTGTGGAGCTATCGGAAGCGGAGCTAGGGGGGAGAGAATTCGTAATTTGAAATTCGTACTTCGTAACTGAGCGCTGTATCTGCTGGTTTTGTCGTATCTTTAAAAAGGTAGACTTTTTCTTTTCGCATGAATAGAAATCCTGATTGAGCCCACAAAGATTTTTCCATGACTAACCCACTCCTCGACCGCGTCACGCTCAACCCAGGCATTTTGTTTGGCAAGCCCTCTATCCGCAATATGCGATACCCTGTAGAGATGATCCTGGATCTGCTGGGGGCAGGCATGACGGAAGAAGAACTGTTGGAGGATTACCCGGATTTGGAGAAGGAGGATATTCGCGCGTGTCTGGTGTTTGCTGCACGCTTGATGTCAGTCAAAAGTGTGCACAAGGTCAAGGCTGCGTAATGAAGTTTTTTGTAGATGCACATTTTCCGCTTCGACTCAAGGCATAGTTGATCGCCCTCTTCGAAGCGAACTTTCCAACCATCAAATCTTTGTTTGAAGTAGGCAACAAAGTAATCGAGTTGAACCACGAATCGATTACTGTGCATGAGTAAGTGAATTGGTATGGAGCACCGTATCCGCCCATTTCCTCGTATCTTCGCCCTAGCGAACTATATCAGAGATGAGCACTTTCAAGGACAAATACATCAATCCCCTGACCGATTTTGGGTTCAAGCAGCTCTTCGGCACGGAGCCGAATAAGGCTGCCCGAGACCGAATCTTCGAACGGCTTTTTGCCGCCGCTGAGATCGCTCGCTTTACCCCCGCCGAGAAAGAAGCCTACGAAGAAAGCCTCAAGTACTACCGCGACCTGAAGAATGTGGTGGATACGTCTTGGATGGAAGGAAAGGCCGAAGGCATCGAAGAGGGCATCCGCCGCGTGGCCCAGCAGATGAAAGCCGCAGGCGAGTCGGTGGAGACCATCATGCGCTTCACGGGCTTGAGCCGGGCGGAGGTTGAGGGATTGTGAGCTTAATCTTCACCTCAAAGGAGCAGTTTGGGCTGGTTCTCCAGCTATGCTACAGCATAATCGGATGAAGCCTTGGCTTCGGGAGGGAGCTAGCCAATCATAAAACCAGACTTGGGTACACCCTTATTCCGAGGGCGCTGTCCCAAGTTTTTTAAGTTGGCTGCTTCCAGAAAATGGGCAGGCCTGATGAATTGATGCTTTAGGAACGTGGAAAAAAAATCAACCAAGAATGTAAAGTTATTTGGGCCGCGTTCCTAAGTCAAACATACTCTTTTTCAGGTCGTTACCTAGTAGAGGCAATTGGATAATGAGTTTAGAAAAGGTTTCTTTATCGGCCAGGAACGGAACTGCCAGATACAGGGTGCGCTTGGGGTGATGTTGACCAGGGGCAAAAACAAGTATGTATCCTGGTATCGCGAGCTAGATCCACTTTCTCCCCATATAAATTACGTTGACCTCTTCTCCGCAATACCTGCGGGTGCTCTGACGGTTTGCCCGGCTCAAGTTCTAATGCCAAATACAACAGGTTAACATGGTTGACTTCCAAAAGCTCCGAAAACTCTATCAGTTTAGCAGCAACATCGGGCTGAACGATGCCATGACCCTGATCACCTCGGCCAAGACCAAGTCATTTGAGCCAGGAGAGTACATCCTGAAGGAAGGTAGCTGGGCCACCGAAATATACTTCATCCGCAAGGGGATTGCGCGCTCTTTTGCCATCAATCCCAGAGGAGATGAGATCACGACCCGACTCAGCTGGGAAAATCAACTGGTGACCAACGTGGATGCGATCCTGTTTGAACAGCCCTCCCGGTGTTATTGGCAAGCCATAGAACCTACCGATACGTTCTACCTGAGCTATGAGGTGACCCAGGACATTATTTCAAATAATCCCCGCCTGGATGAGAACCGTAAGTACCTGCTCCGGACCCTCCTGAAAGAGTCCTATACGCGCATCGATACGTTTGTGATGCTCTCCCCAGAGGAGCGCTACCTGGACTTTCTTAAAAATCACAAAGAGATCATCAACCGGGTCCCTGGTAAATACATTGCCAATATCCTGGGAATTACCCCAGTCTCGCTGAGCCGTATCCGTAAGCGCCTGGCTACCAAAACGTCTGACAGATCAGAGTGATATTATCTTTTGTTAATCACCCTGCCTTTGTATCGCCGCTACCTTCGTGTCATTATCAACTCTTTAATCACTCAAATTCAAATGACACGTTTCACATTCATCATCCTATCCACCCTGCTCCTCTGCACTTCTTTGTTTTTTGTATCCTGCCGCGAAAACGTTGGCGAAAACCTGGACATCACCTCGGAAGACGTGGCTGAAATCGTCGAAGCAGCCCTGGATCAGATGGAAGATCAACTGACCGAGCTTTCGGCGGAACTGGAAGACTTGACGCTGGAAGAGCTCTGCGACAGCGTCTATACCGATCAGCTTTCATTTAGCCGCAGCAATGGCCCTCGTCAGGCTTCCCTTGATCTCATGTGGAGCTTTGACCTGGTGTGCGGCGGCACTTTCCAACTGCCTCAGTCCGCCACAGTTGACTTCAACTCAGCGGGAACGTATTCCACCCCTAGACTGGATTCGGAGGACTCAACCCAGTTCAACGGTGAGGTAGGGGGCCTTCAGATCCAGTCCCCTGAATACATCTGGGGAGGAGATTATCTGCGCAGCGGTACGGAAGACATCACCCTCAATGGCCAAACTGCTACCCTGCTCACTGACATGGACATCACCATCATAAATGTGACCATTCCCAAGCAGTCCCCTGAAATAACCGGTGGGTCGGGCACCTTCTCCATCACCGTGGATCAAAATGGCACCGTCACCACTTACAGCGGCACCATCACCTTCAATGGGGGCGGCAGTGTCGCACTGGTGGTGAATGGAACCACCTACAACATCTCCATTTAGCCCTTGCATCAGGTCGGAAAGCATTCGCATGTCGTTGCGAAAATCCTGACCGGTCAGCCACCCTGCCTGACGAAATCCACCTGTAGTCGCTCAATCGGGGAGGGAATCTGCCCTCCCCTCACTTTCTTCGGATTCAACCCTAAATGCCAATCACCCTCATGGAAAGTCAACTATGGTACACCCTGCCATTTGCCATCAACCTTGTTCGCTACCTGATCCTTGCCGGGATGCCTTTCCTGGCTTTTTACGTCCTGTTTCCTGAAAAGGTAGCCAGGCTCAAAATTCAGTCGAGACTGGCCAATCGACGAGACTTCATCCGCGAATTTCTGCATTCATTGAAAAATGTGTTCATCTTCGTAGCGGTGGGCCTATTGCTTCTGAAAACTCCTATTAGTGAGCATACCCTGTTTTACCGAGACATCCATGCCTATGCCTGGTGGTGGATTCCCCTCAGCGTACTCATTTCCCTCGTGATCCACGACACCTATTTTTACTGGCTGCATCGCACCATACATCATCCCAGGTTGTTTCGAGCCTTTCACCTCCTCCACCACAAATCCGTTAACCCTAGCCCACTTGCGTCTTATTCTTTCAATCTCCTGGAGGGAGTCCTCGAAGCCCTGGTTTTGGTGCCTATCCTGCTACTGGTTCCGTTACATCCGCTGAGCCTCCTGGTGTTTACCACCCTCGCATTTATGATCAATGTGTATGGCCACCTGGGATATGAGATTGCACCAAGATGGTTCAGGCACTCTTTCCTGTTTGAGATTTTCAACACCTCTGTTCATCACAACCTGCATCACAGCAGATTCAAGGGGAATTATGGACTGTACTTTCGGTTTTGGGACCGTCTCATGGGCACGGAACACCCCCAGTACGTGGAGGAATATGACCAGGTGCAGGCGCTTCGTTTTGGGAAGCAAGAACATACCCCTGCCTCCCATGCCAGCAAGGCTACCCTGATTTTGCTGCTGCTCACCCTGGCCCTCTCGGGGCTTCAGGCTCAGCATGGCATCGAGGGGCGATGGGTTGATGCTGAGGAGGGGGGCGTCATCCACATTTATGAAGAAGGAGGGAAGTATTTTGGCCGCCTGGACTCGGTATTTGACGCAGCCGATCGGGCAAAAGTCAAAGGTAAGCGCATCATGATTTTTTCCGATTTTGAATGGAAAAATGAGCAGTCATATTGCTGTGGTACCATCCGAATGCCTCGCTATGGAATCACTGTCGAGGGAAGTATGACCCTGCGGGAGGATGACCTATTGGAGGTCAGTGGTTCTTATGGCTTCATTTCTCGTACCCGTACCCTGCGACGATTGCGGTGATATATGTCGATGGAAGAGGATAGCCATACTGTGACCGAATAGAGATGGCTATCCTCTGCTCTTTCCTGTGATTGCAAGATAGCTGAACCTTTTCAGACGGCTCATGATGACTGTTGAAGCGTACCGAGCCGGCAATGGGAAAATGGCATTTGGCTGCCAAAGATATGAGTCCATATCCCCTTTCGTCCCAGTCAGCAACGAAGGCTTGGTAGAAGGAAAGCTGTCCTACAGCAATTTCTTGAACCTTGGCCGCTTGGGCGTCAGGTCGCCGACTTCCTGCTTTTTCTTGGCTTCGAATTCGCTGAAGTTCCCTTCAAAGAAGCGGAGCTGCCCGTCGTCTTCGTAGCTGAGGATGTGGGTAGCCAGGCGGTCGATGAACCAGCGGTCGTGAGAGATCACCAGTACGCAGCCAGCGAAATTCTCCAGGGCTTCCTCCAGGGCGCGCAGTGTGTTGACGTCTATGTCGTTGGTGGGCTCATCCAGCAACAGCACGTTGCCGCCCTCCTTGAGGGCCATGGCCAGGTGCAGGCGGTTGCGTTCCCCGCCGGACAGTACGCCGACCTGCTTCTGCTGATCGCTGCCGTTGAAGTTGAATTTGCTCAGGTAGGCGCGGGCGTTGACCTGATGGTTGCCGATACTCAGGAAATCAGCCCCCTGGCTGATGACTTCATAGACCGTTTGATCGGGAGTCAGGTCCTTGTGAGACTGATCCACATAGGAGGGTTTGACGGTAGCGCCGAGTTCGATCGTTCCCTCATCTGGTTGCTCTTCTCCCGTGATCATCCGGAACAGGGTGGTTTTCCCTACTCCGTTGGGACCAATGATGCCAATGATGGCATTTTTTGGGATAGAGGCACTGAAGTTATCGATCAGTTGGCGACCTTCAAATCCCTTGCTCAGGTTGTGGATGTCGATCACCTGATCTCCCAGGCGCTCGCCCGGGGGGATGAACAGTTCCAGAGAGGCTTCTCTTTCCTTGACTTCCTGATTGTTCAGGGCTTCGTAGGCGCGCAGGCGAGCCTTGCCCTTGGCCTGACGGGCGGAAGGAGACATGCGGGCCCATTCCAGTTCGCGCTTGAGGATTTTCTGCCGCTTGGATTCGGCTTTTTCTTCGTTGGCCAGGCGGCGAGACTTCTGATCCAGCCACGAGCTGTAGTTGCCTTCGAAGGGGATGCCTTCGCCCCGGTCGAGCTCCAGGATCCAGCCCGCTACGTTGTCGAGGAAGTAGCGGTCGTGGGTAACGGCGATGACCGTGCCGGGAAATTTTTGCAGGAACTGTTCCAGCCAGTGGACACTCTCGGCGTCCAGGTGGTTGGTCGGCTCATCGAGCAGGAGGATGTCGGGACGGCTGAGCAGCAAGCGGCACAGGGCAACGCGTCGGCGCTCTCCGCCAGAGAGCACCTTCACCGGCGTATCGTCGGGTGGGCAGCGCAGGGCCTCCATGGCGACCTCCAGGGTATGATCGAGGTCCCAGGCTTCTAGCTGATCCATTTTTTCCAGCAATTCCCCTTGCTCTTCGATGAGCTTCATCATCTCGTCGTCCTCCATGGGCTCCCCCATTTTGAGCGAAATCGCCTCATAGGCGTCAACCACCTCTACGATGTGAGAAACGCCTTCCTTGACACTCTCCTTGACGGTCTTGTTCTCATCCAGTTCCGGCTCCTGAGGCAGATAGCCGATTTTGTATTCCTTGTCAAAGACAATGTCTCCCTGGTACTCGGAGTCCAGCCCTGCGATGATTTTCAACAGGCTGGATTTTCCTGAGCCATTGAGGCCCAGCACCCCGATCTTGGCTCCATAGAAGAAGGAGAGCCAGATGTTTTTCAGGACTTGCTTCTGTGGGGGATAGATCTTGGATACCCCCTGCATGGAAAAGATTATTTTTTTGTCGCTCATATTCGGCCTTTTGCGTGAAGCGTAGAGTCGCGGATCACTTAGTGTGTGTGAAGAGCTAGCAAGTTACGGCAAAGGATTCGAAACCTCTAGAGCGATCTTTCGGCTGCGCCCAGTTCAATTTGATCGCATCCTATCTATCGATGGACTAACAAGACTCAACGAATGGAAATAGGGTAACCCAACGCCCAAAAGGGCCATCCCCTCTCAGGAATGGCCCTTTGCTTCTTTCAGGTATGGGGGATCGATTCTCCCTTTTCGATCGGGATGCTGCGCATGCCTTGTCATCTGCAAGTTCTCCTAATCCTACCTGGACCCAAGTGGACACAAACCCGCTTCACCCGCTCCCTCAAGGACTATGCGACCCTTTTAGGGGCAGGGTGGAACTCTGAACGATCGGGAGGGAAGAGGTGGTTTGTGCTGAGCAAGAATCCCCAATAGCTCCCAAAATGTCGCAAGGCAGACACTTTCTTACGACTTTGGCAGTTTGGGCTGCCAATGTTACTGATCTACCTTTACTCATCCAGACACGGCACAGGATTAGCAGTTCTGATGAAAGGCGAAGCAATGGAAAGATGAAATAGATTGTGAGTGCAGAAGCCTAGCTCTTTGACGTATGGGTACAGCAGGTGTTTGTGCAGGGGCACAATCATTTTTTGATGTCAAAAAAAATACAACCCGGCCAAATTTTCTGGGCCAATTTCAAGAATAGTGTAGGGGGCGAAATCCAAGATAAAAAAGACCGCCCATACCTGATTTTAGCGGTAGAACCTAAATGGGTAGTGGTAGCTCCGCTATCATCCCAAATACAACATGCCAGACCTCACGAGCCGATCATTCAAAGAGGAGAAGGCAACCTAGCATACGATTCCCGTGTGGTCGTCTCTCAAATCCGAGCCTGTGATCCATCTAGGCTCAAAGACTATCGAGGCACCATTCATCCTGAAACATTGGCGCGCATACGATCATGTGTCGCGGCATATTACTTGACATTGAGCTTTTCACTTGCTCCGTTGAATACAGAGCAAAAGCAGCAGCCTCAATTGTTCCTAAAACAACTTACCAGCCCGAATAGCCAAATTCGGACGACGATCAAGCAAGACCGAATGTTTCTTACAGATCCTCATGGCAAAACCAAGCAGGTCATCAAGAACACACTGACGGTCACAACATACCAATCATAGGATAAAAAAAGACTATATCTTTAGTTATATCATTAATCTTTTAACCCGCTTCTGAGCAGATATCCGCTGTACCCTTATGCTTTTCCATGCCTGATCACTACTAAAACAAAACACCAAATGCCTGAATACACATACTACAACGATGTCAAAGCCAAAGCGGAGAATCTACAAGAGCATACCCCAAAGTCAGGCTTTGACCCGGTCAATCGCTGTACAACAGACGGGAATCAATGGGATACCTACTGGCATTATCACCTGGCATTGTCTATACGGGCCTTCATCCATACATTCATCATCCAGGTCCAGTCCAGAATCTACCGCAACACAGGCCGACTTCGTCAGGTAGATCCCCTATGGTTCAATCGCGATAACATGGAGGAAATGGCCTTGAAGCAGCCCATCAGTTCCGCGAATTATTACCGAAAGGTTCAACAGCCAATTCCAGCCAACATACCATCTGAAGTACAGGAAATACTGGATAGATACTTTGACGGGCACGAGGAAGAGGGAAACTGGGAACGACTAAGCCAGGAGGGTCGCTACTTCTAACTCTTATGTTTTCTCAAATTGAGGGAAAAATGACCACTCTATTGCTCAACATCTGACCGCCAAAATCTCCCCTTCTACTCTTGCTTCCCACATCCGGTCACTTGTACACTTTCATTCCCGCTTTTGCGCAGGCTTCCCAATCCCTGTATTCCCAATCACTCAATATCAGAAAAACAAGAAGACCAACGGTCCACCTTACATCCCTCAGCGGGAGAAGCATCCTACAGCAGGCATCTACATACTCCACACTTTTTTCACATTACATATCTGTATATTCCGATTCTTCCCTATTTTGGCCAATCACACCAAAACCTGACCCCTTTGGGGCCAACTGGCCAATCCTATGACACCCAGAGAGCTACTAGACCGCGTTTTCAAAGACCCCAGCACCAAATACGAGCTGGCCGAGTTTGAAAACTACCACCTCGACTACGACCAAGCTTTACAAATCATCGAGCGCCCTGGCAGCGGGCGGCAGAGTGGCAAAACCCTCTATTTCCTCAAAAGCCTTGCCCCCTTCCACTCTGAGAAAGAAGAGGTCCAGGTCTATGTCGAAGGGGGAAAAGCCAACCCCGAAGAAATCATCCGCCAACTCTGGGTGCACAAGCTCATCCACTACTATGGCTACAGCCGCGATGAGATTGCACTGGAAAAACCCATCACCTTCGGCACCGAGACCAACACCAAATTCGCCGACATTGTCGTCTATACCAGTACGGCCAAGACTACGCCCAAAATCGTGCTGGAGATCAAAAAACCGAAGCGCAAGGACGGTATCGAACAGCTCCGCAGCTACCTCAACGCCGAAGGCTCACCCATCGGCGTCTGGTCCAACGGCAGCGAGAAAGTCATCCTTTACCGCCCTTATCCCAAGGACTTCGACGCCCTGCCCGAAATCCCCCGCCAAGGCCAGTCGCCTGATGACCTTCAAGAAGCGACCCTCACCCTGGCTCACCTGGACAAAGACTTTGACTTCAAAAAAATCCTTCTGGACCTCGAAGAACTCGTCCTCGGCTCCTCGGGCGTCAACGTCTTCAACGAAATCTTCAAAATCATCTTCGCCAAAATCTGGGACGAAAAGCAGGCCATCGAAACCCGTCCCGACCAGTCGCTCAACTTCAAGTGGTTCAAAGACCCCGAGCTGACCTACGAGCGCATCAATTCCCTCTTCAAGCAGGCCGCCCAGGAGTGGCAAGGCGTATTCGAAGAAACAGACAAAATCCGCCTACAAAAAGAACACCTCAACGTCTGCATCGCCCCCCTGGAGCGCAAGCGCTTCCTTGGCTCCAACCTACGCATCATCGACGATGCCTTTGAGTACCTGCTCCCCACCGAAGCCAAAAAGAAAAAAGGCCAGTTTTTCACCCCCCGCTTCGTGATCGACATGTGCGTGCGCATGCTCAACCCCAAGCGCACCGAATACATCCTGGACCCAGCCTGCGGATCCGCGGGCTTCCTGGTCCACGCCATGGAGTGGGCCTATCCTGCCGACGGCCCCGATGAGATGGAGCTGCGCAAAAGTCGCTATGCCGCCCGCTACCTCTGGGGCGTAGACTTCGAAGAGCAGGCCGCCAAAACCTCTCGCGCCCTCATGCTCATCGCAGGCGACGGCCACACCAACATATTCGGTCCTGATGTGGATACCCTGGAGCCGCGCACCTGGTACCGCAACCCCTCGGGCAAGGCTCTGATGGAAACGCTCCGCAAGTACAACCTCACCCAAGAGTCCATCCCCCGTGAGGAACTCTTCACCGACGACGAAAACGCCTGGAAGTACTTCGAGCACCTCAAATTTGACCTCATCCTCTCAAATCCCCCCTTCGCCGGAGAAGTGAAAGTCAAAAACCAACTCGCTCACTACCAACTGGCCAAACCTGCCCTGCGCCGCGCCAAAGACAAGCAAGCCAAAGAAGAGCGCGACGTCCTCTTCATCGAGCGCATCCTCAAGATGCTCAAGCCCGGCGGTCGCTGCGCCATCGTCTTGCCCCAGGGCAAGTTCAACAACTCCTCCCTGGCCTTCATCCGGGAGTGGCTGCTGCGGCAGGCACGCCTGCTCGCCGTGGTTGGCTTGCACGGCAACACCTTCAAGCCCCATACTGGCACCAAAACCTCGGTCATCTTCTTGCAAAAATACACCGAGGACGAGCAAGCACGCATCACCCGCGTCCAAAACGAAGTACGCGCCGCCTGCCCCGACTATGCCGCCCAGATCCGCGAGCTGATCGAGCAGCACGCCGAGGCCGAAGATGTACCCGAAGAGGTCATCCCCGAAGCCATTCTCGAACTGCTGCTCGAAACCTTCACCGAGCCGGAGGCCGAGCTATTGACCGAAACCGAAGAAGATCAGGAAGCCGACTCTGACGAAGACGACAGCCCGCCCGAACTCGCCGACCTGCTCGAAGCCGCCGAAGCCCAGATACAAGACCTGCGCCAGCAACTACTCCGCGCCAAGACCCAACTCGACGACCTGGGCGATGAACTCGAAGGCTTGCAAAACCAAGCCACCCAGGAAATCGAGCTGGCGACCGAGCAGTATGAGCGCGACATCAAAGCCTTAGACGAACAGAAAAAGGCCATCAAACTCACGGGGCTAAAAGCTGAGGAAAAAGCCGCCAAGAAGGCCGAAAAGGACCAACTCACCGCAGACCTCAAGACCCTGCGGCAGCAGAAGAGCGAAAGCATCAAAGCCCTCAAGGCCCAGTTCAAGGAGCGAGAAAAAGCCCTCAAGGAGGAGCGGATCAAGCCCCAGCAAAAGGCCCTCAAAGCCGAAATCAAGGGCCTGGAAAAAGCCCTCACCGAAGCCGAGCAGGCCTACAAGCTGCTCACCTACCGCGGCAAGCTGCAACTCATCCTGGAGGATGAAGAGCTGCTGCAAACCCTGGCCGACCGCTACATCGACGCCGAGGTGGCCCAGCGCCTCGACTACCCCATCTTCATGGCGGTGAGCGAGCAGGGCGGCAAAAACAACAGCGGCGAGTACGAATACGAGCTGGACGAAGACGGCAACATCATAGAAGACGCCCACGGCAACCCCGTCTTCCGCCAAGACCTGGTCAACTACCAGATCAGCCAGGCGGAGCTAGCCGAGCTAGGCAAGGCCGCAGCAACCCCGCAGGAGCCGACTACTGCTTACGCTCAGGCTGCCGAGCCAGCTGGGCCTTACCTGCACCGGGGCAAGCCCTTGGCCATCGCCGAGGCCTTCGTGCTATTCGCTAAGGAAGAAGGGTTTCACTTTTGGAAGTAATAGGTTATGGCTGTTTGGAGTAAAACAAACGTGGTGGAGATCACCGAAAGTAAGCGCATTGATAGTGAATTTTTCGACCCCAAGTATCTTCATTATGAGGCGACGGTCAATTCCTATCATGTAGTTCAACCATTAGGGCAACTGGGTCAATTCTTAATTGGACCCTTTGGCTCAGCATTTAAGGTAAGTAACTACGACCCAGATTCTCACTACAGATATATTAGGGGAAAGGATGTAAAGCCATTTAGGCTTAAAGACGACGATAGCGTGTACATGCCTTTTGAGGATTTTCACCGCCTATCAAAGTATGCAGTACAAGAAGGAGACCTTTTATTTTCGGTTGTTGGGACACTTGGGAATGTTGCCATAGTTCCAGCAGGGACAGAGGGTATATTCAGTTGTAAAAGCACCATTTTCAGGAATGGGACAGTTGATCCCTACTATCTACTGGCATATTTTAACTCTAAATATGGCAGAGAATGCTTATTGCGAAGACAGAGAGGTGCAATCCAGACAGGGCTTAATAAAGAAGATTTAAAGACAGTGCCTGTCCCCATTCTTCCAGACCGGACCCAAGAAAAGATCGGCGGAAAGGTTCTAGAAGCACTAAACCTTGTAGACCACTCCCACACTCTCTACCAGCGCGCCACCGAGCGGCTCGAAGCCGCCCTGGGGCTGGGAGAGCTGCGCCTGCCACAGCCCCGCAGCTACCGCGCGAGCTTTCAGGAGGTGGTGGGGAGTCAGCGTATGGATGGGGAGCATTTTACACCCCGCTTTACTCAGCTAGAAGAGCTATTGGAGAAGAAAGGCAATGTTTCTCCCCTGCTACATCTGCTGAGCTACTGCAATCGAGGCAAGCAGCCACAGTATGGCGATACGGGCTATCCTGTTCTCAACTCCAAGCACATCCGCGTCAACAAGGTAACCTTCGAAGATACCCGCCAAGCTACACCGCCTCTGCTTCCCTCACAGCTCATTACCCAGGGCGACGTCCTGCTCAATGGGACAGGGGTAGGCACGCTGGGCCGTGCGGCTCCCTATTGGGAGGAGTATCCCGCCATACCTGACAATCACGTGACCATCTTGCGCAGCGATCGATTGGACCCTGGCTATTTGTCTGTGTACCTCAACTCGCTGGCTGGGCAAGTGCAAGCCTACAAACATCAGCGGGGCTCCTCTGGCCAAATCGAGCTATATCCCCATGACATCAAGAAGTTCTTGATCTGGGAAGCCCCCGAAGCCTTCCAAAAAGAAATCGGGGAGCTGATTCAGACCGCATATGACAAAGAAAAAGAATCCCAAGCCCTCCTCCATCAAGCCAAAACCGAAGTCGAGCGCCTGATCGAAGAAGCCGCTGCTGCCCATGCCTAGCGCCCAGGATCATATCGCCCGCTTGCAGGTGCTGCTCGACGAGATCGAGCAGCACCTGAGCCGCTACGACGAGGCCGAGCGGCGGGAGGAGGTCTATTACCAACTCCGCAGCGTGGAGCAGAGCATACAGCGTTTGCAGAAAAAGGGCATGCCCATCCCCGACGGCCTGCGCCGCACCAAGCTGGAGCTGATGCAGCAGCTAGAAGCCTACGAGCAAGCCCGCCACCTGCGCAAAGAAGCCCTGGCGCATTGCCGCCAATTTGTGGCGGCGCACAAGTCCAGCCGTCAGCGCCTCCCCCGCCACGGGGGGCAACTGAACCTGTTTGACGACCAACCTCCCCAGCCATGAATCCCTTTCAAGACCAACTGACCCAGCTCAGCGAGCAGCTGCAGCAGCTACAGGAGCAGCTCGCCCCCTGGCTCGATCCCGATGCCCTCAAAGCCCGTCAGGCTCAGTTGCAGACCACCGAGCGCAGCGTGGAGCGCCTACAAAAGCAGGGCTACCCCGTGCCGGATGAGCTGCGTGAGCTGAAGTTTCGGCTCCTGGCAGAAATCGACCAGGCCGAAGCGGCTCGGACCACGTACGAGGACTTGTTACAGGTCCTGCGTAGCCATCTGCCCTCCGAGCCAGTTCCTCCGATAAAGCCTGCTCCCCCCTCTAGGCGCAAGCCCAAACCGCGCAAACCACCCAGTGAGGCTACCAAGGCAGCGACTGCCGTCTCCCTGACGGACTTGGTACAGGCGGGGCTGCTACAGCCAGGGGCCGTATTCGTCAGGACCTACAAGAAAACGGAACTACGCACCACCCTCACCGAGACCGGACAGTTGCGTCTCGATCAGGAAGGACAAGCGACCCTGCACGACTCGCCCAGTTCCGCTGCCGTAGCGGCCACGCAAAAATCGCAAAACGGCTGGACCTTCTGGCAATTGCAGGGCGACGAGAAAAGTCGTAATCTTGATTATTATAGAAAGAAATACCTAGCCCATGAAACTCAAAGATGAAGACAAGGAGCTGCTACGAGAGCTATGCCAGAAAGAAGGCATCTCTTACGACAAGATGCACCAACTCTTGGCCACTGTGCTAGAGTATGAAGTCAAAGACCGCCGCCGGGGCATCTACGACGCCCTGACCGAGATCATCAAGTCTGACCTGAAATCCCGCTAGGCCATGAAGTTTCGCAAACTCACCATCGAAAACTACAAGAGTTTCCAGTTTCCCACTGAGATCAGCTTTCCCGATAGTTCTGCAGGCAAGAGCATCTTCCTCGTCGGCGGCATGAATGGCGCAGGCAAGACCTCTCTCATGGAAGCCATCAACCTCTGCCTCTACGGCGCCAAGCCCGAGCACGTCTACAAAGCCATCAACCGCAAGGAGATGGCCAAAGGCAATGCCTTTGTAGCCTTCGAGCTGCTCATCGAGACCGACGAGCAGGAGGAGATTCTGGTCAAGCGGAGCTGGTCCGCAGGCACCGTCGATAGCCCCCGCCCCAAAGACCTGGAAGAGAAGCTCGTCGTGGTCAAAGACGGTCGCCGCGTCTCCGTCCAAAACAAGGACATGTGGCAGGATTACCTCAATGCGGTGATCCCGAAGAGCATCACCCAGTTTTTCTTTTTTGACGGAGAGAAAATACAGGAGATTGCGGCTGATGACCACTCCGAGTTGCGCCTCAAGTCCTCCCTGGAAGCTGCCCTGGGCATCCAGCACATCACCCGCCTGAGCCAGGACATCGTGACCCTCAAGCAAAACGAGCGCAAAAACTTCGTCGAAATCTCAGATGAAGACATCGACTTCAAAGAAAGCGAGCTGAAGAAGGAGCGCGCCAAGCTCAGCCGCAAGCAAAAAGAACGGGATGAAGTCCAAACCGAGCTCAACCAGTTCAAAGAAGAATACGAAGACGCCAAAAAGCGCTTTCAGTCGGCTTTCAGCGCTGAGCCAGAGAGCGCCGAGGAGACCAAGGTCCGCGAGCGCCGCCGCGTACAGCTTGCCGCCCAGCGTGGCCAGCTCGACAACCAGCTCAAGACCCTGCTCGAAAAGCACTTGCCCTGGGCCTTGGCAGGCAAGCTCTTTGCCCCCCTACGCAGCCAGATTGAGCAGGAGCGCAACCACGCCACCTCTCGCGTCCTTAGCGATCAGGCCCGCACCCTCGCCGAGGAGATCGTTCAATCAGTTGATGAGCCAGAGCCGATTTACGGCCGCCCCCTCAGCCAAGGGCAGAAGGCCCAGTTGTCCGACCGTGTGTTGGCCGTGCTCGCGGGCCAGACCCCGTCTGACAGCACCAGCTTCCTCAACCTCTCCGAGCGCGACGCCGCTCGCGTGCTCAACAAGCTCGAAGACATTGAGCAAAGCGAAGTCCGCACCCTGCAAGACCTGATTCAGCAGCGCGAAGAACTCGATCAAGAACTAAATCACCTCGCCAGTGTAGGATTAAGCGTATCCTCTCCCGGCGAGAAAGAATTCTTCGATGAGCTACAGGCCCAGATGGAAAGCTACCAGCACCAGATTGGCCGCCTCACCGTCCGGGATCAAAACCTGATGGAAGAAATTCTCACCCTCGAAAACCGCATCAAGGACATCGAGCAGGAGCTAAACAAGCTCTACGACCGCCACAACCTCTCCCGCGAAAAGGTGGACTTCATCAAAGAGTGTGACGCCATCGCCAGCCTGCTCGGCACCTTCACGGTGCGCCTGCGCCGGAAAAAGATTCACCTGCTCCAGGAGAAGACCTTCGAGATGTACAAGCTCCTCTCCAGCAAAAGTGGCCTGATCAAAGATCTCACCATCGACCAAAAGACCTACGAGATCACCATCCGCGACCGCAACGGCCACGAGATGAAAAAATCCAGCCTCTCTGCCGGAGAGAAAGAAATCTTCGCTGTGTCGCTGCTCTGGGGGTTGGCTCAGACTTCCCAGCTCAACCTGCCCATCATCATAGATACACCGCTCTCGCGTCTTGACAGCATCCACCGGGACAACATCGTCAACAATTACTTCCCCCATGCTGCTGAGCAGGTGATCATCCTCTCTACCGATACCGAGATCGACAACCGCTACTACCGCAGCCTGGAGCCGCATCTTAGTGGCGCAGGCAAGCTGGAATTCAGTCCCATCAATGAATTGACCACCTTCCAGTCTGGCTACTTCTGGTCCTAACACTCCCCTTCACAACCTCACAACTCCCCATGGCAGACCGTCTATACACCTCCCAGGAAGCCGACGAATACATCAATGGCCTCCGCATGGAATCCAAGCTCGACAAAGTCGTCGTCGCTCGGATGGCCTTCGCCCTTTCCCTCGCTACCCAGGGAGAGCAAGTTCCCCGCAGCCTCAACTTCAGCGGAGGCGAAATGAAGCGCCCTACCTTCTTCAAAGAAGACGAAGTCTTCATCCGCGCCCTCGTCGCCCAGGCTTACCAACGCGCCGACTTTGACGACGACGAGCTATACTCCAATAAATCCATCGTCAAAAACCACATCGACGCAGGCGCAGCCATGCTGTGGCAGTTGTTTGAGTCTCAGGGCAAAGACCTCAACCGTTGGTACACCGCCCTCCTGGAGCGCGTAGAGTTGGCCGGGGACAACGCCCCCAAAACCAAAGACCTCGACATCTTCATCGGGCGCGAAGTCCTCAACAACGATCCCCTGCTCATGGAGATCAACAACACCCAGAAACACGCCAACTCCCACATGGCCATCATGGGCAAGCCCGGGGTAGGCAAAACCCAGTTTCTCCTCAAGATCCTCGCCGATATCCGCGTCCAGTCCAACCACCAGACCAATTTTATCTTCTTCGATTACAAAGGCGACGTCATCACCAACCAGGCATTCACCGATGTAGCCCGCTGCAGCACCTACCAGCTATTGCAAAACCAGGGATCTTTGCCCATCAATCCCTTCGTGCTGCCGAGCTACGACGACCAGGCCATCCAACTCTCCGCCCGTGAGAAAGCCGAGAGCTTCGCTTCCATCAACAGCAAATTTGGCGTGGTCCAGAAAGGGGCCTTGACTGAGGCCATCATGGGGGCCTATGCTGCGCGCAAAGACTCGCCCACTCCTTACCCAGACTTCCGCGATGTGCTGGAAGTGGCCCAACTCATGTATGAAGAAGAAGGCAAACGCGACGACTCCCTCATCGAAGTCCTACGCGACCTCGCCAACTTTGACCTATTCTGGGCACATGGCTCTCCTGTCCCTCCTCTGGAGCGCATCTCTGACCGCTCCATGATCATCGACGTACACCGCATGCCTGTTCTAAAGGAATTGGTAGGTTACCTGGTCATCGAGCGCCTGTACAAAGAGATGGCCTCTCTCCCCGACAGCCCCACCCAGGACGGCCGCCGCACCCTTCGCACCATCCTCGTCATCGACGAAGCCCACAACTACCTCGGCCAAAAGAACATCTTCCTACAACGCATCATCCGCGAAGGCCGCTCCAAGGGCATCGTCGTCTTCTTCGCCTCACAATCCCCCAACGACTACCAGCAAAAATTCTTCAACTTCCAGGAGTTACTGGAATTCGCCTACGTCTTCCAAAGCGAAGGCGTCTCCGCCTCCTCCATCCAGGACATCCTCGGTTGCAGCAACCGCACCGCCAAAGACCTCCAGAGCGAAATCGCCCGCCTCGAACCCTTCCAGGTCATCAGCCGCAGCAGCAGCAAGACCGAAGAGTTCGTCAAGTTCTCAGCCGAGCCGTTTTATAAGAACTATTGAGCCAGGGACGAAAAAAACCACCCCATAAGGAGTGGCCTGTTCTTCAGGGGAGACTGGCGCAGGCCGAAGCCCAGGCTCCACTCTACCATAGATATTAGAAGTCCTCAAATTCCCCTACCCATCCCTTTGATTGTTCTATGTTCCAGCACATCCAATCAGAATCCGACCTCCTCCTCCTTGTCGATCAGCATTTCTTGGGCGAGGGACGGGAAGAAATGGTTCGTATCATCGAGACCTATTCCGTAGCCCCCATTTTGTTTTCTGGTATCCAAGCTTTGCAGGATTGGCATCAAGCATATCAGGGCGATCCCAGGGCCATCCCGTTGCCAAGTATCAAAAAACTCGCTATGCGCTGGCTGCACGAGATCAACGAAAAGGTTGTCATACAGTTAGCTGGAGAAGAGAAACTCCGTGTCAAGCAGGCCATTGCTAAATTGGTTCGTTTAATCATGCTCGAAATATCCCTTGAGGATGAAGGGTTCTACCACATATTCCATAGTGCTTTTGTGTCAGGTCTGGATGGAGCGACCTACCTGCATGGCTACGACAAGGATGATGTGTACCAGCTACTCCAAATCGAAGCCATGAAACAGTTGGTCCCGGGAAAATTGGATACCATAGCAGAAGATCAAGAGCATCAGGAATCAACTGCACAGAGCCTTTACCTATCTTGGCAATGGACACCGGATCAGCTAGCTAAACTCGCCAACCTATTGGCTCATGCAGACTATAACCTGATCAAATCAGTATCAGAATTCTCTAACGCCTTTGGCAAGCCAGGAAGCCAAGTCCGCTGCAACAGGGACAAGAAGGAACACCTGATCAGGCTATTCTATATACTGTGGAAGGAGGAAAAGGCAATCAAGCTTGTAAAAGCCGATCGCAAAGGCAGCTTCTGGCAGGCCGTAGAAATGATGCTGGTTGATGCCAACCGGCAACCTTTCTTAAAAAACGTCCGGACGATGAGTAGTAGAATCAATGCTGCTCAAGACAGTAAGCAGCACATTTTCAATGACATAGGAGCAATTTTAGCGCGAGTTCGAAGTCGCTAAATGATGCAACTTGTTGCTAGCAACAAGTTGCATCCAATCTTATTAGTAATGGCGCCGTTCATACTAAAAAAAATCACAAATCTTTCAGTTATGACTTTACAGGACTTTATCCGCATTAATCAGCTTCGCCCAGCAGATGCCATCGTAGCTCGTAAGAAGAACATTGGCCTCCTCGCCCACTACATCCTTTACTTAGGCTATGATCGGAACCGACATCCAGTGTTTATGGCCAATATGATAGGGCGTGGCGTGGTTCGCCTCACCCCTGAAGAGGTCGCTGAACTGACCGAAGATTATGCGCCCGTACGCCTCAATCCCTTTGTAGGCAATGATTATGAGCGTAAAGCTGCTGTCAACCGTGCTTTATCCTCTCAAGATCAGGCTGCCTATAAGTTTGTTCTTCAAAACTGCGAACACTTTGCTAATTGGGTACAAAAGGGAGTCCCCTACAGCCAGCAAACCCGTATCGTGAGTGGAGGCGTCGCCGTCGGTGGAGTAGTATTAGCCACCACCTCTGAAAATGAAGGCGTCCGAACCCTTGGTTGGATCATGGCTGGACTCGGGCTGCTCACCTTGGGAATGGAGCTTTCCGAGTGATGTCTCGGAAAATGTCTAACCATGAATCTGCCGCGTCGCATGGTCTAAGGACAAATGAAATTCCTAACCCACACACTGATCTTCTGCCAGTTTCTTTCGGCTGCGCCCAGATCAATTTTATGGCATTCTATCTATCGATGGACTAACAAGACACAAGGAGTGGAAATAGTGAAACCCAAAACCTAACAGGGCCACTCCCTCCGGAATGGCCCTTTTTCATCTCAACTATGGGGATCAATCACCACTTCTCAAGCGGGATGTTTTGCATCCCCTGCTCGCCATCAGACAGTCGCAGCCGGTACCCCGTCGGGAGATGAGAGCGATCAAGCTGACTAGTCGCGGCGGACAGATTTTGTTGTATCAGCGAGCGCCCTTGCAGATCCAGGACTGTCGCTTGCCAGGCCTCCTTTATCAGTTGACGGTGATCCCGCTCGGTATCGGCAAATACCTGCCGCTCGACTTGATCGAAATTCGCTGGCAGGTAGGCAGCATGTTCCTCCAGGATCGCGGTGATGGCCTTTCGATAGTGGGCTAGCTAATGAATGGTGCTACTCTCATTCCTCTCCCAACAACCCTTTCAGCGCTTCTCCATAGGCCTCCGCTTCAAAAATCGCCCGCACTGGAATATCAAATCCTGCCACCACCTGACTGCGCAATATGTCCTTGATGGTCAACGGCTCCACGGGTTCGTAGCGCTTCAGGTCCTGGTCCAACTCGTAAGTCTCCACCGTCTGCTCGAAAGGATCGATGATCCAGTATTCCTGTACACCGTGGGCGGCGTAATCCTTGAATTTGATGCCACGATCCCGGGCTTCTGTGCTGCGCGATAGCACCTCTACGACCAGGTCGGGCGCAGGGTGTCGCATGGTATCATCGTCGAAGGTGTCGGCTTTCTCGGGCTTCCAGTAGCAAATGTCTGGCTCGTAATCGTTGCGCGTAAGGGCGACCAGGGCTTTTTCGGTGTGTACCACGCCAATTTTTCTCGTGGAGGTGTAAACTTCCAGCAGAGTAAATAGTCGCTTGCTGGCGAATAGGTGGCGCCCTTTCGCAGGCGAATGCATCACAATTTCCCCATTGATGAATTCAGCCTTGATGTCAGGTGTGAGCCAGTCGTAAAATTCCTGCCGCTTTTGTTCTTCAGCGGCAAGCTGTTGCTGCACCCGGTCGATCAGTAGCTTGAGATCGGGAGCATTGAGGAGCTGGTGATACAGGGAAAAGGCCATGAGCGCTGTCTTTGTAGGAGGCCGAAAATAACTATAAATGAGAGGTATGGAGCAAATAGAGGCGCTGCCCTGAGCCTTGTGCTGAGCGAAGCCGAAGTAGCGGCCGAAGGGTCTGAAGGTCTTGAGCAGCGATTTACCTCCATATCCTCATATACTTCATACCTATTTAATTCTGTCAAACTACTTTTCATTCCAAGATAGAAAAAACCGTCGAGAGTCTTCCTTGGAAAAAAGGAAGATGTCGCTTGCTGTATGGCGACAAGGCACTGCTGTTCCTGCTACTTCGCCTGGGAGAATTCGCTAATTTTGTCCGATCTTGGAGCCCCATTTCCATAAACAAACCCAACATCCCCCATGACCCATTTCACCCCCGACCAACGCTACACCAGTGAAGGAGAGCCAGAACTAGGCATCGGCATCGTGACCGAAACGGGCGGTGGCCGGGTCAAAATCCATTTTCCAACGGCGGGGGAGACGCGGCTTTACGCTGAGGACAATGCGCCCTTGCGGAGGGTGTTGTTCAAGGTGGGCGACACCATCGTGGATACCCAACAGCAGCCCATGCTCATCGAGCGCGTGCAGGAGCAAAATGACCTCATCTGGTATATCGGGGCCGATCGGGTGATCCCCGAGGCCGAACTGGGTGATGTGGCGGTCAAGCACGGGGTCGATGACCTCCTCGCCAGGGGAAATGTGGACGTTCCCACCCTGTTTTCGCTGCGTCGGGAGACGCTTCAGCACGATTATCGGCGGAGGCTGTCGCCGATCAGTGGCTTTGTCGGCGGACGCATCGACCTGATTCCACATCAGCTCTACATCGCCCATGAGGTGAGCAGCCGCTACGCGCCACGGGTGTTGCTGTCGGACGAAGTGGGCCTGGGGAAAACCATTGAGGCTTCCCTGATCCTGCACCGACTGCTGCTCAGCGGGCGCATCGACCGGGTGCTGATCCTGGTGCCGGAATCGTTGGTTCACCAGTGGTTTGTGGAAATCCTGCGCCGCTTCAACCTCTGGTTCCACATCTTTGACGAGGAACGCTGCGCCGCGCTGGACGAAAGCGCCCCAGAGGGAAATCCCTTCTTCGACGACCAATTGGTGATTTGCAGCACCGAATTCCTGGCCGGGTCGGAGAAGCGGGCCCGTCAGGCGCTTACCGCGAACTGGGACATGTTGGTGGTGGACGAAGCCCACCACCTCGCCTGGTCGGTGGAGGAAGCCAGCCGTGAATACCAAATTGTAGAAGCCCTGAGCCGCAATGCGCAAGGACTGTTGCTCCTGACCGCGACGCCTGAGCAGTTGGGGCTGGAAAGCCACTTTGCACGCCTGCGGCTGCTCGACCCGGATCGCTATTCCGATTTTGAAGCCTTTCAGCAGGAGTCGCAGGACCATCGGGAAGTCGCGGATCTCGTCGCTAAGCTTTCCGAGGGCGAGTCTTTGAATAAGTCAGATACCAAGCTGCTGAAATCCCTGGTCGATCCGGCGCATGTGGCGGCGTTCATGGAGGGCGACGACGAGGCGCGTGATCACCTCATCGAGGAATTGCTCGATCAGCACGGGCCGGGACGGGTGATATTTCGGAATACCCGCGCTGCGATGGAGGGCTTCCCGAAGCGAAAGGCTCACCTTGCTCCTCTGGAGGCGGAAGCTGGTGATGACCGCTGGCCAAAGCGCCTGAAACAGGAATTTGAGCGGGATATGGGATTGGTACCTGCTCCCACACAGCCGCCGACCTTTTGGTTCAAGACCGACCCCAGGGTGCAGTGGCTCATTGGCCTGATCGAACAGGTAGCTCCGGCCAAAATCCTGCTCATTTGCCGTACCAAAGCCAAGGTACTCGCTCTGGAAGAAGCCCTGCGCAAGCGCGTCCGGGAAAAAGTCGGCGTCTTTCACGAAGACCTGACCATCGTACAGCGCGACCGCAATGCGGCCTGGTTTGCCGAGCCAGATGGTGCGCGGTTGCTGCTTTGTTCAGAAATCGGCAGCGAAGGCCGTAATTTTCAATTCGCTCATCACCTCGTGCTGTTTGACCTGCCTCCCCATCCCGAATTGCTGGAACAGCGCATCGGTCGCCTGGACCGGATCGGCCAATCGGAGGACATTCACATTCACGTGCCCTACCTCATTGGCAGCCCACAGGAGGCACTGGTACGCTGGTTTCATGAGGGGCTGGATGCCTTCGAAACCAACCTGGAAGGTGGCAATCAGTTGATGCAGGCCTTTGGCGAGCGCATGCGAAAAGTCTATCAATCGCCTCCCACGGCACAGGTGGTACAGGAACTTGATGAGTTGATCGCGGATACGGCGGATTTTCGTCGGCAGTTGAAGCAAACCCTGGCCGATGGGCGTGATCGCCTGCTGGAGATGAATTCCTTTCGTCCCAGGGTCGCAGAGAAACTGGTGGAGCAGATTCGCTCTGAAGATCAGGACCCGACTCTGGAGCGCTATATGACCCGCGTTTTCGAGCAATTTGACGTAGAGATGGAGGACCTTGCGTCGCATACCTTTTGGCTGTACCCACCCCCACAGCACAAGGAGGCCTTCATGGAAATGCCAGGGGAGGGAATGTCCGTTACCTTCGAGCGGGCGCGCGCGCTGAGCCGGGAGGAAGTAGCCTTTCTGAGTTGGGACCATCCGATGGTGACGGGAGCTATTGACATGGTGCTTGGAACGAACACCGGGGCAGCGAGCTTTGGCGTGTTGCGGGGCGGACGACCTGGTATTTTGCTGGAAGCCCAGTTTGTGCTGGAAACGGTGGGAGGACAACTGCTGCATGTCGATCGCTTTTTACCGCCGACGCCCCTGCGGGTGGTGGTCGATCACACCGGAAAGGACGTAGCTGAAGAATATCCGGTGGAAACTTTCGATCAGCAGTTGATTCCTGGGAGTATGGAGGATCTGCTTGATAACGAGGCATTTGTGGAGGTTATGCTGCCCGATATGATCAACTTTGCCACCGATTTTGCGGAGCAGCTAGCCGCCGTGGCGACGTTTCAGGCAAAGCAACAGATGCAGCGCAGCCTCGACCATGAGATCGACCGCCTGCGTTCCCTTCAGCAGCGCAATCCGCAGATTCGTCCCGAGGAAATTCAGCTCGCCGTAGATGTGCAGGCAAAACTGGCCTCACTGATTGAGGATGCGCGGGTGAGGTTGGATTCGCTGTTGCTGGTGAAGAAGGGGTGAGCTTCAACTCTCAACTCCTGAGCTGGAAACCGCCCCGTATGGGATTTCTTGTTTCGGGCTATTTTCTCCAGCATTCCTGCCAGGGAAATACGAACTATGCCACGACTATCAACAGGAAATCAAAAAGGGTGGTATATTCTCGATGGAATAAATAATCTAAAAGAAGTATCGGCTTATTGAGTTCCCATTAGTTCTTCCACTATGCCACATTCCAAGCTTCGGTTTCACATTCAACTCGATCATATTCAACCCGATATTTGGCGTCGCTTTGAAGTTCCGGTTGGCCTTTCCTTCGCTGACCTCCACCTGGCCATTCAGGGCGCGATGGGCTGGGAAAACAGTCATTTGCATCAATTTTTTATCGGCGATACCATCATCGGACGAAAGTTTGAAGAGGATTTTTTCCCGGGGGAAGAGGCGATACTGGATCACGAAAAGGAGCAGGTGGAGGACTACCTAAAGGAAACTGGGCAGGAGTTTCGATACCTATATGATTTTGGCGACAGTTGGGAGCATACCCTCACCTTTGAAGGACTTGTGGAAAGCGAGACACAAGGGTATCAGGTGTTGGAGGGGGCAAGGGCTTGCCCACCAGAAAACTGCGGGGGGATACCGGGGTACTTTCACCTGCAGGAAGTGATGAAAAATCCCAGTCATCCCGATTACGACCATTTTAAGATGTGGCTATCCGAGGGGGCTGAAATTCAGGATTTGAACCCGGAAGCTTTTTCAATACCAGAGGCTCAAAACCACCTCGACTCGCTGTTTCGGGAGGCCGCAATCTCTCCCTCCAATATCGCAGGGTTTTCTATTGCACAGTTACAGACTCTGTTGGAAAGACCCTTTGAGTCAGGTTCCCCACTTGAACTGAACCCCAGCCTATCTGAAGAGGCATTGGCTACTTCCCCTCTTTTTCAATTGGCACTGGCTCTCATGAAGATGATAGAGGAAAGTGGTGGGCTTAAAGCTACCGCCAAGTTGGGAAATCTTCCCCGCAAGGCTGTGCAGGAGCTTTATGGCCTTGGCTGGTTAAAGTATTCCATGGTAGAAGCAGGGCATACAAAGATTTCCAGTGAAGCCGACTTCTCCGCGTTGCATGGGATGCGCCTTTGTTTGGAAATAGCCAAGCTTATCAGAAAGTACAAGGGCAAATTTGTGCTCACCAAGCTGGGCAGCAGTTTCCTCACACCCGAGAAGCATTCAGATCTGTTTCGGTTGTTATGTGAAACCCACGCCACACGGTTTAACCTGGCATACTTTGACGGGTATGCTGATGAACGGTACGCCCAATGGGGATTAGCGTTTTCCCTCTTGATGCTCAAGTCCTATGGTGCAGAGCCACATAGCGCTGATTGGTATCATCGGCATTACTGGCCCATGTATGTTACGCTCATGGGAGAACCCAAGAAAGCACAATTCAGCTTTGAGTATGATCCGGTAGAATGGGTTTCGCGCTGTTACCAAATCCGGTTTTTGGATCGCTTTGCCAAGGCCTGGGGACTGGTTACCTGTTCCGATGACCACGATCCCAAAAAGAACGAAGTTCAGGCTACGCCACTGTTGCGAGAGTGGATTACGGGTGGACTGCCCGAAGCGGATGAATGGCGAAGAGTGGTGGGGATGTACTGGGGGGAGTAGGTGCGGGAGATGATGGGGTTGGTATGAAGTGGACAACCCAACTTGGAGGGAACTAATTTTCTGGTCAGAGCCTGTCCCACATAGGGCCTGGAACATACTCCCAGAGGTTTATTGACAGGATCAACAGGGTGAAGCAGGGGTAGTAAAATCCTGTCTCTCTCTACAAGTCTGGAAATTCTGTTTATACAAAGGAGGTAAAAGTCATTTTATTCAGGTTTCTGAGTCTAGAACCTGAAATTTCCTTTCCCAATAAAAGTTTTTAAGCAATAAAGGCTTCTTTTATTCTATCTCACAATTGTGTCATGCGGGACATTTAGGGGAAATGACCGCCGGATCAGTTCGGTAAACTCGACTTACAACGAATCTCGAGTTAATCTCCCGCATAGAGACAATTGTTGATGAAGTCTCACTGTCTGCGAGGGTGTTTGGTGAAGGATGTTTCCGCCTGGCTACAGGAAGATAGCTGGTACTTCCTTTCGTGCTCAATTGGAGTTTGAGCAATAATCCATAAATTATGGGTGTATGGCCAAAGAAGACCTGACTCCCGATGATTCCAGCCTTGATGGTGTCGTGCGTTTCCTTCGTTCAAACGAATCAGAGGAAAGCTCATTTGCCCATTTGACTGATGTTTTTTTGAGTGGTGCAGCTGTTGCCACTGCGCTACTGACTGCTCCTGTAGTGGGACTTGGAGCTGTCGCAGCAGGGCTGGTGGCAGGAGCAAGCATTAGTTGGGGAGAGCGGTGGAAAAGGCTGCGGCAGCGGTTCGTTCAACAAAACACCAGCCACTCAAATGCAGATGCCTTTCAGGCTGCCATGAAGCATCAGGTAGCCCATCTGGCACTCGTTAATCTGGCAGTGGCCTCTGCAAATAAGGCCTTCACGCAGGAGTACGTGGCCAATACCTTGCAACAGAGCAACCCCTTTTGGCCAACGTCGCGCATTGAGGAACAGCTAGGCCGCTTACCAAGCCTGGCTGAGCACATTGGGTTCGATAATGATACACTGCAGATCGGCCTTGATAGCCTCATGAACCACCGAATAGAAGACTACGGTTGGCAATTATTTCAGGAAGTTCTGAGCATCTATCAGCATATCTTCACCCCTGAGGGCTACCTAGCCTTTTATCAAGCCTGTGACGAAAGCCAGATCAAAGCCCAAATCTCGCAAAAGTTGGGACACCTGGTTACCCATTTGGCTGGCCTCAATGAGTTTCCGGCTTTTACGGCCTACCTGGATAGCTTTCGGCACAACGAAATCAAGCACGAATTTCAAAATACACCTCGTCCAAGGTATTTTCGATTTGAAGGATCTGCAGCACAGTTGACACCGAAGGATTTCTTCCCTAACCGATTCAGAAGCTTCCGGGACTATTACCTGACCCGACCTTACCTCGATGATTCCATCGCTGCTGTCATAGAGACTGCGAGATCTGACGATCCTCAATCTGCTCTGGTGCGCGGGGATTCTCTCTCAGGAAAAACAAGGGCTATCTATCAGGCCCTAAAGAATCCCACATACGCGGCCTGGCGAGTCCTGATCCTGGAGGTAGGGGATATCGGTGCGGACTTCGAAGTGCCGACCGATCCGAATCAACCAACGGTAGCCTTCATCGACGACATTGATAACTTACTGAGACACAATGGAGCTATTCGGGCACTGACTCGCTTTCGAGACGCGGGCGTATCGGTACTGGCAACCTGTCGGCTGGGACCAGAGTTTGATGCCTTCATTCACATTGTCGAGGAAAAGGCTACCAATCTACTGGATCGGTGGCAGACGTATATCGAGATACAGCCGCTCTCAAAGCAAGTCCTGAAAACAGCCAAAGATAAGGATCCTGATTTTCCCCAGGACATGCTTGCAGAAGACTGGGAAAAAGGATACGACCAAAATCTCGGCTCTGCCTTACTGCCTTTAAATGCCATGAGGAGTCGCTATGAAAAGCTGAACCGCGGCTTGATTCCAGAGGTTGGAGGTAAGTGGAAGCGAAATCGTCGTCCTATTGCCCAGTTGTGTGTCCAAATCCTTAAGGGCTTGAAGGCCATGTATTTTGCCGGGAATTACATAGAGCGATCCCGATACGACAAGAGTAAAACACTTGACCTACTGGCGCGATGGAATCAGATAGACGGTCGCCCGGATATTTCTCAAGATAGGCTGGAAGAAGCATGGGATGTCCTGCAAAGATCTGAGTACGACTTGAGGTTTCTGTCTGAATCTCCAGATGAAATACGCATAGAGGAGGCGTATCTGGAAAAGGTCATAGCCCCTGAATACACATTCCAACACATTGTTGACCACATTTACCAGGCTTATCCCAACCAGTGGGATATGCGCGCTCGAGGCTTCTTTACCAGAACCATTGAGTGGAACAAACTGATCCATCAAACTGGTGATTTTGATAAAGCCCAGGCATTGAGGGCAGAGATGGAAGCTGCTGGTCTGAAACCTACTGTGGTGACCTATAACAGTCTGATCGCCCTTTCGCAGGATTGGGAAAAAGCCCAGGCATTGAGGGCAGAGATGGAAGCTGCTGGTCTGAAACCTACTGTGGTGACCTATAACAGTCTGATCGCCCTTTCGCAGGATTGGGAAAAAGCCCAGGCATTGAGGGCAGAGATGGAAGCTGCTGGTCTGAAACCTACTGTGGTGACCTATAACAGTCTGATCGCCCTTTCGCAGGATTGGGAAACGAAAAAGAACTTGCTTGGCGAAATGCTAGATCATAGTATTTTCCTTGATCGCATCACCCTCGATCAGGTATGTAAAGGCGTCCAACTCACAGAACAGGCGGAGGAGCTAATAAACTTCCTGGCAGATCATGACCTTCATCCACCCGCATCCTTAATTATGAGGATGGTCAAAAAAGCTGATGGTTTTGGTGATGCAACTCGCTGGATTGATCGTTTTAGGGAGATGTAGGCACAACACGATAAGTCCCTGACCGATTTGGATTTATTTGCTGCCTGGCTACGTAAGGCTGAGCGATTTGATCAGGCAAAAGGGATTCTTCAGCAGATGGAGGAGGCTGGGATTACTATCAATATAGAAGTAATAAAGGCCCTGTTCCTTAGTGTCCAGACTTCTGAAGATTTCGGGTGGGTGCTGGCTCTCTGCGACCAGGAAGGGATAAGAATCAGCGATCAGATGTGGAGCACCATAGGTAAGCACGTGCCAGTTGTAGATCTGGCCATTGAAGCTTGGCAAGAGCGGGGTCAAATAAAATTTGCCGCCCAATTCCTCAATGGGGCAGCACTAGGCGTCCTAACGTCAGCTGAGTTTGAGAAATTGCAAGTTTAAAGGGCGCTTGCTGAGCCAGTTCAGCTTTCCCGAAAAGCCCGTGAGGCACTTGATAAAAAGAGAGAGAACGAAGTTCGATAGTCAATCGGTTCCCAGTTCAAGTCGTCTCCTTCTCCCCTAACTCCCTCGCCAAGAACCGCCCGGTATGCGACTCTTCATGCTTCGAGACCTCTTCCGGCGTACCCTCCACCACAATGGTACCCCCCCGCGCGCCGCCCTCAGGGCCGACGTCGATGATCCAGTCAGCAACCTTGATGACGTCGAGGTTATGCTCGATGACGAGGACGGTGTTACCGCGGTCCACCAGGGCCTGGAGGACGCTCAGCAGCATCTCGATGTCCTGGAAGTGCAGGCCGGTCGTGGGCTCGTCGAGGATGTAGAGGGTGTTGCCCGTGTCCTTGCGGGACAATTCGGTGGAAACCTTCACGCGCTGGGCCTCGCCGCCGGATAGCGTCGTGGCCGACTGGCCCAGGGTGATGTAGCCCAGCCCTACGTCATGGAGGGTTTTGAGCTTGCGCTTGATGCGGGGCATCGCTTCGAAGAACTCCAGCGCCTCGTCCACATCCATCTCCAGCACGTCGCTGATGGACTTGCCCTTGTAGCGAACTTCCAGCGTCTCGCGGTTGTAGCGGCGACCCTGGCACTTGGGACAGGTAACATACACGTCGGGCAGGAAGTTCATCTCGATGGTCTTCACCCCTGCGCCTTCGCACTCGTCGCAGCGACCGCCTTTGACGTTGAAGCTAAAGCGCCCAATCTTGTAGCCCCGGGCCTTGGCCTCGGGCAGGTCAGCAAATAGCTGCCGGATAAACGTAAACAGCCCCGTGTAAGTCGCGGCATTGGACCGAGGGGTACGCCCGATGGGCGACTGGTCGATGCGCACCACTTTATCGAGCAACTCCAGGCCCTCGAAGCTGTCGTGGTCCAGCGGCTTTTTCTTTGAGCGGTAGAGGTGCTGGCTGACGATGGGATGCAGGGTCTCGTTGATCAGGGTCGATTTGCCCGAACCAGAAACGCCAGAAACGCAGATGAAAACCCCCAGTGGGAGCTTCAGGTCCACATTTTTGAGGTTGTTGCCGCGAGCTCCCTTGAGGATGAGCTGCTGGGGCTGCGGCTTACGCCGCTCCGCGGGGATGGCGATTTCGCGGCGGCCCGACAGGTAGTCCGCAGTGGGGGTTTCGGTCTTGACGACCTCGGCCGGAGGGCCCTGGTTGACGATGTGGCCACCGTATTGCCCGGCACCTGGCCCAAAATCAATCAGAAAATCAGAGGCCAGCATGGTGTCCTTGTCGTGCTCCACGACCAAAACCGAATTACCCAGGTCCCGAAGATCAATCAGCGACTGAATCAGCTTTTCGTTGTCGCGCTGGTGCAGGCCGATGCTGGGCTCGTCGAGGATGTAAAGGACGTTCACCAGTTGCGAACCGATCTGTGTTGCCAGGCGAATGCGCTGTGCCTCGCCTCCGGAGAGGGTTTTGGCTGGACGATCCAAAGCCAGGTAATCCAGTCCCACTTGCATGAGGAAGCCGATGCGCTTACGCAGTTCTTTGATCACTTCAGCTCCGATGGTTTTCTGTCGCTCGCTGATGCGTTGGTCCACCTCTTTCATCCATTCGGCCAGGGTGCCAATGTCCATCTGGGCCAGTTCGGAGATGTTTTTGCCGTCGATGTGGAAATACAGGCTTTCCTTGCGCAGCCGGGTGCCCTCGCAGGTCGGGCAGGTCGTGATGCGCATGAACTGCTCGGCCCAGGTTTTGATTTTCTCCGAAGACGAATTGTGGTACTGATCGGAGACGAAGCTGCGTACTCCGTCGAAGCGTATGCCCCGAATGCCTTTGCCCTCTGGGGTTTTGCCCTCCATGATGAAATGGCGGGCTTCCTCTGGAACTTTCTCCCAGGCATCGGTCAGCTTGAAATCGAATTTTTCTGCGACCTTCCGCAGTTGCTTGAATACCCAGATGTCGCGGTATTCGCCCAATGGTTCTATGGCTCCCCTGCTGATGGACTTGCTGGGGTCGGGCACGAGGGCGTCCATGTCGACTTCGAATACCTGCCCCAGACCGTTGCAGGTCTGGCAGGCTCCATATGGTGAGTTGAAGGAAAATGTATTGGGCGAAGGTACGTCGTAGCTGATGCCCGACTCGGGGTCCATCAGGTTACGGGAGTACCAGTGCATGTCTTCGGTGTCGTGATCGACCAGGAGGACGGTGCCGTCACCGGTTTTCATGGCCTTTTGTACGCTGTCGAAGAGGCGTTTGTCGTTGTTGGCAACCTTGACTTTGTCCACCAGCAGTTCAATGTCGTGGATCTTGTAGCGGTCGAGCATCATGCCCTTTTCGATCTGCTGGATCTCACCGTCCACTCGCACGCGGGTATAGCCCTGCTTGGCCAGTTGCTCAAAAAGCTCTCGGTAATGCCCTTTGCGCGAGCGTACGATAGGAGCCAGGATCAGGACTCGGTTGCCCTTAAGCTTTTCCTGAATGGCATCGACTACCTGTTCGTCCGTCATGCGGATCATCTTCTTGCCAGTCTTGTAGCTGACAGCATCTCCCGCACGGGCAAATAGCAGTCGAAACAGGTCGTAGATCTCGGTGACGGTGCCGACGGTAGAGCGGGGATTGCGTGAAGTAGTCTTCTGCTCAATGGCGATCACCGGGCTGAGGCCCTCGATTTTGTCCACGTCGGGAGCACGCAGGTCGCCCAAAAACTGCCTCGCGTAGGCGCTAAAGCTCTCGAGGTAACGACGTTGGCCCTCGGCATAGAGGGTATCGAAAGCCAGGGAACTTTTGCCCGAACCACTAACGCCCGTAATGACCACCAGCTTGTTGCGGGGCATGGTCAGGTCGATGTTCTTCAGGTTGTGCTCGCGGGCACCGAGGATGACGATTTGCTCTTCGCGCATGGGTGAGAAGATGTCAGAAATCAGAGGTCAGAAGTCATGCAAGGCCACGACTGCCAGCAGGAATTTCTTCATATCTGACTTCTGACAGCGTAGCGATCGGACTTCTCTCAGCACAGCGGTCTTTCCCACTGCTTTGAATCAACTCCAGCGCAAAAAACTTGTTTAAGCTATTTTTGATAGCAATGCTAAAAATATGCGCTAGGGCCGACGCGCAAAGTTACAAAAAATAATAGTAGAATATGTCGGGTAGGTGTCTGAAAACAAAGGAAAAAGACTGATCAAGGACTCCGATCCTCGATCCTACTAGTCTTCGGGGCTCCGCACCCGTCGTGTCATCAGGTTTACACCGACATCATACTCGCCTTGATCTGCTCTCGCTTTTCGGGTGAGTAGAGATGCCCATGCATCCGTTCAAAAACGGCAACGGCCAATTCCCGCTCATTTATATGAGGGTGATCGCGCAGGATGCTGGCTTCCATCGTCTTACGCCCATCGTCGCACATCCTGATGCCGAGCAAAAAACGCTCGGCAGGGCTCATCGCCTGGATGACTTCCATTTGCTTCCAGTAGGCCCAACTGTGGGTGTCGCGGGGGATGCTCATAGCAATCCGAAGGTACGGA
>CAYFIR010000038.1:0-47007 GCA_964343195.1 uncultured Bacteroidia bacterium | reverse complement strand
GATGCGGAAAAAGATGCAGCGATCACCCATCATTGGGGATTTGACAGAGCACTAGCCAATCCTCTATTTCGTAGCAAACCGTATAAACCACACTTTCGCAATTTTAAATCTATCAAAACCCACCTTTCCTGGTTAGAAGATCACATGTTTCACCTTTAACCCTACGAATTCATGTCATTATTCAAAGCCAGCTTTTTGTTTTTTGCCCTTTTGGGATTGGGATTTGGGCTCTCTCAGGGCCAGGACCTGAACCTGTCAGTTCCCGCCAACCAAAGTGTAGAGGTGGATTATCCCGACCTTGAGGACTATGACGCCCGGATTGCCAATCGCTCCAGAGAGAACCTTACAGTTCGGGTGGTTTCCAAGGAAACCGGCGAACAGGTTCGTGGATTTGGGTTGGGGCCACGAGGTCGCGCAACCGTAAAGGTGGAGGCAAATAATCAGCTTATTCTTGTAAATGAAGGCGATGCAGCAGCCGGTCTGCGCCTGAATTTGACCGAAAACACTCCAGCACCTCCGGCAAATGAGGACACCTACATCAACTTCACGCTACAAAATAAAAGCGCTCAATCGATCCCGCTCATCATTCCCACTGTGATGAACCCCAACCTGTCTCCATTTTCCAACAGCGGAGTTAGCCTTAAAATCGGGCAGGAAATCTTTTTCAAAGAAGGAAATCGGCGATATGTCCTGCTCGTGGTAGATGAATCCATCAAGCCTGGTGATGAGATCAATGTGGCAGAGCTACTACGCGATCGCAAACGAGAGCTGGGGCTTTGAATGATAGCCTGTACGCAATAGCCAGTATCCAGGATCTGACACAGGAGGATGGACTTGCCAATCGCAGGTCCATCCTTCAGCTTTTTGCGGGATGGCGCTTGATCCTTTTTCGCAATATTCCCCCAGAGACTTTTAAACGAATACCAAACATCCCGGGTCGTTTATTTTGAGCTTTAACGGAAATCGCTAATTTCGGAGAAAGGCTTCGATCTGTTTCGATATCTGCCTATCAGCACTCGACCAATTATCCAACCAGCCCTCCCTCGGGACGTATCCCTGATTATGCTGCAACTCCAGAATATTAATAAATCATACCACACCGGTACCCAATCTCTTCACGTGTTAAAAGGTATTGACCTGACCATAGAGGATGGGGAAATGGTCTCCATCATGGGTTCTTCGGGCTCGGGAAAATCCACCCTTCTCAACGTCCTGGGCATACTGGACGAATACGACGAAGGGAGCTACCACCTGGACGGCACCCTGATTCGCAACCTATCCGAGACCAAAGCGGCCGTCTATCGAAACCGAATGCTGGGCTTCGTATTCCAGTCGTTTAATTTGATTTCGTTTAAGAATGCCATGGAAAACGTGGCCCTACCGCTGTACTACCAGAAGGTATCCCGCACGCGGCGCAACGAGCTAGCCCTGGAGTATTTGGAGAAAGTCGGCCTTGGTCCCTGGGCCGACCATATGCCCAATGAACTTTCTGGTGGGCAAAAACAGCGTGTAGCTATTGCCCGTGCCCTGATTTCTCAGCCCAAGGTCATCCTCGCCGACGAACCAACCGGTGCACTGGATACCCAGACCTCGCATGAAGTCATGGACCTCCTGCAATCCATTCATCAGGAGGGAATAACGGTGGTGATCGTCACCCACGAGCATGATATCGCCGAGATGACCGAACGCATCATTCACCTGAAGGATGGACGCATCGAGTCCGATGAAAGGAAAAAGACCGCTTCGCTGTGAGACCACTTCGCAGCGATCCCGATAGCGGGAATTCGTTTCGCTCAGGAAAGCGAAACAGGAAAACATGCTCTCACCTCTGACAGGCCGCAGGCCGATCTGACTTCTCACTTCGGATCTTTCCAATGTCCCCCAAACGCTGACTAGACACTTATGTTTGACATCGACAAATGGCAGGAAATCCTGATCACCATCCGCAAAAATCCGCTGCGGAGCTTTCTGACCAGCTTTAGTGTTGGATGGGGAATTCTCATGCTGGTAACACTACTCGGACTAGGTCAGGGGTTGGAAAATGGCATTCGCCAGGAATTTGAGGGAGATGCCATTAACAGCATCTGGATCCGTAATGGCCAGACCAGCCTTCCTTACGAGGGTTTTCAGGAAGGGCGAAACATCCGACTTACCGTCGATGACTACGAGGAGTTAAAGCGACGCATGCCTAAAGGAGAGGCCATCACCGCCCGTTTTTATATCCCCGGAACCGTCTCGGTTACCTACAACAATGAAACCACCAGCTACAGCGTACGCTGCGTTCACCCTGGACACCAAACGGTAGAAAATACCTACATGGTTTCGGGCAGGTACCTCAACCAGCCTGACCTCGATCTCAGGCGAAAAGTCGCCCTGGTCGGACGCCGCACCATCGAGGAACTGTTTGAAGGAGAAGACCCCATTGGCAAATCACTGGAAGTGAATGGTGTTTCTTTTTTGATCGTAGGGGTTTATGGAGAAGAATCCGAACGAGAAGAAGAAGTCATTTACCTGCCGATCACAACTGCGATGACGGCATTTGGGGGTAGTCGATTTGTCAACCAGGTGATGTTCACCGTGGGGGATGCCACTCCAGCAGAAAGCGAAGCCATACAGGAGGAAGTCACCCAGTTGCTGGCCCAGCGAAAGAAATTTGACGCGAATGACCCAGCCGCTCTGCGCATCCGCAACAACGTGGTGCAGTTTCAGCAGTTCACCAACATCATGGGGGGCATCCGGATTTTCGTTTGGTTCATTGCCAGTGGCACCATCCTGGCTGGGATCATCGGCGTGAGCAACATCATGGTCATCGTGGTCAAGGAACGCACCAAGGAATTTGGGGTACGTAAGGCCATCGGGGCTACTCCCGGCTCAATCATTAGCCTCATCATGCAGGAATCGATCTTCATCACCACCGTGGCGGGATATATAGGCCTTCTGCTGGGAGTGGGCATCATCAACCTGCTCAGCGACGCCATGACCAATGCAGTCGAGATATTTGCCAATCCTGAGATCAACCTCAATGTGGCGATCTCTGCGATGATCCTGCTGGTGATAGCCGGTAGCCTGGCAGGTCTGGTGCCTGCTATGCGGGCCGCACGGATACGACCCATTGAGGCGTTGAGGGATGAGTAGTGGAATAAGTTCGAAGTTCCAGGTTTAGAGGCTGTTTGAAGTAAATACACGCAATCATTCGATTAGTATATTTTATGCTGTTCTAGAACTTCGTTCCGAAAGCGATAGTATTAAAAATACACGACTTAAAGTCGCTATAAATCAAGCAATTAGACCGACTCACTCTGCTCAACTGGAAAACACTATTCCCAAAACAGGTAAGCCACTCGGCTGATTCCAATTTCCAATTTCTCCCCTAGCTCCCCGCAAATGGGGACCCAAAGATCCCTACGGCCAGTTCGGCCCAGACAAGCAGGAATAGGGCCACAATCCCCAGGATGAACCAGATCCTGCGTGGTGCTTTCTTCACATTTCTCAGTACCAGCTCAATCGTCAGTCCCACACCAAGCAGCAGGCCTCCCATAATCAGGAAGTCAGCCAGTGACCAGTTTACTTCGCTGGAGAACTGCATGGCGATGAATGGGATGAGCAGGAGGCTCGGCACAGCGAGCAGGATGAGGGCGAGTCTTCTGTTTGCTACTGTCATAATGGAATCATTTCCCCAAATAACGAAAAAACTACTTTGCAATACAAAGTAAAAACCATCCGGGCTGATCATCTGCGTGAGGTTAGCAATTTAACGCCTGATCAAACCGCTTTTTCGCCAAATAAAACCGAACCCTACGCTTAGAAAAGCGGCCAAAATAACTTCACATTCCTGGTTGATCTTTTCCGCGAATCCTGCGTCAGAAAAAGCCTCGCATAATCCACTATGCTCGGTTTTCCTTCCTTGTCTTCACGAAAAATCTCTGCCCAATAATACACATCTATTTCGTCCGCGTTCCTTAAAAGGGATTCGAAAAAATAGAACAGCTATTCCGAACATTCCTTAACTTCGGATAGAAACAATCCCCACTATGAAGTCCCACATCTGGATTTGGCTCCTTGTACTACTTGTTGGCAGTTCCTGCGATCAGGAAAAACGTGAATTTGCCTACGTCGAAGGCCGGGATATTTACTCCGCGGAGGGCGACAAGCTGCACCTTACGGGCGTCAACCTCGGCAATTGGCTCCTGCCTGAGGGCTACATGTTCAAGCTCCAGAGCGTCAATTCTCCCCGCAAGATCGATCAGGCCATCCGCGAACTGATCGGCAACAGCGCCACGGCCGCATTCTGGGACGCCTACCTGGAACACTACATCACAGAGCCCGACATCAAGTGGCTGGCAGAGTCCGGGGTCAACCTCATCCGCCTGCCGTTTGACTATCGGTTACTGACCGACGACGACTTCCTGGGCCGCAATATGCACGGCTACCAGTACCTCGACAGCGCCATCAGCTGGTCCAGCAGGCACGACATCTATGTCCTGCTCGACATGCACGGCGCTCCCGGTGGTCAGACTGGCGACAACATCGACAACAGCGATGGGTATCCCTGGCTCATGGTGGACGAGGGCATGAAGCAGCAAACCTGCGACATCTGGCAGGACATTGCCCGGCGGTACGCCAATAACCCCACCGTGATCGGCTACAACCTGCTCAACGAACCGATTGCGCATTACTTTGAAGACGACAGCCTGAACCAGTACCTGGAACCGCTGTACAAGCGCATCACCAAGGCCATTCGCGAGGTCGATCCCAACCACATCGTCTTCATCGGAGGCGCCCAATGGGAGACCAATTTTTCGGTTTTCTCGGCTCCTTTCGATGACCAACTGGCCTACACCTTTCACAAATACTGGATGCCGCCAGAGCAGGAGCAGATCCAGGAATACCTGGACTTTCGTGAGAAGCACAACGTGCCCATCCTGATGGGTGAAAGTGGGGAAAATGAGGACGAGTGGGTGCAGCAATTCCGGGAATTGCTCGACCAGCATGACATTCACTGGACCTTTTGGCCTTACAAAAAGATGGACAATACCCGTGGTCCGATGAATTTCAACAAACCCAAAGGCTACGATGCGTTCGTTGCCTATGCGGAAAGCGACCGGAGTTCATTCGGGGAAATCAGAGCCCTGAAAGACAGCCTGGAAGGCATTTCTGCCGGAGAAATCACCGCCATCCTCAACCAGTTTGTAGAAAACAGCAAATTCGAAAACTGCTTCCCGAATGAGGGCTATTGCAATGCATTGGGCATTAGGCCTTGATCAGTGATCAGTGATCAGTGATCAATGTTCATTGAATATTGGATATTGAACATTGATCCATGAAAAATAAACCATGACCAATGGAGAATGACCTTTCAAAACGGCTGAAAGAAGTCCTGCTGGACGGGCGCTGGATCGCCAACACCAACTTTCAGGACCAAATCTCGCAGGTAAGCTGGCAGCAGGCAACGCAACAGGTCGGCAGCCTGAACACCATTGCCAGGTTGACCTTTCACATCAACTACTACCTGGCTGGCATCCTGAATGTCTTCAACGGGGGCGACCTAAAAATCCGGGACAAATACAGCTTTGACCTGCCGCCTATCGAGTCGGAAGAGGACTGGCAACAGCTGGTGCACGAGTTTCTGTCAAACGCGGAGCAGTTTGTAGAGGCGGTTGGGAAGATGTCCGACTCGAAACTGGCTGAACCATTTGTTGATCCGAAGTACGGCGATTACCGCCGCAACATCGAGGGCGTCATCGAGCACACATACTATCACCTTGGGCAGGTATCGCTGATCCGGAAGATGATTTTGGAGGGCTGAGGGAATATTTTCGCGACAGAGGGAAATGAAAGCCTATACCATAGACTGTTCAGTTTTGTACCCCTCTTACATCCTGCGTTTTCTTCATGCTTATAGGGTTTAAAAAAGAAGATGAAGTCTCACGCGGAGGCGCGGAGAAGAAAAGAAGTTCCCTGTTTTGTTGACCCAAAACGCAGGAAGAATCTATGAACAGATTGAACACCCTGGCTTATACCATACCAGTCTTACTTATTCTGGCTGCAGGAATATTAGCTTCTTGTGGCGAAAAGAAGGAGCATTTTCTTCAAGGCTATCTAGAAAAGTCCGAATCAATGTTAAGTCCTTCTGAGAGAAAGGGGTTATACTCTCAGGAGTACAATACATATTTTTCTGCAATCGAAAGTCTCAAGATGGATTTCGAAAGAAAAATTCAGGAGGAAGATTTTGACCAAAATATCGTGAGCTACCTTGATTCTTTAGGGTTTACGTCAACTAGTGAAAAAGCTATCTTCTTATCAATCTCACTACAGTACTATATGGAATCAAACGAGCTTATTGATCGATTGAAGTTTCATGGTAGATATGGTGCCTATGAGCGTTATAAGTGGTTGGAGATAAATAAAGCAATGATAGCGAAAACTGATTCAATATGTGAAATAGGGGACACCCTATTTGCTTCTATTCCAATCCAGGGTGATCATCTGGACAGTTTGGAGTTTTCTACACATTTAGGTCGGAGTGTATACATTGAACAAGGACATGATACGGTAATACTTTATCTAAAGGGGACCCTACTTGATAAAGGTTATTTTGATGAGGATTCGATTTTTCGATCCTATTCCATCTTGGTAACCCGTCTAAGTGAGCCTAATGTTTTGATATTAGGTAATCGACTCTCTCTTGGGGATACGATTCTTTTCCACCCAATTTATTATGGCGAGTATTTCGAATGTGGCTGCCATTTTTGATACAGGAAAGGTTTTCCTGTCTGTACCCTTACCAGCAAGAATTTTTCCTAAAGTATCCACCTATCCATATCTCACCACAATTCAACCAGCTTATATCTCTTGGAACTCATTGAATTACCCCCGCTATTCGGGCCTTCAGAAAAAGGGCAGATCAGTAAAACCCATAAAACTGTCGGAGATCAGGTCTCCTCTGGCGAGTTAATCGCAGAGGTAGAGTTTGACATCGCAACTGCGGATCTGGAGAGCACAGTTGCGGGAACCATTCTTTACATGAATGAGGGGCCCTGCTTTCCTGGAGAGCCCGTTGTGATCATCGGTGCCGAAAACGATGACTGGCAGGCTTTTCTCAAAGAATGGCGGGAACAAGGCCGGGGAAACGAGCTAACAGCCAACAAACTCATCCACTTCCAAAGCCGGATCATTGCCCTGCTGGAAAAGCATTCTGATGATGGTGATGGGCTGCGAGGCCTGACGTTTGAAGAAATCCTTGGAAAGCTCGATGAGTTCCTCACCCAAAAGGAGAAGGACAAAAGCCTGAGAAAGCGAAGAGGATGGTTTTGAGGCAAATTAGAATTGCTGCGAGGGCTATGGAAAACTTTGATCCTTAAACAGCCATACTCCAAACCTTCCCCTATATTTGCCGCCATGTCAGACGAAATGCAACCCTGTCCCCAATGCGAGTCGCCATATGGCTACTCCACAGGTACTGAGCTATTTGCCTGCCCAGAGTGCGGCCACGAGTGGAATCCTGCCGAACTGGAAGTCGAGGAGGAGGTCCTCATCGTCAAGGATGCCAATGGCAACGAGCTACAGGATGGCGACACCGTCATCGTAGTCAAGGACCTACCTGTCAAGGGAGCCTCTGGCCCCGTAAAAGCCGGCACCAAAGTCAAAAACATCCGCCTTGTGGAAGGCGACCACAACATCGACTGCAGGATTCCTGGCTTTGGCGCCATGGGGCTGAAGTCCGAGTTTGTGAAAAAGGGATAGCAGGATTGGCAGGCGCCACGACCGCCACAACAGCAAAAGCATCTGCCTATTGCAGCCTGCACAATTGAATTTCCTCTGCTAATTCCGACTTTTCTGAATCAACGCCAGAAACCCGGGGTCGTTGAGGTAAGGGGCAAAAGCTGGCTCGCTCATGACATCGACTACGTCATCGTAATAGGTATCAAGCGCGATATCCAGGTGATGCAGCATTTGGCTCCGGTCGCCCATATCGGCATATATTTCTGCCAGAGTAGCCTGCGCCACGGTATATTCCGGTGCTATGCGCAGGGCTTCCTTCGCATCCTGCTCAGCCTCTTCCAGTTCTCCACGCATCCTCAGCAGCCCCGCCCGGTTGTTATAGGCCAATGGATGTGGCTCCAACTCCAGGGCTTCGTCAAAGTCTGCAAGTGCCTCGTCTTCACTTAGTTCCAGCTTGATGACGCCCCGGTCCACCAGATATTCCGCTTTGGGGGAAAAGGAAATCAGCTTGTCATATTCCTCTACGGCCAGGCGAACTTCTCCCATTTCCTGGAAGCACTGAGCCCTCCAGATATAGGTTTCATCGACTTCAGGTGCCAGGTTTTCAGCCTGCCCGAAGTCAGCTGCTGCGGCCTTGAACTCAGGAGGACGCTTCTTGAAGAATGCCACCCCACGACGGAGATACAGTTCGGGGTCATGGTTGCCCAGATCAATGGCTTTGGTCAGGTAGTCTGCGGCCTCTTCATGAGACTCCATCCGCGCCAGCACTTCAGCCAGGTTTCGCAGGGTTTCAAGATCGTCCGGTAGGATCTCAAGTGCAGCCTGAAAATCCTCCCTGGCACGTGCTCTATGATCTTCAAATTCGCAGCCCATGTATAAACGCCCCCTAAGGTTGAGCAGGGCCGCGTTTCTCGGTTGCATGTCCAGTGCCTGCTCAAAATCATTGAGCACCTGATGAAACACATCGGTGTCCTGAAAGGTAGCGGCCTCATCGTCGCGCCACAACGCCGATGCCCGCAACACATAGGCCTCTGCCACTTTGGTTTCAGGAAGCCCCAACTCTCCCTTGTTTTCTTCCATCTGAAAAATGGCCAGGCTAAACAAACGGTGAGCTTCCTGGAAATCACGCCCTTCGAAGGCTTTTTTGCCCTGATTCAGGTAATCTTGTGAGGATAATTCTGCCATAGGTGACCTTATACGGAAAATGCACCCGAAGGTGCACCAAAAAGAAATGCGGTGCAAAGCCAAAGGGCCCTGCACCGCACCTGTCATTACCTGCCAGTTCAGGCTACTTTGGCCGCTTCAGGCTCGCCTTCCTTCCGGTTGCGAAGGTAGAAGAACAGCCCCGCAAAAATCACGATCAACACAATGGGGAAAATCGCGATGTTATCCAGTGCTGCCTGACCAGCGGCCAGTTCTGCGGCTTCGGCACTTACTCCTTCTGCGAGCGCTGCTGCGCGCTCCTGATCCAGCCAGCCACCGATAACCGGCTGCCACATGGACACCGCAAACATTCCTACCCCTCCCATAAAGGATAGGCCCAATGCACCAGTTTGTGGGGTATACTCTGCGACAGAACCCAGCATCGTGGGCCAGAAGTACATCACCCCGACGGCAAACAGAATCGCCGAAACGTACACCATGGGGCCGGTAGCCATGCTCATGAGGTAAAGTCCGACAGCGGCTACAATAGAGGAGCCAAACAGCACCCCGATCGGCTTGAAGCGATGAATCAGCGGTCCCCCGAAGAATCGTCCGGCGGCCATCAGTCCCGTTACCAGAATCAACACCACCATGGGGTGAGCACCAGCGTTACCGAGAATTCGCTCCACCCACTGCTGGGTACCAAGCTCCGAGGTAGCGGTCAGGGACATCGCAAAGGCAAACACCGCATAGAGTGCGCCAAATTTGATGTACACCAATACGGCAACCAATACGAGCAATCCGCCCTTGATGTAAAGGCCAATTTCACTGCCCACCCAGTTATACAGGGTCAGGTCTGACGCTGCAACCAGGACCAAGGCGATGACGATGGTCAGGTAAATGGGGGGGAAAAGTTTCTTGAAGTCAAATCCATCGTTGCTAACCAATGGGGGAAATTCCTGGCCGAAGATCAGGAAGGCGTAGAAGGCAGTCGGAATCAGCATGATGCCGATCTGAGCCTGCCAGCCAAGTCCCATTGCTTCCATCGCAATGACCACCAGGCTACCGATCACGATACCACCAGGGAACCATACGTGGAATCGATTCAGCATGGTAGTCTTATTATCAGGAAACATATCTGCAATCATCGGATTACAGGCTGCCTCCACGGATCCATTGGCAAATCCAATCAAAAATGTGCTAATCAGCAGGCCGTAGAATCCACCTGCAGTCATGGTGAGGACGAGTCCCAGGACATGACCGACAAAAGCCACCCACAGAAACTTCTTGGGTCCCAGGGTATTGTAAAGCGGGCCTCCGATCATGGTGGCAACTGGAAAGCCCAGGAATCCCATGGCATTGATCCAGCCAAGCTGGGTATCATTCAGGCCAAATGCTTCGCTTAGCTCCGTCAGGATACCCGCCCGAATGGCAAAGGTCATCGCTGTCACGGTCAAGGCGACACAACTGGCTAAAAACAGTCGATTTCGATTTGCTAGTTGATCCATATGAGTAGTAGGATTGGTGAGTGTAGTCTAAACTATTATTGAAAGGTAGCAATTCCCCGGGCAAACTTGCAACCATGTTTCGAAACAGTTTGCCGCAGAATTAGCGCATTTCCGCGTTTTATTCACATCAATGGCAAAAGCCCCCGGCAAGTATAGAGGCTGATTCGGGCAATCCTGATCAAGGGGTACCTCGTATGCTGAATTCAGCTTGCCGAGAAACGTTTTGCTACGCACTTAGTTCTGTCTCGCGAAGTTTTCCCCCAATCGAATTGCCATCGGTCTACAAATGACATAATTTACCTCCACTGACTTCAAACTCTGGTATGACCATAGAACAGCTTAAAAAAGAGGTACAACAGCAACTCCTCGAAGATCATCCTTTTGATGCCCTGCGAACCTTGCAAAGCAAACTGGAACCCAATACCCAAAAGTTTCAGACCATTCTCAATCTCTCTATCCAGTACCGCACCTGGGAACGTGATAAAATCAGAGGCATACTCCCTCACAGAGAAAGTAAAACTGCTTTTGACGACTGGATGAATCGCCTGCTGGTCTTTATCGACAGCCTCGTAATGGAGGACCTGCTTTCCGAGTCTCTTACCCATGAGGACACCATGGCCCAGTTGGAAGCCGAAAACAACCTACTCTGGGATCAGATAGAGTATCTTCAGGATGCCATGGCCAATTCATATTATGCAGCGGCGGCAGACGAGGACGATATGATGAGCCTCGAGGGAAAATGGCTGGAGGTATTCCATCCGGAGGGAGATTCTCCACTTCAGCTCGCGCTGGGACAGTTTAAATGGCGTAAACGCAAACGGATCTATGAGTACAACGGACAGAACTATGATCCACAGGGCAATATGACTTCCACCTGGAAAACCATCCGGCTGTTACCAGACCTGAATAGCGATCGACTCTACTATATTTATCGAGCCAATCCGGCAGATAGAAGTTTTGATCGGACATTGGGATTTGGTGTCCTCAATACCCAGGAAGTGGGGGAAGAATTACTCCTGGAGGATGGATACTTCTTCGGAGCAGGGAGTGAACAGGAGCTACGTCCCTTCTCCTGCTACCGTTTGGACATTGCCCTGAGCATTCTGAAACGTGACTACAGTTGGGAGGTAGATCCGTTACATCTCGAACCAGGCACCTTCATTCCCACATTTCAGCGCATCTACCAGGCTAATACTGAAGTTTTCCCCATCCTGTACCAGCAGTACCTGGAAAGGGAATAGGGTATGGAGGGTATGGAGTTTTTCCCCATATACTCCATACCTCCATATACTCCATACCTGAACCCCTACACCTGGTCGCCTACCGAAAGGCCGACAGTCCTGTTACATCATATCCGGTGATCAACAGGTGGATGTCGTGAGTTCCTTCATAAGTGACCACAGACTCAAGGTTCATCATGTGGCGCATGATGGGATAATCCCCGGTGATGCCCATGCCACCTAGCATCTGACGGGCTTCGCGCGCGATTTCCAGTGCGGAGGCGACGTTGTTGCGCTTGGCCATGGAGATCTGAGCCGTAGTAGCACGCCCTTCAGTCATCAGGGTCCCCAGTCGCCAGGTCATCATCTGCATCTTGGTGATCTCGGTCAGCATTTCGGCCAGCTTCTTTTGCTGGAGCTGAAAGCCTCCAATCGGCTTACCGAATTGTTCCCGCTCTTTGGAGTAGATCAGTGCCGTGGAGTAGCAGTCCATCGCGGCTCCCATAGCTCCCCATGCGATGCCGTAACGGGCTTTGTCCAGGCAGCCAAGCGGGCCGCGCAGTCCGCTGATGCCGGGCAGGAGATTCTCCTTCGGAACTTTTACATCTTCAAAAACCAGTTCCCCTGTATCACTGGCCCGGAGCGACCATTTGTTCTCGATTTTCGGAGTAGTAAAGCCTTCCATCCCGCGCTCGACGATCATCCCATGAATGCGGCCTTCTTCATTTTTGGCCCACACCACGGCGATGTCAGCAAAGGGCGAATTGGAAATCCAGGTCTTGGCACCGTTGAGGAGGTAATGGTCGCCCATGTCCCTGAAGTTGGTGGTCATCCCCCCCGGATTGGAGCCATGATCCGGCTCGGTCAGCCCAAAGCAGCCCATCATCTCTCCGCTGGCGAGTTTGGGCAGGTACTTATGTTTTTGCTCCTCGCTGCCGTACTTGTAGATCGGATACATCACCAGCGAACCCTGAACAGAGCACATGGAACGAATTCCAGAGTCTACCCGCTCGATTTCCTGCATGATAAGGCCATAAGCCATGTCATCGAGGCCAGGGCAACCATACTCTTCCGGGAGTGAGGGACCAAAGAGGCCCATTTCGCCCATCTGCTTTACCAGGTGGGTAGGACACTCATTGTTCTGCGCCCAGTCATTGATATAGGGGCTGATGTGCTCATTGAGCCAGTCCCGCACGCTGTCGCGTATCATGCGGTGCTCTTCGCTGAGCAGTTCGTCCAGTTGGTAATAATCAGCAGGCTCGTATCTGTGAGCTGTTTTCTTGTGCGAGGTAGTTTGGTCGTTTGCGATCATTTCGGGGAAATAATTCGTGATTCGTACTTCGTGATTACACTCCGTTTTTTCATAGCAGAAATAGGAAGGTCATCAATAGATAAAGAGTCATATCCACCCATCATTCCTACTCTGCTAATACCGCAAATTAAGCAATGTCCAGTGGCTTACCAAGGCAAAAACCTTACGGGCGTTAGCCTAAAGTCAACCCCAAGCCAACCCCACCACAACCAACTGTCAATCAAACACTTACCTCCACACCCAGGATGAATCAGGGACAAAGTCAACCATCCTTTTTGAAAAGGCGCTGTTTGGCGCCCCCCCTGGATGGAGTTATTATCGTGGAAACACAAAACTAAACCTGACCGATAATGAAAAGATTAGACAACAGGGTAGCCATCATCACCGGTGGAGCCCGTGGCATTGGAAAAGCGACCGCTGTAAAATTTGCCGAAGAGGGTGCCAAAGTGGTGATCTGGGACATGAACGAAGAACTGGGCCTGCAGACCGCACAGGAGATCATTGACTTGGGACAAGAGGCTTACTTCATGCAGGTCAACACCACGAATTTCGATGGTGTAAAGTCAGCTGCGAAAGAGGTAAACGATACCTACGGTCAAATCGATATTCTGATTAACAATGCCGGTATCACCCGCGATTCTACCCTCAAAAAAATGACTGAGGATCAATGGCAGCAGGTCATCGATGTGAACCTTTCGGGGGTTTTCTACTGCACCAGTGCTGTGTCACCCTACATGGTTGAGAAAGGCTATGGCCGCATCGTGAATGCATCGTCCGTAGTGGGGATTTATGGGAACTTTGGCCAGACAAACTATGTCGCCACGAAGGCTGGTGTCATCGGAATGACCAAGGTATGGGCCCGGGAACTGGGCCGAAAGGGCATCACTTCCAATGCCATAGCTCCTGGATTCATCGCCACTGAGATGGTAGATACCATCCCCCAAAAGGTCATCGACATGATCGAGGGCAAAACACCCCTGGGCCGCTTTGGGCAGCCTGAAGAAATCGCCAATGCTTACCTGTGGCTTGCGTCAGAGGAAGCTTCTTTTGTCAATGGCCACGTACTCAGCGTGGATGGCGGCGTAACCATTTGAGGTATTTTCACTACTCGCTGACAAAACAGCAACCAGCACTCTGATAATTCAATCGGGGATGCTGGTTTTTTGTTCACCTACTTTGTGGGAGGAGTTGGGAGTTGGGAGTTGGGAGTTGGGAGTTGGGAGTTGGGAGTTGGGAGTTTAAAGTATTGATGGACAGGAAATTGACTAATTTCAAACTGGACTTTATCCAAAATGGCACTCATTTCCAAGCGCTATGGCATGGCAGAAGTCAGAGACTAGAAGACGGTGGGTATCGGCTCTAGGTACTTCACGATGTTCAGCACAGGCTCTAACCAGCCCGTCCTTATGGACGGAAAACTGTTTAGACCCGCTATAGCGGTTTCGCTCGTGAGCTTCTCTGAAGCGAAACGTACTGTTGCAGCGTCTCTGACGCCCAGTGGTATCTGCCCTGGACTCCGATTTAATCAACATCAGCCTGAAACCCTGAGGTTGATTAATTCTAAAATGTGGTTTCCAGACCCTGTGTGGGGATTTTTCTCATTAAAAAAATGCATAAAGTCCAGTTAAATTGACTCATTGCTTTTCTAAAACCACTCGTGGTTTGTCAACTCCCCCGTGACGGGAAGTCTTTTCTCAACAAAATTAGAACCAGCGCCAATTTCGCTTTTTATCAATCCAGAAGAGCTTACGGAGCCAAGATCCACGGTAGTCTCAACATTATCGAGACGTTCTTTTTACCCCAATGCAACTTTCCGTATCCCAAAATACGCAGACAAATGGCCGCCTTTCGTTTGGATAAACCACCAGTAAGGGGGCGCTACCGGACTTTGTGGATGAAAGCCATGCAAATTCTCCCCCTTTCAGGACGAATTTCAGCCCAATGCCATCGAATACTGTTTGGTCGGAAAATCGAAGCATTCACACACAAGTAATAACCGCCGGGTTTGTAAAGCAAAAATGGTCTGGGATTTGCCCGTATTTTGTAGTGATCCAAATCCAGATCCATCATATATGTCTTTTAATACACTGACCTCCCCTGGCGTGTGGCTTAAAGGCTGGCGTAAATACCTCCTCATTGGTATTAGTGCTATACTCACTTTCCTGGCCCTGATGCCCATCCGGCAACAGCTGGCCAAAGCAGCCATGCCCGGCTCCATAGGGGCGATACGTGCTCCAGGCCCCGGGCCTGACGAATCTCAGTTATCCGGAGTTTCCCTACGGGTATTTAACAATGATAGTGTAACCGCATTCAAAGTGAATGGCCGGGAGTATTCGCAGGCAGAACTCGATACGATGTGGACTGCCACCTATGAAGTAGCCATTTCGTCGAGGGATGCACTGGGATGCATCCAGGTTCTCTTTGACTCCACGCTGTACCTTCAGCGATGGGATACACTCCCCCAAATGATGTTTTGGCGTCAAATCATGATACTCCCCAAGGACACCTGTCTCGTCAGCCGATCCGGAAACCGAGAAGTACTTGCCAAGATGCCCACGTGGCAATGGGATGTCATGGAAGAAGGAGAGCAGAGCAAGTACCGGGACAGCCTTCGTCAGCTGCACGAAATTGAAGGCGAGACGATCTACATTACCGCAGGTAAAAACCATTACTATCAGTTTAACCGGGTACTGCCTACGATCGGACAGGCCATTGAGATATTCCAAAACGAAGGGGTAGACCCCTGGTATGCTCAGGCAATCCTGCTGATCGAGAGCCCTGGGGCACTGCATCGTTCCCCGGTAGGTGCCTACGGGTCATTTCAGCTCATGAGTGAGGTAGCAAGGGAGCAGGGACTGGTGGTCAATGACACGCTTGACGAACGGGAAGATTTTATCAAATCTGCGGCGGCGGCGGCCCGGCATATCCAGCGTCGAGGGGTACGTCCAGTACGCAATTACCTCAAGAGCTTCCAGCTGGAATTTGACGAAACCGACTTATGGTTTCGCTTGCTGGTGCTACACGCTTACCATGCTGGCCCCGGAAATGTGGCCGCTGTGCTGCAAAAAATTCAGCCAACTGAAGGCGGCATTCCACTCATGCAGAAAGTCTGGAGTACCGAAGCCGCTGGTTTCAAGAATGCTTCTCAAAACTATTCTCAACTGGCGTTGGCCTCCATGTTACAGGTTGACCACCTGATGATGCACCTTCCTGATAGCATTTGCCATGAAGAGCCTATCTCCTACATCGCGATGAATGAAGAAAATGCTGAAGTGGTACTGGCAACCCCATAACAAGACCTCAGCGGTTAATCAGAAAGACAATCGCCCTTTCCCAACCAGGAAAAGGGCGATTATTGGGATTTAAATGTATCCGGCACTTCTATTGTCTGCGGAGTTAATTAAGGGGCCATTCGCAAGTCGTAATCCGTATAAAATGCTTGGCAGCAACACTTTTCCCGCAGAGCGGGAAATTGCTGATGAGATGCTTCGGTTATCACTCCCCGCTTCGCGGAATCTTCGACGGGTACAGGATGTCGAATCCAATCCACTAGGCAGCAAGTGAACTTCGCAGTTTGGAAACACGGATGGACTGGTGTGAGGCATGGTAGGTCGCCTCGCCATTCCGAATGAGAATCAGCTGAGGAGACTGATGCCAAACCCCCAGTTTTTCAACAATCAGATTGGAGACATCGCGAAACCGGATCAGATCCAGGTAGTACATTTCTACCTCTTCCGCATTCAGGTCCCAGTCCGCTTCCAACTGGGCTTTGACCATTGCACTGATCCCACAGCGGATACTGTGCTTAAATATTGCCACAGGTACTTCATGAGACCGCTCCATGAGTTCATCCAGCTGACGGGTATCGGTCAGTTCCTTCCATCCAACTGCACTACCTTCAGGATTTGAGGAGAACATGTTATCAAAAAAGCTCATTGACTATCGAAATTTAATTTTCAAGGCACAAATTTAACAAAAAGCCAACCGGGAAACTATCAATTGAGCGACATACCCAACAGGGGAGAATGGGAGTAAACAGGGAAGTTCTCAGATACAAAATTTTGGCAGGGCAAATAAATTCCCACGACTAAAATCCTATATTAGGGGCTTGTTTCACATCCTTAACAACCTATACCAGATGCGAAAATTTTTCCCTTCCCTTCTGCTGGCATTGTTGCTATTGGCCAGCACAGGTGTTTGGGCGCAAGGCGGAGAGGACTGTAGCACTGCTACCCTCATCCCAGGCTTGCCCTATACCGACAACGGTAACACCTCGTCAGCAGTTAATGATTATGATGAATCATGTTCCCCATTTGGCTCCCCAACTGGCGGCCAGGACCTGGTTTATCAGTTCACCCCAACTGTCAACATGTCGGTTGACCTCTCACTATGTGGCGGTACGACCAACTATGACACCCGCATGTTTATTTACGAAAATGCCTGTCCTGCTTCAGGAACAGGAGGGAACATGATCGCCTGTGGCGATGACGAGTGTAGCAACCCTCCCCTTTTTAGCAATAACTGGATCTCGGAGATTACAGGGGCCTTCCTGACGGCGGGTAATACCTATTACATCGTCGTGGACGGCTATGGCAGTACGGACTTTGGGGACTACACCCTCTCAATTACTCCTGCCCCACTTAACGTAGGAGCTGATAGCCTGGTCTCTCCCCTTACAGGTTGTGGACTTACCAGCACGACAGCTGTAGAAGTTGCCTATCAGAACTTTGGCCCTGATGCAAATGAAGTACACCTGTTCCTGGAAGTCGATGGTGTACCTATCGTGAGTGATACTGTTACTGGCCTGTTCCCTGCTGGTGGCATGGCTTCTCATGTGTTCTCTCAGCCAGCGGATCTCTCTGCTGCTGGAAACCACGAGATTCGGTTTTCGGCTTCAACTCCCGGGGATTCAAACCCTGGTGACGATACGCTTTCCACCACCATTTTCAACTTTGCCTCTCAAAGTTTCCCCATCCCACTGGTAGGATTTACCAACTATGATGGATTTAACCTGAGTACCCTGTACCCATATATGGCAGAAGCAGGCGGTGTAGGGGTTCCATCGGACTTTAGCTTCTCTAACTGGGCCAGTGCCAATACGACCCAGCAGTCTGCACTGGGGTCCAATACGGCAAAAATAAACCTGTGGCAATTTGGGGATGCCGACGAATGGCTGCTCGGTCCTCTGGTTCAGATTACACCAGGTATTGAACTCCACTTCGATGCAGCCCTCACCGAATTTGCCAATGGCAACCCAGGCACCCTGGGTAGCGATGACTCTGTCAAGGTGATGATCTCACCAGACTGTGGCACAACCTGGTTCCCACTGATGAGCTTTGGAGCTGGTAATGCTCCTGGAGCAACCCTCACCTCCTACATGGTAGACCTGACACCGTATGCAGGTCTTGAAGTACTGGTAGGTATTTATGCCACCGATGGAGCTGTACAGGATCCTACGGACTCTGACTTCCATATCGACAACCTGGAGCTGGTGGATCCTACGCTTACGGATGCCGCTATTGATGTGATTACTTCCCCATCTTCGTCCTGCGGCCTTACTGCCACACAGGATATCTCTGTCGACATCGTAAACCTGGGCCCACCTACCACCGAGCTTTACGCCTATCTTGAGTTTAATGGAACACCAGTAGTAGCTGACACCATTACAGGTGCATTCGCGACGGGAGCAGTGGTAGCACACACATTCTCTCAGACTGTCGACATGAGTACCGCTGGTACGTATGATGTAACAGTTGCCGCCTCGGCAATGGGAGACATCAACACTTCAAATGATACCCTTGAAGTAGAGCTTGCCTCTACTCCACCTGTAGCCTTCCCACTGCCAGTTGCAGATATGGAAGTTTACAATGGGGGCAACCTCAATCAGATCCATCCAAACTGGACTGAGGCTGATGGAACCAAGGCTGGGCCTAGCAACTTTGCGTTTAGTGATTGGGCTGGACCAAGCGGTACCCAAACTGCTGGCTTTGGAACCACTACCATTCGCTACAACCTGTACACTACTAATCAGAATAGCTGGATTGTAGGTCCAAATGTTATCGCAACAGCCAATACCCAACTGCAGTTTGACGCCGCCGTCACCAGTTGGACCAACATGGCAATTGACTCCATGGGTAGCGATGACTCTGTATTGGTGATGGTCTCCACTGACTGTGGCGATACCTGGACTGAAGTATTGGCCATTACAGAAGCCAATGAGCCACCAGCCGAACTGACTCCGTTTGTAGCGGACCTGAGTGCTTATGCAGGTCAGGAGATTCAGGTTGCCATCTTTGGAACCAGTGGACCTACTGCTGTAGGAAACCACGACTATGATTTCCACCTCGACAACCTGAACCTCAACAATTTCTTCCCGGTTGATGTATCTGTTACAGCCATTTTGAATCCGGTTGATGGATGTTCCCTGACTGCCAGCGAGGCCATCGCAGCAGAAATCACCCATGTGGGTACCGATACGGTATTCGGTCCAGCTGTCGTGCCAATGAAATACCAGATTGACAGCAACCCTATCGTTGAGGACTCTTTGGTACTGGCTGCCACTGATACCCTACCCCCGGGAGCTTCTGGCATATTTGTATTTGCCACTACAGGAGACTTTTCCAACCTGGGTGCGACCTACGACCTCCAGGTCTGGGCAGACCTCGGTGACCCACAGCCGATCAATGACTCTCTGGATGTGAGCTTCACTACCGAAGGAGCTACTCCCATAACAGCCATGGCGCCATCTGCAGCTCTATGTAACACTGGCGATTCTGTCATTTTCACTGCCAATTACCGCGGTGGTGAGTGGATGGGACCTGGTGTAGTTGACTCACTGAATGGCCTGTTTGATCCTGAACTGATGCCAGCTGGCGATAGCGTGATGATCACCTATTATTTCGACCAGGATTACGGCATGTACGAAATTCCATTCGCGCCACAGCCTACTACAGGGGGTACTCCACTCGGTCTGGGTGACGACGACTTCACCAGCGTTTCCATTGGATTCAACTTTGAGTTCGGCGGCGCAACCTATACAGATGTTTTCGTCGGCTCAAATGGCTTCATCAGCTTTGGCGAAGGAAGCACTTCACTTTCCAACCAGGAATTGCCCTCTGTAACTACCCCCAACAATCTGGTGGCTCTTGCGTGGGATGACCTGAATCCTTCAGCAAATGGTGACGTGGTTACCATGCTCATGGGTACTGCTCCCAACCAGATGCTGGTGATCGACTATGACTCTGTGCAGCACTATGGCAACACCAGTGCATTTGTTGATGGTCAGATCATCCTGTATGAAGGGACCAATATCATTGAGATGCACATTTCCAGCATCGATACCGATGGTTTCGGCATGACCCAGGGTGTTGAGTCCAGCGATGGGTCCAAAGGCTATGCGACTTCCGACAGCACCAACGACGAGGCCTTCACTCAATCAATGGTTGCCTACCGCTTTGAGCCTACTTCCTGCCCAGGTAGTGATACCGTAATGGTGTACATTGGCCCTAAAGAGCCATTTGCAGATGATACCACCAACCTGTGTATGGGAGATACCGCTACGCTGGACGCCCTGAATGCAGGGGGTACCTACCTGTGGAGTACTGCGGCTACCACTCAGACCATCGATATCAACATGGGAGGCACCTTCTATGTAGATTATACGGACGCCAATGGATGTGCTGGCACTGACACCGTCGTAGTAGAGACCCTTCCTGGTCTTTCTGTGGCAGTAGATGGCAGCACAGATGCACTCTGTTTCGGAGATACCAATGGATCCATCGACCTGGGCGTCACCGGGCCTTCCAGCCCCTTCACCTTCATGTGGAGCTCTGGCGACACTACTGAAGACCTGAGTGGGCTGCCCGCTGGCACATATGAGGTTGCCGTAACCGACACCAACGGATGTGTGGATGAACTGAGCGTGGAAATCAGCGAGCCTGATTCCATCGTGCTAAATGGCGCTGTCATCGACGCAAGTTGTCCAGATGACATGGATGGTCAGGTTGCCGTTAGCCCAACCGGAGGTACCGGAACCTTCACCTTCGTGTGGAGTGATGCCAGCACCGATGCGACACTAGCTGGAGTAGGTGCAGGAACTTACACCGTGACTGCTACCGATATGAACGGTTGTACCTCTACTGATAGCTTCATGGTGGTATCTACTGACAGCCTGCCTGAAGCTGGTTTCAGCTTCTCAGTTGATGGTGACGAAGTTTCCTTCACCAATACCAGTGTGAACGCCGACACCTACTCATGGTTCTTTGGGGACCTGGGCGGAACGGTCAGCAGCGATGAGGAACCTGTATTTGAGTATAACCTCGACGGAAACTACATCGTTACCCTCATCGTGAGCAACGACTGTGGTTCTGACACCATTACCCAGGAAGTAGGAATTGCGACCAGCATCTCCACTCCTGACCTCGGCGAAGCAGTGAAGGTCGCACCAAACCCTAACGCAGGTACCTTTACCCTGCTGTTTGATGGGAACAACCTCAGCAACGTCCAGGTAGAACTGACCGATGCACGTGGCCGTGCTGTGTACCGTACAGAGCTTGGTACCGTCGCATCAGGCGCTACGCATATGATCGACCTCGAAGGCAAACTGCCTGAAGGTCTGTACATGCTCCGGGTTCGCTCAGAGCAGGGACAAACTGTTCGCCAGATCGCGGTTCAGTAACCGTAGTCTTCCGTTCTAAATCTGATCTGCGGGTCAGGGAATGAATCCCTGACCCGCTTTGTTTTACCCGATTGTGGGTAACCTGTCCCGCTGTTCGACGTTAAAATTTTCATAGGTCACAAAAATTGGTACACGCATATTAAGTGAGATGACACACTTATTGGAAGGGTATAGATTCACAAGGTTGTTATAACCTTATTGAGAGCATATCGGAAATCGGTACTACCAACTAGTATTCACACTCAAATCCCAACGCGATGAACCGATCTACTTACTTCCGAATTTTAGCCTTTGTGGTTGCTTTTGTCGCAATCCAGCTTACAGCTAAGGCAGGCGGTCCTGATCCAGTTTACGCCGCAGCCACTCCAGAAAAGGTTGAGGTTCAGGATTCTCCAAAAACCGTGGTGACGGAGAAAGCCGTCGTAGAAACCGATCTGGGAGTTCCCGCTGCTGCGACCACTGTGATTCTGGGATTGACTCTGCTGTTACTCATACCGGTTGGTATCGAGTGGTTAGCACCTCACAGCGTCGAGCAGTTATTCTCCAGCCGCCGCACTTTTATGCAAAAGCGCGTTAGCCCCTGACCTGACTTACAAGATTACACTCCACTCATAAGAGACGAGCTCCTTCATTTGAGGGGGCTCTGTTTTTTTTTACGCCAATGATCTGTGGGAATTTGCGATGAATGGGATGAACTGGCACCCAAGTTGTTCAAAATCAGCTACCATCCGCCTAGTTTCTTGTAAATCCGGTATTCATGCAAAAAATTCTCTACTTATCCCTTCTGCTTATTGGCTTTATTACGATTTCCTGTAATCAAAATGCTGATCCAATTCCTGAGGCGACCGACATTGATTATACTCTGGATCGACAAATCTACCATGCCGAGCCAGGTATGACCTACCTGGATTTCGTCATGCCCCACCCCGCGGAGCTGGAAAAAATCCCACAGGATCCCCTCAACCCCCTTACACCAGAAAAAGTCAGGCTAGGCAAGTGGCTGTACCATGAAACGGGGATCGCACTGGAAGCCAAACGCCCCGAAGGACTGATGACCTATTCCTGTGCAAGCTGCCACCACGCAGCAGGAGGTTTCCAGGCCAATATGCGCCAGGGAATCGGAGAGGGAGGATCAGGGTTTGGAATCTCGGGAGAAGGTCGTTTTAAGGACCTCCTCTACAATGAGACTGAGATTGATGTACAGCCCATTCGAACCCCTAGTGTTTTGAACGCTGCTTTTCAGGAAGTTATGCTATGGAATGGGCAGTTTGGAGCTACCGGGGCCAATGAAGGCACTGAAGATCGCTGGACTCCCAATACTCCCAAAGCTGTCAACCACTTGGGGTATCAGGGAATCGAAATCCAGGCCATCGCTGGCCTGGGAGTACACCGCATGCGAGTGGACAGTCAGGTCATCGCCGACCTCGGTTACAAGCAGTATTTTGACCAGGTATTCGGAGACAAGCATCCCTCCGTTCGCTACACCAAAGAGACAGCAGGGCTCGCCATTGCAGCTTACGAGCGAACCCTTCTCCCGTACAACGCCCCATTCCAGCGATGGATGCGCGGCGAAAAAACGGCCATGACCTATCGACAAAAAGAAGGAGCCATGCTATTCTTTGGGAAAGCCGGTTGTGCCAGTTGCCATAATGGCCCCGGGTTAAATGGTCCCGGATTTTATGCTATTGGAATGCCAGATCTCATGGGAAATGAGGTTTTTAATAGCGGGATAACCAACGAATCACACCTGGGCAGAGCCGGATTTACTGGCAACATGGATGACCTGTACCAGTTTAAAGTACCCCAATTGTACAACCTGAAGGACTCACCTTTCTTTGGCCATGGAGGAACCTTTACCACAATCCGCGAGGTAATCGAATACAAAAACGATGCGCTCTGTGTTAACAAGCGTGTTTCGGAAGTTCAACTGGCCGAAGAGTTTGTCCCGCTCAACCTGACGGATGAAGAGATTTCCCTGCTCGTAGAATTTTTGGATGAAGCCCTGTACGATCCCGACCTGGACCGATTTGAGCCCGTAGTACTTCCTTCGGGCAACTGTTTCCCTGTGGCAGATAATCAGTCACGAGAGGACATGGGCTGCTTTTAAGCTCACCATTAGCACCATATTGATGCGACACAGGCCGGGGATGGCCTGTGTCGCATTTCTGTTTAGGACATTGAAGTCGGAGATGACAGCTTTTACCACTCGGAGTGACGACCAATTTTTCTAATTTGGGTCCTTAAACCGAGATACCTGATGCTGACCTCCAAATCAATCCTTTGGCTTAGCCTTTTCCTGGTAGCCTTTTCTTCCACGACAGCCCAGATTGTTATTCATTCCGATGCAGACTGGAACTATCCCAGAAGGTTACAGGAGCGTCCGCTAACCCAGCGTGCCGGTTCTCCCGACACCCTGCCTTTTTCAGCCGCCCAGCCTTTCTTCGATGACTTTTCCCGTGGGGAAACCCTCATCGATACCAGCCTCTGGTTTGCCCCAACTGGCGAGCTTTCTACCCCCAGAATTTCCTTTCAAATGCCGATCAATCCTCCAAGTCGGGGGACAGCAACTTTTGATGGTCTTCAGGCTGACGGAGTGCCCTATTTCATCAATTCCGTCGTATCCGGCACAGCAGACCGATTGAGCTCACACCATATTGACCTGTCCTCTTTCGGTCCCAGTGACAGTGTCATGCTCTCCTTTTTCCTCCAGGCAGAGGGACGAGGTGATGCCCCTGAAACTACCGATAGCTTCAAAGTATATTTCAGGACCAACCTCCCTGCGGAAAAGGAATACCGGCTCATGTACAGCCGAGCAGGAGGCAGCCAGGCCGGATTTATTCCGGTAGTGATCGCTTTGGACCAGCCGGTTTACTTCCACGAGGGTTTTCAGCTCAGGTTTGAGAGCGTAGGTTCTCTCAATGGGTCACTGGACCACTGGCACCTCGACTATGTGTTCCTTGGCCCCAATCGCGTAAGAGGGGAAGCCGTAACGGTAAATGACCAATCCATTACACAGGTGGCTACCCCCATCATGGATCCCTACACCCTTCTCCCGTTCCAGTATTTTGACCAGGACTCCTTTCAGCCCCTTTCCTTCAGCCTCACCAATCTTTTCAATAACAGTCAGTCCACCCAGTTGGCTGCCGACCTCTCGGTAAATGGAGCCGCCGTTTCCACTCTTCAGGAGAACCTTTCGATTGCTCCCTATGCACAACCCGTTTCGGTCGTGTTTTCACCTTTCAGCGGTCTGGTACTCAACGAGGATGAGACCTTGCAGGTAAACGCTTACCTGAACAACCACAACGACGAATCTCCACAAAATGATAGCCTGAGCTTTGCGATCCCCATTGATTCGGTGGTGGCCTACGATGACGGAGAGGCTGATGGCAGCTTCGGGATGAACAAACAGCGAGGATTTGGAACCCTGTTTGACCTCGGGAAGGCTGATTCCCTGGTTGGGGTTCAAATATATTTTGTCCCACAGGTGAACTACAATACAATAAGTGGAGTGGTTGATTACCTTGAAGATCAAACCTTTCGTGTGATTATCTGGAACAAGCCCAATGCAGATTCTATTCTGGAATCTCAGGCAGTGGGCATGCGGGTCCGATATGGGACTGAAAATGAATTCCAGTACTATCCTTTTCCAACTCCGGTAGAGGTTCCCAGCCGCTTTTGGATTGGCATCCAACAGACCAGTGATGTGCCGATCGGGGTGGGATATGACCGAAATTTCAACCGGGATGACCTGACCTTTTTCGACAGTGAAGGAAATTGGACCAATACCACTACCGGTGGAGCCCTGATGATCCGACCGGTCTTTTACCGTCCTAATCGGTTAGCCAGCATTCACGAGCAACCATTGTTAGCCCAAAAAGCTTTTCCCATGCTGTACCCGCAGCCCATTGAGGGAGCCACCTGTCAGTTGAGGCTTCCACAGGCACTCCAATTTCAAACATACAGGGGGCGACTCCTTGACGTCAACGGGCGGGTGTTGACAGTCGTTACTTTTGATTCACCAGAAGAAGAACTCCCGATCACCCTGCCCGCATCTTTGCCAGGAGGAACATATGTATGGATTCATGAACTCACCAACCGAAAGGGGCAGGTAACTACTCATAACCAAAGGCTGCTGATTAACTGAGTCAGGCTATGGAATGGGGTTCGGTAAAGTATCCGACAGTCTGCAAATCAAATTTGCCGTAAATTGGGTTACAAAGTGGGAAGGGAATGAAGGCGAAAAAGGGAGACTCGCAGTTGAGTAACGCGAGAAAAATAACCTCCTCCTTTTGCGCCGAGATCTCGTTCGCAGACAAGGAAGAAAAACCGAGTTTGGTCCCGATCCCAAGATCGGGAAGGCTTTTTCTGACGCAGGATGCGGGCGAGAGATCAAGCCAAAAGCGGAATTTATTTTTTGAGCGTTACTAAGTTCCAAAGACTTTTTCCATTCCATATGCCGAGATAGCCCGAAAGTTCATCATCATGCGATTGATCCATCAAACCTGCCTGGCTTTTGTACTTGTGTTTTTTTCCCAGTCGTTGGCTTATGGTCAGTTTGGACGATTTCCGGACAATGGGGAATCCGGTATTCCGGGTGCTATTCCCAACTCTTATGTAATTGGCTGGAGTCCGTTGCCTGGTGCACAGGGGTATGAATATATCATAAGCGACAACCCCCAGTGTTTTGAAGGATGTTCGGGAGATACCCGACAGCAGTTTGTCCGTGATACTGCCAGCGTAGAGTTTAACCTCCAGGCCAATCACCGATACTACTGGATCATCCGCACCTATTTTGCAGAAGGCGACACCTCGGAATGGAGCTTTATTTACAGCTTCACCACAGAAAATACCGACTACAGCCGCAGGATGATTCAGGCCGCACCCAGCCTCGTTTCGGATGGGGTACTGCGGTTAAGGCTTGACTGGGCTCAGTACCCTGAAGCCAATTTCATTGACATTACCCTTATAGGACTGGATGGTCGGTTGCTGGGGAACCGGAGCTACCGAACGGAGCGACAACTGGCTCGATATCAGACCATTGAGTGGCCCCTACCCCAGCTCGCGCCAGGTACCTACATCGTAAGAGCAGACATTGGCGAGGAGCAGATCCAGCGAAAAATCCGTTACTGGGTGAAGGTCCAAATCCAATAACAGCTGAACATATGAAGGGGGGAGCACTTCTAACAATCCTGCTTTGGGGCCCCATATCCATCTGGGCACAGTGCTGCTCACCCGGCAATCCCATAGGGGGAGCCGTCAATCCGGGGGTGAGTCAGCAGGACATCTGGCAGGTTTTTGCAGGATATCGGTATGGGCTGGCAGGAGAATATTTCGAAGGGAACCAACCAGTGCAGTCGGGCTTCGTCACATCCGGAAGCTATCAACATCTCGGCCTCGCCCTCACCTATGGCCTCACAGAAAAGGTCACCCTCGAGGCAGAAACCGGATACTTTCTCCAAAAATCACAATCCTACGCTCCGGGCATTATTCCACAAACCCAGACCGGGTCCGGACTTACCGATGTCAGTACCATTGCCAGGGTGAACCTTTGGAATAACCCTCTCAAAGGGATTGAACTGACCAGCGGCCTTGGGGTGAAATTCCCACTCGGAAATTCCCAGCAAATGGTTGACGGAATCCTACTCCCCCGAGATTTGCAGCCCAGCACCGGGTCTGTAGATTTCATCCACACCCTTTTTGCCCAAAAAACCTTCCTGCCGCAGCACTTCAGGTTATTCCTTCTCTCGAGGTTTGAGCTAAAAGGGCAGTCCCCAGACCAGTATCGGTATGGGAACTTCCTCGCCATTTCGGGATTTGCCAGCTACAGCCCTACCCTTCGGTGGACAATTGTGGGGCAGGTTCGTGGAGAATGGAGAGGGCGGGATACCCGCCCAATTACCGGGAGCGGCATCCCCCTTGACAATGGCCGGGAAATCGTTCCTCCCACTGGCTCCCAAAAACTGTTCTTTTCCCCTCAGGTGGGCTACGAATTCAGTCCCAGGGTACAGTTAAGCCTGTTGAGTGATCTACCGCTTTATCAACAATACTTTGAGAGCCAGTTGGGGACGACCTTCAGCCTGTGGCTCAACCTTAGGATAATCCTGGGGAAGGATTAGCACTCCTATCATCGGAGGAGGAAATACCATCCATCATGGACCACATGCGTCCACATGGCGATGCCAATGTGCCGCTTGACAAAGATGTAGTACATCAGGATCCCGAAGGCCAGCCGGTAAATAAAGCTGTACATGCTAAAGGTATCCCCGAAATAGTAAACATAGTGGCTGGCACTGTAGATGAAACTCCCCCAGAAAATCGCATTGAGAAAGGTTGGCTTTTTGGGGTCATAGGCCAGGATTTTTCCGGGAAGGCTGGCAGCCGAAGTCGAATCAGCCTTGAACATACCGAATCGTTTGTATCGGCCCCCTAGCTCCAGGAGGCCCCAAAAGAGCAGGTAGCGAAAGATCAGCTCTTCATAAAATCCCGCTCCAAAAGCAAGACTGAGATCCTGTATGGGATTGGTATGGTAGCGCAACAGAGCCGGGGCTGAGTCCATGGCCACCGGAATGGAAAACCCATTGGGAGGGAGTACCAGCAGGACAAACAGGATGACCTGAAGACACAGGTAGATCACCGTTCCATATGCAAACCCCTCCACATACTGAAAGCCAAGATAGTACCAGTTGGGTCGATAGGGAGGCTTGGGCGGCATGGCAAACTCCTTGGGCATTTTACCCTTGAAGGCCTTTAGTGCCTGCTTTTCTTCACGAATCTGTTTGGGAGTCTTGAGCCCAAACCAGTCCATTCCCATCCAGTATAACAGGTACCCTCCGATGATAATGGAGAAGGTAGTGGTGCCATACTTAAAAAAGCTGTTGAAAAACTTGAACCAGATATCAACCCCATCGTACGGGACCACCCTCGGATTGCGGGAAGCCCAGAGCAACACCTCATACAAAAGCAGGATGATAAGTCCCTGGCTGTAGATCATGAAGCGATGGTCTGAGGAACCTATATAGGCATCCCAGGCTTTTTCCAGGTTGGTCTTTTTAAAAATCGGATCTGCCAATGCTTCTGACTACGGATGAAAACTGCGGACAATACAAGTTGGCAGCTATCGAGCAAAAGTTCAAGTACATGACCAAATTTTGCTGTTTTTCAGCATTTTACGATGTGCGCAGTCGCCTGGTCTGAAGGAAAGTCGCCAGCGTCACCACTCCCATTATCAAAGCCGAAACTCCAAGTGTAAGGCCTTCACTTTCCGGATCTTCCAGGGCCCAGCCCAACACAAGGGGTGCGACAGCGGTCGCCAGGACCATAAAAGTTGAGACCATGCTGCGAATGGCGCCAAGGTACCTGGTACCATATAGCTCAGCCCATGCAGCGGTAGAGGCGATGCTGTTCAGGCTCGCGGATATCCCGCTGAAAATAAAAAATGCATACATCGCAATGGGCAGGTCACTCAGGCTCATCAGCAGGACTCCGATAATCTGTGGAACCAACATAAACGAAAAGACCCTGACCGCGCTGAAGCGATCGATAAGCGGTCCACTGACCAGATTGGCGATCAGCCGCGTGATCCCAAAAGCTGACAGGCCCCAGGCAAGCATTTCTTCACTCCAGCCATTTGCTGCCCCCAACAGACCCTTGTTAATGATAATTCCCGTCAGCAAAAATGGCGGCACCATAAAGCAGAGCGTCATGATGTAGAAGGATGGCCGACGAAGGACCTGGGCACGAGAGACATTCGTCGTATCGGTATCCACAGAGCTATTCCGGGCCTCCTGATTGTAGTGAAAAGGATCATGGGACTTGACTAGCCCCAGTGCCAGCGGTATGAAAATGAGCAACACCATCCCTGCTACCACCAGCCAGGAGGCCTGCCAGCTCATGGTCTTGAGGATGTACCCGGCGAATAGGGGAGGCAATAAAATTTCCCCAAAAGAAACGCCAAAGCTCACCAGGGACAGTGCCTGTCCCCGGGTACCCGTAAAAAACCGGGCAGTAGCCGTAGAGGCCGTGAGCCCCATAAGGCCCTGACCACAAAGGCGTAGTCCATACAGGGCCAGAACCAACATCCAGACCGTACTTACCGAGGCTGCGAGCCCACAAAATCCAAGGAAGACGACTCCCAACCCCAGGCTGAAATACCGCAGCTTGATCCGGTCAATCAATCCTCCTATCCATGGCAAGGTGAGCCCACTCGCCAGAGTTGCCATGGAGTAAAAGCCATCAAACTCCAGGGTATCGATCCCCAGGGCTAGGGTAAAATAGCCTACGTACAAGGAAATGAAGAATGTTTGACCGGGGGAAGAAAAAAAGTAATGTAGCAGGCCGTAGCCTACGTGGCGAGGATAGCGCCTGAGAAGCTCCAGGTATTGCATGAGGGTGATTTGGCTGTTGAGGGTAAGTCCTGGCGAATAGTAGCATCCCGAAACTGAACCGCGAATTACGACATCTCAACAATTGGGCACAACGCATTTGGTAAAATTATCCGTTACCGATGAGTTTCTTACCTTCATTCGGATTAAATTCCGGGCTAATATTTTGAATCGTATAAGGATTATTGTAATTTCTTTTCGTGCAACATCAACTGCGCTCAATTGAGTGTTTGCTTCCTTTTTGAAGCTAAATACTCAACAGCAATCATACTGACTCCCCATGCTCCAAAAAGGAAGAAAGCTATCCAGTCAGAAGAGTTTCGAGCCCGGATCGACCATACCAGATATCAACCAAATTCTGGGAGATAATATGTCTGCGATCCTCGATGCTTCTTCAGACCTTTATTTCTTCGTATCCAGGTCTGGCACCATTGATTATTTCAATAAAGCCTGGGAGCACTCCATCAACCAGTATTGTGAGGTCGAGGTAAATCCAGGGATGCACCTGAGGGATTTTTTACCATTTGATCGTTGGGAAAAGTGGATCCCCTATATCGAAAAAGGACTGAATGGAGAAGAAGTATTACTGGAGCATCTTGAAAAAGTAAGCGATGTAGAATACTATTTTTCCCTGACAGGAAAACCAACCTGGCATAAGGGAGAAGTGGTGGGGTGCATGTTTATTGTCAAGAACAAGAGCGACGAATATCGCCTTAAACAGGAGCGGGTACAGCTTACAGCATTAATCACACAGATAGAGGACAGCGTTGTGCACCTCGACAAAAATGGCATCATCAGATTCTGGAATTCCGGAGCAGAAGTTCTTTTCGGCATTCCTGCCAAAATAGCTTTGGGAAACTCATGGTCAAGGATTGCCCCTGCAGCCAGCGAATTCGAAGAAATAAAATCACATCTACAGGAGGTTGAGGCGGGAAAGGAAGTCACCCGAGAATGGAAGTACCCCCATCCAGAGGGTAGCCATATCTGGATACATAGCCGCATATCGCCCTTCAATGACCATTCGGGTGTTTTTGTGGGCTACCTGTGCACCAGCAGGGAGATCACCGAGACTAAACAGGCAAGAATCGAGCAGGCAGAGAACGCCGCCAGGAAAAAAATTCTCCTGGACTCCGCCCCACATTTGTATGCCCTCATCGATCAAAAGGGAATCATCCAGGAAGTCTCAAAAAAGGCCAGGGATTACGCTAAAATGGTCTTTGGATACGACCTGAAGATCGGGCTATCCCTCTTTGACAGTATCATCCCCGAAGCGAAAAACTGGTTTCGGTTGGCCATAAACCAGGCTCTATCAGGCGTATCTACCCATACTACACAGTCCTTTACCCAATATGGAGATGATACCATCTGGCTGAAACTATTTTTTGATCCCGCCATCGGACAGGATGGAGAAATTATCGGCATCGCGATTTCAGCAGTCAACATCACCCAGAACAAAGCCATCCAATCTCAACTGGAGGAGGCGAATCAGCGCTTCGAACTGGCTTCTTCTGCGGCACGAATTGGCATCTGGGACTGGGACATCGAACAGGATCATACCCACTGGGAAAAAGGTATGTATGAAATCTATGGGGGGAAATCTGATGAAGACCATACCCCCATCGACACCTGGATGTCGGTCATACACCCTGATGACAAGGAAAAATCGCTTCAGGCCCTTGAGGCAATCCTGCATAGCAGGGAGCAGAGCAACATGACTTATCGCATTATCAGACCAGATGGTAGCCTCCGACACATACGCAGCCTTGCCAGAATTTACCGCGATAGCGAAGGAAAGCCACTGAGGGTGATAGGCATTGATTTTGATCAGACAGACATTTTCAGGGCTCAACAAAAAATGGAACAGGCCAAATACCTGTCTGATCAGATGAATATCCTCAAGAGCAGCCTGCTAGGAAACATCAGCCACGAAATCAGGACCCCCCTTAATGGGATATTGGGACTGGTGCAGGTACTACGCATGGATGAACATCGTCCGGAAACCATACAGGTACTGGATTGGATACAGGAAAGTGGTCAACGCCTGATGAATACCTTGACAGGTCTGGTGCATTTGGCCAAACTGGAGTCTGATGGCAGCGAATTTGAAGTGAAACCCGTGAGGGTCAACCCCGTGGTTAGCAAGAGGCTATCCCTGATCCAAAAGCAGATAAGTGACAAGGGCCTCACCCTTGAATATGAACCCGCCGCAGAAGACCCCGTGGTGATGGCTGACCAGTGGATACTGGAACAGATCCTGAACTATTTGCTTGATAATGCACTGAAATTTACCCTAATAGGAGGCATAAAAGTAACCACCCATCTTTGGGGAAATCAGCGTAAGAATTTTGTCCAAATAGACATTTCTGATACGGGAATAGGAATCAAAAAGAATTATATTCACCGGATAATTGAACCCTTTGTACAGGAAAGCCAGGGACTGGGAAGGGATTATGAAGGTGTCGGTTTAGGACTAAGCATTGCCTACCGGTATTTACAGCTATTACATGGTGAATTGAAGATCATAAGTGAAAAAGGAAAAGGCAGTACGTTTTCTATTTTGTTGCCCATTTTTGAAAAACAGGATCCATGAAACAGATCTTAAACGTTGAAAACGATAACATAAATGCCTTCCTGACCGAAAGGATGCTTCGCGACGTCTGTGTGGTTCATACTGCTGAAGACGAGCCAGAAATGTATCAACTCCTTTCATCCCAGCCTATCAGTCTGGTCCTGATGGATATCCACCTGGGGGAAGACAAAGCCGACGGAACCCAACTGCTACAGCAGTTAAGAGAAGATCCGCGTTATAGCCATTTACCCATCATCGCTGTGACCGCATATGCCATGCCCGGAGATGAAGACAGATTCCTTGCCATGGGCTTCAATGCATACCTGGCCAAACCTTTTTTACAGGAAGACCTGGAAATGCTGGTCAAAACCCTGGCAGTATAGGCTAGTGGGGCAAGTTCGAAGTTTCCCATACTGCGGGAAATTATTGATGACGAATTACGAATGCGAAGCATTAATCTTTTGCAAGCTCGATGGTCAACCACGGCTCTTCAAAGGAATGAGATTTCAACTTCAGGAAGTTCGCAAACCGAGGCAGGAAGACGTTTTTTCGGCGATTTCCGATGTCTATCACCAATTCGTCTCCAAACTTGTTTAACTCAAAGTCTCCATCCTTGATAAAAGGCAGCTTGAGTCGGATGGCATAGCTATCGTCCTTCTCCGTCACCTCAAAAGGATTTTCCTGGTGAAACACCAGGGTAGGATCAAGATCCGGATACAAGGCATCGGCAATGCGCTCCAGTCGCTCCAATCCAAATACCTCTTCTCCCTGGTGCATGACTTTGAATATCGGTAGGGGCTGAAAACTCTCCTCGATATCCTCCAGGTGGTTCTTTTGGGAAGCCAGATATTTTTCAAACAGGGTCCCCCCACCCTCTTCCGGTAACACCCGATTGACCAGCACCCCATCGACATTGTAGCCATACAGTTGCAGGTAGGTGTAGGCCCGCTTGGCTTCCTGAATCACCATCCGCTCGGGATTGGCCACCAGACGAATCGAGGTAATTTCGGGTTTTTGGAAAATAGCCTGGACCTTTTCCAGTTTGCCAAATAACTCCTCCAACTCTTCGTAGCCCTTGTCGATGGGAATGTCCATCGTGCGGCGCATCAGGCCTCCCACGGTTTTTACGGCAAATCTTTGTCCCGGAAAGGCCTTGGTCAACCAACTTTGGGTCACCTGAGGAAGACTCAGCAACGTCAATGTTTCACCCGTTGGGGCACTGTCGATTACCAGCAGATCGTATTCCCCTTCGGAGTAAAACTTTTCGATCCACAGGAAGGCCGAACCTTCCTCCATGCCCGGCAGCACCGATAGTTCTTCCGCGACGATGTTGTTCACTCCCTGCCAGCGAAAAATAGTGCGCATCAACGAGCGCATATTGGACCAGTACTTCTTCATCGAATAGTACACGTCGAATTCCTGGCCATAAAGATTGGGGGCAATCTGGGTCGGTTCAGGCTGTAGCTCAATGTCCAGAGCATCAGAAAGGCTATGAGCAGGATCCGTTGAGATCACAAGCGTTTTATACCCCATCTGAGAAGCCTTGAGGGCGGTTGCTGCTGCCATGGTGGTTTTGCCCACTCCCCCTTTTCCTGTAAACAGTATGATGCGCATGAATAAATTGTAGTTTTATCTATAATTAGGCGATGGTAAGCCTTCTTATCTCTCCATTCTTCCCAGCGGCTACCATTCACCCTTTTTCAAAAATAATCCAGAATTGTTGAACCACACCATGCCATATCTCATTCGCTACGGATGGCTACTACTTCGCTGCCTTTCGATCCGGAAGATCTGGAACTGGTGCATCATCTACTTCTCCTTTCACCTGTCCCGACTCTCCGGCAGGTCCCGGCACATGGGCTTTCCTGTCAAAGCAGGCTTTGAACCCACAACCCACTGCAACCTGCGTTGTCCTGAGTGTCCCTCCGGGCTGCGATCCTTCACCAGAGCTACCGGCATGGCCGACCTTGATTTGTTCCGCCATTCAGTCAACCAGTTGGAAAAGGATTTGGTTTATCTGCTGCTATATTTTCAGGGTGAGCCCTACCTCCACCCCAATTTTTTGGAGATGGTTTCATACGCCAGTGAAAGAGGAGTATTTGTCGCAACCAGTACCAATGGCCATTACCTCACACCCGATAAAGCCAGAAAAACCGTTGAGAGTGGGCTGGGCGAAGTCATCATCTCCGTGGACGGGGCCACTCAGGAAACCTACCAGGCCTATCGTGTAGGGGGGAGCCTGGAGAAGGTCAAGGTGGGGATCCAAAACCTGGTGACCGCCAGGAAAGAAGCCGGCACCATAGGCCCAGCCATCGTCCTGCAGTTTTTGGTGGTAAAACCCAACGAACACGAGATTGAGGCTATTCAGCAACTCGGAAAAGAACTGGGGGTGGACAAAGTCAAGCTCAAAACGGCACAGATTTATGACTTCGAAAATGGCAGTGACCTGATTCCGACGAATGAACGCTACAGTCGCTATACCAAACAGCAAGATGGCCGCTATGCCATCAAAAACCCGCTGCACAACCAATGCTGGAAGCTCTGGTATGGAGTTGAGATCACCTGGGACGGCAAGATTCTCCCATGCTGTTTTGATAAAGATGCCCAATATGAGATGGGCAACATTGAAAAAAAGCCCTTTCCGGAAATCTGGCGAAGTGCCCCCTACGAGGATTTTCGAAATCGCTTGCTTCAATCCCGGGCCAGCATCGATATTTGCCAGAATTGCTCCGAAGGGACTCGTATCTTCGAGAGCTAAGAAAGATCGCCATGCTGCGAGAAGTCTGACAACTTTGTTGCGAGGCTGATTCACTGCCAAAGGTCACAACGAATTTCTTTCTGGCTAATGGCAACCAAGTGTTCTGACAGTGAAACGATCTGACTTCTGACCTCTTCTTCTCTCTAATCAATGAAAGGACCTCGACACATAGCCGTAGCTGGAAACATAGGCGCAGGTAAAACCACCCTCGTTAACAAGCTCTCAAAACACTATCATTGGCAGACGCTCCTGGAATCTGTAGATGACAATCCCTATCTGGCGGATTTCTATGAAGATATGAAGCAATGGGCATTTCCGCTACAGATATACTTTCTGAACAGTCGTTTTCAACAGATGCTTTATGCCCAGCAGAGCAAACAAACGGTCATTCAGGACCGGACCATCTACGAGGATGCCTTCATTTTTGGAAAAAATCTTCGCGACAACCAAATCCTGTCTGAGCGGGATTTTAATACTTACTGGAGCGTCTATGAGTCGATGAAAGCCATGATCACTCCGCCAGATCTCCTCATCTATCTCCGGGCCAGCGTCCCCACCCTGATTGATCAGATCACCAAAAGGGGCCGGGACTATGAGCAAACCATCAGCATCAAGTACCTCGAAACCCTCAACCAGCAGTATGAAGCCTGGATTGCCCAATATACTGAGAGCCGCCTGCTCATCCTGGAAACCGACAACCTCGACTACGTGGAACGCCCCGAGGACTTTGGTCAGGTGATCTCTCGCATCGATGGAGAGTTCTTCGGGCTGTTGAGTTGACACGGGAATATCAGGTTGCAATCAATCTGGTGCTCTTGTGAGCAAGCTGTCAACAACCAATTAAGATTGGCGAAATGCGAGCAGAGAGATATCTTGATGATCCATCAACCTCCGCTGTTATGAAGAATTATATCCTCGTTTCCTTCCTTTTTGCGATGCTGCCAGCCATCCTGTATGGGCAAGTGGTCACCCGTCCGGGTGTGTACGTACAGGAAACAGGGCCAACTCCTCCGGCCATCGCCCAGGTAGAGACCGCTGTACCGGTTTTCATCGGATATACTGAAAGACTACCCCGCGGTGCAACACGGCCTACCCTTTCTGCGCAGTTGATTGCTTCTTATCGGGAATATGTACGCCTCTTCGGAGAATCAGTACCCGGCTTTTTTCTTGCGCAATCTGTGGAGTTGTTTTTTGACAACGGCGGTGGATCCTGCTATATCCTGTCGGTTGGCATAGCCCCGCAAGCTCCTCAAGGCAAACCCCTGAGCCAGGGGCTGGAAAAAAGCATGGACACCGAGGCTCAGCTAGTCCTCATCCCCGATGCTGTCCAATTGCCAGCCGCGGATGGATATGCCCTGCAAAACAAAATGCTGCGGTTGTGTGCCCAGCGTGGAGATCGCTTTGCCATCCTGAACACACCGTTGCCTTCCAACAACGCCACGCAGGACTTTCAGACCTTCCGTGCGCAAACAAATGCCCCGGATCTCTCCTGGGGTGCAGTTTACTATCCGTGGGTCATCACCCCGGGGGGTGAATCCATTCCTCCTGCGGGGGCTATCGCGGGTGTCTATGCTCAAACAGATGCCCAACGGGGTGTCTGGAAAGCGCCCGCCAATGTGCAGATAACCGGGATCACCGGACTGAGTCATCAATTGAGCCAGGCAGAGATTTCCGCAGCCAGCGTAAGCCCTTCGGATGGCAAATCCATCAACCCCCTGAAGACTTTCACCGGAAAAGGCCCGCTGGTATGGGGAAGCCGTACCCTGGCTGGCAATGACAATGAGTGGCGGTATGTACCTGTGCGACGGATGGGCACCATGATCGAGCAGTCCATTCAACAGAGCCTCAAATGGGTGGTTTTTGAACCCAACGATGCCAATTTATGGACCTCTGTAGAAGCTACTATTGGCGACTATCTGCAAGTGCTATGGCGGGAAGGAGCTTTTGCAGGAAGCAATCCACAGGAGGCATTCTTTGTGAAATGTGGACTGGGGTCCACCATGACTGCCAGCGACATACAATCCGGCAAGCTCATTGTGGAAATTGGGTTTGCCCCGGTCAGGCCAGCGGAGTTCGTGGTACGGCGGTTGGAGTGGCGCATGCCATAAACGCCAATACAAATCATAAAGTATTGATAATCAACAAAAATGAACAGAATATTTTCCTCCCTAAAACTGCTGGTGAGCGCTGGTTTCCTGCTGCTCGCTTCTCTTTCCACCCTTGCCCAGGGGAATCCCTTTCTCTACCAAAACGGAACCGGCTGGGTGTCCGACTTTTATGATGTGATTGTCCCTGGCGACCCTTCTGCCTTCCAGACCATCCAGCAGGGAAGCGATCGCTCCGTTCTGATGTGGGACAGAGATGCCAACAACAATGCCGGAGCATGGATCAACCCGCTCTCGTACGTGTATGCCCTGACCTACGACGACTCGATTGTATCGGAGATCAGGATACGAAAAGTGGACTTTAGCCAGACGGAAGCCGATGAACTGGCACAAACATACGGCCAACTCATGGGACAGCTACCCGCCTTTCTTCGCGCTGGCGTGGACTCGATCAACATCCTGGCCAGCGATGCCCTGTTTGGGGGAAACAATTGGCTTCACTCCATTGAGATTACCATCGGGGCTACCTCTGAGCTGTACCTACAGACTGGTAATATGGAGGAAATCCTGTTGCACGAGGCTACCCATGCAGCGCTTGACCAACTGTACACAGACAACTCGGACTGGGCCACAGCCCAGGATCAGGACCCACGCTACGTGTCCAGGTATGCTGCGGACAACCCTAACCGGGAAGACATCGCAGAGACCATCGTTCCCTACCTCGGTATCCGCTATCAGAATGCCCGCATAGAGCAAAGCACCCAGCAAAGCTTGAATTCCAGCATCTCGCATCGGATGGCCTTGCTGGACTCACTTGACCTTGATCTCTATCCCATGGTCAACGCCACAAATCTCCCCACTCCAGACTGGGCCAGGGAAGTACGCATTTACCCCAACCCTGCCACGGAACAAGTCAACCTGGAAATCCCAGGCCTTAAACCTACTCAGCTGGAACTGCTAAGCGCGGAGGGGAAACTGATCGCCAGTTTTGAGCCAACTGCCCAAACCCTGGACGTGAGCCGCCTCCCGGCTGGGCTATATTTTGTGAGGATCGTCATCGCCGAAGACTGGGTCAATATCCCGCTACAAGTCAGCCCATAAGCCAGCCACTACTTCAGCCGTCCCGGGTTGTTTTTAACAAAATCTGCCCATCCTTTGCCTTTGGAAGGAGCTTGAGGCTTGTCCCCCTGAAAGAAGTGACAGACCGCGACAGCCAGGCCATCTGTGGCATCCATGTATTGGGGTTCTTCTTCAAAGTGCAGGAGTTTGCGCAACATGGCCGCCACCTGTTCTTTGCTGGCAGCGCCATTGCCCGTAATGGCCACCTTGACCTTACGAGGAGCATATTCAAAAATCGGGAGGCCCTTGATGATCGCAGCGGCCATGGCGACCCCCTGGGCACGCCCCAGTTTGAGCATGGACTGAGGGTTTTTTCCGTAAAATGGTGCTTCCAGGGCTACGGCATCAGGTTTGTACTCCTCGATCAGGCTGCTAACCCGACGATGAATGCGCCCGAGTTTTTCAGGATGTGGAACATCCTGTTTGCCCAGCGTAATGGCCCCACATGCCAGCAGGTGCATCTTCTTTCCCTGCACCTGGATCAGGCCATACCCGGTTACGGTGGTTCCCGGGTCAATCCCCAATATGATTTTTTGTGCCAAAATCTTTTCTCTGAACTGACAATTTAGGATTTTACGTGGCAGTCAACCAAATTCCCTTTTTCAGGCCTATATCACCTTCACCCCAACCCACCAAAAATCTCATTTCCACAACTCTTCATCTATGCATAAGCGTACCATTTGGGTCCATCCAAAAGACTCCACCTGCATCCAGGTCATTGACCAACGGGACCTCCCCCATCGTGTGACCATCATCAACCTGAGACGCAGTGAAGATGCCGCTCGTGCCATTGAGGAAATGTGGGTCAGAGGCGCACCACTTATCGGCGCAACTGCTGCTTATGGATATTACCTTGCCTGTATAGAAGCGGAGCAGCAAACCGATCCCCAGCTATACCTCAAGCAAAGGGCCCATCGGCTCATGCAGACCCGCCCAACTGCGATCAACCTGGCGTGGGCACTGGATCGAATGGCAAAAAGCCTGGAACAGCCCCTTTCTCCTGCTGACATGGTGGAAACAGCATTTGAAGAGGCAGGTAAAATCGTAGAAGAAGATGTAATCATTTCACGTCAAATTGGGGAACACGGGCTCCCACTGTTGCATGAAATTGCGGCCAGAAAACCGGAACAGCCTATCAACATCCTCACCCACTGCAATGCGGGCCGGATGGCAACCATCGAGTATGGCACTGCTACCGCTCCTATTTATCTTGCTCATGAAGCAGGGCTACCTGTTCATGTGTGGGTGGATGAAACCCGCCCCAGGAATCAGGGAGCCCATATTACTGCCTGGGAACTGGAAAAAGCCGGAATTCCCCACACGGTCATCGTGGACAACATGGGGGGACACCTTATGCAGCATGGTCAGGTGGACATTTGTCTGGTCGGTACCGACAGAACCACCCGGCAGGGAGACGTAGCCAACAAGATCGGCACTTACCTAAAGGCGCTGGCAGCTCACGACAATGAAGTCCCGTTTTATGTCTGCCTCCCTTCCACCACGATAGACTGGAATCTGAAGGATGGACTAAAGGAAATTCCGATTGAAGCTCGCAGTCAACGGGAAGTATCTCACCTAAAAGGGTGGGATGAGCGCCGCAATGTCATGTCTGAGATCCGAATTACCCCTCCGGGTTCACCCGCCCTGAACTACGGGTTTGATGTAACACCAGGCCGATATATAAGTGGGCTAATCACCGAAAGAGGCATTTGTCCTGCTTCGGAGGAAGGACTATTAGCCCTTTTTCCAGAGAAAAAGTAACAAAAGTCATAACAAGGAACCTTTTTTGCTTGAATTCCGTTACTTAAAAGAATCATTATATTAGATTTTCAAAAAATCAGATCAATCCCACTTTCTATGTCTGTGAAACCCTACCTTGTACCGCCACCGAAACTGCGGGAAGATAGCGACCGTACCCAGCGTATTGCTCGCACCATGAAAACCATCGGGCACCCCTCTCGCCTGCTCATCATAGAGCTTTTACTGGAAAAAGAGAAGTTACCCGTCAAGGACATATACGAAGCGGTCAAAATCAGTCAGTCCAATGCTTCGCAGCACCTCAAAGCGCTGGAGGATATTGGGGTTCTCGGTTCAATCCGGGAAGGCAAAAACATCTGCTATTACATCGACAACCCTACCGTCGAGAAGCTCTTGATGTGTGTCGGGGAATGCACTGACTGCTAATGCAGGACGAAGGCTACATCAAGTTCCAACTGGATTGGGAAGACGGGCCACCGCCCGCTGTCTCAGAAATTGCTTCTTTACAAGCCATCAGAGAAATTTTGTATGGCAAACAGTGGATCGGATTTGATCCGCAGTTGAATGTGGGATTTGGCAATATCAGCTCGCGCTGTGCTGCACCTTCTGATTTTCATTTCCTCATCACCGGGACGCAAACGGGCCAACATGCCCATTTGCGTCCTGAGCATTTTACTTATGTCTCGTCCTACGATTTTCAGGCAAATGCACTGACTTGCACAGGCCCCATTCAGGCGTCTTCCGAGTCGATGACCCATGCCGCCGCCTACGAGGCCAGCAGCGAAATTGGAGCCGTGATCCACATCCATGAGATCAACGCCTGGAAACGGCTGATGCATCAGATTCCAACCACCTTGGAGTCCATCACCTATGGCACGCCGGAAATGGCATTCGCCGTAAAAGACCTGCTATCCCAACTCGACACCAGCCAACCCCAGGTCATCGTCATGGGTGGCCATGAAGCGGGTCTGCTCGCTACTGGTGCCCATCTGGACATTGCGCTGGAACATCTTGTCAAGGTGATGGAAGGTTGATTCCCCACTGCCTATCTTTGCCGCATGAATCAGGCAGAGCTCAAGGCATTACTCGATCAGAAATTCCACCAATTCAATCAGCCAGGCTTCATTCCCGATGACCCGGTTTCCATCCCGCACCAGTTCTCGCGCAAGGAAGACATCGAAATCAGCGGCTTCTTCTCGGCCCTGATCGCCTGGGGCCAACGGAAAACCATCATCAAAAATGCCCTGGACCTGATGGACCGCATGGACCAGGCTCCCTTTGAATATGTCATGCAGGCTGGCGAAGCAGACCTTGAGCGCCTGGAGGGCTTTGTCCACCGAACCTTCAACGCCATCGACGCGAAAGCCCTGGTCCTCAGCCTGAGACGGGTGTACCAGGACCTCGGCGGCCTGGAGCAGATTTTTTCACAGGGGCTTTCCCCCGAATCACAGGACGTAAAGGATGCCATTCTCCACGCCCGGCATTGCCTGACCACCCATCCGGATTTTCCGCCACGTACCCACAAGCACGTCGCCAACCCCGCTACAGGTTCCTCCGCCAAGCGCCTCAACATGTACCTCCGCTGGATGGTGCGCAAGGACATGGGGGGAGTGGATTTTGGCATCTGGGATGAGATTGATCCCGCATTGCTCATCTGCCCACTGGATGTCCACACGGGAACCGTCGCCCGCCAGTTGGGTCTCCTTACGCGCAAGCAAAACGACTGGAAAGCCGCCGCTGAACTCACCCAACACCTCCGTACCTTTTGCCCGGAAGATCCAGTCAAATATGACTTCAGCCTGTTTGGGCTGGGAGTTTCAGGGGAAATGAAGGCAAAATAGACCCTATCGCTACGTTGACATAGCAAATGCGAAACGCACCTCGCATTTCATTGGGAAAATCCTAGTTCCGTTATTTGCGGCTTCACCCAAAACCGAAACACCCGCCTGTGGATATTTCCCTACTCACCATCCTGGAATGGACATCCGTCCTCCTGAACTTACTCTACGTGATTCTTCTTACCCGGGAAATCGTCTGGGCATGGCCCGCTGGCATCCTCGGCTCCGCTATCGGCCTGTTCGTGCTCTTTGATGCCAAACTCTACAACGACGTCTGGCTGTTCGTCCTGTACGTGATACTGGGAATTTATGGCTGGTATGCATGGGTCTATGGAGGAAAAAACAATAAACAGCCCCCGATCATCCACACAAAACTACGGGAAGGGCTGGTTTTCCTTACCCTTGGCGCTTTGGGAACCGCAGTACTGGGCTCCACCTTCGCCCAACTCACGGATGCCGACATACCTTACTGGGATGCCTTCACCTCCAGTTTCAGCGTAGTAGGCACCTATATGCAAGCCCGCAAACACCTGCAAAACTGGCTACTCTGGATTATCGTCGACGGCGTGTACATCGGGGTGTACTGGTATAAAGGCCTGACGGCCTTTGCGATCCTGTCGATCATTTACCTTGTCCTGGCCGCGTATGGTTACTGGGAATGGCGAAAGCATTTCAGAGCAGCAAAGGGAATGGGGGCATGAGGTATGGGGTATTTGTGCCAAAAATGAAAAATGGAGGCACCAATTGTTAGGGCCTCCATTTTCCTTATTCAACCAGGAACTCCGAACCACTTGGAGCGCAGCGAAATCCCATAGGGAGGGAAACTCCCAACCTCCCTCAATGCACACAGCCACACCCTGGAAGCATAAAGCCATGGGTATCACCATGCCAGTCAAAGTGATCTGACGAACGGAAATGTTCCCAGAAGAATGGCAGGCGTTCGCGGTCATGGTTCCCAATCTCATTCATGGTAGCAGCGTCGTACAGGCGGCCATTGGCGACCACGTAGCGCACCGACTCCGTATGCTGGATCTCCTCCAGCGGATTTTCGTCCAGCACCACCAGATCCGCCAGTTTACCTTTTTCAATCGATCCAAGGGCGTGGCCCATGCCGATATAATCCGCCCCGTGTTGGGTAGCGGCGCGTAAAGCCTCCATGTTACTCATGCCGCCCTGCTGCAACATCCACAGTTCCCAGTGGGCACCCAGGCCCTGAAGCTGACCATGTGCTCCCAACTGAATCTTGGTCCCTGCATCAAGCAAAGCCTTGCAACCCGCAGCATTGGTAAAGTGGCTGAGCTGCCATTCTTCCATCGGCAGCATCGCACGGCGACGTGAACGCTCATCCAAAATACCGCGCGGCATGAAGGTCAGCAGGCGTTCCTTTTCCCAAACATGGGTGGTTTGGTACCAGTAATCTTCGCCCCATCGACCTCCGTAGCCCACGATCAGGGTCGGCGTGTAGCCTACTTCAGTCTTACCCCACAGGTTCAGGATGTCGGCGTAGGGAGGATTGACGGGGATGCTGTGCTCGATTCCAGTATGGCCATCCAGCACCATGCTCAGGTTGTGAAACAGGGTCGAACCACCCTCTGGATAGACATTCATCTGGAGCGTAGCCGCAGCCTTGAGCACCTGCTGACGCTGATCACGACGGGGCTGGTTGTAGCTTTTTACGGAGAATGCTCCCACCGCTTTCAAACGACGAAGGTGAGAAAGGGCGTCTTCGTAGCTATTGATAATCGCCTTAAAATCGCCATCTGCTCCGTACAGGATGGTTCCGGTCGAATAGATTCTTGGGCCCACCATCACGCCACTTTCGACCATTTCAGCCTGACTGAAAACCATCTCGGTGTCGTTGCTCGGGTCATGCGTGGTGGTAACCCCGTAAGCCAGGTTGGCGAAGTAGCTCCATTGCTGCTGGGGCGAAATGCCATTCCAACTGGCTCTCAGGTGGGCATGGACATCGATCAGTCCGGGAATAATGGTCTTGCCGGAGCAATCGACTTCCTGATCCCCACGTTTCATGCGGGGTTCCCCCTCTCCTACCGCCACGATGTGGTTGCCTTCTACGATGACGTAGCCATTTTCCAGCACTTCATCCCCCTTCATCGTGATGATGCGGGCATGGGTAAAGGCAATGCGCCCTTCCGGAATGTCAGTCTCCAGCATCAAGCCGACATCTATTCCGACCGTATCCATCGGTGGCAGGCTATCGGGTGAGTTGGGCAAAAAGGTAAATGCCTCGCTGAGGTTTTGGGTGTAGTAGCGTGGTCCCAGCATCCAGTGGAGTTTCTCCCCATCACCTGACCAGTGCAGCGACGTTCCCGCATCGCGGGCGACCTGACGCACTGGTACAGCCCTGGTACTGTGAGAAAGTGAAAATGGTTGTCCTACTTTAGGGAATGGGATCAGGTAGGCTTTGAACAGTTCGGTGAAAGCCAGCCATTCACCATCAGGACTGATGGTGAAATCCCTCGCGTAGGTCGAAGTAAATAGGGTTCGCACCTCGCGCGTGTTGAGGTCAAGGCTTTGAAACATCCCATTGAGGCCACCACCGTTTTCGAAGTACAGCTTGCTCCCATCCGCGCTAAACACTGCATTGAAACCACTTTCGTGAACCCGCTCGGCCTCGCCGCTTCCATCGGCATCCATCAGGTACAGGCCCGTGCGGAGGCCGTGGGTAACGCCAAGCGTGCTATTGCCACTTCCCTTGCGGTAAACGATTTGGCTCCCGTCAGGACTGTAAGCCGGGTCGTGATAAAAGCCTTTCTCTGTCGTTAGTGCCTGTCCGCTACCGCCAGCATTCGCTACGGCAATCCGACTCACCGTACCCATCGCGGTATCGCTCCAGGTGGTGTACACAATGTATTTCCCATCAGGACTAAAGGCAGGCTGAAACTCCAGGTGCTGATCGTCGCGGGTAAGGCGAACAGGCTCACCATCAGGGAGTTCCTTGAGGTATAGATGCCCAGCGGCGTTGAAGGCCAGCAGCTTTTCATCGGGTGAAGTAGTCGCATGGCGGATCATTTTCGCTGCAAATTCTTCCCGGTCGATGTCCTGACGAAAATTGACCGCGTCCACGATGGTCTGGGTGACTTCAACTTCGAAGGGGATTTCCTCAGCTTCGAAGGTCTCCACATTGACACGGTGGAATTTTCCCTGACCGTAGATCACGATCTCCTTGCCATCCGGCATCCACGCAAAGTTGGGATACACGCCGAAGATGGCCCAGGTTTCCTGCTGATCCTTGGTGAGGCCATCGAATACGGGCCACATCTCGCCAGTCTGAAGGTCGTAGAGGTATAGCACGGACTTGGCACGTACCCGCTTCACGAAGGCCAGTAGTTTTCCATCAGGAGAAATTGTAGGGCGAATGGCACCACCGGGACCGCCTACCACCTGCTCAATATCGCCCGTTTCACGGTCATATCGGCGAATAATGTAGATCTGCCCGTTGGGGTCCTTGTTGTATTCGAAGTTTCGGCCCCCGCTCATGTCCTCGCTGTAATAGACGTAGCGCCCGTCCGGCGATACGAATGGCTCCCCCGCGTCCTGCTGGTCATTTTTTCGTTCGGTTAGCTGAATGCCACTTCCGCCGGTTTGGGCAACATGGTAGAGCCACATTTCGCCTGCTCCAAGGGAGCGGGTCGCAGTATAATGCTTGCGCGCTACGAGGTACTGGCCATCCGGGGTCCAGACAGCGTTGTTGAGCAAACGGAAAGTTTCTTTGGTGATCTGCTCCTTGTCTGAGCCATCAGGATTCATGATCCAGATATTGTCCCCGCCTCCCCTGTCACTGGTAAAGGAAATCTTATGGCCGTCGGGGCTAAAGCGGGGCTGAATTTCAAATGGCAGCCCACTTGCGATACAGGTAGCCTTTCCACCGGAGACGGGCATGGTGTAGATATCCCCCAGCATGTCAAACACGATGGTTTGTCCATCGGGACTTACGTCGAGGTTCATCCAGGTGCCCTCGTCGACGGTGAAGGACACTTCCTGGCTCGGGCCGAATGGCTCGGCCACATCCCATTTGTCCTCCTGAGCCAGCAGCAGAACCGGGATAGTCATTAGAAGCAAAGAGATATTACGAAGCATGAGATCTATGTTGGGAATTGTAGAGTTGTTGAAAAAGTCTGTTGAGACACGAGACAGAGGCCCGAATCTAGTTGAAATTAGGGGTTGAATCAGTGGCAAACAATTGGGAAGCTCTTTAGCTTGACTTTATTCAAAATGTTGATGCTTTTCCAATTGCCATGTCTCCTATCCGATTCTGCCGCTATGCGGCATGTAGCATTGGACGCTTTCGATCAGCGAGACCTGTTTTTTTGCTAGGTCCGCAATCGGATTGTTAATATTCGGCGTGTTTTCAAGTGCTATTTCGCCTCCCCGTTTCACGGGATCTGGGATCAGCGGGACTTACTTCTTTTTCAAAAGAAGTAAGTAAGAAAAGCTCGGCATTTCAGGCTGCCCACAAGCCGCCCCGAACGCCAAATGCCGGGCCAGCGCAGCCAAAAGCGTGCTTTAGACCTTTGCCCAAGTGCCACTGCGAGTATCTCCCTTTGGAGGGAGATGGCCTGTGTGAGAGAGGGAGGAATCAGAAAGTTTAAAGTGCTACTTTCTCCCCTACGAAAAAAGGTAGGCAATCGAAAAACTCGTCATTCTACTTGCTCATCAACTTATCACTCCTCTTGTGGGCTAAAGGGAAATCTGGTAGTTTTAAAACCTCCATTGACTATTCGCCCGAAATACTCACCGTTATGATCAGCCAGGGGCAAAAAACACAATGGTTAGCGCTCGTTCATATTGACTTCTCCAGGAGTTGCACCTAAGGAACGCTCAAAAAAATTAGTTCCGCTTTTGACTTGATCTCTTGCCCGCATACTGCGTCAGAAAA
>CAYFIR010000037.1:0-50509 GCA_964343195.1 uncultured Bacteroidia bacterium | reverse complement strand
GAGAGGTGTTGAACACACTCGCACGACGAATGATGCCATGAACTTCATAGCCTTTCTCCAGCAGTAGTTCCGTGAGGAAAGATCCGTCCTGACCCGTGATGCCTGTAATGAATGCTTTTTTCATAAGAATTCAGGTTAAAGGAAATAATGTAGGCTAACTGCCAGCAGTTGTAGAAGCACGGGGCGAAATTAGGAGTCTATGCGATCGAAAGAACTATCCGAACGTCCAACCATCAATTATCATGGATCAATGGTCAGGGAAGCGTCTTAAACCCTCAAATGATCATTCCGGCAGCGACGGTCTCGTTTGAGAACTCATCAATGATGATCACGCTGCCAGTCTGCCGGTTGCGGGTATAGCTATCATGAAGCAATGGAACAGTGGTCCGGATATGAATCCGACCAATGTCATTCAGCCCAAGGGACTTGTCATTTTCTACTCGGTGAAGGGTATTGATATCCACCTTGTAGCGAACGTCTTTTACAATACAGCGAGCTTCTCTGGAAGTGTGCATGATGCGGTATTTACCTCTTGGGGCAAGGGGCTTGTCACTCATCCAGCACACCATCAGCTCGATATCCTGGGCCATTTCGGCCTGATTTTCAGGCTTTACAATCATGTCACCCCGACTGATGTCAATATCATCTTCGAGGGTCATGGTTACTGACATGGGAGCATAAGCCTCTGACAAGGATCCTCCATAAGAATCAATGGACTTGATTTTGGAAGTAAACCCGGAAGGAAGTACCATCACTTCATCCCCTGGCTTAAAGACTCCGCCAGCCACCCGTCCGGCGTAACCACGATAGTCGGGGTACTTTTCAGACTGCGGGCGGATCACATACTGAACCGGGAATCGGGAATCCACATGGTTGTGGTCATTTCCTACGTGAACAGTTTCCAGGTTATACAGCAGGGTTCCTCCGTTGAACCAGGGTGTCTTATCCGACTTGTCCACAACGTTGTCTCCTTTCAGCGCACTGATGGGAATATAGCGGATATCAGGAATCTGAAGCTTGGAAGCAAACTCCTCATACTCCTCAACGACTTTGTTGAATTGCTCCTCACTGTAATCAACCAGGTCCATTTTGTTCACGCACACGACCAGGTGCTTGATCTGTAACAGGTTGACAATGAAGCTATGACGACGAGTTTGCTCGACTACTCCATTACGTGCGTCAATCAGGATGATCGCGAGATTAACGGTGGAGGCACCGGTAACCATGTTGCGGGTATACTGGATGTGACCGGGAGTATCGGCCAGGATGAACTTGCGGTTCGGAGTAGCGAAGTAGCGGTAGGCTACGTCGATGGTAATGCCCTGCTCCCGCTCTGCCTTCAACCCATCGGTCAGCAGTGCCAGGTCCAGGTAATCATCTCCACGTTGAGATGAAGTATTTTCGATGGACTCCAACTGGTCCTCGAAAATGGATTTTGTATCATATAACAGGCGACCGATGAGGGTACTTTTACCATCATCAACACTACCTGCGGTGGAAAATCTAAGTAAGTCCATTGAATGAGTTGAAAGTAGAAAATTGGTAGAGTTTGAGAAGCGAGACCGCTGCACTGTCAGACTCCCGATTCTCGGGACAGGCTGCCCTTGCTGCGAGAAGTCAGACTTCTGACAATGCCTGCATGGTCTGACTTCTTCTTTAAAAGTATCCCTGCTTTTTGCGGTCTTCCATCGCGCTATCAGAACGCTTGTCATCGGCACGTCCGCCCCGCTCAGTGATGCGAGTCGCGGCGACTTCGTCGATGATATCGGGAATGGTATCCGCTTCCGACAGGAAGGCACCAGTACAGGTGGCATCCCCAATGGTGCGGAAGCGAATCGTACGCTCTTCGTACTGCTCGCCCTCCTGCAGACTGATGAAAGGAGTATCAGCCAGCCATACTCCCTGACGATTGACCACCTTTCGTTTGTGGGCAAAGTAAAGGGAGGGCAAATCTACTTTTTCCTGCTGCAGGTACATCCAAACGTCCATCTCGGTCCAGTTGGAAATAGGGAATACCCGAAAGTGCTCTCCCATTTGCTTGAACCCGTTAAACAGGTTCCACAACTCAGGGCGCTGGTTCTTGGGTTCCCACTGTCCGAATTCATCGCGGTGGGAGAAAAAGCGTTCCTTGGCGCGGGCTTTTTCTTCGTCACGACGGGCCCCACCCAAAGCAGCATCAAATCCATGCTCCTCGATGGCGTCCATCAGGGTGATGCTCTGCAGAGAGTTACGGCTTGGATTGGGACCTTTTTCCTCCACGGCACGTCCCTGGTCGATGCTGTCCTGTACAGAGGCAACGATCAGACGAGCCCCCATGTCTTCAATGAACCGATCGCGAAACTCGATGGTCTCGGGAAAATTGTGACCGGTATCGACGTGCATCAATGGGAAAGGTAGCTTGGCAGGCCAGAAAGCCTTCTTTGCCAGCCAGGCAATGGTGATGGAGTCTTTGCCACCAGAAAACAGCAAAACGGGCTTCTCAAACTGAGCTGCCGTCTCCCTGATGACATAAATGGCTTCTGCTTCCAGTTGCTTCAGATGACTGAGCCTATAATCCATTTACTTAGGTTAGGTTAAAATTGAAGTTTCGTTCACCTCTTCACTCACTTTCAGATAGGAGTGAAGCTAGGATGATATTTTGGGAGAAAGTGCTGTCAGCACCCTGGAGACACTCTGCTCCAGGCTCTCTTCGTGTGTTCTTAATTCCAGGAATGGGGATTCAGGTGCTTCGAAGGGGGAGTCAATACCTGTAAAATCCTTGATGATGCCGGCGCGGGCCTTCTCATATAGCCCCTTTACATCGCGCTGCTCACAGACCTCCAAAGGCGCATTGACATAGATTTCCAGGAAATCTGCCTCTCCTACTATCTCCTGGGCCATAGCCCTGATCTCATGAGTAGGGCTAACAAAGGAACAGATGCAAATCACCCCTGCATCCAAAAACAGCTTGGCCACCTCAGCAATCCTGCGGATGTTTTCGCGTCGGTCTTCAACCGAAAATCCCAGGTTATTGCCCAGTCCAGTCCGAATGTTGTCCCCGTCGAGGAGTTTGGTGAGATGCCCCTGCGCATGTAGCGACTTTTCCACCGCCTGGGCTACGGTGCTTTTACCAGAACCAGAGAGTCCGGTAAACCAAACGACCATTCCGCGTTGTTTGAGTAATTGTTCCTTATCCTGGCGGGTAAGGATTTGGTCAAATATGGGATGGATATGCTCCATGGATTAATTCGGATTCGGCTAACTATTTTCGACGGCAAATAAAACAATTCATGCCAGCCAAAAAAGGAGGTGTAATAGAATGACCAAAAACCAATACGATTAATGATTTTTTCCTATTGGTCGTAGATACCTGAGCAAACGTCGGTTTTCCAGGTCAGGTTGTGGAAAGACGGCCTGTCGAGACTTCTATCCATGAACATTCGCAGTACTTTTGATTGGCTGAACCATACTTATACTACTATTGATTAATTCATTTACTATGAGGCATTTAGCAAAGATTATAGGCATAGTGATCCTGACCACGATCCTTTCTCAGGCTGCGTGGGCACAACCCGGCCGGGGGGGAAAGGAAAAGGAAGACATCATGGCCTTTGATAGCCTGATGAAAGAACCTGCGGCTGTGGATTCAGGCTTATTTAATTTTTACCGCATCGACGAAAAGTTCTACTTCGAAATCCCTGAAGATCTGCTGGAACGCGAAATCCTGATCGTCAGCCGCCTGAGTGGTACTGTTGATGGATTGACCTTTGGAGGTGCTGGGCAAAAGACCCGCCCCCAGCAGGTAATCCGCTGGCAGCGAATGCGCAATAAAATTCTTCTTCGCCAGGTTTCTTACCAAAACGTAGCCAGTGAAGAGTTACCCGTTTACAAGTCTATTCAGAACAACAACTTCGAGCCCATCATCATGGCTTTCGACATCGAAGCCCTGGGACGAGACTCCAGCAGCGTCATCATCGAGGTGACCGATCTCTTCACGGAAGATGTGCCGCTGATCGGGGCATTGAGTGAAGGTACCCGCAAGGAATATCAGGTCAAAGGCCTGGACAGCAAGCGCACTTTCATCAAGCACGTACACGCTTACCCCGAAAACGTCGAGGTGCGCCAGATCCTCACCTACAAGGCAGGGGAGTTGCCCTCTGGCTCTTCTTCCGAAGCATTGACCCTGGAGATGAACCAGTCCATGATTCTGCTGCCAGAGGAGCCCATGATGCCAAGGCTGTATGATGACCGGGTGGGATACTTCTCCATCAGCCAGTACGATTACGGACTCGACGAACAAAAAGCTGCTCAGCGCCGCTTCATCACCCGCTGGCGCCTGGAGCCCAGCGATCCCGAGGCCTTTGCTCGTGGCGAACTGGTAGAGCCTGTAAAACCCATCGTGTACTACGTAGATCCCGGCACGCCCGCAGAGTGGGCTCCCTACATCAAGCAGGGCATCGAAGACTGGCAAAAAGCATTTGAAGCAGCAGGCTTCAAAAACGCCATTATCGCCAAGGATCCTCCTTCGCCCGAAGAAGACCCTGAATGGAGCCCCGAAGACGTGCGCTACTCTGTAGTCCGCTACATCACCACCCCTATCCAGAACGCCCAGGGACCACACGTCCATGACCCACGGACCGGTGAGATTCTCGAAAGTGACATCCTTTGGTACCACAACGTGATGAACCTGCTGCGCAACTGGTACTTCATCCAGACTGCCGCGGTAAACCCCGCTGCACGAAGCCCCAAGTTCACCAATGAGGTGATGGGACAGTTGATCCGCTTCGTTGCTGCTCACGAAGTGGGCCACACCCTGGGGCTGCCACACAACTTTGGTGCGAGCCACGCCTACCCGGTGGACTCCCTGCGCTCCGCCACTTTTACCCAGGAAATGGGTACCGCTCCTTCTATCATGGACTATGCACGCTTTAATTACGTAGCCCAGCCCGGAGATGAAGGGGTAGCCCTGATGCCCGGAATCGGTGTTTATGACAAGTGGTCCATCGAATGGGGCTACAAGCCCATTCCTGAGGCAGAATCTCCCGAAGAAGCCAGGGAAACCCTCAATGAGTGGGTGCTGGAACACGCTGGCGATCCTCTGTATTTTTATGGTCGCCAGACCAGCAATCCCATCGATCCCCGCTCACAGTCCGAGCAGGTAGGGGATGATGCTATGAAGGCCAGCCAATACGGCATCGCCAACCTCCAGGTGATCCTGGACAATCTGATCGACTGGAGCACAGAGCCGGGAGAAGACTACGAAGACCTGGATGAACTCTACGGACAGATTCTGGGTCAGTGGAACCGCTACATGGGCCACGTTACCGCCAACGTCGGCGGGATCTACATCACGCCCAAAACTGCCGACCAGGAGGGAGCTGTTTACGAGCACGTCCCAGCTGAGATCCAGCAGCGCGCGGTGGATTTCCTGATCGCAGAGCTGTTTACCACTCCGGACTGGCTGGTAAACGAAGAAGTTCTGAGCCGAATCGAAGGAGCAGGCATGCTGGAACGTGTTCGCAGCTATCAGACCCGCACCCTGGGACGTCTGCTGGACCCCAGTCGCCTAGCCCGTATCCTCGAAAACGAGGTGCTCAATGGCAGCAGTGCCTACTCCATGGATCAACTGATGGAAGACCTGCGCATAGGTATTTTCAGCGAAGTCATGGCCTACAGCAACGCAGACCCATACCGACGCAATCTTCAGCGCGCCTACCTCGAAGGCCTGCATGAGTTGATGACCGAAGATCAGGATAGGGTCCCCTCTCGCGTAGCTGGATTCATCGGCTACACCCGCATCGAAGTAAGCCAGTCGGATATCCCCGCCCTGGCGCGTGCAGAGGTAAACGAGCTGGAAGAACTGCTGGAAAAAGCCCTGAAGAAAGGCGATCTCAACGACCGTACGGAGGCTCACTACGAAGACCTTCTGAGCCGGATCGAGATGATCCTTGATGAGGATTGATCATTGAGCGGAAATCATTGAACAAAGACCATTTGAAAAAGCCGAAGGGTACCCTTTAGGGAACACCCTTCGGTTTTTTCTGTTTTTGGGTATGGGAAAAATGGAAGGGGTTGGCTAGTTTAAAGGGCTACCGATTGGGACACACTACAAATCACGATTTTCCCTATGGATATTTTCACCGAAGTCCAAAAGGCCCGCGACCGCATCGCCCCGTACATCATCCAGACCCCACTGGAATATTCTCCCTGGTTGAGCCAGGAAACGGGTGCCGAGGTTTACCTAAAACTGGAAATGCTCCAAACCACAGGCTCATTCAAGCTGAGAGGCGCTGCCAATAAGCTCCTCACCCTGAGCCCCGAGGAGCGCGAAAAGGGCGTTGTAACGGCCTCTACTGGCAACCACGGTGCCGCTGTGGCCCACATTGCCGATCAGATCGGCATCAAAACCACCATTTACTTACCGGAAAATGCCTCCGTCACCAAGATCGCACAGCTAGAGCTGCACGAGGTGGACCTGGTCCGGTTTGGAGATGACTCCGTGGTGTCAGAGGAAAAAGCCAAGGAAGTCGCAACTAAGGAAGGCTGCATCTTTGTCTCGCCTTACAACGACGAAGCCGTCATGTCCGGACAGGGCACCCTCGCTCCGGAAATCCTCGAACAGCTCCCTGAAGTGAATCATATCCTGGTCCCTGTAGGCGGTGGCGGTCTGATCGGAGGGATAGCGGGCTATCTCCAAAATCAGGCTTTGGAGGTAGAAGTAGTTGGCTGTCAGCCGAAGAATTCGGCGGTGATGTACGAATCCGTCAAAGCAGGAAGGGTGCTGGACCTTCCTTCCTCCCCTACCCTTTCGGATGGAACAGCCGGTGGGGTCGAAGCGGATAGCATCACATTTGGGGTGTGCCAGGAAGCAGTTTCGCATTGGACACTCGTAACGGAAGAGGAAATCAAAGCGGGGTTAACATTCCTGCTGGAAAAGCACTACCTCATTGCGGAAGGGGCAGCTGCTCTTTCCATTGCGGCATTGCGTAAAGAAGCTGAGCGCTATCGTGGCAAGCATGTCGTCCTGATCCTGTGTGGCCGCAAACTCAGCCTGGAGCACCTGAAAGAACTGTTTGGATAGTTGGGAGTTCGGAGTTCGGAGTTCGGAGTTCGGAGTTCGGAGTTCGGAGTTCGGAGTTTAAAGTGTTACTGATCAGCAATTTGCCCAATTCTAAATTGGTTCATTACTTCACTCTGCAAGCACTACTGGGGAGCACTTTATACGAATCACGAATGGGTAATTACTTAATTCCCCAAGGCACCTGACAGATAGCCGACTCCCCTCTCTGCCGCGTGAAAGCCGCGTGAGCAACATGCCATCCTTTACCCTATGAGGTGAAAACCCAGCGTGAAAATTCCAAATCAACGACCTTTTATTTAGCTTCGTCTTTTCATAACAACAAGCCATACCTTCACCCATTTCCTTCATGACCGTTCGCATTTTCGTTACAGGCGGGACATTTGACAAAAACTACGACCTGATCCGTGGGAAGCTTTTTTTTGAAGACACCCAGGTTCCGGAAATGCTGCGATTGGGACGAAATACCATTGATGTGCGCCTGCGCACCCTGATGATGATCGACAGCCTGGAAATGACCGATCAGGACCGGGAGCTCATTGCCCGAAACTGCATTACCTGCAACGAAGAACACATCCTTGTTACCCATGGGACAGACACCATGGTAGAAACCGCCAAGATCCTGGCAAGCAAAGTATTTGGCAAGACTATTGTCATTACCGGAGCCATGGTCCCCTATCGCTTTGGGTCGTCAGATGGTTTTTTCAATCTGGGAAGCGCCATGGCCTTTGTGCAGACATTGCCTGCTGGAGTGTACGTCGTCATGAACGGCCGCTATTTTCACTGGGACAACGTCCGCAAGAACCGTCAAACGGGACTTTTTGAAGAACTGAGTCGAGAAGAGTAGGCGAAGGAGAAGTCAGAAAAGAAAATATTTGTTGCCTTTCTGGCAGTGTAGCGATCCCGCAGCGCAGCGATCTATTTTTAACCAATCACGAATTCCTTCCTCCCATGCAAACCACGCACTTAGGCCAAACCCCTGACGGTCAGCCCATCGAGCTCTATACCCTCCGCAATGCAAATGGCATGGTGGCCAGATTCACCAACTTTGGCGGCACGCTCATGTCGCTCCTGGTACCCGATGCACAGGGTAAACTGACCGACGTCGTGCTGGGTTTTGACGAATGGGAACAATTCCTGGGCGATCACCCTGCTTTCAACACCCTGATTGGCCGCTTTGGCAATCGGATAGCTAATGGCCAGTTTGAACTGGACGGCAACACTTACAAGCTCGTCGTGAACAACGGCCCCCACCACCTCCACGGCGGTACTGTGGGTTTTGATCATCGGGTGTGGGAGGGCAAGGACGTTTCCACTCCCGACCACGATGCTGTGGAATTTCGCTACCTCAGCCCAGATGGGGAGGAAGGCTACCCCGGCAACCTGGAGGTGAGGGTCACCTTTCGCCTGACGAATGCCAATGACCTGCGCATCGAGTACCACGCCACCACTGATGCACCCACCGTCGTCAACCTTACCCACCACGGCTACTTCAACCTGCGCGGCGAAGGCAGCATCCAAGACCACGAACTGGAGATGATCGCCACTCATTTTACCCCGGTAGATCCAGACGGCCTTCCCACCGGGGAAATAAAATCCGTGGAGGGGACTGACTTTGATTTTCGTGTAATGAAGCGCATCGGCGATGGCCTCGCAACCAGCGATCCACAGGTCAGGGACCGCCTGGGTTTTGACCATAACCTCGTGGTTCCCAACTGGAACGGGCAGCTACAGTCCTTCGCCAAAGTGCGAGATCCTCACTCAGGTCGCACCCTGGAGCTGATGACCACACATCACGGCGTTCAGTTTTACACCAGCAACTTTCTCAACGGGCCCGTCGGCAAAGGCGGCGTCGAGTACCAACCCTATCAGGCGCTCTGCCTGGAAACCCAGGGTTTCCCCAACTCCCCCAACCAGCCCAACTTCCCCAGCACGGTCCTCCGTCCCGGCGAAGTGTATGAGCATGTGACGGTGCATCGGTTTGGGTGGTAGATGGAGGGAGTTGGGAGTTGGGAGTTGGGAGTTGGGAGTTCAAGGGTTTATGTCATAAACGGGACGGGGTTTCCAGGTACGTCTGGCGTCAGAGACGCTTTGACTTGACGTTTCGCTTCGGAGAAGCTCACGAGCGGTACTGCTAAAGCAGTGCTTAAGGTCATAACCATCCCCAGTTCCCCTCTTCGCACAGGCCTCTCCCTCCAAAGGGAGATACGCGCCGTGGCACTGGGAACATCAGGCGCACCTGCGGGGCGCCGCTACAACCGACGGAGGGCAACGCCTCCTGCATGCCCTTCGATGCGCAAGTAGTACACCCCACCTGGCAGTTCTGGTAATTCCCAGCGAGCCTCCGGGCCGGAAAGCCTGCGCCGCAGAACCGTCTGCCCCTGGGCATTTTGTAGCAGGAAAGTCTGCGCTGTGCCGAGGACCTGGGTGTCCCACTGGAGGTTCAGGGTGCGGGAGAAGGAATTAGGGTAGGTTTTTAGCGATAATTCCCTTTCATCAGAAAGTCGGATAGAAACTATCAAAGCAGAATCCGGAGAGAGAGTACCGAAGGTATCGGTGGCAGTCTGGTAAGCGACTAATACACTATCTCCCAGGTGCTCCGATAACTGGTAGTCGAGGTATTCATGCACCAGTCCCTGTCCGGTTCGATATAGCACTCCACCGTAGGGAGTCCATCCGTAGTAGGTAGTTTTCAAGGTATCCCCTTCCATTACAAAATAGACATGCCCCCAACTTTCGTAGTCGAATGGACTTTCATAGTTTCCCAAAGCTTTGATCCAACTGCCATCTGACCGTCGATATACCCGGACGAAGGAATAGGAATCGTAGAGTTCTTCTACCTCTTCCTCAAACACCTCAAAACTATATCGATTCACGTGGTGTTGGCTGCTATCACACAAGGTAAACGATATGGTATCCCGCTCGTTGTACGCGAAATCCACAGGCCCCCAAAACCCCGAGTATCGTGCAAACCTGGCCGCAGAATAGGCAATACAGGAATCGTTTAACACCATTTTGCCCAGGAGCTCCAGTTTCTCTCGCACAATTTCCGATTGGGTCATTCCCCTAGCTGAATATTGGTACTCCAACACATCGCCCACCTCCCAGACGAAAAATTCGTCATACTTCGGTACCTGCACCCCCAAGAAATCTCTTCCCTCGATGCCAATCAGACGCCATTGTCCAGAGTCCGGCGCAAAGGCGGCAAAGCTCAAAATACCCCACTGCTTGCTCCAGACCATTTCCTGCCCATCGCTTAATTGATAGGTACGAATGGAGTCCAATTGTCCGCCAAGCAGTGAATCCTTAAAAGAAACCAGCGTAGCGGTGAGACTTCGCTCAGGATTGAAAGAAAAAGATTGCCCGATTTCGGTAGTCAACGGCAAGTAAAAGGTGGTCGAATCCTGAAAACGATAAGCCGAGTCGCCTTCCCGGATCATTTCCTTCATCAAAAAATGGGGCTGATCAAGGAGGCGGTACTCCTCAAACCAACTATCTCCAACAGGCTTTCCCACTCGCCGATTCAGATAAAACACGCTATCGTCCCCTACTACGCTTGTCGAGTCCACCCACAGGGTGATGACCAACGAATCTCCATCTGCCTGATAGTGATAATAGTTTCCGGGAACAAGGGGCTGCCAGTTTTGGGAAAAGGCCACAACGGGCAGTATGGCAATGAAGAAAAGGGGAATTAGCTGCTTCATGGTTGTCGATTTTTCGTTAGACGAATGTAACTACCGGCATGCTGCGTGAGGATACAACATTTTTTCGACAAAGTTCGGTGGCGTAGAAAATCCAGCTACGCGGGGTCTCCCGAACCCCGTGCAAGCTAGTCTTCGCGTCTCAGTACGCGCAGAAGGCACTTACTTACCATTCCGTTTTCAAGTACGTCTGGCGTCAGAGACGCTTTGACTTAACGTTTCGCTTCGGAGAAGCTCACGAGCGGCACTGCTAAAGCAGTGCCCCAGTTGCGCGGGGTCTCCGAATCCCGTGCAAGCTAATCTTCGAGTCTCCGTACGCGCAGAAGGCACTTCCTCCCTCTTCGCACAGGCCTCTCCCTCCAAAGGGAGAAACTCCTATTGGCACTGGTGACAACGGGCGCACCTGCGGGGCGCTACTACTTTCGACCTTTAACTTTCAGCTTTCAACTCCAGGCCGTAAACTTGCTACATGCAAAAGACCACCGAATCCTCCTCCCACTACGACCACCTGGAGCAGATGTCCACCCGCGAGCTGCTCGAAAACATCAACCGCGAAGACCAGACCGTCCCGCAGGTGATCGCGGGCATTTTGCCGCAGATCGAAGCCGTCGTCGAGCAGGCCTACCTCCGCATGAAAGAGGGCGGTCGCCTTTTTTACCTGGGCAGCGGCACAAGTGGTCGCCTGGGCATTGTGGACGCTTCTGAGTGTCCACCCACCTACGGGGTGCCGCACGGCTGGGTGGTCGGGCTGATTGCCGGGGGTGACGGAGCCATCCGCAAAGCGGTGGAATTTGCCGAGGACAGCCAAAACCAGGGTTGGAAAGATTTGCAGGAACACAAGGCGGATGCGGGGGATTTTGTGATCGGGATTACCGCGAGTGGCACGACGCCGTATGTACTGGGAGCCATCGAGGCCTGCAAGGCCCACGGCATCGGTACAGCAGGTATCACCTGCAATGCTGGAGCGCCGCTTAGCCAGGCGGTGGACTACCCCATCGAGGCCGTTGTCGGGCCGGAGTTTGTCACGGGCTCGACCCGCATGAAGGCTGGCACCGCCCAGAAGCTCATCCTCAACATGATCTCCACCAGCGTTATGATCCGTCTGGGCCGGGTCAAGGGCAACAAGATGGTCGATATGCAGCTCTCCAATGCCAAGCTCGTGGACCGTGGCACCAAGATGGTGATGGCTGAAACAGACCTGGACTACGAAACAGCCAAGGCGCTGCTGTTGAAGCATGGGAGCGTACGGGCAGCGCTGGAGGCAGCGGAATAGAAAATCACGAAGTACGAATTCGGAATTCCCCTACCCCTCCGGCACCAAATCCCCCACAATCCGCGCTCCCAGCAAGCTCAGCGGAATACCGCCCCCGGGATGCACACTCCCTCCGCAGAAATACAGATTGTCGATTTTGCGGCTGAAGTTTGGGTGGCGCAGAAAGGCCGCGAACTTGTTGTTGCTGCTGCTGCCGTAGAGCGCACCGAGGTATGAAGATGTCTTGCTCTGAATGGTGCGGGGCTCCAGGATGGCCTCTGCTTCGATCAGCGGTTCCAGGTCCACGTCCAGCATCTGGCTGACCTTGGTGATGATGTTTTGCCGTGCTTCTGGGATCAACCGATCCCAATCCTGGCCATCGTCATGGGGCACGTTGATCATGGTAAACCAGTTTTCACAGCCCGCCGGGGCATCGCCGGGGTTGTATTTGCTGGTGATGTTGATGTACACTGTCGGGTCGTGGTGGATGCGCTTGCGTTGCCAGATGAAGTCAAATTCCTCCTGATAATTGGCGCCAAAAAGGATGTTGTGCAGGTCCAGCTCGGGGAACTCCCGCTTGATGCCCCAGTAAAAAATCAGCGCCGAACTACTTCGCGGCTGCTTGAGGGTCCGCTCCGGTGCGGCCTGATCGGGCAACAGACGACGGTAGGTCGGCACTACGTCTGCATTGCTCACCACCAGGTCAGCGGCGACCTTGTCCTCCCCCACCCTGATGCCCTGGGCCCGGCCATTTTCCACCAAAATCTGATCAACCGGCTGTCCCAAATGATACTCCACCCCGAGGTCGCAGGCAAGGCGATACAGGCTCTGCGTAATCTGGTACATGCCGCCTTTGGGGAAATATGCGCCCAGGTGATACTCCAGGTGCGGGATCACATTGAGGGTCCCGGGAGCCTGATAGGGGTCGGAACCGTTGTAGGTGGCGTAACGGTCAAATAGTTGCACCAGACGCGGGTCCCTGAAGTAGCTGGCATTGGCCTGGTGCATGGTGCGAAAGGCGTCGATCTTGTGCAGCTGAAAAATGGAGCGAATGGTGTCCCGATCCAGGTAGGTGGCCAGTTTGTGAAGCGATTTTTCCAGAAATACATGGTTGGTCACCTCGTGAATCTCGCGGCTTTTGGCGAGCAGCTTCAGCACCTGAGCGGCGGGTTCTCCGGTCTGATCCTGTATTTCCCGGGCAAATTTTTCAGGTTCGGCAAAGGCCTTCATCCGCAAGCCATCGGGCCAGAAGTAGTGCGTGATGACGTCCAGGACATCGTAGGCGAAGTAGTCGCGGGTGTTTTTGCCCGCGAGGTGAAACAGTTCCTCCACCTGATCCGGCAGGGTAAACAGCGAGGGCCCCGCGTCAAAGCGGTAGTCTCCAACCTGAATTTCGGAGAGCTTTCCTCCGGGATAGTCATTGGCCTCAAAGACCTGAACCTGATAGCCCTTGGCGGCGAGTCTGATGCTGGTAGCGATGCCGCCGATTCCGGCTCCTACAATGATGGCTGTTGGCAAGATACGATGCGTTACAATTTGATGATAGGTAAAGGAACCAGCTGCAGGGGAAAATGGTTTACTGGAAATAGGCTATCGGGATGGTACAGGCAGACTGATATGGCGAGTTTTCCCTTCAAATGCTTGCATTATCCAGCGGTCATAAACCACAAGAAGTAACTTGAAGACTATGGTGGTAGTTAGCGAGTACATACATCTGGGGCGTAAGCAGCGAGCTCGCCAAACTACACCCCCTTCATTTCCTCTTCATCTAGCCCCGTCATCTCCTGCACCTGCTCACGGCTCATCCCCTGGCTCAATAGTTTACGGGCAATTTCTATCTTACCCATTTTGATGCCCATCTGTTCCCCCTCCTCGCGGCCTTTTTCAAGTCCCTCTTCGCGTCCTCTCTCCAACCCCTCTTCAAACCCCTCCTCTTTTCCCTCCTCCCAGGCAGTGTCGATGACATTTTTGAGGTCACGGTAATACTTCAGCGAATCTTCGTAGGCATGGCGCTCTTCGGGGCTGAAAAAGGACATAATTTCCCCCTCCTCTTCTTTCAATAACTGGTTGAGGAAGTCGAGGAGGAGGTCTTTGTTGACCTCTTCACCGAAGAGTTTTTTGAAGCCAAAATCGGTGAAGGGATTGATGTACCGGTCTTGTAAGCCGTTCATAGGGCGAAGATAGGGCTTTACAGGGGCGATTGCCAGAGAAATGACACGCAGGGTCAGGCTGTTACAGCGGTGGGTTGCCCGGTTTGTGGTTGTCTGAATAGACGGAGGAGGATCAAACCAGGCATTTGCATGCTCACCTCAACAACGTCAAGCTTCCCTTCTGACTCCCCAGATTCCCCCGCTGATTGGTGTAGCGACACTGCCAGAAATAGGTGCCTGCGGCCATAGGCTCCCCCTGATAGCTGCCGTCCCATTGGGCATCTGGAGAGCCACTCGTCCACAAGCGCCGACCCCAGCGGTCAAAGACCTGAATCTGATAGGTAATCAGGTTTTCATATTCCATGGGGCCAAAACCATCGTTTAGCCCATCCCCATTAGGAGTGAAGACATTTGGCATTTGTAAAGTCATGCTACAGTCCAGATAGCCAATTTCAAAGTCATCGCGACGATAGCAATACTGACTATACGCCTCGGCGGTGTAATGTCCAGGCTGTGAGATGGTGTAGATACCGGGATGGGCTGATCCGTTCCAATCAACCTGGTAATCGGGAGAATAATCCGACAGGTCAACTTGCAACTCATCTCCCAGGCAGAGAACCGTATCCATCCCTATCTCCAAGGGAGGAATAGTCGCCTTCCTTACGCGTAGAGTATCTCTGAAGCTAAACCCAAACCGCCTTGTGGTTACCCAGTAAAAACCCGGCTGGGTGATAATACGTTCTGGTTTGGTCGATCCGTCGTCCCATTCAATTTGGACGTCCGGCATACCAGTAGTGTCGATGGCCAATGCCATCGTATCTCCTTCACAGAAAGTAGTATCGGGAAGGTCCACCTTCGGCATTTTTTCCCGATAGATGGGCGAAAGGTCGTCCACCAGCACATGTCCTCCAATCAGAGCCGTATCAATCTCTGGTGCCATGGCACTCTCCAGGCGGACAATATAAAACCCAGGCTCCTCTATCTTGAATGTAACCGGATACGCGCGCCAATCATTGTGGGTGATAGGGGGAGAAAGAAATACCTCTTTCATTTCTGAGCCGCAGCCATCACTCAATCTATTGGCATATACTGGCCTTCCATTAATACCATAATCAATAAGAACACTAGTCCATTCAGCCGGCCCCACCACAACCCGCATTTTGGCGGGGAGATGACCATAATCATCGTCAAACTTTTGTAAGTTAACGTTAAAGTAGGTGCTATCATTCCAGGCCAGATACATCCAGAAAAAGTACTCTCCAGCTTCCAATTCTATTCTGAAGCTTGAAATAGATTCGTAGCTCCATTCATAGTTATGCCCAGGATCTACCCGGTAGCGTGTAAGCATTCCCGTGTAATACTCTCCATCTTTAGGAGTAACGTTCGTACCATAACGCCGATCAGGTAACCAATTGGGTGTATTCATCCAGTTAGTGTAGCAGGTATATCGCCATACAGGCTCGAATCCTCGCCAAATCCCTCCATATCCAAGAGGTCTTTCAAAAGAAGGATCTTCGAACTCAGTGTAAAGTTCCTGGGCTGAGAGAGGCGCCAGCCCAATGGTCAGCAGGCACAGCAATAGTAGCTTCTTCATGGTGTACAATAGGTTAGCACAAGGAAGTCTAAAAGTACCTATCAGAGTGAGCAAATGCCAGAAGACCTGGGTATGTTGCAGTATGCCTGGCTCTCTTTTGCTACTGGTATTTATGGCAACTCTAGCCCAACTTCTCCCCACTGTACCCTAAACAAAATCCTCACAAAAGATGCAACATGCAGCAGTCAGAAATAAGAGAAAATTGACGATGAGACATAAGGAAAACATAGACGAATCTATTCAAGATCAATGTCAAAATAGGTCCATACCACATATCCCTTTTTCAAAACCTGTGCTAACCGATCAACTTCTCCTTGATGCTCCAGAGAGTCAGAACTAAAGCCACCGTTGGATTCAAAGTATTGTTTCAGCTTTGCACTTAGCGCCCCCTCCTCCAAATCTTTGGCGATTATTACCTCGCCATCAAGAAATAAGAATGGCAAATATGGATAACTGTGATAATTGCGGGAGTTTAGATCTCTTGTATCATGGCCGGCAAAACCAAAAACGCCATTGCAAGAATCACCTCGGAATCTATGAATGACAATAAAACTCCTTTTGAAGTAGAAAAGCGATTTACCAATCGAGGTATACAGTGTCGAATCGATTCTAGCTGATACATCTTTAGATTCAAAATATACCCTTTTTAGCTCACTAAGGTCTTCACGGGAGAAACAAGCTTTACCCTCCCAAGTTGGATAGTTCTGCCCCCAGCAGGAGCAATTCACTCCTAGCATAACCAGTACAATCACCAGTTTGACAATTGGGTTCAGCATATTGAACAATTATTCTTATTCTGTTCTCAACGGAGTATTTCCCAACCCGACTCCCGCCCGAAAGATGCAACATGCAGCGGTCAGAAACCGATGAAATTTTGGGGTGTGTTATGGCAAGGCTGTCGGGGCAAGATCAAGCATAGTAGCAAAAGCCCCAACAGCGTAGTTTCGCCTTGATGCGCAAAACCCCATTCCCCAACTTTGTCCAAACCTTTTCCCCATGCCCCAACTTCTCCTCCATTCCTATCCCTACCTGACGGCAGAATCGCCTGATTCATTTGCTCGACTGACCCTCACCCAGCGGGTGCCTCGGTTTCTGGATGATGTGCTGGCTGCCGACAACTGGAACGAAGAGCAGCGTGCCGCCATACTGGAACTCAAAGAGGAAATCCTGCACAACCGCCCCATCAAGACGCTGGACCTGAGTCCTGGGCTTGCCAAGGGCTGGGAAGTATTTTTCGAGCAATGGGGCGGCAAGCCCTGGTTCGAGCTGCCCTTCCTCCACGCCGAAATCTACCTCTATGAACGCCTGCTCAGCGACCTGGGCTATCATCAGAGTCGTGTAAAAGATCCCTTTTTTGCGCAAAAACATGCTCCGCTGGCAGAGCACATCGATCACCTGCAGGGAAAATGGGCAGCCGTTCAAAGCTGGCCATCGCAACTAGCACCGAGGGAATACCTCAAGCAGGGCATGGCGTTGGCCCTCGGAGGCAATCAGGCTGACCTGAGCCAGGTGCAACTCGCTGCGCAGCCCGATGTGCGAAAGGATCTCAGCCAGGATAAACTGCTCATCGACCAGCGCAAGGCCGCCATTGAGCTGATTCTCACCCATGAAAAACCCACCATTCACTACCTCCTCGACAACGCTGGTCTGGAACTGATGCACGACATGATGTTCATCTGGCTGCTACGTCAGGTGGGAGCTGATGTGATCATCCACCCCAAAGAACAGCCCATCTTTGTTTCGGATGTTACCCTGCCTGACTGGATGGAAACCAATAGCTTTCTCCACACGCATATCCCGTCCATGGCAGAGGCCCTCAATGAAAACGGACAGACCTTCATGTTCAATGACTTCTGGACTTTTCCCCTGAGCTTCTATGACTGGCCGAAGGAACTCATTGAGGCATTTTCCAAAGCCACGCTCATCATCTCCAAGGGCGACGCCAATTACCGCCGTATCCTGGGTGATCGGCAGATTCCTCCGACGGAAGATCCTGCACCGCTCACACGCTACTTACCCGCCCCATTACTCGCCATCCGCACCCTTAAATCCGAAATCCAGGTGGGCCTTTCTCCCGAAAAATTCCAACAGGTGCAAAGCGAAGACCCGGACTGGATGGTGAATGGGAAATGGGGAGTGTTTCAGTTGTTTATGGGGCAGTGGGCAGTGGGCAGTGAATAGTGATCAGTGAACAGTGAACAGTGAACAGTGAACTTTGACCATTGAACCATGACCAATGAACCATGCTCCCTACTGTAACAAATTGCTGCGAAACATCTGAAACGCGATGGCGATCACCAGGATGCCAAAGACCTTGCGCAGGGTGTTCATGGCGGCAGGTGTGAGCTTTTTGCCCAGCCAGGTAGAGGACCTGAGCATCAGGAAGATGAGGAGCAGGTTGAGCATGATGCCTCCCAGGATGCTGTAGGTATCAAAGTCCGCTTTGAGAGAAAGGATGGTGGTCAGCGTACCAGCACCAGCCAGCAAGGGAAATGCAATGGGCACCAGCGAGCCAGAGCCCCCCTCGCTTTCGTCGTCATCGCGAAAGAAGCGAATGCCTAGGGTCATTTCCAGCCCGATGAAGAAGATGATGAGCGCGCCTGCCAGGGCAAAGGATTCTACCTCCAACCCAAACAGCCCCAGAATCGAGGCACCAAAAAAGAGAAACAACACCATCAACGTACCGGCGGCTATGGTGGACCACTTGGGATCAATCGCCACTCCCCGCCGCTTCATGTCCAGGATGATCGGCAGGTTGCCTGGCACGTCGATGACAGAAAACAGGATGAACGTAACGGTGATGATGTTGGTCATATAGTTATAGGAGTTAAAAGGTGAAGGTTGAAGGTTGCCCATGTGGCGGTCATTCAACGCTTCAAATCTACGCATCTGGACAAAATGTGCTACACAAGCCTTAATTTTGTGTCATATTTGCTTTTTCTGAATCATTTTCAAGAATTCTGACATAATACCCCCTATGTACACCGAGGCAAAAAATCAATTTGACCCACTGGACCAGGACATCATGGAGGCCCTTTCCCAGAATGCCCGGATTCCCTTCTCTCAGCTTGCTGCCGAACTGAAGGTTTCCAATACGCTGGTTCACGCCAGGGTAAGAAAGCTGAGAGAAGCTGGCGTGCTGACCCAACCGACCTACCGGATGCAGCCCGAAGCCCTGGGGTATGACACCTGTGCCTTTACCAGCATCATCCTCTCAGACGCCCGCCACCTCTATCCGGTCGTGCGCAAGCTGGAGAAGATCCCGGAGATCGTAGAATGTGCCAATATTTCGGGGCGATATGCCATCCTGGTGAAGATCTACGCCGTGAACAACGCCCACCTGCGGACGATCATCTATGACAAGATCCAGGAGATTGAAGGGGTGGAGGGTACCAATACCACCGTGGCGTTTGAGACGCCCTTTTCGCGCGGGGTGCCGATTAAACTGGAGGAAGATTTCCCGAAATAAGCCATCAATCCTCGTTCTCAAGTCCCTGTAAGCGATCAGCCATGGACTGGATTTTCTCCTGGCGGGGGAAAGAAAAGAGGTCGGGGTCTTTGGCGTTGAGGTGGCGAAGGATGCTCAATGCACAGCGGAGCAAATGTTGCCCTCGCTCCCATTGCCCCTGGGCAAACCAGGTTTCAGACTCCTCGCGGAGCAGGTCTGCCAGCACCGAAAACTGCTCGGGCGCCAGCTGAGCGCTGCGCTCCAGGAACTCTGGCAGCTCCTCCGGGTCGGTCTGCATGATCACCGCCCGATCAAATGGGAACCATCCCCCGTAGGCCTGATCCAGGAGCTTCTCAACCTCCCCGTAGCGAGATTCCTCGCGCAGACCCATCAGGCGTGACACGAAATAGGCGGCCTCTTCTATCATGCGGAGGAAATAGTCTTTCTGGATCATGGGGTGAGGTTTGGAGGGAAGAAAAGGGGATATAAGGTATATACGGGAAATATTGGCGGTATGGGGTTTGGGGTAAAATGCTGAAACTTACTCCTGGTCAGAGTTGTCCCCACTACGAGTTTGACCGCGTTGAGCGCAGCAAAATCCCGCGAAGCTGGACCCTTTGAACTTGCCCCATCAGTGCTTTCAAAACGAAACAATCTCCCAATTAATGAGGCAACAACTATTTGATTGTCAGGAGCTTCTCTTACGAATTACGAATGTCAAATTTCGAATTCTTCTCCTAGTGCCCCGGAGGCAGGGCCTGCCCCGGCTTCAGTTTGCGGGTAATGGGCTCGCGGCAGCACTCAGGCAAGGCTGCGCGAGCGGCAGAGTCTGGCTCGAAGTAGCCCGTTTTGAAGCCGGCTTTGGCCAGGGCTTGTTGCAGGTCATCTTCTGAAATGCGCTCAGGGTGATACATCACCGTTGTCAGGCTGGTTTCAAAGTTCCAGTTGGCTGACTCTACGCCTGAAAGGTCCTCCAGTGCGCTGGAAATATGGGTGCTGCATTCCTTACAATTTCCCTCCGTGAAGAACATGACTTCTTCAGCAGGGCCACTACATCCAACAGTCAGGATGATTGGCAGCAGGTATCCGATTAATTTTCGCATATCGAACTGATTCTTCTTACTTCAAATTTACCCCTACTCCGTGCTCATATACCATGTGGCCACCCAGCCAGGAACTGTAGAGCAGGAGGCCCAGGCCAAGGCCATAACATAGGAGGAAAGCGATTTTTTCATTTCTGTTTCCTTTGCCCTGACGCAGGTACTGCCACACGGCCAGCAGTCCGAAGGCCCAGCCTACTGCGTAACCTAGCAGGGTGTGCGTTTGCAGGTAGCCTTCCACCTCCTCGGTCAGGTCCAGGCCGTCCTGAGAGCTAAGTCCGCTAAAGATGGCCAGTACCGTCCCGACGATGCCCGCCAGGTGTAGGTACCATCCCGCCTGGTACAAGTCGTTGCCTTCGCGCCACATGGACCAGACGTAAAAAACTCCCGCAGCAAACAACAGGGCAATTGGAAAATGGACGAGAGCCGGGTGTAGTGGAAAGAATTCGAAATTCGTCATCAGTAATTTTTGATTGAAAGTATTGCTGGTGAGCACTTTATCCGAATTGCGAATGGTCAATTACTTAATTCTGAAAGCCGTAGGTGCATATCCTCGGATGATAGAAGCCGCCAAATTAATCCTTCTCTCCCAACAACCCAATGACTCCTCACATAGTTTTTCCCAAAAAGGGTTCATCATCGGCAACTTTTGGCCCTGAACTTTGAACCAGGAACTCCTCTGCCTTACCTTTAAGTACTATGAAGATCACTATTTATACCGACGGCGCTTCGCTGGGCAATCCCGGCCCAGGTGGATATGGGGCAGTGCTGATCGCCGGGCAGCACCGCAAGGAAATGGCCGCTGGATACCGTCGCACCACCAATAACCGCATGGAACTGCTCGCGGTCATCGTCGCGCTGGAAGCCCTCAAAAAACCCGGTTCAGAAGTAGACATATTCACCGACTCTCGCTACGTACAGCAGGCGGTAGAGAAGCGATGGGTGTTTGGATGGGAGAAAAAAGGCTTCAAGGACAAGAAAAATCCAGATCTGTGGCGACGGTTTCTGGTGATTTATCGCCGCCACCACGTGAAGTTTCACTGGGTAAAAGGACACGCTGGCAATCCCCTCAACGAGCGCTGCGATGAGCTCGCCACCTCCGCCGCCCGCGATGAGCCTTTCCTCGTCGATGAGGCGTATGAGCAGGGAAGGGCGGGTTGAGGAAATTCGTAATTGAAAATTCGTGATTCGTAATTGAATTCCGTTTCATTAATTACGAATCACGAAGTACGAATTTACCAATCAACTCTTGTACCCCAATATCTTCATCACCTGCTTGCTGTTCTGCTCTTCGAGGAGGACGCGGTATTTGTGAGAGCCGTCTTCGTTGAGGGAAACCACGACGTGTTTGGGGTCGGGCATCAGACAGTGGTGGAGTCCACCAACCCCACTCAATACCTCCTGGTAGGCTCCAGTATGGAAGAAGCCCATGTACTGCTGTTTGCGGGTTTTGGGAAGGTAGATGGCGTCGATATTGGCTTCGTGGTTGTAGTAATCATCACTGTCACAGGTCATTCCACCGAGGTAAGCCCGCTCATAGCCTGCCTCCCAGTTGTTGATGGGGAGCAACATGAAGCGGCGATTCAGAGCCCAGACATCAGGGAGCATGGAGATGATGCTGCCGTCAATCATGTGCCATTTTTCGCGATCATTCTGCTGTTTACGGCCAATAGATTTGAACAGGGTGCAGGAGCTTTCGGCGACGGTGTAGCTCCCAAACTCCGTCAGGATGTCTGGCTCTGGGACGCCATGCTCGTCGCAAATCTCCTTGATGGTCTTGACGACCTCTTCGATGACACCTGCATAGTCAAACTCAAATTCCAGAGAATTCCGGAATGGCAGCCCGCCCCCAATGTCCAGCATGGTGAGTTCTGGGCAGATGGGCCGTAGACGACAATAGAGGTTGACAAACTTGCGTAGTTCGCTCCAGAAGTAGGGCGAATCCTGGATACCGGTGTGGACAAAGAAATGCAACAGCTTGACCGTGAACTGATCATGGTCTTTTAGCTTATTTTCTACCAGGTCAACGATGTCTTCCTCACGCATTCCCAGGCGGCTGGTGTAAAAGCTGCTGTCGGCACGTTCTTCTGTCGCCAGACGAAGTCCTATCTTACAGGGTTCGTCCAGTTCCGCGTCATAAAACTTGAATTCTTCCCGGTTATCCAGAACCGGGATGATGTTATGAAAGCCATCGTGGATCATGTCCACGATATATTGCTTGTATTCGTAGTCTTTGAATCCATTGCAGACAACGAGGATGTCCTTGGTCAGTTCTCCCGCACGATAAAGTGAAGCAATCATTGGCAGGTCAAATGCCGAGGAAGTCTCCAGTTGGACACCATTACTTAACACCTCGGTCAGGATATGCTTGAAATGAGAACTTTTGGTACAGTAACAGTAGGTATACTTTCCATTGTAGCCCACGTTGGCCATGGCCTGCTGGAAATAGTTACGGGCATCCTGGATCTTCTCTGAGATCACGGGCAGAAAGGTAAATCGCAAGGGAGTCTTATAGGTCTCGATTACCTCCATGAGGTTGATCCCATGGAAATAGAGCTCATCTTCCAGCACCTGAAATCCTTTAGGTGGGAAGTAATAAGACTGCTTCATGAAGTCGTGGAAACTCTGCATGTGGCCTGATTTGGATGGGCGTGCAGACTCATTGCCGGGTGAGGTGATATGTTTGGCCAAGCCTGTTTACAGATTTATTGGTTGCATGATAAAGTGGTGCAATTTGAAAGAAATGTCGCCAACATCCAATCCCCTGATACTATAAATCCTGGATCAAGTGATCCAGCAGACATATCTGTATTTCAGGATTCAGGGATTGAGCTAAATATCCAAAGGAATGCCTGCTCGCATTCGGGTGACCGAAGCGAACTGAGAGAGTATCATGATGGGAAGGAATTACCGTTTTCCTCCGCGCTTCAAGTTGCGCTTAGGTCCCCGAGGTTCCCCTTCACGACCGGCCTTACGCAGTGGCACCTTGGCTTCACCGTCAATTCCTACCTCCTCATCAAGATCTATATAATCCAATGCGGAAGTAGATTTAAGGTTTAGTTTGTCTGCCTCAGGACCGGAGATGACGACCAAAGCCCGGCCATCTACTCGTTCCCCGTTCAGATCAGTAATGGCCTCTTCAGCATCTGCCTGATATGCCATTTCAACCCAGGCGGTAAAGGTTTCTACCCCTGCATCTGGCTCTTCATTCAGCTCTAGTGAGACCACATCACCGAATTCTTCAAATAACCCCAGCAACTCATCCTCCATGGTGGAGCGGTCGATGTTGGAGACCCGAATTTTCATTGTTACCTAAAAAATAAAGAAATGGTAGAAAAATGGAAGACTGATGAACGAACGACTGATAAAAGATAAACAAAAAAATTGACCCGGTCAGCCAATGAGGCTAGACAAAATCAATTTTAGTGGGTCATTACCTCAACAAAACTAAGAAAACCGCTTGCGAAAACAAGCACAGACTCCTACTTTTGTGTCCACCAATTTTTAGCGCCCGGGTGGCGGAATTGGTAGACGCGATGGTCTCAAACACCATTGGAGAAATCCGTGCCGGTTCGAGTCCGGCCCCGGGTACAAAACGCCTCATACAGCCTGTATGGGGCGTTTTTAAATTTCAGTTCCTTTACCCCCCTCAGAGGAATTGATTTCAGAAGGCCGGTCTTTCCTTTTCTCTTCGGTTGGGTTCTCCTCTCGCAACAAATAATGCTGCAATAATCCTCTATACATGGAACGCCTCTCTACCAGTCGGCCAGATACCGTGGCCACCAGTCCAGCCAGCATAAAAGGAAAAATCGCTCCGTGTCGATCAGTCATCTCCAGTACCAGAATAGCGGAGGTAAATGGAGAACGTGTCACTCCTGATAGAAACCCGATCATGCACACCAGCAGGTATAGTTTGTGGTCAGGGTTCAGACCAAATACCCAGGTCAGCAATTCGCCCAGCATGGTGCCAGTAGTCAGTGAGGTCGCAAATACTCCGCCTGCGATCCCACTGGTAAATGACAGGATAGCTCCTGCCATGCGACTGAAGAACAGCAGGATCGGATTGGCCAGTTCCTTTTGATCAAACAGCAGATTGTTCATGATTTGCTTGCCCGGCCCAAAACAGATCTCGGGGTTTACCATGATCAGGACCGCCAGGACTAATCCGGCACCTGCTGCATACCAGCCATGTTTCTTTTTCGTCAGACTTTTCTTCTTCCAGGCCAAAATCTCCAGCATGGCCTTGGTTTGCCAGCCTCCCAGCAGACCTGCGAGTGCGCTGAAAAGGATTACCCACCCGAGATGACTCATTCCTTCTGTTTCTACCGTCGGGTACCCCAGGTAAAGGTAGGGTCCCAGAATCGATTGGGCGGTGATACCTGCCACTATGACTGCCACCAGCAGGGAGGACTTGAACTGGTTAAGATGGGTTCGGGTCAGGTCTTCAATGGCAAACACGATCCCTCCCAATGGAGTGTTAAAGGCTGCCGCCAGACCTGCCGCCCCTCCTGCGAGCAACATCCGCTGCCGGCTAAGTGGAGGCCAGGATTTGGGCAGGAGCTTATTCAGGGTGTAAAACACAGAAGCACTCATCTGGATCGTCGGTCCCTCCCGTCCTATGACGGCTCCTCCCAGCAATGCGGTGATGCTACTCACCAACTTGATCACCAAAACCCTTCCCCCAAGCAGGTACCCCATTGAAAAGCGCTTTTTGTCGCGGCGGGCATGCAGGGCCGCTATCAGTTGAGGAATCCCGCTGCCGCCAGCTGTAGGAGCATAACGGTCAACCAGCCACCAGGCAAGCCAAAAGAGCAGGGGGGAAAAGATCAAAAAAAGCCAGGAGTGCTCAGCCTTCACACTTAGCAATAGCTGATCTACATATTCAAAGGCTGCCTCGTAGCTCACCGCCAGCAGAGCAACCAGAAATGCCCCTACCAGATAGGGCAACCAGCTCTGTAAAGTACGGACTAACCGAAGGTCCACCTCCAGTTGGTGCAGGTACTCATTGAATCGCTCCAGTAATCGGGTACCCTTTCGAATGAAGGCGCGCCAAAGCATACTCGTGATCAGATTTTGGGATGGGTATTGAGCATTGAGTGGGAAGCTTTGCGGGGAGAGTAGTTGCAGGATGAGTTAAGCGAAGACCCAGGAGAAAGTACCCGGAAATGCCGTAACCGCCGTTTGCGAATGTAGAGGGAGAAGGCTAGTAAAGCAATAGCCGACTACGCTCCAACTCTATCTTTTTCTCACAAAAAAGCCCATCCCTGGCAGGGACGGGCATACTGCAAGGCAGTAACATAACTACTACTACTGAAATTAATCTTCAGAATCTGGTGACACTACCAGTTCTCCATTTATGTACAGATGCTCGAAATGAATGTCAGATACGAACTCAATCAGGTTTCCCTCCCGGACACCGGCGAATCGGCAATTGCTGACGTTTACATCAGCAATCTGATGTTCCTTATCATATCCTACTAGCATCACACCGTATTTACTCGAAGTTGAATTCACGTTCTCAACGGAAATATGGCCTACGGTCGGGTAAAAAATCGAGATGCTATCATCGAGGGTGTATTGCATGTTGACTTTAACCACGGCTTCTTTGACTTCGCCCACTTCGATGTTTCGGAAATACAGATGCTCGATGGTTCCTCCTCTGGAGCGGTTGGTCTTGACCCGTATGGCCCGATCCAGGTTGGGACTATCCATTTCGCAGTTTTCTCCAAAAATATAACGGGCTCCACCAGAAACCTCACTTCCAATCACCACGCCCCCATGCCCATCTTTCATGGTACAGTTTTCTACCACTACCCGCTCAATAGGGGCCGCAATGCGTCGCCCATCCTGGTTACGGCCTGACTTCAGGGCGATACAGTCATCCCCTGTGTCAAAGTAACAATCACGGATCACGACATCACGACAGGACTCCGGGTCACACCCATCGCTGTTGGGGCCGTGGCTGACTACCGAAACTCCTTCGATGAGGACATTCTCACATAAAACGGGATGCATGATCCACATAGGAGAATTCTTGAAGGTTACCCCTTCGATCCAGACATTTTTGCAACGATAGGGCTGTATGAAGTTTGGGCGCAGGTGATGCCCATCTCCAAAGACTCTTTCTGCAACCGGAACCTCAGATCGGTTCCACTCGATCAGGAGCGAGCGACTGGTGGTCATGCCACCATCGGGATGTGCTACCGGGAAGTTCTGCTGCTTTTTCCACTTCCACCAGTTTTCCTGGGCAGCCTGCCCATCCAACACTCCTTTTCCGGTCACAGCGATATTCTCCTGCTCGAAAGCATAGATCAGTGGGGAGAAATTCATCAATTCTGCCCCTTCCCATCGAGTAAATACGACAGGCAGATAGTCGGTTGGTTCTGTGCTGAATTTGACCAGAGCACCTTCTTCCAGGTGAAGGTTTACATTGCTTTTGAGGTGGATGGGGCCAGCCAGGAAATATTCTCCAGCCGGAACCAGCACTACCCCACCCCCAGCTTCATGGCAGTCTGAAATAGCGGTTTTAAAGGCCGGGAGGTCATCCCGGGAGCCGTCTGCCGCTGCTCCCAGATCCGTTACATCGAAAACCCGATCTGGGAATTCGGGTGCCTTTACCGCCGCCCGAATTTCATCGGCCATTTTCCAGGCGGTACTCTCTTCCGAACCGCTGGGTTCTTCCTTATCAATTGACGTACAGGATGCCAGGCTACTCAGCAATATGAGGGCAGCAATCCAGGGAATAAAAGTACGGCTATTGGAGTTGGAAATAATTGGGTGAGGCATGTAAGAGTAGTAGTTGGACTTGGTTCTGAAGTAAATTTACAGAGGGGGCTTCCGCTTCCTGCCTTCATTTTTTGACAAAACCCTAGCGAGTTCCCAGGATGCTTGGAGATATTCCTGATCCGGGGGCCAAGTGGGCGGAATAGCTAATTCATGCAAACGTTTGCAAAATTTTTTGCTTATCATCACGGAAAAAACTATTCTTGAAATATGTAGGACTCCATTTCCAGTAGAATCCAGAGGAAAATTCGATTCAAATTCATATCTTAAATCCTGGATATCATTCAAAATCACCCTCAAAAAGCTCAAAATCATGCTCCGGTAAAATTAGAGAACCTCCATTCGCCACTACTCGACCTCCTTTTTACTACACCTCGACTACAACTACTACCTTATGCGAAACCTTTACCATGGGCTCCTTTGGAGAAGGTTCCCTCATCTACTTTTTTCTGGCTTACTACTACTCTTTTTTCACACCACAACAGGACAGACCAGCTACGATCCTGTAGAGGAAACCTTTCCGCTGGAATCCTGGCGCTGGAACGACTTTCCCCGCACTGAGGGAAAAGGAGTTCGCTACATGCACGAATACCAGCCTAATCAGGTCTGGTTTGCCACCAACACGGGCCTGCTCCATTTTGACGGGTATGAGTACAAGTGGCATACCGCAGATCAGGGTCTCAGAGGGAAACCTGTCCACCTGGTTTATGTAACCAATGGCGGCATCACCGTAGCGGCTACTGATAATGGGATATTCCGGTACGAACAGGAAAACCAGTGGACTCCCATTCTGACCTGGGCCCAACCAGGACGGGTCAACTACCAATCTGTGGATGAACTGTCCGGTCAGCGGCTGGCATTCGGGACCAACCTCGGCATGGTCTGCCTACAGTTGGGGAAAAATCCGGTCGTTTACACCGACGAGCAAAGATCCGAAGAGGCGCTGGAACAGCTGCCACAGGCTGACATCGTTACATTTGACTCTAGGACCCGTAGGTTTGGATCATTTAATGCCGTATCAGATGTGCTGGAAACAGAAGATGGTCAGGTTTGGATGGCCATCAGCCTCGATAAAGAGGACGAAGGGTACCTCATTCGGTTTAATCCTGACCTGCCGCTGGACCAGCAAATGCCCTCCGCCGATCTGTTTCACAATACTACTTCCCTGCAGTTCGGAGCCGGGCAAAAGCTGCTTGAGACTCAATCAGGCGAGGTCTGGGTGATCAACAGTTCCTACAGAATTGGAATCAATGTTTTTCAGGATGGCAAATGGAGCACGATCCATCTGGGAGATATTTATGGAGGAGATGAATATGCTTCGACCATCTGCCAGACAGGCAATGGAAATATCTGGATCGGGAGCCTTGGACGACTATACAGTTATGACGGCAACCGATGGCAGTTGTATCAGTCCCCGGATTACAAGGTGCCAGGAAATAAAATGCTTCTTTTCCCATCCATCAGTGGCTCTCTCTGGGTAATGGGAATGAAAAGTCGCGTCATCTTCGTGGATCAGTCAAATGACCACTGGATGGCCTACCCTGGTCTCAATTACCAGGATGAGTCTGACCAGGGGACCTGGTTTCTAGATCGGCAGGGACAGGCGATTCTCCAGCAGGGAAATTCCTGGTCAGCCTATAACACGACAGACGGGCTAATAGACGCACCAGTGCGGATACTGGTATCCTCACAGGGTCAGATTTGGGCTGCCGGATCACATAACGGGCAGGCGGCTACGGCCTATCTTGATGGCAATCAATGGGTAAAACAGGTTCATCCCGAACTCAGCTGGGGAATCGATTACCGGGCGGTATTTGAAGACCGCGAAGGCAACATCTGGTTTGGAGGGAGCGTGGATATCGCACAGGAACGGGGACAGCTAGGCGGCCTGCTACAGTTAACGGATCCCCTTGGGCCCAACCAAAACTGGGTGCACCACCATAGTGGCAACGGCCTGAAGCAGTCCAATGCCTATGGAATCGGCCAATCGGCTGATGGGCGAATCTGGGTAGGAGGTGGCCGTCTCTGGACTTATGATGGACAAAAATGGGAAGTCGTTCAGGAAAATAACCTTCAGGACTATGTAAATGAAGTCATCAGTGTGGACGGACTCCTGCTGGTGGGTTCCAGGTATTATGGCATCTATGAATATGATGATGGGACGTGGAAGCATTATGATACAGAATCGGGACTGATCAGCAACACCATCATCAGCCTGTATGCAGATTCCCCCGAAAGCATTTGGGCCATCACCGAAAATGACATTTCACGATTTGATGGGCAAAAGTGGGTAAATCACGTTTTACCGACCGACATGAACATGGACTTTGAAGGGGGGGAACTGCTGCGCAGCCACAATGGCGCCTGCTGGATCAACAAATCATCGAGGGAATGGAAGCGTCGTGCCCTGTCCTACAGCCAATTGCCTCCCCCTACCAATGACCAGTTTATTACCTATCGATATTTACCCGATGACAAGGCCCCGGAAACAGTCTTTCTCAACCACCCGGAAAAGGTTCCCGCAGAAGGAGACATCATTCTTGCCTGGCAGGGACAGGACTATCTGGGGATGACACAAAAAGGAAAGCTGGAATACTCCTTCCGGTTAGATGGAGGAAGATGGTCGCCCTTCTCAAGTGAGAGTAAGCACATGTTCACCGACCTGGAGGGAGGAATGCATACCATCGAAGTAAAGGCACGTGACCTTGACTTCAATGAGGACCCCACTCCTGCCATTATTTCGATCAAGGTGCAGGTCCCTGTCTGGCAGGAACCGTGGTTTATTGGGTTGATCACCCTGTTCATCGTCACCCTTGGAATTTTTGAGTACAGGATTTTGGTAAAAAATCAAAAACTCGAACGCCTCAACTTTACCCTAAGCAACGCCAACATTGAATTACAGGAGCAGGGGGAAAAAATTCTGACCCAAAACAGGCACATTCTCAACCAGCAAAGTGAAATTCTGGAGCAAAAAAATCGACTGGAAACGGCTCATAAGCATCTGGAAGCCAGCCATGGTCGCATCGAGCAGCAGCGGGATGCCCTGAAGGAAATGGTCTCACAGGTAGAAAACCTGTCAAAGGCCAAGCTCAATTTCTTCACCAATATTTCCCATGAACTCAGGACCCCACTGTCCCTGCTGATGGGCCCCATTGAGCAGGTGCTGCGCTGCGGGAATAACATGCCAGCCGAAAAACGGACCGAGCTCCTTGAACTGGCCAGCAGAAACTCCAATCGACTGCTGGTGCTGATCAATCAGTTACTGGAAATCAGAAAGATTGAAAATACCTCTCTGGCCTTTGAGCCAACACCCGGCAACCTCAGGAAGCAGGTAGAAACCAATATCAGCCTGTTCCAGAACCTGGCCAGTATACGGCAGGTAGCCCTGACGGTAGAGTATCATCTTTCTCAGGAATGGTTCATTTTTGATCATGACAAACTGGAAAAGATCCTGGCCAACCTCCTGTCCAACGCTTTCAAGCATACCCACATCCACGGCCATATTCACCTCAAACTGAATAATAAAAATTCGGTCGATCAGGATGGGAAACAGCAGACCTTCCTCTGCCTTCAGGTAGAAGACGACGGTGAAGGAATCCCGGCCAAGGACCTGGAACACATCTTTGATCGGTACTACACCGGGCAGGATGCCAACCAGCTCAGCACTGGGATAGGCCTGAGCTACATCAAGGATCTCATAGAGATTCAGAATGGTAACATCTCGATCGAAAGCCAGGTGGGAGCAGGTACTGTGGTCTCAGTTTGCCTTCCCTACACTCCATGCAAGGCCACATCCGTCCCGGCGGAGGAACTCGTCACCCCTACTTCCCTACCCGAGGCCAGCATATATGTAGCCAGCCTGACTCCACAGCAACCGCATCAGCGCAGCAATGGCAGCGAGACTCCAGACTCACCTGGCAAGCGGCTCCTCGTAGTCGAGGACAACCCCGACATGCGTCAACTGCTTCGCAACCTGTTTTCCAGGAAATACGAAGTCATTGAAGCCTGTAATGGCGTTGAAGGCCTGGAAATGGCACGCGAACAGAGTCCTGACCTTATCATCAGTGATATCATGATGCCAGAGATGGATGGACTGGAGTTTTGCCGGCAATTAAAATCAAACCTTGTGACCAGCCATTTACCAGTCATTCTGCTGACTGCCAAAGGCCGGGTTCCTCATAAGGTAGAGGGCTACCACCTCGGAGCCGACGATTATATCACCAAACCTTTCCAGCCAGAAGTGCTCGAAGCAAGGGTTGAAAACCTGCTTGAGCAAAGAAGCAGTTTGCGGAGACATTATCAACAGCAGTTCATGATGAAGCCGCAGGAGGTAACACTGCATTCTCCGGACGATAAAATGCTCGCCAGGCTGTCCCAGCTCATGGAAGAACATGTGGATGATCCCGAGTTTAACGTCAACAAAATGTGCGAAGCTGTGGACATGAGCCATATGCAGTTCATCCGAAAAATCAAGCAACTTACTGGCAAAAAGCCGGTAGAGCTGCTCAAATCTTTCCGGTTGACGCGGGCCAAGGACCTGCTAAGGCAAAACAAGCTCACCATTTCGGAAGTGGCCTACCTCGTGGGCTATGACCTGCCAAACTCTTTTAGCAGGGCATTCAAAAAGGAGTTCGGGATAAGTCCCACAGAGTTCCTGGAACGAGAGGTATCCAGGGAGACAGTCAGCAGCTAGCAGGACTATCGGAGACATACCGTATGAAAGGAACAAAGGGGAAGCTTTTAACGAGGCTTCCCCTTTTGTAATAGATTAACCAATCTCACTGATTTAGTACACAAAATACAAGAACATGAGTGAAATAATTAAAATATTTCAATAATTTTGTCAGCTCTTTATTCTAAACCACCTACGAACCTTGTATTTATGCTAAAACAAAAAGGACGCTACGGTTTGTCGTTCCTGGTTCTGTTTGTGTTGTCAACAAGCAGCCTGTGGGCACAAACTCCCGAAACAGATTCTGGTGCTACGGCATGGATGTTAACCTCCACCGCCCTCGTACTACTCATGATTCCTGGCCTGGCCATGTTCTATGGAGGCCTCGTTCAGTCCAAAAACGTATTGGGCACCATGATGCACAGCTTTGTTGCCATGGGCGTCATGACTGTGCTTTGGGTAGTCTGCGGCTACAGCATGTGCTTTGGCCCCAGTGTGCTGGGTGGCTGGTTTGGCTGGAACCCTGACTACCTGTTCCTGGCGGGTTTGGACGACTCGATTCTGGACGGAGGAGTACCCGAATATGTCTTCTCCATGTTTCAGGGAAAATTCGCCATTATCACCCCTGCCCTAATAGCCGGTGCATTTGCTGAGCGGGTTTCTTTCAAAGGCTACGTAGTGTTTATCGCACTTTGGGGACTATTGGTGTACAATCCACTGTGCCACTGGGTATGGGCCGAAGATGGCTTTCTGTTCAACATGGGTGCCGCAGGTGCCATTGACTTTGCCGGAGGTACGGTAGTTCATATTTCATCCGGTGTGGCTGGCCTTGTTGCGGCCCTGTACCTGGGTGCAAGAAGAGGCTACCCACTTTCGATTCCCCGCCCCAACAACCTGGTTATGACCCTTATGGGCGCTGGGCTCCTGTGGGTAGGCTGGTTTGGGTTCAATGCTGGTAGCAGCATTGCTTCGGACCTCAGCACAGCTCAGGCACTGACCGCCACCCAAGCCGCCGCAGCAGCTGGTGCACTTGCATGGGTCATTTTTGAAGCCCTGCACCAGGGAAAAGCTACCGCACTGGGATTTGCCAGTGGCATCCTCGCGGGTCTGGTAGCCGTAACCCCCGCCGCAGGAGTCGTTCAGCCAGGTGGAGCCATGGCCCTTGGCCTGCTGGGAGCAGCCGTTTGTTATGGCGCGATTCTCCTGAAAAACAAGCTTGGATACGACGACACCCTTGACGCATTTGGAATTCATGGAGTAGGCGGGATCGTCGGAGCTATTTTCCTGACATTCTTTATCCGGGACAGCTGGATGGAAGAGGCAGCAGTTGCTGCAGGTGGTAGCTGGACGACCCTTCAGCAACTGGGGATACAGGTTGCAGCTGTAGGAATCGCCATCGTGTATGCTGCCGCAGTCACCCTGATCCTCATCGTGATCATCGACAAGCTAATTGGACTCCGCGCCAGCAACGAAAGCGAAATGAAGGGTCTGGACGATGCCTTCCACGGAGAAAGAGGGTACGGAATGCTTAACGCCAACTAACAAAAGGACTCATGAAACTTATTACTGCTATCATACAGGAAAATCGCCTCGACCAGGTGCGTGAGGCGTTACTTGCCGCTGAAATCGAGCGCATCACCGTCACCCGTTGCTCTGGTCACGGTCAGCAGGTACAAAAGGAAATTTATCGAGGCCGGGTCATGATCCCCAATCTGACTCCAAAGATCCGACTGGAAATCGCTGTCAACGAAGACTTCGTCAATACCACCGTGGATGCCATCATGGGCTCTGCCCGATCTGGCTCCGATGGACAGGGAGAGGTAGGCGATGGGAAAATTTTCATCACCAATCTGGAGGAATGTATTCGCATTCGGACTGGTGAGCGAGGACCAGAGGCTATTTAATCGGCTAATTAAATAACAAAATGCGCCCGGAATGTCTGTTCCGGGCGTTTTTGTTCACATCAATTCGACTGACTTACAATAACTTAATCCTGATCCGGCTGGTATTGGAATGAGTGATGCTCGTCTCGGCAAATGAAGGAGCCTGCATGACCGGGACTACATTTTGGGAAAAGGCATATGGCTCGGTCGGAATCCCCACAAAATTCAGGTCACATTCCCGATTGTCATTCACATCGTGAAAGATAGCCACAGCATAGGTTCCATGAGGTAAATCAGGTACCGTGCAGACCACTCTGTCAGAGTTCACAGCGAAACGCAGGCTTTTGTATTCCTGCCCTTCCTTTGGAAAGGTCGCAGCACGATTAAATACCTTCACCTGGATGGACCCCTTGGTCTGCTCCACTCCGGTTACCTCAATGATCAGGTCTGAGTTTTGGGCATGGATAGCCATGCTGCCAAGCAACATCGCTACCAGTAGAAAGATGTTCTTCATAGGTGGTGAAATTGGGTTTATTGTGTTTATAGGAAGGAGAACCTACCTGGTGGAAGGAATTCAAAATTTGGCATGGGCAATTCGTCGCAAAGCCCCTGATAGTCAGACTATTGACAACTCACTAATTGAAAATCTATTCCGTTCCTAAACTACTCCAGTGGTATAAGTTCGAAGTTTCCCGCTGTTCGCGGGATTTCGCTGCGCTCAACCGAGTCAAGCGTTCGTAGTTTAAAGTGCTACTGGTCAGCATTTTACACGAATTACGCCAATTAACAGTTGGCTCGTTAGGCTTTATAAGCCGATACGAGGCGTCTTCGCGTCTCTGACGCTCGTCTTCTTTTTCATAGAGACGCTTTCAGAAAGCATAAACGCTGATTGACCATTTTAACCGTTAATTCGCACGAATTACGAATGAGTAATTACTTCATTCCAAAAGCACTAGAATATTCCCCGCCATCATTCTCCGTACCATTTTCTCAATCGCACTTCGACAGATGGTGCGCCTGTAGTTACCAGTGATTTAAACTGCTCCACATCGCTGAACCCTCCCTGACCACGAAAGTGGAAGGGATAGACTACTTTTGGCTGGAACTCGATGACGGCGTCAGCCGCATGATTGACATCCATGGTGTAAGGCAGGTTCATGCAAATGAACGCAACGTCAACCTCCTCAAGAGCCCGCATCTCAGGAATATCCTCCGTGTCCCCACAAACGTACAAACGCTTTCCGCCAAGATCCAGGACATAACCATTACCCCATCCCTTGGGATGTCGGGCAGTTTCGTCGTTGGGAAGGTTGTACATGGGCACAGCCTCGATCAGCGCATCATGCCACTCATAAGAGTCGCCATTAGCAAGAATCGTGATCTGAGCGAATTTTTCCTTCAGGTCATCCTTCATTTCGTCGACTACCGATTGAGGTGCGACCAACTCCGCCCCGCTCAGGTCTATTCCCCCCAGGGTATTGGGATTAAGATGATCTCCATGCAAATGGGTGATCAGGACGATATCGGGAGCACGAAATTCGGTATACAGCTCTGCTCCACCGTAGGGATCGAAATAAAGGGTTTTCCCATTCCACTCCCACACCATGCTGGCATGCAGAACCGGATGAATGGTCAGATCGCCTTTTTCAGTAGAAAAGGTGTCGCTTTGGGCCGTCATCAGCCCGGGAATCAAAAGAAAAATGCCTAAGAACCAGGATTTCATTTTGTATAGTTTAAGGTGAGTTGTTGAGTAAAGCCCCCATAACACTGTTATGTTTTAATTCGGTTAAATATCATGCTCAATTTTCACTTCAATCAGATGCTGGTTTACAAATCGGGAATATTCCAAAACAGAACCATGTGCATAATTCTCCGAATTTGTGTCAGGATGACAGGAATTGTGCAGGAATGTCAGGGTATCTTTTTTTTAATAAAACACGCCTATTTCGCTGCAAAATCGCTTTTGGGAGCCACTTCTGGACAAATTCATATTACTGAGCCAGATTGGCCAGGCCTCGCATAATCCTTGTGGCATATATAGGTAAGAATCATATTTCTAGTTATAAAATTCTCACTCTCACGAATGAATGTATTAGTCATTGGAGCAGGTAATATGGGATTGGCCTACGCCAAAGCCCTCATTACATCCGAGTTGTTGAACCAAAACAACCTCATGATCTCTGACAAGGATCCTGGGAAAATTGCAGAACTAAACAAAATCAAGCGATTTGATGTCTTTGCCGACCTCGACGAATGTTTGCCTAAGGCAGACATTATTTTTATCGCGGTGAAGCCCTATCATGCAGATAGCCTGATGGAAGATATGAAGCCTCTGGTCAAAGAGGGACAAATCTTTATCTCCATCATGGCAGGTGTCACCATTCAGACCCTTCAGGAGGGTCTCGGCCTGAAGAAGATAGTCAGGGCCATGCCCAATCTCCCAGCCCAGATTGGAAAAGGACTCACGTCCTTTACAGCGGCTGAAGAAGTGTCCCGAGTGGAACTTCTGACGGTTCAGAAGTTGCTCAATACCACCGGAAAGTCTGTACATCTCGACACCGAAAACGACATCGATGCTTCCACAGGAATTTCGGGAAGTGGACCCGCCTATGTCTTTTATTTCATGCAGTCGATGATGGAAGCAGCCAGAAAAATGGGCTTTTCGGAGTATGACTCCAAGGTACTCGTAGCCCAGACTTTTGAAGGAGCCATCGAACTCTTTAACCAGTCAGATCTTAGTCCAGAGGGATGGATGAACCGTGTGGCCTCCAAAGGCGGTACCACACGCGCTGCGCTCGACTCCATGGAGGACAACAATGTCAATGAATTGATAGAAGAAGCTGCCTATGCAGCCTTTAATCGTGCAGTAGAATTGGGCAAGCAATAACAAGCAAATGATTGACGGCAAAAAGTATAAGAAACGTGTTGTGGTCAAGGTTGGGACCAATGTGATGACCAACAACGACAACCGCATTGTTAATCCTATCCTGAGACAGCTTGTAAGCCAGATAGCCCGACTCTACGAGGAAGATATCATCACGGTACTCATCTCTTCGGGCTCGGTCATTGCAGGAAAGGAGGTCCTTCATACCAACACCATTAAGGACCCCACCATACGACGGCAGGTCTACTCCGCCGTGGGACAGCCTCGCATGATGCGGCACTACTACAGCATATTTCATGACTATGGAATGCGCTGTGCCCAGGTTTTGGCGACCAAACGGGATTTCGATCCAGGCCTCCACCGCGAAAATATGATCAACTGCTATGAAGGTCTTCTTTCGCAAGGCATCGTCCCCATCGCCAATGAAGACGACGCCATCTCTCTCTCGATGTCCATGTTCTCAGACAATGACGAACTGGCCAGCCTGGTCGCAGAACTCATCAATGCGGACCTTCTCATCCTGCTCACTGACACGGATGGCCTGTACACTGGCCATCCCGACGATGAGAATTCAGAGCTGCTCACTTCCGTCTCTACCGACCAGAAAGTCGACCACTTTATCCAGGCTTCCAACAAGAAACCCGGCGAAGGACGTGGCGGCATGATGTCCAAGATCAACATGGCCAAGCAAACGGCGGCCAAAAACATCCCGACTTACATCGCAAATGGCAAACAGGAGGAAGTCATCATTGACATCGTCCATGGGAAAGAAGTCGGAACCCGAGTGTTTCAGGATGATTAACCCCTTCCAAACCTAAACTCAGATTACAAATGCAATTGATAAGCACCGATATAAAAAACGCTGTATTAGACTCTATGATCAACCTGCTGGATGCACGTCGGTCAGAGATTATCGAAGCCAACAAAAAAGACCTGGCGGCATTTGACCGCGACGATCAGGCGCTATACGACCGACTGGTAGTTGACAGTTCAAAAGTCGACGACATGATCCGTGCGGTTAAAGAGGTAAAAGGCCAGGAGGACCCTGTAGGACAGGTCATCAGCGAAATCACCCTGCCGAATGGCCTGAACATTACCAATAAAACCGCTCCATTTGGTAGCATCTTCATCATATATGAGAGTCGCCCTGACGTAACCATTGAAGCAGCGGTGCTGGCTTTTAAAGCCAATAACAAAATTCTTTTAAAGGGTGGAAAAGAAGCCCATCACTCAAACGAGGCACTGGTCGCCTGCTGGCACGATGCACTTCGTGAGCAGGGGCTTACTGAGGACTGGATTCAGTATTTGAAAATGGACCGTGCAGCAACCCAGGAATTCCTTCGCAAGCCGGACCAGCCGCTGGACCTGATTGTACCACGGGGAGGAGAGCGCCTGATCAACTTTGTTAAGGAGCATGCGACCTGTGCAGTTCTGGTAAGTGGACGAGGCAATAATTTTGCCTACGTAGCACCCGACGCGGACCTGGAAAAATCCATCCGGGTCATCGTCAACGCCAAGACAAACAAAATCTCCGGTTGCAACGCCCTGGACAAGATTCTGGTTGACCAAAACCATCCCCAGTTTGCAGATACCCTGCAGGCAATCGAAGCTGCGCTGGTGCAGGAAGGAGTTCATCTGGTAGCGAGCAAAGCGGTCAGTGCACACCTTCAGACCGATGACCTGATAGAAGATGAGCAGGTCTGGTTTGAGGAATTTCTTGCGAAGAAAGCCGCCATCGGTGCAGTCAATGGACTGGAAGAGGCCATAGAGACCATCAACCACTATTCAGGCGGGCATTCAAACACCATTTTGACTGAGGACCGCGCTGCTGCAGCTGCCTTCATGGAGCAGATCGACAGCGCCGCTGTCTACCACAATGCTTCCACTCGCTTTACCGATGGGGGACAGATGGGAGTCGGAGCGGAACTGGCTATCAGCACCGACAAGCTACACCACCGGGGGCCGCTAGGTCTCAAGCAGTTGGTCACCAACAAGTACTACGTGCTGGGCGATGGGCAGATTCGCGCATAGGCAAAAGTATAGGATAGGTGTATAGGGTGTATAGGGTGTATAGGGTGTATAGGGTGTATAGGGTGTATAGGGTGTATACGAATAACCACAGTGCCAATATTTCCCATATACCCCTTATTTCCCATATACACCTTATTTCCCTTATATACCTTATTTCCCTTTTCCCCTTCAGCAGTACCGCTCGCGAGCCAAGTGTTGAGCTGCTATTCCTGAGCGTCAGGTTCAAGGTCGAATTCGGACAAATCCCCTCAATTCCACCCGATCCAGGTAAACTCCTACCGGATCGAGTCCATGTCCATGGCTCGGGTCAGTGGCCTGATTGCCATTGATCTGCATACCGACCTGAAGGAAATTTTCCACCCAACTGTCCGGAACTGTGGCAGGTCCCACCTCAGCACTGCCAAGGTCATAGACTGCTCCGTCCAGATGCATCTCCCGATAGGCAATGCCCTCTCCTTTCATGACACCTGTAAGCAACAGATGGTGCCATTCATGGGCTGACAGACAGGTGGTAATGGCAGGATCAAATGAACGCCAGGCCAGTGGTTTGCCATCCGGCCCTTTGGTATCGTCGTAGTAGCGCCATTCGCCCCCTTTGCTCCACTGCACCCCAAAACCATAGGAAGTGGGGACCAGGATATGCTGCCAGGTAAATTCGAGCCCCTCAGCTGTAGAAGCATCCGGGTTCTCACAATCCAAACTCCCCTCCACATAGAAGTCCAGTTCAAAAACCAGTGAATCCAGTTCTTCATAGGGCCAGGTATCCTGCTCATAGGCCATCGCCAGGGTATGGGTAAAAAAGACATTGTTGTAGCGGTCACCTCCTGTAATGGCACACCAAAGCGAAGTATCACTCCGCCCAGGTCCCTGGGCATGACTCATCTCCCACAAAATGTCAGTTCCGGAAAAGATGATGTCCTCGTACACGCCCCAACCAGTGGATTGAAGCCCTGTATGAGAATTTAAATACCTCTCTCCTGTGAGTGGTGCCAAAGGGTCAGTCTCCAGACCTGTATAGGAGAAGAGCTCTTCGTATGTCACTTCAGGAACTACCGGGCCGTTGTTGCAGCCCCATAACCCCAGAAAAATCCACCACAAAACATGTGCATGCTTCATTCCGATAATTTGCTCCCCTTGACGTTGAGGAGCAAATCAAGGCTATCCCGAAACTTACCCGAGAAGTATCTTCCTCGTCGTCATTGACCTTCCCACGGCTTACCGTGTTCTTCTTCAAAGTGAGCCGGGAACCATGAGGGGGTCCTGAGTTCATTGTCGTAAATGTAAGTGACCAACTCCTGCATTTTATCGGGAGGAAGTGCTCCCAGTTTAGGCATCAACCCAAAACGCTTGACCGGTCCCCTCATGAGTGCAGCTTCCTCACTGGGAATCAACACAAATGCCGTCATTTTCTCCACAAACTCCTCCTTATCTGGATATTCCTGTAGCCATCGATATTTTACCGCAGCCATGGGAGGGGCCAGGATATTGTCATGTGACTCGGAGCTCGGATTGTGGCAGGCGTTGCAGTAGGTTGTCAGACGCCGGAGTCCCTCCTGCTCGGAGAGTACTACATTTTCTGGAGAATTTGCAGAAACCTCAGGGTCAGCAACAGATTTGGCATCCTGGTTAGATGGCGGTGCACAACTCCAAAGGAGTGCCGCAGTGCAAACAGAAACGAGAAACTTATTCATCCTTTGTATCATTAATTTTCACGAATTACCCCAGTTTTTTTTACAATGGGGTTCCTGAAAATTAGGATGAAGGAATGCACTCCTCAGTGAGAAATGTTTGACAAACGTATATCTTTTCTCTCTCCTACCCTTCTCTCACCAACCCTCCGGTCAGTCGGATGAGATCGGTCTCCGAAGCATTCAGATTGCGCAACGCTCGCAAACGCTCCAACTGGGCATTGAGGTACTGAAGCTGAATCTGCCGAAAATCAAATGAGTTGATCAGGCCACTCTGGAAGCGGTCATTGGCCAGTTCCAGGTTGAGGCGGGCATTTTCGACATTTTGGGATTGGAGATCCAGCAGTCGGCGACGGGCATCGTAGTTGTCGTGGACGACGAATAGTTCATTTTCCAGGGAACGCTCGAGGTCTCGGGTTTCCAGTTCGGTAATTTTTTCATTGAGGTTGGCTACCTCAACCTGGCGCTGGGTGTTGAAGCCGTTAAACAGGTTAAACGACAGCGTAAACCCAACAGAGAAGTCACCAGCCTTAACAGATCGGGTAGAGCCATCGGCCAGACCAGCCTGGCCCACTGCGTAATTGGCACCAGCATTGATGGAGAGGCTGGGATAGTACAGCGCCTGAGCAGCCCGGGTCTCCTGTTCGCGGATCTGCTGGGTCATGTATTGATTGCGCAGGTTGTTGTTGTCTGCAATCATGCTGTTGCGCAGGTCCTCCACATCATACTGATCAAAGTCTGCATTCAGCGAATCGCTCAGCACATAGGTATTGCCAATCGGTGCATTCATCAGCTGATTCAGCGTACGAATGGCGTTCAGCAGGTTCAGCTCCTGGGTGACCAGATTGGTAGAATCGACAATAACTGCATTTTTAAACTGCAGCAGGTCAAAGGTCGAGGTAGATCCCAGTTCCAGGCGAAACTCCTCATATTCAAGCCTTTCCTTGGAATTTTCCAGCACTTCCTTCAGTACCGTTACTCCCTCCTGTGCTACCAATGCATCGTAGTAGGCCACCATGATGCCCTGAATGTTATTCTCGACAATCACTGCTGCATTACCCAGGGACTGGTCCTCCAGTAGCTCAAGCCGGGTTTTGTTGGCAAACATGGCAAAACCATCGAAAACCGTCCAGCTCAACGAAAGTCCGGGGCTCACGCTTTGGTTGCTACGAAGGAAAGAAGCCGGGTTTCCCGACTGGAAGTAGCGCCCACTCACATTCAGGTCCAGGCGTGGCAGAGCACCCGCATTCCCCCAGGTATTTTGAGCAGCGGCAACATTGGTCCGCATGTCAGCGATGCGGATTCCGTAGTTGTTGTCCAGGCTAAACGCGATGGCCTCAGCCAGACTAAGAGAATCCTGGGCCCACAGGCTGGCAGGCAAAATGACAAAAAGAAAAACCAGTATTTTTTGCTGCATCAGATGTGCTTTTAATTTGGCAATAGATCTATTGTGATGGCAACTGCTAACTACGAACTTTGAACCAGGAACTTTAACCTACCTACCCTATCTCCTTCAGCTGTTCCTGCTCCTTGATAGCAGGTTCCACCAATCGACGGCTTGGCAGTTGATAATCGGCATCCCAAATGGCGCGACGCAACCAGACCAGACCTACGCGCATATCATTGTAAATCCCCAGTACCGCCGGGTAGGTCGTCAATACAAAGAAAGTCCCGATTAACACCCCATAGGCCACAGAAATAGCCATGGGAATGAGGAATTGAGCCGATCCGTCCGTGCTGCGAATCAGGGGAAAGAGGCCCACTACCGTAGTCAGGGAGGTCAACAGGATCGGGCGGAAACGAGACTTGCCGGAATAGAAAATCGCCCCAGCCAGGGTGTGCCCCTGCTTCAGGAGTCGGTTGAATTTATCCCCGAATACCACGGCATCGTTGACGATTACTCCGGAAAGTGCCAGCATTCCATAAAAACTCAGGATAGAAATAGGCTTGCCCTCAATCCAGTGTCCGATGGCAGCCCCTAGCAGTCCCAGCGGAATCATCACCAGGATGATGATAAAGCTCTGGGAGAAGCTCCTGAAGGCCAGGCTGATGAGCAACACCATCCCGATCAGGATGGCAGGCCATATTTTTCCGAGTGAGCTCCCAAACTGAGCGCCACGGCGGCTTTGGCCCTCCATAGAGTAGGAGATGCCCGGGTAACGCTCTTTTAATTTCGGAAGGATCTCCGACTGCAGATTGGCAACGATGGGCCCAACAGGCAGGGTCTGATCTGCCAGATCCGCCTCCACTCGTATTTCTCTGGCGCCGTTGAGGTGAGTGATATCCACCACCCCACGTTGGGTTTCATATTCTATGAGGTCGGTCAGGGGATACTGCGACCCGTCGGCAGTGGTAATTTTGATTTCTTCCAGCTCTCCCAGGCTACGGCGGTCCTCTTCGGGGTAGCGCACCCATACCCGCACTTCATCTTCACCAATTTGCAGACGCTGCGCTTCTTCCCCGAAAAATCCCTGGCGAATCTGTGCGGTAATGTCGGCGTGAGTCAAGCCAAGCACATAGGCCTTGGGCTTGAGCTGCACATTGATCTCCCGGCGGCCCGGAATATTGCTATCGGTGATGTCTTTGAGGTCTGGAAGGCGCTGTAGCTCCGAGATGAGGAATCTTTTGGCACCATCAAGGGCTTCTCCATCCCGGCCTTTCAGGCTGACTGATACAGGCTTACCGAAGGCGCGTCGGTCACCGATCACAAACTGCTCTACTTCCGGCATCGGCCCGAGTTTCTCGCGTACCAGATTTCCAAACTGAAATTTGGGCATCCCCATTTCACGCTCAGATAGCAGAGCTAGCCGCAACGAACCTACGTGGCCTCCAGACTGACTACCGCCGCTGCCGAGGGTTGTCTGGGTACTTTTGATAAAGCTACGGTCATCACCCCTTTCTGCTCGCAGGTCGGCATCCACTTCAAATGAGGCCGCCTTTACACGAGCCAGGACATCAGCCGTGATGTGCTCCCGGGTTCCAGGCTTCAACGTCACGGTAGCCGTCAGGTCGTCAGTAAAATTTAGCGAAGGGAAAAAGGTCAGGCCGATGTATCCGCCCTGCACGGCGCCTATTACGACGAACAGGATGGCAAGGGTAATGGAGAAAGTCAAATAGCGGTATCGAATGACGGTTTTGAGGAGATTGCCATACAGGCGATCTCGCAGGAAAAAGACGGCTCTATCGGCAATGATCCGAAACCTGCTGGGCTTTTTCTTCTTCAAGGCACCAGAATGCGCCAGGTGTGGTGGCAGGATGAAATAACATTCGATGAGGGAAAATGCCAGACAGAGGATTACCACCACTGCCATTTCAAACAGGAACTGCCCCAGGCGGCCTTCGAAGAAAAAGAATGCTGAAAAAGTCAGCATGGTAGTTGTTACTCCGGTAAATACCGACCCCATCACTTCCATGGTCCCATCTACTGCGGCACGCAGCGGGGTTTTTCCCTTTTCGAAGTGGGCAAAAATATTCTCCCCAACCACGATCCCGTCATCCACCAGGATACCAACCACCATGATCATCCCAAAGAGAGAAATCAGGTTGATGCTCACCCCCAATAGGTCCGCGACAAAGAGCATCCCCAGGAAGGAAAAGGGAATCCCGAAGGCTACCCAAAAGCTCAATCTCAGGTTCAGAAACAGCCCCAGCATGACCAGGACCAGGATCAGCCCCACGGCTCCATTATTTACCAGAATGGAAAGTCGGTCATTCAGCACCACGGATCGGTCATTTTCCAGGACAGCCTCAATCGAACTGTTGTTGTTGTTGAATTCCTCGACATATGCCTTGACGTAATCGGTGATGATGAGAACGTCTTCCTCTGGCAGTTTGGTCACCTTGAGCGTCGCGGCTGGCTTACCGTTGTAATAGCTGGCATTGGGTACATCAGCAAATCGTTTCCGAATGGTGGCAATGTCCGTAAGGCGAAGAATCGAACCATCTGTATTGGTTCGGACAATGATCTGTCCTATGCCTTCGGCGTCGTATTCCTTGGCACGGGACCGAATCAGAATCTCTTCTTCTGTGGTTTTCACCGATCCCGATGAGATGTCGCGGTTGTTATTTCGGACGGCCTGGGCCACCTGTGAGAAGGTAAGGCCATAGCGTCGCAGGTTTTCTTCTGTGGCGGTTATTTCGATTTCCAGCGAGGGATAGCCGCTGATGTTGACCTGGGAAATACCATCACCCGCCAGGAGGTCGTAGCGCACGGCTTCTGCTGTTTCCTTGAGCTTTTCCATGGCGACATCGCCTACCAGCACGATGTCAATGGCATCGCTCTGAGGTTTCTGGCGCAGCACTACCGGCTTCTCAGCCGACACCGGGAAGGAGTTAATCCGGTCAACAGCATTTTTCACATCAGTCAGGACGACATCCGGGTTGTATTCACTGCTGACTTCTACCCGGATACTGGCCGAGTTTTCAGAGGCGGTAGAAGTAATCTCTTCGATTCCCTGAATCCCTTTCAGGGCTTCCTCTACCTTATTGACGATGCCTTCTTCCATTTCTTCCGGAGAAGCTCCGGGATAGGCGACAGAAACCACCACGAGGTTGGGGTCGATCTCCGGAAAGAAAGCCTTCTTGATGTCAAAGGCACTGATCACTCCCAACAGCACGATCAGGATGATCAATGCATTGGACCAGATGGTGTATTGGGTGAAATAGGTAACGATTTTCCGCATGGGTGGGGAAGAATTCGTGATTCAAAATTTTATACTGAGTGCAGCCGAAGTGTCGTGATTCCTAATTTCCATAGTGCAGGAAATTGCATCGTCAGGCTTATGACATGATGCAAATCCTGGGGCACTACTCCGTTACTGTACAATGAAAAATGATCATACTACTATACAAATTAGACAGGATTTTCAGGATCGCAGGATGGACAGGATAAGAAATCACTGATAATCAATCTTGTAAATCCTGTAATCCTGGTCATCCTGTCAATAATCGTTGGGCCTTTTCCAAAATGTCTAGTAGTATGAAAAATGACCATTGTCAGCTTCCCTCTTCAGGCATCGCCTTCACAGGCATGTTTTCATACGCTGAGATGAGCGGCTCCACGACAATGAATTCACCGGCTTCCAGGCCGGAGATGAACAGTGTCTCCTTGTTTAGCTTCTCTATGCGCACCGGCTTTATCCTCAGCATGCTATCCTCAACTACATAAACCTGATTCTGGTTGACGACCACATTTCGGGGAATCTCCATCACATCCAGCTTGCGCTTGCCCGGCATCTCTGCCCGCAGGTACTGCCCCTCGTAAATCCGCTGACCCTCTGGGTTGAAGTTGATGTACACATTTACCGACTGGGTCTGTGGGTCAACCACTGATCCTACACGAGCGATTCGTCCACCCCAACGGGCGTCCTCAGCTTCTGAATACACATCCACAGACAGGCCAGCCCGAACAAAATCCAGGTCCGCGGTACGAACGGGAACTTCGAGCTCAAGTCGATTGCCACGGGCAATGCGGGCTACCTGTCCGCCAGGGTTGATCACAGAGTTGACCTCCTGGCTAACCTGAAGAAAGCTCCCCGAGAACGGAGCCCGAACCACGTATTTGTTCAGGCGCTCTTCGGTACTCTTGATGTTGTAGTATTGATTGAAAATACCCGCCGTAGAAAGGAACACCTTGAGCTTTTCATTGCTCTCATCAAAGGGCATTTGTGGCAGAGTTTCTTCTGGATTGAGGCTACTGAAGTAGGCATTCCAGGCTGGATATTCATCTGGGTAATCGATCTTCAAGTCTGGCAGTATGCCTGCTACCGCAGTCTGAAAGTTACTCTTCTGAGCGGCCAGACTCAGGCGGGCTTCCTGGTCATCAATGCGAAACAGCACCTGCCCTTTGCGAAAATTTTGTCCCCGCTTCAGGGGCACATCCCCACGGAGGATCTCGCCCTGCACCTCGGCCACAAGGTTAAATGCGCTTTCTGAGACCACTTTCCCCAGACCGGTAATTGAAACTTCGCGTGGCTCATAGGAAACGGGGGCCACCCGGACGGGCTTGCGGCTTTCACGGACAGATAGCTGCCTGACCGGAGGTTTTCGGCTGCCGAGTTTATTCATGATGCTCATGCCAATAAACAGGATAAGCACCGAGCCAACAGAAGCGATAAGGATTCGCCGAATAACTAGCTTACTCATGTAATGCGGGGGTGATGGTCTAGTGTATGCATGAAAACTCCAACCTGGAGTCGATGTTTCATTTTGCAAATATATTTTATTACCGACCGGAAAGTGGGCTATTAATCGATGATTAATTAGCAATGGTCGATATCCTCTTTCTGTGAGGGGGTGGGTATAGGGTGTATAGGGGGTATTGGGGGTATTGGGGGTATTGGGGGTATTGGGATGGTACGAATAACCACAGTGCCAATATTCCCCCTATTACCTTATTCCCCTTATTCCTTACTCCCCTTATATACCTTATTCCCCCCTTCCCTACCCCAGGAACTTCTCCAGTTCCTTTTGGGCTGCCTCATATCCGGTCCGGTACAGCTCTTCTGCTTCATGAAATGCAAACAACCCAAACTCTTTGGTCTCAGGTGGTTCGATCAGCAGGTGGCATTTTTCGCGGTCGTCTCGCACAGTGTGGTATATGGCCATGCTAAAACACCTTCCCGCAATTGCCCACACCCCGTCCAGTTCGCCCAGGTCTTCCTGGTAATTGACATGGACTCCGATGATGCGATCACAATCCTTCGGCAACCCATCCACTGGGAGGTTGTTTGTCAGCCCGCCATCGACATAGGTTTTTCCGTCCACTACCTGTGGAGCAAACAGCACCGGAATGGCTGCTGAGGCCGCGACTGCCTTTAGGAGCGACCCCTTCCGAAAGAATTCGCATTCTCCGCTATTCAGATTCGAAGCAGCAATCGTCAACGGCTTTTTTAACGCTTCAATGCTGTCTACCCCGATATACTCGTCGAGAATCTCTGCCAGGAAGTGCATGTTGAGCAGCCCTCCACCTGTTGGCAGTTTTAGACGAAATCGCTCCGTAATGCGGCGGTCGTTTTTGAGGATCTCCAGCATTCCTTTGGGGGGAATCCCCGCTGCAAAAAAGGCTCCTACAATGGCGCCCATGCTGGTACCTGCTACGTGGTGGATTTCGATGTCAGCTTCTTCCAGTGCCTGCAATACGCCAATGTGGGCAATGCCCCGGGCGGCTCCACCGCTGAGTACCAGCCCGGTTTTAGAGGAGGTGTTTTGAGTCATGAGTTAGGGGAAATAGGATGGTAATCTGATTCGACACTGCGAATTAACTCAATAGTTTTGAAAACGATTCTATCAGGTTGAGCCACTTTTCATCGTTATGCTGTAAATAGTTTGTGAAGCCATTCACCTGGGCTCTACCTACTTATTGCCAATCCAAATCGATAGAAGCATTATGAAAAAGACAGCCTATATTACCTTTCTCCTGACTGCGCTACTGCTATTCTGTACCAGTGTGGCAACGGCACAGGATCCTGAACCTACCGTTACAGAAAAAATCGAAAGAGGAGCTGAAGAACTTTTCAACGGAATTTTTGGGACTGGCTCCAAGGAATCCGAAGAGGAAGAGGAGTCAGCGGAGAGCAACGTACGGGTAACCGTAGAGGAGGACGACAGCTCCGACGAAGTTGCTCCCAGCGAATTCATTGGGTACTTCACCCTGGAATCTCTGGTTACCAAAAATGGCCGCCCCAATCGTGATGGCCCCGCCATCATCACTTACTACATCGACGAATATAGCTTCGCGGTGACGCCCAAGACCGACGAAGGAGAAACCACCATGATCTATGACCGCCGGGAACGCGAGGTTACCACCAAAACTGTCAACAAGGACGGTGACCGTGCCGCCACCATTACCCCGATGCTCCGCATCCGCGTAAACGTTGAAGACCGCTCAGTAGCGGAAGGAGCTTATACCATCGAGGAGACTGGTCGGACCAAAACCATTGAGGGCTACAGTTGCACGGAATATCGCGTAGAGACCGAAGATGCCACTACCCTGGCCTGGGCTACTGATGCCATTCCGCTGGACTGGCGCAACATTGCCAGCTTCGTACAGGCCAAAGGACCTGGTGGCGCCAGTCATCCAACCAATATATATGGTGTCGATGGCGTGGTACTGGAAGCCCACATGACCTCCAAACGTAAAGACGAAGTAACCGACTATTACCTCAAGGAAATCCATGAAGGATCTATTCCGGAGGAAGTTTTCTCCCTCGATGGCTATCAGGTTAACGATTTGGGTAGCATCTTTGGGAATTAATGAAAGTTCGGAGTCGGTCTCTTAAAACGACGAACTCTGAACCCCGAACTGCCTGGTATCAGATGAAGCTTTTTCCAACCGAGCGAACAGAATCGACCTACACACGCCTCTGGCGCTTTGTGTACAACATATTGCCAGCTATCCGCGGGACAGGTAGCTGGCTTACCTTTATGAGTGCCGACTGGAAAGAAGCCCACGTGCGTCTGCCCCTAAGCCTGCGCACCAGAAACTATGTCGGAACCATCTTCGGAGGGGCCTTGTTCGCGGCTACCGACCCTATATACATGGTGATGCTCATCAAGGTACTCGGCGGAGAGAACTACGTCGTCTGGGACAAGACCGCCAAAATCAGATTTCTCCAACCAGGAAAAGGGAAGCTCAAGGCCCACTTTTTCCTGGAAGAATCCCTGGTGGATAAACTAAAGGAGCAGGTTGCGGAGCACAATTCAACCAATCACACCTTCACCATCACCTGGCTCAACCAGCAGGATAAACCTGTAGCCCGGATTGAAAAGACCGTTTATATCGGAGACCGAAAGCATTATGAGGCCAAAAGAGCCGCCCGGGGTCAGGTCGGACAGAAGGTTCCCAAACGGTTCTAGTGGAAAAAGTTCGGAGTTTCCCGCTCTGCGGGATTTCGCTGCGCTCAACGGGGTTCGGAGTTGAAAGTGTTGCTGTTCAATTGTTTACCTCATAGCCGAAACGAGGCGTCTTCGCGTCTCTGACGCTCGTCTTCTTTTTCAAAGAGACGCTTTCAGAAGCGTATAAACGCTGATTGGCCATTTTTACTGTTGACGGAATGGGATACGGGACCGAGGAGGCAGCAGTTGAGGCTATACTAAATGTAAATATGAAGTGGATTCCTTCCATTAATGAGAAAACTGGTAAGCCAACCCGTGCAAGATTATTGATACCAGTCGAATTTCAGTTAGAGGATGAGTAAACATGCCTGCTGTTTAGAGACTCCCCCCCCACTTTCTAGGACTTCCCTTTCAAAATGCTGAGTCGGATTTCGTGGCCGTGTGCAGGCCTGTGCGTAATCCGACTCGGTATTCTCCCCCAGATCCCCCCTCAACCATGCAACCATCAACATTACATACTTCCATTCCATGAAACATTTGACTTTTCTATTGCTCTATTGCTGCTGGGCTTTGGAGCTTGGTCGCAGCCTCTGTGGGCTTTTCATCCCGCTCAGGTCGATAGCGTCTCGGCTTGTGATCGGCTGGAGGCTCGTAGCCTCACAGTTCTCTCACCCGAAAGCGAATCACATCGCTCCGGTTTTCTGCGGTAATGATGAAGGGGGGAGTAAGGTCAAGCTCCTGATCGAAAAGTAATTGTAGCGTTTCCAGGTGGACAGCGGGATTTTCATGGCCGGGACGCAGATAGACAATCCCATAAAATCGAGCCCCATCCCGAAACACCAGTGTGCCAAAATCGCTGTCCTGGCTGATGATCACCTGTTTCTGCTCGAAGGCCCGTAGCAGAATCTCTTCATCCATCAAGCCAAATAACCCTTCTTCCTTAATGTCAAACACCTCATGACCTCGTTCCCGCAGCCATGCCACGACTGCTGCGTCGATGTTTTCATCCGTCAGAAAAGCACAATCCGTGAGCTTCATGCCGAGCGCTTTACCTCAATGATGATCTCATTCTGAGCAAACCGCCCTGCATAGCGAATTGCCTCCAGTACCTTTTCCACCGTCAGGAGAGGATGCTTCTCCGCGATGCGCTCAGGTGTTGCTCCGGTTCCCAGCCACTCCATGATCAGCGCCACGCTGATGCGCGTACCTGCGATGATGGGCTTTCCTCCCAGGACGCCAGGGTCTGCGGTGATGTACTTGAAAGTCTCCATAGGATTAATGGCGTTTCCCCCAATATACGATGGTTGGAGAAAAGAGGAGGATTGTTGCGCGTCATTTCGCCCAGATGCTAGCCGGGGCATCAATTCGCCCGGCTAGTAAAAGGCAGCCCTCTTACTTGCTGCGCGGTTTTAACCCGCAGCAAGGGGGTGT
>CAYFIR010000036.1:0-50792 GCA_964343195.1 uncultured Bacteroidia bacterium | reverse complement strand
GCTGATCCGCGATCCCGTGAAACGGGGAGGCGACATAACACTTTCAGAGGAAGCAAATCAAAAAATAGAATGCGGTACAGGGCTTCAACCCTATACCGCATTTCCTTATTCCTCTGCATCCTAACTTAGTAACGCTCAAAAAATTAGTTCCGCTTTTGACTCGATCTCTTGCCCGCATACTGCGTCAGAAAAAGCCTCATTTGGCTCGCCAAACTCGGTTTTTCTTCCTTGTCTGCGAACAAGATCTCTTCGTAAAATCGGGAAGTTATTTTTCTCGCGTTACTACTTGACCATATACAGCTTATTCTCATGCTGCTGTACCATCAGCGCATCAGAGGCATCCTTCAGGTCTTTGACCTGGAAGTTGAGGACGGTATAAAGCTTCAGCCCACTTTGAGAGCTTACTTCAAATCGGTCCAGGAGCAGGGACTGAAACTCGCTGACGGAAGAAGCATTATCGTCAACGCAAATCATGAGGGAGATCGCTGAGTTCTGTACGAGGTTTACCTTGACCCCGGATTTGTAGATGTGGTCAAAGATGCGCTGCATCAGGCGCTCCTCCATGAAGGAAAAGTCCTTGGGTTTTATCTGGAAAAACCGCTGCTCTTTCTTGATGATGTAGCTGGTAATCGGCTGGGCATTGGTCTTCTCAGAGATTACCGTTCCGGGAGCATCTATGTCTATAAAGCTCTTGACATTCAGGGGAATCCCCTTGTTGAAAATGGGCTTGATGGTCTTGGGGTGAATGACCGATGCCCCATAGAAGGTCATCTCCACTGCCTCTTCGTACGACAGGTGATCAATCTTGATGGTATCCTCACGCAAGCGAGGGTCTGCATTCAGGATACCTGGCACATCCTTCCAGACGGTCAGGCTATCGGCCCCGAGGCCGGTGGCAAAGATGGAACCTGAATAGTCAGATCCTTCGCGTCCAAGGGTGGTGGTATTATCATCGATGGTAGATCCGATGAATCCCTGCGAAATCAGGACTCTGCCAGCCTGCATCAGTGGGGTCACTTTTTCCCTGATATTCTGCTCTGTCAGGCTCCAGATGACTTCCCCCTGCTGATAACTCGCGTCGGTCTTGATGACGCGGCGCGCGTCAATCCATTGAGCGTCTACCCCCTGGCTTCGCAGGTAAGCTGCTACAATCGTGGTAGAAAGTAATTCTCCGTAGCAGACAATCCGGTCATAGGTACGTGGAGGGAATTCTTCCAACAACAGAATGCCTCGTACGATGCGCTGCATTTCCTTGAAAAATGGTTCCACATGTGACTGAACCGCCTCAAGGTTTTCTCCCTCAAATAGTTCCTCAATCTGGCCAAAGTGGAATTCCTGGATTTTATCAAATTGTTCCCAAGCCTGTTTCTCTTTACCGTCGCGGGCAAGATATGCCAGATTTTCAAGGTGATTGGTGGTCTTGTCCATGGCAGAAATAACTACCATGCAGGGATGATCCAGGTATTGCTGGATGATGTTGGTTACGTTTTGGACGGCCGCCGCATGCTTCACCGAGGCCCCTCCGAATTTCATTACTTTCATTACTGCTTGGAAACGAATGAAAAATTTGTTTAGAAGCGCCGAATTTAGGGAGGATTTTGTAAACAATACGCATCCCCGGCAAGAAAACTCTAAGTGGCACCCTTCGAAGGTAGGTAGAGAAAGCCTGATGTAGGCCTGGGCAATAGCATTCGTTAGGCATCAAAAATAATGCGTGGAACCCATGATGAACTGGGCTCCACGCATTCATTTGATATCATGGCTGTAATTACAGCGTTTCGTCCTGGATGACCCTGGTTTGGAACCATTGATCGCCCAGTCGCTGATCTTCATCGTTGATGATAAGCATTACCCCCTCAATCAGAGCGCCAAGGCCCCATCCAAGGAGCAGGATGTTTCGCTTGGCAGAAAGCTCCCAGTTGTTGATAAGGGGATTACCATCTGCATCAACTGCGCGGATTTTCATCAGTTTTTTACCGACGCTCACGCCGTTAAGGAAAGGCCATGCATCACGTGTCAGCATGTAAACTGCAAAGATGATGAAGCCTGAGAGGCCTCCAAATATCCAGCTGATTGCAGAAACTATCAGAGCGTCGATGGCAAAAGCAACGATTCGCTGCCCTTTAGTGGCAATTTGCTGGGTGGAAGTATGTTCAGTTGTATGGGATTGCTGATTATCCATTGATATTCGGTCTTTTCACATAAAAACTAACCAAAATTCAAATGGTTGGAAAATAATCCAACATTTTTTCATATGTGCACTTTTGACTCGCAGGACCAACCTTTTACCAGGGGAATCATTTTGAAAAGTGAAAACTTCCCAAATATAGCTTTGCTATTCATGCAGTTTTTTGAGCGGTAAAATGGGAGAAGCTGTCGGCCCCTGACCGTTCATCCGATCAATCTGCCCACTGACCTGATTTATCTGACCAATAAAGCACGAATGACTGAAGTTACCGAAGGATTATATGTTTCCGGGGGTGGGACTATTCCGCCTGTTGTGGTGCCCGTGGCATGATGCTTGCCGGATTTATGGGGAATTATGGTAGGTCTGATTCTCCCATTTTCATTCCTGCCGCAGTTCAAATCCTTGCCTTTTCTGACTGAGTACCTACCGGTGATTATCGGTAGACAGGGGGATTCTGGCTCATTTGGAAGGGGTGTGGGAAAATGGTATTTATCTGATAATAAGGCACATACAGACAAAACATGTTCTTTTTAAACAAATACATTAACTCAAAAGCCCAGAGATCCGCCCAAGACCGGGTGGCTATCGGGTTTGAAAAAAGCCTTGCCATATGGTTCTGTCTGCTCTTCATTGGCACCCTGCCGTTGACTGCACAGCACCGTTTGGAGGTCCCCATCACAAGTGGGACAGATGATGTGGAGGAGGCAGGCTCCTCCAGTAGCAACCCTGGTGCCATTCATCGGGGTAAAACGGATCTGGAACTGGTTGAGGATGGCGCTGCGGGAGCCCAAACCGTGGGCTTGCGCTTCCAGAATGTAGCACTGCCAGTTGGGGCACGGATCACCTATGCCTATATCCAGTTTACCTGCGATGAAACGGCCGGAACACCGGGTACGAAGTTCATCACCATGGAAAACACCGCCGATGCCGCGGTGTTCGACATTTGGCCATATGAACTGACCAACCGGAACAAGTTGGGGGCAAGCGTTGCCTGGAGCAACATCCCTGAGTGGGATCGTTCGGGAGCGCAGGGTCCAGCCCAGCGCACGTCCAACCTGGCAGAACTGGTTCAGGAGGTGGTGGACCTTCCCGACTGGAACAGCGGGCAGAGCATGGCCTTCTTCATCACCGGGGCTGGAACCCGTGTTGCAGATTCTTACGACGGGGATCCACAAATGGCACCCAGGCTGGTGGTCGAGTACCTGGACGGAAGCTACCCCATGGGAGAGTTTCCTGTGTCCCGCCAGTCAGTATGGAAGTACCTGGACGGAGGGGCAGTACCCCCGGCAGACTGGACTACACCGGGATTTGATGACAGCAACTGGGCCAATGACCAGGGAGGACTTGGGTATGGCAACGGATTTGAGACGACGACGCTCGATTTTGGTGGAGACCCCAATATGAAGGCGACGACCTATTACTTCCGTCATGACTTTGAGGTATCCAATGCGATTGAGGTAGACTCGTTACTCCTGCGAATACGATATGATGACGGAATCGTAGTGTACCTTAATGGAGATGAAATCCTGCGCGAGAATATGCCCGCAGGACCCATAACCTCACAGACACTGGCAACTCAGGCCATGAATGGCTACCAGGAAGAGCTCTACCATGAGTTTCGCCTGCCAGTAGATCTCGAGGATGGCCAAAACCTGTTGGCAGTGGAAGTGCATCAGGCTTCGCTGAATAGCGATGACCTGGCCTTTGACATGGAAATGTATCCTACCCGGAGCCCACTGGCCCCTGCGACCCTGCCCCTCTTTGGTCAGGCAGAATGGGGCTACCGTGACTCCCTGGTCAACCTCGATGGAGAATCCTGGGCCACCAGTGGATACAATGCTTCTGATTGGCAATACGGGCAGGCACCCCTGGGATACGGGACCCAGTCGCTCCCAAATACCACCCTCGATTTTGGCACAGACCCGACCCAAAAGCCCATGACGGCCTATTTCCGCCGTGAAGTGTTCCTCACTTCGCTCAATCAGCTTCCTGACAGCCTGTACCTGGGGCTGAGGAGGGATGATGGTGCCGTGGTCTTTATCAATGGAGAAGAAGTCTGGCGATCCAATATGCCTGTAGGCACCCTTACCGCCAATTCTCCGGCGGCGAGGGCTCTCTATGACGAAACAGAACAGTATGCGACGAAGGTAATTTCATCTGGGTATTTCCAGCCGGGACTGAATGTAATAGGCGTGGAAGTGCACCAGTATCGCCGACAGGATATGGACCTGATCTTCGATCTGGAAATCATGCCAGTGCCCCAATTGCCTGGTGATGTAGGAAATTGTAGCGGTAGTGAGGCCCATATCAGTTGCATCGCTGACCTGGGGCCCAGCCAACCCGGCAACCGACTTGAGGTTGCTTCCTCCCACCGCTGGCAAATGCTGGTTCAGGCTGGCGAGATTTTGCCCGATGGCTCCATGATGGCAAGCGGACAGCACGCAAGCCTGTTCCTGCCCGGGGGCAACAGTCAGCAGGGGACCCTCTGGCTGGGATACGAAAAGGTGCCCGCATCACTGAGACAACTAGGCCTCGGGCTGAATACAGACACCCATCTCTGGGAACTCCAGTCAAGTGATAACCACTCATTTGACCTCTTGGATTGGGGAGAAACGGGCCCACTGACAGCTGGGAAAATGACCCCCTGGGGAACCATGGCCTTTGCTGAGGGAGCCATGATTCCCGGAGACTACAACGCCGATGGACGGCAGGACCAGGGCTGGATTCTGGAAGTTGATCCACAGGGTGGACAGATTACCGGCGGTAAATCATTTGCCATGGGGCGCCTGGCCCGTCGTGCAATGGCCTTCGGTCCCGACGGGAAAACCGTTTACTTCGGAAGTGAGGCAGGGTTTCTTTACAAATTCGTTGCTGATCAGTATGGAAATCTGAGCGAAGGGGATCTATTCGCCCTGCAACTCAATGACCCCATGGCAGGTGAAGAACCCATTGGGCGTAGCGCTACCTGGTTACCACTTGGGGATTTGACTGCTGCTCAACTTGAAAACCTAAGCACTTTTACCGACCCGAAGGCCACGACCTTTGGCAGCATCGAAAGCATGATCATTCACCCCAGCAACGGTCAGGTGTATTTCAGCCTGCCAACCGCCGGGCGCATCTATCGCTTCACAGAATCCGCAGGTCAGGTCCAGGACTTCGAAGTATTTGCAGGTGGACAGCAGTACCTGCTCCCCTCAAATGCCGGAACCGAATGGGCTGACTGGGGAAATGGCCCCGGAGCCATGGCCTTTGATGATCAAGGCAATCTTTGGGTCAGCCAGGAAGGAACCCAGCCACGGCTGTGGATGCTGGGGGCGGGTCACACCCGACTCTCTCCACAGATCAGATTGGTGGCGAGTCTTCCGATAGGCACCCGCATAAAGGACCTGACTTTCAGTGATGACCAGCGGTATGCCTTCCTGTCTGTACAGGCATGGAACCCCGGAGTGGCACTTCAACCCGATGCGAGCTACGCTCCGAAGCAACTGGATCAGGATGCGATCCTGGTATTGGCCAGAAAGGAGAATCTGGGGCAGCAGGCTCCTGATGCCGGCTTTATTTCCAACCGACAGGAGGTTTTCGTGGGAGAAAATGTCCTCTTTACCCTGGCAACTTCTCCGCAACCAGATACTGTCTGGTGGAAGTTTGAAGGTGGATTCCCCGGAGAATCCCAGTCCATGAATCCAGAAGTAAGCTATGCTGATGAAGGAGAATATGCCGTGCAACTGGTAGTTGCCAATCGTGGTGGACGCGATACACTGATCGAAAAGGCCTACATCCAGGTGAAGAAAAATACTACCAATCTGGTCGAGTTGGCAGACGGGCTGACCATGCAGGTATACCCCAATCCTGTGGTAGATCGCCTGCATCTGCATACAGATGGAGGGAAAGGACAGGCTTTCCAGGCTGAACTTTGGACCCTGGATGGCCGCAAGCTGACAACTCTTCATGAAGGGCAGGTCCCAACAGGAAGTGCAGAATGGGCATGGAAGGTAAGCGATCTGGCCAGTGGGCCAGTATTACTCCGGGTTTCACTGGGCGATGAACAGCATAGCCAGATTATTTGGCTCCCCTAACCACACTCAGGAATTGGTCAATAAAGCAAGTACGTAGGTTAACAAGGTCAGGCAGTTGATTCGATAAGAATCGCTGCCTGTTTCTTTTTCATTGGTCATTGAACAGGGAACATTGATCAGTATAAGAAGTAGGGCACTGACCACTGCTACCTGATCCTGTCTACGGAGCGGACCAGATCGTCATCTTTTTTGATGTTTTTATGAGCCAACCAGGCCATGATGATGGTCAAAACAGGTAAGGCAAAGCCATAATCTGCTCGGTTCACCGCACCAGCATTCAGGTAAACGGGAGCCTGAAGCGAGAGGAATACAAATCCCAGGATCTGAATCATCGTCAGGATGATGACAAACTGAGCGAGCCGCATTTGCCGCTTGCGGTCACTGTAGGCCAGGATCGTCATGACAATCAGCACCAGGCTAATGATGCCAAGTACAACAGAAGCACTGTGAACGATCATTCTTAGGCTTTCCGGATGCTGAAAAAATAGCTGGGTCTTTTCGATGGATTCAACCATAACGGTTGAGGGTTCACTTTGCAGGACATGCTGAAAGCCCTGAATGCGCTCCACAGTGCCATCGGCTTCGAAGTACCAAACAGGAGCGATAAATGTCAGCCCTGTGAATACCAGAGCGAAAAGTAGGAAAACAGTCTGTATGCGTTGAATCATAGTTTCGGGGGTCAGTGATCAGGGAACAATGGCCAATGATCAGTAAGGAATAGCATTGATTAGCCGCTGCAAATTAGCGCTTGGAGCCATTTCAGCCAAACCCATTAGGCAGTTATCATTGAAGGGTGATCAATGACCAACGCCAATTAACAGGTGGGCTCGTTAGGCTTTCTAAGCCGATACGAGCCGTCTCCGCGTCTCCGACGCTCGTCTTCTCCTTCGGGAATATGCTTCCAGAACACCCAAACGACGATATGCTATTCTTACTGTTAATTCGTGTGACCAATGAAAAATGATCACTGTTCCCGGCTGTTCATGAAATCCTGCAAAATGATGGTCGCCGAAATCTGGTCGATGAGGCCTTTTTGACGGCGCTTTTTGCGGCTGGCTCCGCTATCGAGCAGCGTCTGACTGGCGATACGAGAGGTAAAGCGCTCGTCCCAGAGGTGGATGATTAGCTCGGGGTAGGTTTTTTTCAATTCCTCATGGAGATTCCTCACCGCTTGGGTGGCATGGGTATCGCTGCCATCGGTGCGGGTAGGAAAGCCCAGCACCAGCTCGCTGATCTCCTCCAGTTGCATAAGTTGTTGCAGCTTTTCTCCCAGCTTTTCAGTAGCAACCGTTTCCAGACCTGTAGCAATGATTTGCAGGGGATCTGTCCAGGCCAGTCCTGTACGTTTGAGGCCATAGTCGAGAGCGAGAATTCGGGGCATGGGGGAATTAATTCGTAATTGGGAATTCGTGATTCGTAATTGAGCGCAGCGAAATCTGCCTGAGGAATGATCTGGGCGTAGCGGCGCCCCGCAGGTGCGCCAGCAGGTTCAGGATTTCCCGCTTCGCGGGATTTCGCTGTGCTCAACTAAGCTCAAAGTTACGAGTTGCCCAGCTAAAAGCCTCAGCGCGCCTCAAACGCAACAGCGCCATCCCGAAGCCGGAATGGCGCTGTGTCGAAAGGTCGCAACCTCTCAATATCTCAACATCTTCCTTATCGCACCTGAATGCGCTGCAATCCTTGCTGCTCACGTCCGGTGATGCGCACGAGGTAGATCCCTTCGCTGGCCTCGCCCAGGTCGATGAACTGACGGAAGCTACCACCGGGGTGGCTGACCTGACGCAGCCAGACTACGCGGCCACGGGCGTCGGTGACTTCGATCTGGAATTCGTCGCGGGTGAGTCCTTCAGCTTCTAGCGTGAAGGAGCCAGAGGCGGGGTTGGGGTAGAGGGAGAAAGGGGCTGTAGAAGAAGGAGAAACCAGATTAGTGGTATGCACTGGACCGGCCAGACTGTCGGTGGGGCCATCCCAATAGACCACATTCCCTAGGTTTATGCCACCGATGCCTACGAGGGAACCAGCCGCATACAGGGTATCGTTAAGCACGGCGATAGAGGTAAAATACCGACCTCGGTCAAAAGGCTCCAGCGAAAAGCTATACCAACGTTGCCCGTCCCACTTGGCGATGTTGTAGGCTGGGAGCCCATCCACCTCGGTGAAAAGACCCGCAACATATAACTCATCATTCATGACAGCCATGGCGATGGGTACGCCGTCGGGGTCGGTGATGCCTTGGCCCAGCTCATACCACTGCTGCCCATCCCAGCGGACGATGCCATTGGCCAGTGCTCCACGGTCTTTGTGAAAACCCCCGGCCACGTATAGGTCACCCTGGTACTCCAGCACATCATTGACGTAAGTGAATCCGCCGTTCACCCATCCGGGAATGGGCTGCCAGGTGCTGTCACGCAGGTACTTGAGGTCAATTTCTGATTCACCAGATGCTCCAAATGAGTTTCCGCCAGCGATCAACCAACCGTTGTATTCCGTTAGGGTCAATACTTGAGGACTACTTGGGCCAGGAGGCTTGAGCCCCCCCACACCCCACTCCACTGCTGTCCATCCCACTGCACGATGCCCGGGGAGAGTTCGTTCCAGTCGTCATGCCCTCCTCCTACGTATAGGATGCCCTCTTTTTCGTAAGAACTAATGGCTCCGGCTTCGGGAATGGTGTCCAGCTGGCCATCTTCCCAAATGACGATCCCAGCCTTTACTGCACTAAAGAGAATTTTGTCCCCATACTGTCCCAAAGACCTGGAAGGGCTAACGTCTTCTGAAGAATCGCTGAGCACACGCCAAGTCCCATTTTTTAAGCCATATAGGTGAAAGGCTTTCTGGGCTATAGTATCTAAGAAAACCCCAGCAGCAAACAACATATCCCGTGTAGTATCTGCATGTAACACCCGGATGGTATAGTAGGCATCGTTCCAGGTCCACTTGAACAATCCCCCTCCCGCTGCGCGCCATTGTTGGGCGGGGCTTGCTATCCAGATCAAACCGAATAGTAGCCCCAAAATTAATTTTTTCATAGGATCAACATGGTTGAATAGGCTGTAGCGCATGGTTGTGTGGGTCGAATGATTTCGATAGTTAAAATGTCGGAAACACCAACCAAAGGCGCAAGCCCCCAAGTCAAAAACATGAAAACCCGTAGCCAGAACTACAGGTTTTCTACTGAAAAAAACGCGGACAGAGTTTCAAACTCTATCCGCGTTCTATGAGGTCTCAAAATTTCGATCTTGGCAGGTCCTCAGACCGCCAAGCTGGTCCTACCTCACCTGCACCCGCTGCAGCCCCTGCTGCTCACGTCCGGTGATGCGCACGAGGTAAATCCCTTCGCTGGCCTCGCCCAGGTCGATGAACTGACGGAAGCTACCACCGGGGTGGCTTACCTGACGCTGCCAGACCACGCGGCCACGGGCGTCGGTGACTTCGATGTCAAACTCATCGGTGGTGAGGAGATCTGCTTCCAGGGTGAAGGCTCCTTCACTTGGGTTGGGGTAGAGGCTCATGCCATGCTGGAAGAGGTTGTTCTCCAGTCCGGTAGGGACATTCTCTACCCGGAAGGTAGTCGTATCGCTGCCACAGTCGTTGGTAACGATCAGGGTAACCTGATAGGTGCCTCCAACAGGATAGCTGTAGCTTGGGTCTTTGTCGGTACTGGTTCCTACACCGTCGCCAAAGTTCCATTCGTAGCTGACAGAGTCGGCAGGGGTAGAGTTGTTGGTGAAGTTTACCATGCTGCTACCTGTATTCAGGCTATAGGTCGCGTCGGCCATTGGAACAGGCGTTACCTCAATGTCAACAGAGTCTGTACCCTGACAGCCATTGGCGTCGGTGACGAGTACAGTGTAAGAGCCGCTGCTATCAACCGTGATAGTCTGGGAAGTAGCTCCGGTATTCCAGTCAAAGCTGCTACCAGCGTTTCCGGCATCGAGGGACTCATTTCCACAGATGGAACGGTCCAGACCGAGGTCAACCATTGGGGGATTGGCCTGCTCGACCAGAACGGTATCCATGCCTACGCAACCATCTGCGCTGGTTACCATGACTGAGATGGTATCTGGACCTCCAAGAGGCGGCATGACGTTGATGGTTTGGCTGGTCGCACCCGTACTCCACAGGTAGGAGGCTCCCATGCCAGCGTCGAGCATAACGGGATCACAGGTTAGCTGATCCTGACCCAGGTTCACGACTGGATTGGGCAGGATAGTGACTGAAATGGTATCACGAGCTGTACAGCCATCCTTTGTTACTGTGACAAAGTAGTTGCCACTTTGCTCCACATTAAAGCTGGTCTGGAATCGATCCTGATTGCTTGGATTGGCACCCAGCCAGAAGTAGGTCGCTCCCGTTATTGGCGCTACATTCAGCGTAATGCTATCACAGACTGATGTGTCAGCTGTAGCCGTAGCTGTCGGGGCTGGTGTAATGAACAACACTACCGTATCACGGTCGGTACAACCCGCTGCATTTTCGACTTCAACGATATAGACCCCGGTGGTATCAGCTGTGATGGTTGGGGTGTTTACAGCAGGATTGTCATTCCACATATAGCTGATGGCATCCGGGTTGGTAGCATCAAGTTCATAGCCTTCACACTGCACCCCATCAAATCCAAGGTTGGTTGAGATAGGTGGCTGGAGGACAGCCGTAGCCGGTACACGTGGACTTGGACACCCCAGTACTTCAATCTGCCAGTCGTAGAAGTATTCGTAAACAATCGTCTGGTTGAGCGCATTGCTCTTGATGACGACTGCATCTGCCAGTTCATATGGATACTGTACCCCAGAGAAGTTTCTGTAAAGTCCGCCACCAGCAATGCTGGTTCCTGTTGCTACAATGGTGTAGTCCAGGCCGGGGTTGATAAACCACTCCAGCGAAAGGGTGGTGTCGCTACCGGTCCCGCCATAATTAAAGGAGGAATTGATCAGGGTAGTTCCATTGTCATCCACGAGGTTTACTACGATGGTACCAGGTCCTGTTGGATACACTTTCACCGACTTCAGCACCATCGTCTGAAGAACATCAAATTTGAGTCCGCTGGTGTAAAGCGCCGATGCTGAACCCAGACCGAAGTTGTTGTTCATTGGACCGACTGAACCCTGAGAGGTAGTCGTTCCCAAAGCGTAGAAGGTTGACGTTGAGTTGATTACCGGGGTCTGTAAAGTATCTCCGCGTCCTACGACCCGGCCACCAAGTGGTGCATTGGTCCAGATCACCTCAGCACCTCCAGCATCTGCCATCAGAGTCAGACTGGCGTTACCAGAGGAACAAAGGGTATCGCCCTGGGTAATCGGGGCCTGGGCGATAGCGCTGGCTTCGATTACGGCAAAAGCACTATCGTGGAAGTAAGTTGTATCTCCATTCAGGAGGGTGTAGGCTACCAGCTCATAGGTTCCTGCCACTGGAGGGGCATAGGCTCCGTAGAAGTAGCTCAGGGTATCACCGGGCACAATGTTGCTCATAAACATGCCATTGAGCGTATCGTTTACCGGACCAGTGATCAGGATTTCAACCGGAATGTTGCTCTGTGCAGCAGTACCAAAGTTGCTGATCAGTAAGGTCAGATCCGTAGAGTCTCCCAGACATACTGAGGCGGGGAATGCACTCATTCCGGCTATGCCGGCGTCATTGGCCTGACGATCAAAGATGACGATGTCATCGAATGCAAATCCATCATCCTGGTTAAAGTTGTTGGCACCAAAGACAACCCGTAGGCGTACCTGTGATTGACCTGCCAGACCAGTCAGAGCATTCTGAGTGAAAATCCAGGTATTGGAACCGTTGCTGGAGTTTGATCGGCCTGTCCACCCAAGTTGCTGGTTTCCAGGAGCGCCACTGATGGTGTTATCATTGTACCAATTCACTCCTGTTCCAAGGCCTCCGACCAGTTGCCAGGTTTGTCCATTGTCAATGGAGGACTGAAGAGCTGCTCCATCCACGCTAAACTCCGATTCGTACCAGATGGACATCCTGATTTCAGGATTGTTCATGTTGGAGAAGTCGAAGCAAGGGCCGATTACGTATGATTTCTCAGAAGGGTTGTAAAAACCAGTATTAAGCCCTCCGGTTACCCAGGCGCTGTCGCCACTATTGGCCCCTACGATCACCTGCTTGTCTGGCGTACCAAAGGCCCAGGTATCGTTGACTCCACCACTCTGCCAGAAGTCTGGTCCACTCTCAAAATCCTGCATGTGAGGGAACTGGGCAATGGTGGGTACCGCGGTTACTTCGGTATCAAGCGTATCGTTAAAGGTTACTGTATCACTTGCCAGAGAAGTCCAGTAAACGAAATCATAGATATCTGGTGTGCCCATATCTGTGGTAGTGGTAAAGACATAGGTACCCGTGTCACCCGGCAGGAAGTTGCCGGTCATGGTTTCCGTAATGATAGAGCCGCCATTCGTCTGGAAGTTAAGGTCAATGGAGGTAAATGGAGCTGAGCCCACATTCACAAACTGTACCTCTACTGTACTTGTCGAAGTCAGCCCACATCCAGAAACGGGAGAGAGGATATCAAGAGCCATCGCATTCTGGGGTGGCTTCTGGAAAATCTCGAAGTTATCAAATGCGAATCCGTCATCAGTCAGGGAAATATCGGCCCCAAATGCTATGCGGAAGATTACGCTGGACATCCCGCCGAGGCCATCCAGTTCGTGTTCTGCTTTTACCCATCCATTGGAGCCAAGGCCATTGCGGCCACTCCATCCGTCAGCAGAGCCCCCAGGGGCGCCATCGATGCTGGTCTGGTTGTACCAGAAGTTTGGATCTCCAAAAGATCCAATGGTCTGCCAGCTTGCTCCTCCATCAACTGAAGACTGTAGGGCGACACCGTCAAATCCGGTTTCAGCTTCCCACCAGATGTCCATGCGTACCACAGGAGTTGAAAGGGTAGTCAGGTCAAAACATGGGCTGACTACATAGGATTGCTCCCCATTTGCATAGTCAGTGGTTCCCAGTCCACCTGTTACCCAGGCATTGGTACCACTTGCAGCACCGATAATTACATCCTTGGCAGGTGTCCCCAATGCCCAGGTATTGGCGGAGCCAGCTGCGGCATCGGAATCCCAACCTGCGGCACCTCCTTCAAAGCTTTGGTAATATGGGAAGTTGGAGATAGAACTGCCGAAGTTGGTGATTTCACGTACGGTGGTGTCGTTGCTAGGTACCTGATCCACTGGCGTGAGAGAGGTGGTGACTACCGTGATTTCGTGAGTGCCAGGGACACTCAGGTCGGCAGTTGCCGTGAATACGTATTCAACAGAGTCTCCCGGGGGCAGGATGCCAGGGATGATTTCGATGGGTGAAAATGGACCTGCATCCACCTGGAACTTGGCTCCAATATTGGTCAGGGTATCACTACCAAAGTTGCGTACTTTGACTGCTACGATCTCTCCGGCATTCAGGACACAGTTGGCAATCGGCTGTGTGATTTCGTCAGCCAACGCATCAAATGCGGGTGGCTCAAAGATGTTGATGTCATCAATGGCCATATCCGAGCGTTGCCCTGAAAGAGGAGGAATCGCGCGGAATACCAGCTTGATCGTAGCTCCTGTATATGCCGCCAGGTCAATATCTACCCGGGTCCAGGGATCGGTAGTCGCTGTTTGCTGCTGACCTGATAGGCTAAATACCGTGGTCGCTATTCCATTCTCCACCACGTCGACTTCCAGCGTCCCCATATTTGATCCATACATATGGTAGTAAAAGCTCAATTTGGGATTGCTGAGGGCAGTCAGGTCATAACATGGACTGGTCAGGAGATACTCGGGGTCAATTCCGAAGAAGGGCGACTCATAATACATGTAGACAGAGCCACCTGAAGTGTTGTTACCCGAAGGACCCGTGAGGGTGGTACTTGTGGGGCCATCTTCTACGTACCAGCCTCCACTGAAGGCTCCGAGGTTACGGCTCCACCCTGGATCCATGGTTCCAGGTGCAGTAAACGCTGCCGGAACAAATGTCTCAAAATCCTCGATCAGCGGAGCTACCTGTGTGATCTGGCTGATCACCTCTGAGTAGGTGGTGTCATTGATGACGTTCAGGTCGCCAGTTACGGTAGTATATGTTTTGAAGGTATAAGTACCAGTTGTTGACAGGTCGAGAAGTGGATCAAATGTCACCAGAGCAGCTCCCAAAACAGGAAGTACGCCACTGCTGATCACGGTGTCCAGTGTTTGAAGGCCATTAGGACCGTTTACTTCTACGTCCAGTGTAAGCGGGCTGGTCGAAAAATCAATTGGTTGTGATCCATAGTTGGTTACTTCAATGGCAGCAGATTCGCTGATCCCATAGCAACCAGAGTCAGCAGGAGAGACGACCAGGGAAGCTCCCATGTCCAGTGGCTGAGGCTGATAGATGACAACATCATCAAGGCCTACATCACCACTACCTCCGTTGCCACGTTCTACCACAAACATTACCTGCACAACGTTGCCCGCTGCACTGGTGATGTCGATCTGGGCTTCCTGCCAGGGGGCTCCTTCACTTGCCTGCTGCTGGCCAGCTAGTGAAAACACCTGGGTGGTAGTACCATTATCAATGTCCTTGAGGTACACTCTCAGTTCCCCGATTTGCGGACCAAACATATGGTACCAGAAAGAAAGACGTGGGGTAACACTACCACTCAGGTCGATACATGGGGAGGTGAGGGTTAGGGTATCTCCTGCACTACCATTACTGGTTTCTGCATAGAGGAAGATATCGTCATTGGGCGTGTGGTCCTGATCGGGACCAGTGCCAATAGTGGTGTTGAGGGTGCCGTCATCCACAGACCAGTCATTCAGGGTTTCGGACTCACGGGTCCACCCATTGGCCAGGACTCCGGGCAAGCCTACCGTAAAGGTTCCAAAGGTCTCTACGTAGGGCAGGGTAGCCAAAATAGGGGCAGGAATAGGAATGGGGCCAATGGTATCATTGGCTGCGTTTGCGTCGCCTGCTACGATGGTCCAAACCCGAAGCTGGTAAATCTGACTACCAGCGGGAAAAACAACCGGGGATGCAAAGGTGTAGGTACCGGAAGTACCTGATGCCAGACCCGGGGCATTCTCTATAACAGGTGCTCCGCCATTAAGGGAATACGCAACCTGCACGGTAGGAGTCAGGTTGGTCGTACCAAAATTTGTGTACTGAATCTGAAGGTTGAAACCATCCGTAAAGACACTACAATCCAGGCTCACAGGTGTAACACCGGAGGCTCCAGCGTCGGTTTGGGACCAAACCACGCCTACTCCTAGCCACAACGTGAGCATTAGCGTAAATATTTGCTTCATACTAGCCGCTTAGGGTATTTTACAACAAAAAATGATGCAACTAAAATTAGTACCCGTACGCTGAAAAACAAACTATTGCGCAAATGTTACGCTAGGTTTTCAGAGGTTCCTCATTTCCAAATTGGTATCATACATGTTTTTTCCGAAAAGGAGGACTACCCGCTGTTTTGAAACGGTTTCTTGTGCCGAAATGATGTTATATGTAGGCGGTAACCTGTGATATCTGCCTCAACTGGCTATTATTGTGCCAACTTGAGGGTGAAGAAGAAGGTGGTTCCTTTTTCCAGTTCGCTTTCCACAGTAATAGCCTCCCCATGCATCTTTAGCAGATGCTTGCAAATGGCGAGTCCAAGGCCAGTTCCTCCCTTTTCCCGCGATCTGCTTTTATCCACGCGGTAAAACCTGCGAAAAATATTTTGCAGGTGCTCTTCTCCTATTCCTGGGCCGTCATCAACCACTGACACCTTGAGTTTGTCTTCCAGCCTTTCCAGATTGAGCGTTATGGTCCCCTCCGGGTTCCCGTACTTTATGGCATTGTCAACGAGATTGACCAACACCTGATGAATGCGCTCGCGATCAGCTAATACTTTGGTTGATTCCTCCCCATTGGGGTTGATGATGCAACTGATATCGCGGTTTTTCTTGGTCAGTTTATATTCCAGGCTTTCCTGGACTTCCTGGATAAGTTCATAAAAGTTAAACTGCCGAATTCGCAGGTCCATTTCTCCTGATTCTGCCTGGGTAACGATCAGGAGGTCCTGGACCAGATTCGATAGCCGATCTGCATTTTTCATGGCTTTTTTGAGAAAGCGCATGCGGACCTTCTCATCTTCAATGGCTCCATCCATCAGGGTGTGGATAAATCCCTGAACCGCAAAAATGGGGGTCTTGAGCTCGTGCGATACCTCCCCCAGAAATTCCCGGCGAAAGGTCTCCATGTCTTTCAGCTTTTTGATTTCCCGCTCATTGAGCAGGGTCAGGCTTTTCAACTTCCGGTACACAATCCACTCAAGGGTGATGACCAGGACAAAAAAGGTAATGAAGAAAAATGCCAGCGCAGCATACAGATTAAAGCCGGATTCAGCCTGAGTAAAGGCAGTCAATATCCCATAAGTTCCGGTCAGGACCAGTGCAAGGTATAAGGATACCATGATCGAAGATGGAAGCTTAGGTGTCATGATGCCGCAAATAAAAGGTGTGCATGGCTAAGATGCAAAACGCTCATCCAGGGCGAATAGCTCGGGGTACTTGCCAGGTATATCCCGGTAGAAGTCCATAATCTGTTTCATATCAGCCGACATGTCCCCGGAAGGATAAATTACCTTCCCAAAACCAGCTTCCTTCTTTACATAATCCAGGTAGCCCAAAACAATGGGTACCCTGGCAATGGTCGCCACGTGGTAAAAGCCACTTTTCCACCTGGTGGTGAGGCTGCGGGTGCCTTCCGCCGCAATTGCGAGGGTCAACTGGTCATATTTCTCGAATAACTGGGCCATCTGGTCGACATAGCTAATTCCGTCTCTTTCAGAGGCTCCCTTGCTTCGGTCAATCCAAATTACCCCTAACCTCTCCATCATAGGCCCCAGAATTGGCTTCTTGAGCTCAATTTTGGCTGCGAACCTCAAGGGAACATTTATTTGATCAAAGGTCCCAATGGAATAGAAAAAGTCCCACCCCGAAGTATGTGGTGCACCGATCATGACGCACTTTTGGTAAATTTCTTCTGGAATATCCGGATTGACGGTCCAGCCATTTCGCTGGAAAAAAAAGCGGGAGAGACGGCTAAGCATATTTTGCGGATTTGAGGATCATGGGGTTAGGTAAAAATAGACAAACTTTTCGCCTTCCTGCCTACTGTGGTAAAAATCCATAAATTCGCCTTCGTTAACCTAACACGACGAGATCCCATGCGAAATAATGCTTTTCTTCTACTCATAGCTTTGTCAATAGCTGTTTTGACAGGTTGTACTGCTACCACCCAGACAAAAGATGCTACCTATCCCAATCCGGCTGCACCGGGTTTTAACGCGGCAGAGTCGGATTCTCAGGCTATAGCGATCGCCGATGAGGTGATGGAGGCCATGGGAGGGCGAAAAGCCTGGGACCAGACCCGTTTTATTCGGTTTACCTTCTTTGGAAGAAGGCATCTGATCTGGGACCGACATGGCAAACGCGCCAGAATAGAAGTGCCGGGTGATTCATTGGTATATCTCTACAGTTATGCTCAAGGGGATCAGGCCACGACCTACAAAAATGGAGAACCTGTCACGGAAGCAGATTCGATCCTGAAATATACTGAACAGGCCCGCCGCATCTGGATCAATGATACCTATTGGCTGGTAATGCCCTTCAAACTCAAGGATAGTGGCGTAACCCTCAAGTACCTCGGAGAAGAGAATATTGGCCAGGATGGAGTCGTGGAATGCGATGTGTTGGAGTTGACCTTCGCTTCGGTAGGGGTGACCCCCCAGAATAAATACCACGTTTGGGTCGATACCCAGGAGCATCTGGTACGGCAGTGGGCCTATTTTTCCAGCGCAGAGGACTCAGAACCTCGCATTACTACTGTGTGGCTGGATTATCAACCCTATGGCAGAATTCTCCTTTCCGGAAACCGGGGGGGGGATCGAGCACTCTCAGATATTGATGTGCCGGAGTCACTGCCCGACGAAGTGTTCACCAGCTATTAGCGGAAGGAATTTGAAATTTGGTATTTGCAATTCTTAGGAAAACCCCTGGCAGTCAGGCTATTGCTGACTTACGGCAATGGACTCTTGGCGCGTTAGGCTTGTTTTTCGGTCCTTACTGTTAAACCCTATGCATCATTGATCGATGGGGAAAGAACAGGGGTTGTTGACCGTGAGCAAAAGGAAATTCTCTCTTCTTTGCTGATCAATGATCACTGTCCAATAAGCCCTGTCTGGTGAGAATATCCTGTCCTACCGCCATGTCTTCTGGGGTGGTGAGCTTGATGTTGTCGTAGCTGCCTTCGCAGATGGCCACGGCGTTTCCAGCAAGTTGATACAGACTGGCATCATCGGTAAATGTCCCATCTGGTCGATTGTGATAGCAGTCCAGTATCGCTGAAAGCCGGAAGGTTTGTGGGGTCTGAACTTCGAAGAACTGGCTGCGATCAACTGGTTGACTTTCACCCGCTACAATCTGCTGACGCAAAGAGAACTTAACGGGCATACAGGCGACTGATGCTCCCTGCTTCTCAGCAGTCAGGTAGGCACGATTGAGTAAGTCCGGCATGGCAAAGGGGCGTACCCCGTCGTGAATGGCCACCAGGATTGCTGTAGAATCGGCGACGAGTCTCTCCATCAATTCCAGGCCGGCCTGGACTGAATCGGTGCGGGTCTTTCCTCCTGGGGTCAGGTGAACCCGAGCCAGATCCTTAGCAGGCAAATGTCCGGGAGCCAGTTGCTCCCAGAATTTCAGATGATCAGATGGAAGCACCAGGACAACTGGCAGATCTCCCTCAAAATTCAGGAATCGCTGGACCGTATGGACCAGTACAGGTTTTCCCTCCAGAGGGAGAAACTGTTTGGGTAGCTCGGAACCCATTCGGGTACCAGAACCACCCGCAACTATGACTGCACAGCGTTTCACTGGGGGAATTCGAAATTGGAGATTCGTGATCCGTAACTCAGATACCGAAACAGGCTTTCAACCTGAAACAGCTTCTCCCTACAAAATCAGCATGGCATCACCATACCCATAGAAACGATACTTTTCCTTGATCGCTTCTTCATAGCAGGTCATCATGAAGTCGTAATCCATGAAGGCTGCCACCATCATCATCAAGGTTGACTTGGGCTGATGGAAGTTGGTGAGGAATGTATTGGCGATGTTAAACTCAAATGGAGGGTAGATAAATTTGTCTGTCCACCCTTCAGCCGAATTGAGCATGCGGCTGGCAGAAACGGCTGATTCCAAAGACCGCATGACGGAGGTGCCTACAGCCAGGACCTTGCGGCGGGCTTTTTTTGCATCGTTGACCATGTCGGCGGTCCTGTCGGGAATGATAAAGAATTCCGAATCCATGCGGTGCTTGGACAGGTCTTCTACTTCCACCGGGTTAAAGGTGCCGATTCCTACGTGGAGGGTGATAAAGGTTTCTTCGATCCCGTGGAGCTCAAATCGTTTGAGCAATTCCCGGGTAAAGTGTAATCCGGCAGTAGGTGCTGCTACGGCTCCTACGTTTTTGGCATATACAGTCTGGTAATCATCCCGGTCACGGGCTTCAACCTCCCGGTGGATGTAGGGAGGAATGGGGGTTTTACCCAGTTTATCGATCAGTCCGTGTAGTTCTTCGTTTTCTCCGTCAAAAAGAAAACGGATGGTACGACCGCGAGAAGTGGTGTTATCCACTACTTCTGCAACCAGATCGTTCTCTCCAAAGTACAGTTTGTTGCCAACGCGTATCTTCCGGGCTGGCTCTACGAGCACGTCCCAGAGCTTCTGTTTTACATTGAGCTCTCTCAGTAGAAAGACTTCAATTCTGGCTCCGGTTTTTTCCTTTTTTCCGATCAACCTGGCTGGAAATACCTTGGTGTCGTTCAATACTGCGACATCGCCTTCTTCAAAGTACTCCAGAATATCGCGAAATGTCTTGTGCTCGATTTTGCCACTATCCCGGTGGGCTACCATCATACGACATTCATCACGTGGTTCACTGGGATATTGAGCGATCAACTCTTCAGGAATTTCAAAGTTGAAGGCGGATAGTTTCATTGCCATAGGGCAGTATATTATTTAAGGCAGGTTAATTCAAAAGGAGATCAAAATTAGGGGCCATCCCATTGCTAGTCAAGCGTTTTTTGGGAAAAGACCATATCCTAAAGACGTGCGAAGTAGCGATTTTATTGAAATGGGAGTATTTTGGCTTCCATGAAAACAGACGTAAATGACATTTGGGAAGCTCTCAAGGGCAGCCTGTCGGCTCTGACCCCTGACCTTAGGGTGCGAAAAGATGAACCTCAAAACTTTGAACTGGCAGGTACCAAAGAGGTGATGCAGGGAAGGCAAAAGGTGGATGGCCACTATTTTGCCAGTCTTGTGCCCAAACCAAAAGATGTAAGGTTCTACTTTTTCCCTATCTATACCCATGCCGAAGAGTTTGACGGACTTTCCCCCGAAATGCAGAAAGCCCTAAAAGGAAAAAGCTGCTTTCACATCAAAAAACTTTCTCCGGAAATGGAAAAAGAAATCCAGGCCATGCTTGGCAAAGGCCTGGAACTCTATCAGCGGGATGGCCTGGTCTAGGAAATATAGCGGGTAATGGGGCGTGAGTCAGGTATGTAAAGTGTTTTGTGTTCCCTGCCTCCACCTGGGTTTTTACTTCCGCTGGACAATATGTCTCGCTGACCGGTTGTCATCCTGGATTTGCAGCCAGTAATTTCCTGGAGGTAATGTGCCCAAATCCAGGGTATAAGGGACTGAATCAGCTGCTGTTTGCTGTACAACCTTCCCATTCAGGTCAAAAATCGTAAGCACAGCGCTGGTGCCAGACCATTCAACATGCAGGATGTCCTGGGTTGGATTGGGATAAACCCGGCTTTCAAAAGCAGGTGCAGACCCAATACCGGTTCTTTCCAGGGTAACTGACTGGCAGATGGTATCGCGACAGCCGATCTTGCTGATGGCGACCTGACAGATTTCGTAGGTACCATCGGCAGGATATTCATGGATGGGATTGGGACCTGTTGCACTATCTCCATCCCCAAAGCTCCATTGCCAGGTTGCGGCTCCGGGGGATTGCTCAAAACAGGCGACCTCCAGCCCACCCAGTAGTTGCAGGGTAAATCCCGCCGTCACCGACTCGATTGAGACCATGACGGTATTGGAGGTGTCAGCCGGACATACGCCTCCAGAGGCAATCAGCCGGACAAACCCATTGCTATCGGGCTGCCAGTTGAGCGGATGTCCAGCAAATCCGGCCACATCGGTAAAATTCACCGAGTCCACGCTGGTCTGCCACTGGAGATTTCCCTGAAAACTTCCCGCCATGATGGTCGTGCTGTCCCCCTCACAAATGCTTGCCGGATCAGCGGTAAGCGCCTGTGCGAGATTGGGGGGAGTGAGGCCTAGGGCTACACTGCTGTCACTGATCAGGGCAGGATGGGTAGCACGAATCCTGACCTGGTAGGCTCCGCCTGATGCGAGCCCACTCGGCAGGTGCACATTTAGGGGTTGTGCACTGGTAGCGTTTACACTATCGAGGGGCATGGACTGGGTGAAATCTCCTGTGGAGTCCGATAATTCTACCACGAAATGATTGGGGGTGTCAAATAGCCCGGTAGTGGAATAGAACACCTCAAAGCTGTCTTCTGAGGCACAAAGCTGCGTTTGGGACAGGCTGTCCAGCGTCAGACTTACGGCGGGTTCTGCGGTGATGAGGATGTCATCGATGGCAAAACCAGGGTCCATGCCGGTGGTAGACAGATTGTTGACAAACCTGAACCCAAAACGTAATTGAGACTGGTTTGCCCAGGTGGGATCGGTGAAACTGCTCTGTGTCCAGGTAGTTTGATTGGCAAAGCTGGGCGTGTTAACCTGTTGCCAGCTATTCCCGCCATCTGTACTCACATAGAGCTCTCCAAAAGACGTCGTACTTCCCCCGCACATCCACCAAAATGAAAGTGATACATTTTGCATCTGCTGGGTATTGACATCATCGGACATCTCAGCGAAGTTGGACTCCGCAAATGTACACACACCATCAGCCGGGAGATAGTTGGCGTTCCCTATTCCGTTGTCCTGGGCTGCCTGAGCCAGGATATGCATGTAGTTACCTCCTTCCTGAAAGATCCCCGAAGGTTGATTAGGATTATTGGGCACGGTGAAGGAAAATGGAAACCCCAGGCAGGTCAGGGTGCCAGAGCCGCCCTGGTAGACATCATTGATTACCCAAAAGTTATTGCCGCCCGTAGTGCTACCGCCCAGGTCGGCTGTATTGAGATTTGCCAGGGTTGCGACCCCTTCAAAAGTCTCAAAAAAAAGGGTATTCTGTGCCGCAAGGCCCATGTGAAGGCACAACAGGATAGCCAGGTAAAACTGCTTCATTTTCGTAAGGGAGTTGAGAGGTGTTTGGAGAAGGACGAGAAGTCGCGGTATTTTACATCGATAAACATAGCGATAATAAGTCTCTCTCAAATACTCACGTCATGCAAATCCGTCCCTTTCAACCCTCTGACCTGGAGCCCCTGCTGGATCTGATGCGGCTGATGGTCCCCACGCATTTTGCAGAGGAGGAGGTGCTGGACTATGAAAACTACCTGAGAGAGGAAACGGAAGCATATTTTGTGGTAGAAAGGGAAGGGGAACTGATCGCAGCTGGCGGGGTCAATTTTCGGGCGGATGGCATCACCGCTCGCATATCCTGGGACATGGTACATCCGGAGTTTCAGGGAAAAGGCATCGGGCGCGACCTGCTCCATCATCGCCTGGATTTGGTGAAGGATATGTCCCATATTCAAAAGGTAGATGTCAGAACCTCGCAGCACGCACATCGATTTTATGAAAAATCGGGGTTTCGATTGCAGGAAGTTAGACCGGATTTTTGGGCAAAAGGCTTTGACCTTTATCACATGGAAATGCGAGTGGGGTAGGGGAGTGACGCCGAAAATGTGCACCTTTGCAGTCCTGAATTTTGACCACCTATGAAGTACCTCATTCTCCAGAATCCCGGCCACAACCGCGTGTATTATCAGGCCAGCGACAAAATGGCCATGGCAGAGCTGGCATTGGCTGCATCGCGTTTTTCTACTGATTGTGTAGGGCTGGATGTAGTGGAAATTGCGGGAGTACGGTACATCGCATTTGAGACGGAAGCCGAATTGGTAGCCAACGACATCCTGCTGATTTCGAGGCTGTCCTTTGTCTTTGCGATTTTTCAGCGGGTTTCGGTAGAAGGAAAAGAGATGCTGCTGCCCGTCGAAAAGAAAGCCTACGAATACCTGGATGGCAAGGTCAGTTCCCTGCTCAAATACCAGGGAAAAACCAACGAGCTGTTTACCAAAATGCTGGTCAACATCGCCCTGCTGGCCAGTGACTTTAACTATGACGATAGCATCCGGATGCTGGACCCCGTAGCGGGCAAAGGAACCACGCTATTTGAGGGGGCGGTTTATGGATTCAACGCCTATGGCATCGAGGTAGAGTCGAAGTATGTCCATGAACTCCAGGTCTTTTTTAAAAAGTACCTGCAAACCGAGCGCATGAAGCACCATGCGCAGGAGCGTCCCGTTTACGGCAAGAGCAAAGCAGACAGCATTCAGATCCATGAATTTGCCTACGCCAAAACCAAGGAGGAATTCAAATCCAACGAGACCACCAAGATGCTGGGCATCATCGGGGGACGGGCTCAGGATGCCCACAAGTACTTCAAAGATGAGGTCATTCACATTCTGGTTGGTGACCTGCCCTATGGGATATTTCACAGCAATACCGGCGGCAAGAAACTGGGGGGCGTAACGCGCAATCCCTTGGAACTGCTGGACGAAAGCCTCGAAGAGTGGTATCAGGTACTGAAACCCGGTGGCACCGCCGTCGTTGCCTGGAATTCCTATGTCGCCCCCAGAGATAAAGTCGCAGACCTGTTCATCCAGCATGGCTTCGAAGTGCAGATCGGCCCACCCTTCGAAGAATTTGAGCACATGGTGGACAAGTCCATCAAGCGGGATGTGATCGTAGCGAGGAAGGAACACCTGGCCGGGGAAATAATTTCGTCCGACTGGGAATGAGGTAGTCTTGATTCCTGTGCCGCCTGCCAAGCCTCTTACCGATTTAAATACGTTGAACAGCGAACCAACCATGACGTTGGCGGGTTATCTTTGCTCTGCGTCAACAGATTTTGTTGTTTATATGCTGCAAATACAGTTTGGCCCTGGCATTATGATTTTCTGATCACGAATTCTCCATTACGAATTCTTCTCCCTATGAGTCTCTCATCTCTCAGTATCAACCGACCCGTTCTGGCAACGGTGTTTTCGATTGTGATTGTCCTCTTTGGCCTGATTGGCTTGCAGTCATTGGGTATCCGCGAGTATCCTTCGGTTGACCCTCCGATCATCACGGTTTCCACCAACTATACTGGTGCCAATGCCGATGTCATCGAGACGCAGATCACCGAGCCGCTGGAAGAGGCGGTCAATTCGGTAGCGGGGATCAAGAACCTGACTTCCACTACTCGGGATGGGCGTTCGACGATCCGGGTGGAATTTGATCTGAGCGTGGACCTGGAGACGGCTGCCAATGATGTCCGGGACAAGGTCTCCCAGGCGCGTCGTTCATTGCCGCCCGATGCCGATCCTCCAACCGTAAATAAAGCCGATGCCGATGCCCGTCCCATCGTGTTCATCAACATCCAGAGCGATCGCCGCTCTCTCCTGGAGTTGACCGAAATAGCTGATAACCTCTTCAAGGAGCGGTTGCAAACCATTGATGGGGTGAGTGAAGTGCGGATCTGGGGCTCCAAGAAGTACGCCATGCGCATGTGGATGGACCCCGACAAACTTGCCGCCTATGGGCTGACGCCATTAGATGTGCAACAGGCACTCACCAGAGAAAATGTAGAGCTTCCTTCGGGAAGCATCGAGGGCGATGACCGTGAGTTGACCGTTCGGACTCAGGGACGTCTCGTGACAGCGCAGGAGTTCAATGACCTGATCGTTTATGACGATGGCATCAATAAAATCCGCTTCCGGGACGTGGGCTATGCAGAGCTTGGCCCGGAAAACCTGAGAACTGTCCTCAAGCGGGATGGAGTGCCAATGGTGGGAAACGCAATTATCCCTCAGCCAGGCTCCAACCATATTGAAATTGCAGATGAGGTGTACCGCAGACTGGAGCAGCTGAAAAAAGATCTTCCTGCCGATATATCCTGGGCGATAGGGTTTGACAAGACCACCTATATCAGGGATTCGATTGACGAGGTGGTGCAGACCATCTACGTGGCTTTTGCCCTTGTGGCCCTGATCATTTTCATTTTTCTGCGCAACTGGCGTACGACCCTGATTCCAGTAATTGTGATTCCGATTTCACTGGTGGGAGCCTTTTTTGTGATGTATTTAGCTGATTTTTCCATTAATGTCCTGACTCTGCTGGGCATTGTGCTGGCCATTGGGTTGGTGGTGGACGATGCGGTGGTGGTGCTGGAAAATATTTATGCCAAAATCGAGCAGGGACTCAGCCCGATGGAAGCAGCCAAAAAAGGATCTGCTGAAATCTTCTTCGCGGTCATCGCCACCACACTTGCCCTGGTGGCGGTTTTCCTTCCCGTAATTTTCCTGGAAGGCCTGACAGGGCGATTGTTCCGGGAGTTTGGCATCACGCTCGCTGGGGCGGTTATCATTTCGTCTTTCGTTGCCCTGACCCTTACCCCCATGCTTTCCTCCCGTCTACTGCACAAAGGCATAGGGGAAAATGCCTTTTATCGACGCACAGAAAAATTCTTTAACTCACTTTCTGCAGGGTACCGAAAAACACTGGAAGCTTTTCTGAGGGTTCGGTGGGCGAGTTTTCTGGTGATCCTGGGTTCCCTGGGGCTGATCTACCTGTTTTATTTGAGACTCCCATCAGAACTGGCTCCCAACGAGGACCGTGGTCAGTTGCGGGTAAATGCGACAGGGCCGGAAGGGGCAACCTTCGAGTTTATGGATGCTTACTTGGATGAACTGATTGTTATGGTGCAGGAGGAAGCCCCGGAAGTGGCAGGTATAGTCTCGGTTACTTCGCCTGGATATGGAGCTTCCAGCTCTACCAACTCCGGTTTTATGCGCATCATTCTGAAGCCAAGGAGCGAGCGTGAGCGGAGTCAGCAGGAAGTGCTGGATCATCTACAAACACAGATGAGGCGCTTCCCGAGTGGACGGACCTTCATCTCACAGGAACAAAGCATAGGAGGAGGCCGCAGAGGGCTACCAGTACAGTTCGTGATACAGGCACCCACACTTGAGAAACTGGAGACGGTGTTGCCGACCTTCGTCGAGCGTGCCAATAGTGATCCCGCCTTCGCCTTCGTGAACGTGGACCTGAAATTCAACAAACCAGAACTTCAAATTGCGATCAAGCGTGAAAAAGCACGGACGCTGGGAGTATCAGTCGAAGACATTGCCCGCACCCTTCAGTTAGGGCTAAGTGGTCAGCGCTTCGACTACTTCACCATGAATGGTAAACAGTATTATGTTATCGGGCAGTTGGATCGTCGGTATAGGGATGACCCCAATGACCTTCGATCAGTCTATGTGCGAAATGACGCGGGGCGTATGATACAGTTGAGCAACCTCGTGGACGTGACGGAGCAGACTACTCCTCCACAACTGTTTCGTTTCAATCGCTTCGCCTCAGCCACAGTATCTGCTTCGCTTGCGGAGGGCTATACACTCGGACAGGGTATCGAGGCCATGGAAGCCATCGGAGCAGAGGTGCTGGATGAAACCTACACAACCGCACTAGCGGGGACATCCCAGGATTTTGAGGAAAGTTCATCGAGTCTGGTATTTGCATTCGGACTTGCGTTGATCCTGATATTTCTTGTGTTGGCTGGACAATTTGAGAGCTTCCGCGATCCCTTTATCATCCTGTTTACTGTGCCACTGGCACTGGCAGGGGCTTTCATTGCCCTCAACTGGACAGATGGTACGCTGAACATTTTTAGCCAGATAGGCATCATCATGCTGATTGGGCTGGTGTCCAAAAATGCCATCCTGATCGTCGAATTTGCCAATCAGCGCAAAGCTGCTGGCCTAAGCAGACTGGAAGCCATTCAGGAGGCATCCGAGGCGCGTTTTCGTCCGATTTTGATGACGAGTTTATCCACTATTTTGGGAGTACTCCCGATAGCACTGGCGCTGGGGGCCGGAGCTGAAAGCCGTACTTCCATGGGAATAGCGGTAATTGGGGGACTGATTTTTTCCACCATCCTTACCCTCTATGTGATCCCGGCACTGTACACCTATGTTTCCGAAAAAGAAAAGTCTGTGTCCAATCTTGAGGTCGTCGAAGAAGAAGTTCTGAACGTCTGAAAATTCGAGGAAATAAGAGTTGGGGATAAAAATGTTGAATGAATTGAAATTTTTTGAATTTCGGTGAGTTATAATGAAGAATTCCACACAGCCTGATGCATGGAAGTTCTTCAGAATTGTCAACTACATTTTTCATTCAACCCCTAATCGAATTCTTATGAATTTTCTAAGATTGTGTTTTGTTGCAGCAGCCCTATTGGCTGGGACTTTCGCTTTTGGTCAGGTCAAGTTCAGCCCCATGGACGCCAGTGCGCTGTCAGAAGGCGAGCAGGACGAAGTGGAAGGAGTGGTCAAGAGTTACCTCGAAGCGGTATCCAATGAAGACCTGGATGCCATGGCGGCATTGCTGGACGATGAGTTCAAAGGGTTTAACCTTTGGTCTGAGGAGCCTGTAACCAAAGAAGAAGAGCTGGAAGGCTGGGCTCGCGATTTTAAGAATTGGGATAACATCACCACCGACATGGCGATTACCTCCCTTACGATGACTCCCGCCGAAGGAGATGCCTGGGATCTGGTCATGCTACTCGGACAGGCTGGTTGGGACGATGTGGAGTCTGGTGTCGAAGGTGTAAAAATGATGCTACGCCTCGACGTTGAGGTAAAGGATGGAAAGATCACGTCCATGTGGTCCTATTTTGATCGGATGAGCGTACAGCAGCAGTACGAAGCCGCCGCCGATGGCGAGTAGCCCCTCGGCTTGATCCTGTGAACATAAAGCGGCCTATCCTGGTGAGGATAGGCCGCTTTTGTTTGGGCGAATGTAGCTGTAGCTTCATGGGAAGCTGCGGAAGAGGCGCTCAGCAGCATGCTCAATTCTGGCGATCTTTTGCCTACGGGCGGTCAGGTTTGGGAGCCAGGATTTGGGAATTCTGGTCGATGGAACTAAACGACCAATGCAAATATTGAGGGGAAGCAGACTGAACTCCGTCCTTTTTGTCAGGAAGATGGAGAATCAGTAGCTGGGCAATCAGCCAGGCAAACAATATTCCACTGGCCATGCTGGAAAGCGCGGCGATAATCTGTCTTACTAGAGGAGCTCGGGTGAGAGGGTTTGATATTCTCACAATAGTCAGCCTTATAGCATGAAAGTCTAACTGTATTCGCTAAATAATCGAAAATAACTGAGAATTGAAAATTTTGAATTTCAATTAGAGTTGAATAAGCTGGATTCCCTGTTTTCGTTTGCCTTGGTTAGTTATCTACAAAATTGATGATTTTGGTTTGAGAGAGGCGCGTCTGATTGTAGTACAATTCGATGATGCACCGCCCAAAATTGTAGGCATCGTTTTGAAAGTATTCAAAACAAACGTCTGAGGCGGAAGCAGCGTCAACCTTCGAGAGATCAACTACACTGGAAACCATGGTTTCACGCCCATTGAGGGTTATGCTGCGGCTGGAAGCTGCTGGATTTTGATAGGTGCTACCCCCCATTGTCCTAAGTATGAGATACAGCTCACCATCCAGTTCACTTACCAGGGAGTTGCCTTTTAAATCCAGGCATATCTGTAGCCTTTCTATGTCTGCTCGCTTGATGTCTCTTCTTACCTCGACCTTCTTATCCCGACTTTCATTCAGGACATTAAATACCCGTATGTTTTCTGCCCATACCAGGGGTTCTGCCGGCTCGAGGCCACGGTCGCTACCAGAGGTTTGACCAGAGCAGTCTATCAGCATGGCCTCAGCGACGCGAAGGGCACTGTCACGCTGGTAGAGGGTCTGTCTGAGGCTGTCATACATCTGGGTCATGGTATTCTGCTCCTGCACCAGGATATTGATCTTTTCCTGAGATTCGGTCAGTCGACGGGCCCGCTCCAGTTTTTGACGAAGTCGTGCGATGGTTTCCTTGCTGACAACTCCTTCATCTTCCAGTTCCTGAATACGACGTTCCATGGCGACGAGGCGGTCATTCTTCTGGTCGACCAACTCAAACATGTTGTCCAGCTCCTTATCCTTTTCCTGATAGACCAGTTCCAGCTCTAGGATGCTACTCTCCAATTCCAGGATTTCCTGTCCCAACTGCTCTTCCAACTCGGAGTCAGCACTGTTGGATGAATTACTTGAATCAAATACCTGGATGAAAATAAAGGTAATTATGGTAGCCAGGGCTAGGCCACCGATCATGAGATAGTTGCGGTTTATCTTTTGCTCTGCCATTCGGGTAGATTGAGTTCCTGCTAGTTTACAAAAATAAGGCCTGAAATAAACCACGCACCGCGTTTGGTAAATATTGCGTGCTTAATGGTACAAATGCAATTACGATATGTCGAATCAAACTGCCAAGTCAAAGGATACCATACCGTTACATCGAAATTTGCGTTAATACCTGTCCAGATTGAACAACAGGACCTGATCCAGTCCACGGCCGGTCGGGCCCTGTGTCGCCACCAGTAACTGTGCTCCAGCAGGGGAAAACTGAGCGGTGGTCAAAGTAGCCCTTAATTTGATGCTTAATACGGGTTGAAGGTCACTCAAATTAATAATTTTAACGGTTCTGTCCCTGGAACCGGAAAGCAGGTAGCCTCCGTTGTCAAAAGGGGAGAACTCCACGCTCAGTACCTGGCCACTGTGGGGTTGAACCTGAGCGACCGGGCTGAGATCCTCAGTATTGAGAATGAACACTTCTCCACGGTTATTGCCCGTCGCTATTTTTTGCCCGTCAGGTGAGATGGCGACACTGTACAGAGAGCCTCCCAGGGATGCCTGGATCTGGTCACCTCCCCCCAGTTTCCATACCCTTAGGACTCCGTCCTGGGCTACTGCGGCCACCAGATCTCCATTCGTGGCGATGGCCGTAGGGGTAAGCTGTCTCGGTATTCGCCAGGTTTGGAGTATCTCCAGATTCTGGGGGTTCAGGCGCACAATGGCGCCATTGGATAGACCTGCGAGCAACAGGCTGCTGGTCGGATGAAAAACAATTTCTACCGGTTGGTTTCCTCCAAATGTCCTGCTTCCAAGTGCCTGACCCTGAGGACTCCACATGGTAAATGTTCCATCCCGGGACCCGGTGAAAATCCGGCTGCCATCTGGAGTTTGGGCAAGTGCCCTAACCCAGTCTTTGTGCTTCAGTACCGTTCCCTGACCACTTCCCTGCCCGTTCCATACCCTGACCGTGCTGTCCAGAGATCCGGTGATCAACTGTCGCCCATTGAGGGAAAAGTTGGCGGCAATAACGGGCTTCTCATGTGCCGTAATCTGTCGGAGCAACTGCTGACCCCACTTGACGGATGGGCAGTCCATAGGCTCTTCGACATCGCTATAACAATTGCCCTGTCGGTCGATATAGTAGCTGCGATCATATCGTACGACGCGGGCGTAGTTACCCCTGAAGTTTTCAGCGTATTGGAATAGTTTATTCCCAAATGCCGGCTTTCCATCCAGCCCAATAAAGACATATTTGCCCTCAGGCTGACGTGTAACAAAAGTCACCGCCAATGGCTCTGCGCCAGGCGGGAGTTGTGATTCTGGTTCAAATGTGACGGGCTTTTCATAAGTCAAGGGTAAGACCCGTTTGCCTGACTGATCAATCACTCCCCAGAAACCCCGCTCGTTTCTCACCGCCGCTCGTCCATCCCGAAAGTCTTCGGCACGCTGGTATTCACAGGGAATGATCAACTCCTGAACGGGATTTACATAGCCCCATCTTCCATCTCGCTTTACGGCAGCCAGACCTTCGGAAAAACCATGGGCATCCTCATAGGTAATTCCCCCCACCAACTGGTTTTGTCGATTGATGAAGCCGTACTTTCCCTGGTATTCTATGACTGCGAGGCCATTGCTAAAGTCGGTGACCAGTTTCAGGTCCTTATCCCGGAGTTCGGAAATATTGATGGAAGGTTTGGCTTCCAGCGTTTCCGGATCGGTCAGGGCCGGAACCTCCTGACCACGAGCTACTGCCATGAGTTGCTGATACCGGGACTGAACCACCGGAGATTTTTCCTGCGATTCCAGGGAATCGAGTACCCCTATCAGGGCCTGTTGTTTCCCCAAAAATCCAGGTTCTACAATCCCCACTTCTCCCAGCCGCTCCAGTGCGAGGCCCAATTTGTCAGCAGAAGAGGATTCGTCAAGAGTCGTGCTCTGTTGAACCAGGGTGAGCGCCTCTCCGAGGCGAGCCAGATGCTGCTGATCGTCTGCTTTGTTTGCTTCTCTGAATGCCAGCAGGGCCGCTTCGGTATCCTGACGATAAAATTCCATCGCCCCCAGACTATACTGGCTCCTCGCATAAAGCTGTTGGTAACTACTTCGCTTCTCAATGGTGAGGGTGCTGTCAGCTAACAGAGCTTCCAGCTGTTGGTTGAGATCACGTAGGCCATCCAGGGCCAGGGTTTGCCGAATGAAGTCTTCCTGTTTCCAGGTTAGCAGGGCCAGGTTGTAGGCTGGCTCCAGATAGGGATCTTGCCCCGGGCTTTGGGCATAGTCATTGGCCAACTGGAAAAAGCGCCTTGCTCCGTTGGGTAGATTTTGTTCCTGAAGATCGATGCCAACATAGGTGTAATACTGGGCCCTGTCTGCATCATTTTTCAGGTAAAACCACTGCTTTTCATAGCGTTGCCAGTTTTGCCATTCGTAGCCGCGGAAGGTAAGCAGTACTAGTAACATAGCAGCCAGAGCCAGGCTGCCTCTCACCCAGGCTTTGAAGCCAAGGGCCGGTAGTCCCTGTCGGAACAGCAAATCGTTCCAGCTTTTGGGAAGTATCCACCAGATTCCGATTCGTTTGGTGGGCAATGTCTCGAGGTATTTCAGAACGGTTTCATCCTCCACCTCGTGGTGCAGGGCATAGTCCCATACTTCCTGAAGGGCTTCGAAGTTATGGCGTAGTCCTCCCTGTAATTCGGCCTCCTGGACACGCAAGAGCAATTGGTATTCATCGTATGCGTAAGAACCTTCGGGGGGAGGATTCTTCTTGAGCACGTCTATGATGGTTTCCCGGGTCTTGCGTAGCGATTCATCATCCAAGTGCTCCGTCATGGCTTCCCGCATTTCAACGGGTATTTCTCCCTGACGAAACCAGGGCAGGCGCAGGAGCTGATACAGGGCCTGAGGAGAACGGAGAGAATGACCCTCTTCTTCCAGGGCTCCGGCAAGCCTGAGAATCAGTTCCCAACTAAGTTCTGAGTGGACCCCACAGGCGCAGCACCAGTTAAGCATTTGCTTACCTGTGGGAGTGTTTAGGGGTTGATTATTAGTTAGTTGTGAGCACTGGTTGAAGTAACGCTCCAGGTCTCTGATAGTCCATGTTTCAACCTCCTCACTGACAGGCGGGTAGGAGCCAAACTGTTGCCAGTATCGCATGGAGGCCGGGGCAGACTTGGTCAGCACTTCCGGTATCCTGGCCAGGCCATCAATGGTAGCAGGCAGCAGAAGGAATTGGTCCTGCAATACTTTTTCTCTCCATCCCCAGGCTGATGGGGATTTGGGCGTCATGATAAAAACCGGCTTGGGGCGGTCCAGCATGGGGATCCAGTTCGCGAGGTTGTCCCCCATTGGGTCAAAAAAGAGCTCGCTATCCCCGATAATAACTACCCGGTGTTGAGGCAGCTGTCTGAGCAGATCCTCGAGGTAATGTTCATCAGCATACCGCTCCTGCCAGCAAATACGTGGGTCTCCATCAAAAAAATATCGGTCGAGGTAGAGGTCCTGCTGCCTGAGTTCCTGGCAAAGGTGTTCGTATAGCTGTGCCAGTAGATCTTTTGGAGTTTTTTGCTCAATCAGCACCAGATACTCAGGAGGCCGACTGTGCACCTGATAGGCCAGGTCCAAAATACCTCCCTGCTCAGTGGATTGCTCGACCGTTCGCTCCACATCAATTTCCTTACTGAGAAAGGGCTCTCGTTCGCGCAGAACCCGTGCTGCCTCGAAAAATTCACGAGACTGCTGCAGTGCATTTGGGGACTGAGCGGGCCTGGCCTTCCAGAAAAGTGGAGGCTTGCGACGCCGATCCTCTACCATCATAAGGCGCTTTTTTAGCCGATCTCTGATTTCTACCAAAACGGCAAAACTCAGGAAAAACAGGGCGACGAGTATCCGGAGGATCAACTCATAACGGGTGTACCAGGGTTTTTGGAGGGAAGAAAGATCCGGTTTGATGGGATCGGCCGGTTCCAGCCGTATCTGCTGGGACAGGTAGGCCGATGACTTTCCTCTCCTCAGCAGGCTGTCCGAAGAATGGGGTATGGGAGGTGTATCCTGATCGGAGCCCTGCTCCGTAACCAGTGGCGATTCTACTTCCCAAAGTGAGGAGTCCTGTGCGGGTACCTCAGGAGGGCCTTGCCGGCTCAGTGGCTGCGTATCGAGGACACACTGCCAGGTCTGACGGAGAGAACGGGTCTCGAGATAACAATCCAGACTTCGAAAGCCCGCGATACCAACCAAAGCCAGAAAAAGGAGCTGGAGGATGATGTAAATCCTTCGCCTGGAAAATGTTTTGAGGGCCCATCCCGGTGCCTGGGCTTTTCCTGAAGTGGTGGAATTTGGGACTCTGGCGGATTCTTCCTGTAGGGGGAATTTGGCCAGATAGGCATCGTACAATCGATAAAACTCCTCCTGCTGAAAAGCGTCCGAGGCAAAAAGTGGTGCCAACAGGGTCTTCAACCGGCTGGTTGGATAGTGGCTGCCTGTCCGTTCCAGCAGGTGAGCTACCTTGAGATGCGTATCTACCCCTACCGGGAAATCATGGAAACGTAGAAAAGCAATCAGCTCTTCCAGCAAAATGGGGGCTTTATGAGAGGAAGTAGGGTCGATACCAGTAAATATATGGGCAAAAAGGGAGTTTTCCCGGAGAGGAGCATGGTTTTAACTCCACACCTCTTCAACTGCTTATAAAGCAAAAAAATTGCCACCCACAAAAGATGTGGAGTGGCAACCTAACGTACCAAAGCTTTACCGAAAAAAATGAGAAGTTTTACCTTCTCTCAAGATGCCAGAACCATGCCGGGGCTTACCTAATATACCCCTTTGGTTCAGTGTCTGACATCACTGGTATATACTACTACCTGGTCGGTTAGGTTGGAGGAAATCTTACCTTTTCGATGAACGGTCTATTACTCAAGACGAACAACAGTTAGTCTTGGCTGTAGCATGATTTCCCGGGAAAACTCAGATCATTTTTCGCCCGACAGCAGCTGCAACTGGTGCGAGAGATCGGTACATTTCTTCAAACTCTGTAAAGTTCAACTGCTGGGCTGCATCGGACTTCGCAACTTCAGGAGTGGGGTGGGTTTCGATGATCAGGCCGTCTATTCCCATGGCGACGCAGGCCCGGGTCAGGTCTGCTACTCCATACCGATAGCCCATGGCGTGACTGGGATCGAGGATCACGGGCAGATTGGTGTGTTCTTTTAGAAAGGCTACGCCACAGAGATCCAGGGTGAAGCGGGTTTTGGTTTCGAAGGTGCGAATGCCACGTTCACAGAGGATGACATCCGGGTTTCCCTGTGACAGGATAAACTCCGCTGCCTGGACAAATTCCTGGAGCGTAGTTCCGAATCCGCGTTTGAGCATCACTGGCTTGGAGGCTTTCCCGGAGGCCTTCAGCACTCCGTGGTCATACATGGCCTTGGCACCAATCTGGATGATGTCGGTGTGCTCGATGACTTCCTCGACATGTGTAGCATCCCGAACTTCGGTGATGATGGGCATGCCGTATTTTTCGCGCATGGCGGCCAGTAACCTCAATCCTTCCAGCCCCAGGCCCTGGAAGGAATAAGGCGATGTCCGTGGTTTGTAGCACCCTCCACGCAATACTTTTACCCCGAGGCCGGAGAGAAATTGAGCACTCTGATCGATCTGTTCTTCAGATTCAACCGAACAGGGGCCCGCGATCATCAGGGTATTTTGGGAATCTCCCCCGATCGTAATCTCGGGTGTGAAGCTGATCGAGCGGGTTTGAGGTCGGTACTGCCGACTTGCAAGTTGAATGTCACTAGACATCTGGAATGAGTCGGTGACATGCGGCGCCAGGCTCGAAGGAACCTCTTGTACTTTGGAACTATTGACCAAAACCGGGGTATTGCCTTCCCGAAACCATTGGGCCTGTGCTTCAGCAGCAAGGTCGTTAACTTCCAGGTCAGAAAGCTGAGGATTCAGATGATATATCATGAGTTGATGAAGGTAAGTAGTTGGACAGAATTATACAGGTATGGAGTCTTGTCCTGTCGCAGATCCCGAGCGAGACACGGGGAGCGGAGGCGAAGGAACGGAGGGAAATTGCTGCCTGGGCCCTTCATGCCTTCATTTCCTCCATACCTGTTCATTATAGTTATTTTGGGTCTTCTACCTATAGTAATGAAAAGAAGGGAGCCAGTTGATCAACCTTCCCCCTTGATCAGGTTAAAGAATGCGACCAGGCCGACGACTTTGCGATGGGAATCCACCACTGGAAGGTAGTTGACTGGAAAGGGGGCGTGTTTAACTTTAGTTAACAGTTCGCTTACACTTTTTTTGGGGTGAATTGTCAGGGGATTGCGGTTGACAATTTCCGGGAGCTTGACCTGATTTAGGTTGCTGGAGTGGCGCAGCAGGCCGCGGCGTACGTCAGCGTTTGTGACGAGCCCCTTGAATTTGCCCAGGGTATCGGTGATGATTACGAGGCCGTGGCTATAATGCTCGATTACCCGCAGTGCATCGAGAAAGGTAGATTTTTCTTCGACCAGAACGGGGGTATCGTTGAGGTCGAGCATGAAATCTTCTACATAGTAATGGGAGTCAACGGCCTCTGCCTTTAGCTTGAGCATGGAGGCTCCGATGCTTTGGCTACGAACCAGATAGGAACCCGAAACGATCAGGCTGACCCCCATATTTCGAAGGATAAATCCTACCTCGGCATTTACTCCCCCGTCAACATGGACATCGATGCCGGGATACCGTCTCATGAAACGTCTGATTCGCTGAAAATTTTCGCGTTGGAAGCTGCCACCACTTTCGCCAGGGATGGTGGTCATAAAGAGCACAAAGTCGCAGCGATCCATCACCTTGTCAAATACCTCGATTGGCGTCTCTGAGGTGATGGCGATCCCCTGCTTGTATCCGACTGGTCGTGGCAGATGCTCCGGACCTCGCAGGTCTTCGTACTGGAAGGTCACGTAGGCCAGTTCGTGCTGGTGCAGGTCGTGAAGGTAGCGCTCTGGCTCTGAAGTAATCAGGTGTAGGTCAATGGGGGTCGGACTCACCTCTCGGATTCTGGCAATGTCTGCAAATACTCCAGGATTGTCTTTGCAATCTATGTGGAGAAAGTCCACTCCGTACAGGTCAAGGTCACGGACGAGGTCAGCAAGGGGGCGTTTGGAATTGGCATAAACTGAAGCGGAAATCTTCATGCCGCGAAGATAGGGACAATCAGGGAACATTGGCCAATGTTCATTGATCAGTAGCTTCCGGATCGCCCTTAGTCAACGCACCTGGTAGCTGCACCTTCTTTATTGAAGCTTGACCCATGCCCTCTTTTAAATGCCATCCAGTTTCATTTTCTGGAAAGCGATGATGCCACTAAGGGTCGCCCCGGGAATTCCCTGGCCTGGGTAAGTACTGTCACCTGCGAGGTAGGCCCCGCGATGATCCAATCGGGCATCGATCATTTGCCAGGGTTTGATATGCATGTATTGGGGATACCCTCCTACAAATCCAAAAGCCCTTTTGGTCCACTTTTCCCAAGAGCCCGGAGTAGAGGCATGCTGGTAAATGATGTCCTCGCGTTTGAGGAACCCCTTCTGCTCCAGGGTGCCAATAATTGCTTCTACTACAGCTTCCTTGTCCTCAATCAGATGGCTGGAAGGGTCTGGAGCATGGGTCGAAATGGAAGCAACCACTTCGTCCGGGCCACAGCGTTCATGGTCATCGGGATGACTCAGACTTAGGAAGATACTATGCGAATGGGTAAACGGAAGGGGCTGGTCCAGGTGAATCTGGTGGTGAAGGCATTCGAACCGTCTGGTACGTTTAAAAACCAACCCTAGCTGAAACGCACTGTTGAGTTGTGGGGACTCCATCAGGCGGGACTTCATCCGGGTTTTTACTTTTTCATCTTCAAATAACTCCAGGGTGTTGTTGACCGGAATGGTGGACAGCACCTTTTCTCCATGATATTTTGTCTGCTCGCCACGGTAATCGGTATGCACCCAGTATCCTTTCCCATTTGGATGAATCTCTGTGACTGGAGCCCTCAGTACGACCCTGCCTCCATGACTTTCCAGATAGTCAACCATGGGCTGAACGAGGTTTAGCAGTCCACCGGGCATATAGTAATTGCCATAATTGGTGTAGCAAAGGGCCGTTGCCCCAAACAACTCATTGACTTCCTCCACATAATTCTGGGCGGTAATAAGCAACTGTTCATTGACGAATGACACGAATTCCGGATTGTGGCGGAGGTTGAATTTGCGGAGCAAATCCCCAGTCGAGTAGAATGCCTTGAGGGCAAATCCCAACTGGCTGGGCCGGAAATGGGCGGCAGCGTGAAGCAGGTCTTTGAAGGACGAGGGAGGAAATGCTCGTTGCTGTAAGGAGGTTTTCCAGACCAGTTGGCTGATCTCATAGCAGTATTCCCAGAACTCTCTTTGTCCCTCGCGCCCAAAGACTCGCTCGGCCTCCTCTATCCATTTATCCAGGTCCTGATACCGTGTAAGGGTCTTGCCTCCAGGAAGGTGAACCTGCATGGGAGGATCCAGTTTGACAGGGGTAATGTCTATTCCCAGTTCGTCGAGCAACCACCTGAGGGGCATATGGGAGTCGAGGCCTACCAGTGTGGTCGCCCCTGATTCAAAGATGTATCCTTTGCGGGGATAGGAACTGCTACAGCCTCCCGGGAGCCAGTTTTGCTCAAGTAGGGTTACCTGTTTCCCTTCTTTGGCAAGTAGGCAGGCAGCACTGAGGCCCGCCATCCCTGAACCTATTACCACAACATCAGAGCGATGCTCCATGAAAATCTATCTACTGTTGAAATAAGAAAAAGCCTATGTGATAGCTATAATCTCTATGAGCATGAAATTGTTTAGCTGCAGTGAGGGTAATCAATGAGAAGACCTGAAGCCATGGCCGTGAGATTGCGTAGGGAAACTGCAAATAAGTACCCATGGTAAGTTTTGGGATGAATCTGTCGTGGACAATCTCTGGTATGAGTTGTATTGTTGTATTTGGAAATTCAAAATATTTGAATCAATTCATGCCAGAAAAACTTGCTCAATTACCATGCGAATACCAATCCTATTTGGGGCCATCCTGGTCCTCCTGAGCCTTAGCTGTACTCCGCCTCAACCATTTCATACCCTTTCTGGCCAGTGGCATTTGTATGCCTATAAATCCACGCCTGAAGCAAATTTGTCGCTTCAACCAGATCATCTTCCCCAGCCTGTAGTCGCAGACTTCGATGACCGAGGCCGTAGGGGGAAATTCCGGATCGAAACAGCCACCAATGCTATCTGGGGGAAATATCGCCTGGATGAGTATGGATCTCTGTCATTTATAGAAATTGAGGGCACCCTGTTTGGTGACAACAAGTGGTCTCAGGATGTCTGGCCCGCCTTGCAGGAAACTTCTGCCTATTCATTCAGCGATCAGCGGGATACGTTGAAAATGGCTTATGGCGATCAGGGAAGTCTGTTTTGGGTGAAGCCTTAGAATCGGAGGTTCATTTCCTGGCAGTTCTGAACCTCTCGCCTGGCTTTACCATATGTTATTGGGGATCAGGTAGTTTTGGACATAGTCCCTGACGCCATCTTCCAAAGAGGTAAAATCAGTGGTGTAGCCAATGGCCCTGAGCCGGTCCATCCTGGCTTCAGTGAAATACTGGTACTTGTCCCGTATGTCCTCAGGAATGTCGATGAAAGAGATGTTGGGTTCCCGATTCATGGCAGAGAAAGTGGCCTCGGTTAGCTCCCGGAAGGTACGGGCCTGTCCGGTGCCAAGGTTATAAATGCCGTTTGCGGGGCGTTTTACCATTAAAAATCGTATGACACTGGCGAGGTCTTTCACGTAGATAAAGTCGCGTTTTTGTTCCCCGTCCTTCCATTCGGGGCGATGCGATCGGAATAACTTCATCCCCCCCGTCCGATTGATCTGATTGAAAGCATGGAAGATCACGCTGGCCATCCGGCCTTTGTGGTATTCATTAGGTCCATAGACGTTGAAAAATTTGAGTCCGTACCAATGGGGTGGGGCAGTAGGCTGAGACAGCACCCACTGGTCAAAATCCTGCTTGCTTTGGCCATATGGATTGAGGGGCCTGAGGCTGGAAATCAGCGAGGGGTCATCGTCAAATCCCAGTTCTCCCTCTCCATAGGTCGCGGCACTGGAAGCATAAATCAGCGGCACCCGATGTGCTGTACAGTAGGCCCAAACCTGCTGGGAGTAGCTGAGGTTCAGTCGGTTGAAGATCTCTTCGTCAAACTCCGTAGTATCGGTACGGGCACCGAGGTGTATGATGATTTTGGGTTTTTGAGGGTAGGCCTCCAACCAGTCAAAGAGATGATCACGCTCGATAAGGCCTCTGACGGCTTTGTCCTCATAATTTTTCTCTCGATCACTACGAGAAAAATCATCCACCAACCAGAGGTCGTCCCGCCCCCGATCTATGAGATGTGCTGCCATGGCACTGCCAATAAAACCTGCCGCTCCAGTAATGATGATCATGTCTTGGTTCCTGTAGTTTTGATGGGGGCTAAGGTACAATCCTTCGGAGTGGCTAGCCAGTTCTTGCTAGCGGAGAAAGATGAATAATTATGTTGGACTTCTTTTTCATGTAGGGTGCAGGGGCTGTATAATTTTGAAATCTATAAATAATTGTATTATAATGTTATTATATTTGTGCGCTCGATTGTATTCACATCCAGGTACTTCGGGACTTGGGGCTTATAGAGAATTGAGCCACTTCTATACCTTGATTTTTCCCCCTGCGAATTGAACTACACCAATATGAACCCCAGAATTTCTATTTTCCTCCTGCTATGTATTCCCTTCCTGGGCCTGGCACAGCACTCGTCGCAAGAGAAATCCCATCCAGCAGAAGGAGTAGAAGTCCACCACGAAGACTTCAAGCCATTTCGGGTGGCCCTGCTCCTGGGCCATACCCTTATCCCGGAAGAACATGCAGGAGAGAATTTTTTCATTCCTTCCTGGGGACTGGATATCGAATACTGGTTCAATTCCTATATCGGTGCAGGCCTGCACAATGACATCGAACTGGAAACCTATGTGGTGCTCGGTACAGGTGGAGAAAGTGAAGACCTTGAGCGGGTATCTCCACTTGTGGCAACTGTGGATCTCTTGATCAGACCCTGGAAAGGACTGGTTCTCCAGGTTGGCCCCGGGATTGAATTTGAAAAAGGGGAAAATTTTGGCCTAATGCGATTTGGGGTCGAGTATGAAGTTGAAATTGGTGACCATTGGGATCTCTGTCCCACGATTTTCTATGATACCCGCTTTAGTCAATATAATACCTGGTCTCTTGCGCTGGGTGTGGCCAAAAGATTCTAAAAATATTGACCCACCTGAATACGGAATGTTTTAGGGCAAATAATAGAATGAACGTGGCAGCAATTTTGGGTCCTCGTTCATTCTTCTATTTGACAAGGGGATTTTCGCCCAGTGGCTTGGTTAATAGATAGCCGGGACTTTGTCTCAGGTAGAATTAGACATTACTGAGAATCCAGGTAATGCCACATCAGGCGTTGTCCATTCAACACGGGACGTGAGAAAGCCTGAAGCATGTCCAGCTTGGCTTTGTTTTTGGCCTTTAACTCATCCAGGGTGGCCATATTGAGGTTGAACTTCAGCATGGAATAGTACTTCTCAAACAGCTGGATCCGTTGGAAATGTTTCTCCATGGATTCCATGCTAAACAGGCGTTCGTCCTGTCCGACTACATCCTGTCCATGCATAATCGAGTTGCGGAGTTCCTTGAGTTCCTGCACATCGGTTAGCTCTATATTGAGGAGATTCTGCTCGCGGGCAAAGTACATCAGGTCGGCAATGGGAAATGCCTGAAATGGCCCCAGAGCCTCCATCATTCGGATTTTCTTGTCGTTGCGCATGTAGTCATTGTATTGCCGCTTACAATGGTCGCGAGGTCCTCCATACAGGATGTCAATCATTCTGCGGTAGTAATCCACCAGATCCTCATTGGTTTTGTTGCTAAAGATCAGCAGCTCCCGCAGCTTCTTTTCAAAATCCAGCAGGAAGGCATAATAGGTTAGCAGCACCGCATTTTTATTGTAATCGGCGATATGGACAACTCCTACCAGTCGTTTTTCCTCCAGAACAAATAATACGTTGTGGTGGTGGTAAGAAAACTTTTTGAGAATGGATGGCTGGAATATGAGGTCGTCCGCCCTGACACTTACCCGGTGGGTAACGAGGTTGGGGCCTTCAAAAACTTCTTTATCTGCATCCCAGGAGTAAAAGGAGGGTTCCTTTTCAAGGCTTGGCAGGTAGCTGATATGGAGCATTTCGCAAAACTGACGACAGATATCTTCGCGAGTGGAGTCATAGTAGTAGAGATCTCGCTCCATGATATCAGCAAAAGTCAACGGCTTGGGGATCATGTACAGTTGGGTAGAAGGTGTTAAATGTTCTAGCAAGGGTAAGTTACGTACAATCGTTGAAAGTAGGAAGTTTGATAATTCGGTTCGAGACTTTCAAACTATTTTCTTAGTTTTAAAACAGCTATACTTATCTCAACCAGTTATCAAATGGATCGCAAGGATCAGAAACTGCTTACTCCTCTGGAGCTAAAGGTCATGAACCTGCTTTGGTGTCAAAAGGAGGCCTATGTCAAGGATCTGGTTTCCAACTGGCCCGAACATCCTGCTCCGGCATACAACACTGTTTCTACGGTGGTGCGTATCCTGGAGGAGAAGAAAGGATTCGTCGGGCATAAGGCCATGGGGCGTAGTCACCTGTACTACCCACTGGTTTCGAGGCGGCGCTACCAGCAGTTTGCCCTGCGGGACATGATAGACAGCGTGTTTGCCGGATCGCTAACCGGCATGGTCTCAACCCTCTTAAATGGAGAAAAGGTTTCGAACCAGGAGATTGAGGCCCTGCGTGACATGATCAATGAAAGCGAACAGCCCTGATGCTCACCTACCTACTTATATCGGCCGGTCTCTCGGTAGTAGGATGGTTGGTGTACATCCTGTTGCTACGAAATTTTGGTAGCCCATGGCAGCGAAAGCGCTACCTGTATGTGCTGGTACTCGCAAGCCTGGCGCTGCCCCTTTGTGTGGACTTTGGGTTGATCCCTCAATTCAAACCCAGCCCGAGAGTTGAGGCACTGGCTCCGGTGGAGCCGATGAACCACGGAGAACTCCAGCAGTTTTGCCGCTGTGAAAATCCGGAAATGGGACATCGTTTTCATTACCGGACCAACGCCACCTATAACTGGCTCCTCCTACACAAGCAATGGATGGGCTATGGTATTTTGGGTGCCATGGGACTGGCGCTGTTGTTTTTCCTGGTCCAGATAGGGTACCTCTATTACCTGGTCTGGAAAGGGACACAAAGCGAAAAGGTCATAGGAGAAAAGAAAGTATATCTGTTAACCCCCCATAGGCCCCATGCCATTGGAGCATTCTGGCTGGGGCGTCCATTTGTGATCTGGTCGACAGAGCTGGACCAAATGGCTGAAGAGGAGAGGTTGGCAATTCTGAAACATGAGCTATCCCATCTTGAGCAGGGGAACACCCTTGAGAAAGCTGCATTGCGGTTGATCCAATGTCTCTGGTTCTTTAATCCCGTCCTTTACCGGCTGTTTCATGAACTTGAGTTAATCAGTGAGTTGATAGCTGACCGCGCTGGACAGGAAGCCATGCCATCCCTTAAGGCCTATGCACAACTGTTGTTGAAAGTGCAGCAACAGGGGATGACACCATTGGTTTCCGGGCTGTCCGGAAGCATTCTTCGACAGCGGGTTGAGGCCCTGCTAAATCCCGCAGAAGACTATGGGTCGAGGCGTTATTATGGATCGCTGTTTCTTGTCATGATGCTACAGGTGATGCTTGTGACCCCTTTAACCGCAGAAGTAACGGCTGCCATTGCACGGCTTCAGGACTATGAAAAAGTTTACCATCAGGCTCCCGAAGCCGAGGATGTGATTTTCTGTACCGACTGTGAGTCCATCTGCACCCCTGAGCATTAGGAAAATGTGAAAGAGGGCATGCGGCATTTGGGGTAGCCCTGAAAAAGAGGTTGTTAAATCCCCCTGGAGCCTGCGGAATGAAGTAATTACCCATTCGAAATTCGTATAAAATGCTGATCAGCAGCACTTTCAATTACGAATTACTGATGACGAATTTCGAATTCTTTCCACTAGTGACTCCGAACTTCGAACTTATTCCACTAGGTACCTCACACCTTCTGTGGCTTTAGCCACTTGACCAGGTGATCCCGCAGAGCTTCAATCCTGATGGGCTTGGGGAGAAAGTCATTCATCCCGGCATTGATACATTTCAAGCGATCATCATTTGATGCATTGGCGGTCATGGCCAAAATGATGGGCTGTTCTATGGCTTCCAGGTTTCGGATGTGAATGGTGGCCTCGACGCCATCCATGACGGGCATTTGCATATCCATCAGTACAAGGTCAAAATCCCGCATCTGGACAAACTCCAGTGCTTCAGCTCCATTATTGGCGATTTCTACTCTGGCCCTGAATTTAAGGAGCATGCGTTGGGCCACCTTTTGATTGATGGCATTATCCTCTACCAGCAGGATGGTGAAATCCGAGAGGTCAACATTTCCAGATGTGCTGCCAGCTTCATGGGGGACTACCTTCTTCTCTGTAGAGGAGAGCGTCTCATATACCCGCTTGAGGTATTGGTCATTTCGTACAGGCTTTTGCATCACCCTGGAGAAGATGGACCGATTTTCTGAGGAGTAATTGTTGTTACCGGAGCTGAGCAACATGAGAGGGATATCTGGAAAACGCTCCTTTATTTTTTGCCCCAACTGAACTCCATCCAGATCAGGCATATTAAAATCAAGCACCATTAAATCCGGAATATTATCCTGGTTAATGGTTTCCAGTACGCTGGTGGGTGAATCAAACTCTCTGGGGGTTAGTCCTACTTTTTTCAACAGTCTCGCCTGGATGTACAGGTTAGTCTCATTGTCGTCAACCAACCAGACAGTTCCCTTTACTCGTTTTTCGGAGATGATATCCTGAGTTGAGGCCCCCTCCTGATCAAGATCAAGTCTGATCGTGAAGGTAAAGGTAGTGCCCTGGCCCACTTCGCTTTCGACTCTGATGGAACCCCCGTGGAGCTCGACCAGGCGTTTGGAAATCGCAAGTCCGAGTCCTGTCCCTCCGTGCTTGCGCGTAGTTGAGGCGTCCACCTGTGAAAATGACCTGAAGAGCCGGTCCAGTTTTTCCTTCGGTATCCCTTCTCCGGTATCCCGTACACTCAACTCAAGCGTTACCTTCTCTGCATTTTCTTCCAGCTGCTTTACGGTCACCACCACTTCTCCCTCGGTTGTAAACTTAATGGCATTGCCTACCAGGTTTACCAGTATCTGACGGATGCGGGTGACATCGCCGATGACGGTTTTGGGGACTGGGTCAATCACTTCGTACAGTAGCTCCAGGCCCTTACTGTGGGCTTTGTCGGCCAGTAGTTCCAGGGTTTCCTCAACTGGATGGACCAGATCAAATTTTTCCTGCTCCAGTTCCATGTGGCCGGACTCGATCTTGGAGTAGTCGAGGATGTCGTTAATGACAGATAGCAGGGTCTCCCCGCCCTGCCGGATGGTGCGGAGGAAGTACTGCTGATCCTCATCGAGTTGGGTGTCATCCAGCAGGCCGGTCATGCCGATGATGGCATTGAGCGGAGTGCGTATCTCATGGCTCATGGTAGAAAGGAACTCGCTCTTGGCCTGAGATGCTTTTTCGGCCTGGTTCTTGGCCTTTACCAGTTCTATTTCATGAATTTTTCTTTGGGTCACATCCCGCTGGATGGACACCCAATGTGTGTACCAACCGGTATCGTCTGCGATTGGAGTAATGATCAGGTTGGTCCAGTATTCAGTGCCATCCTTTTTGTAGTTGACCAGTTCGACCTCTATTGTTTCCCAGTTGACCAGTGCTTTGCGAATCTTCTGCAGTTCTGACTGGTCCGTTTTGGGTCCTTGCAGAAACCTGGGAGTGTTCCCTATGACTTCTTCAGGAGAATAGCCCGTCATCCTGTAGAAGGCGGGATTGGCGTATACGATCTTCGGGCCGTTTTCATCCTGGGTAATGGGTTCTGCCTCAGTGATCAGTACAGAGTCCTGGGCCTTTTCGACCACGGTTTGCAGGAGCTTTAGTTGCTCTTCTTTTTGTTTTTTCTCGGTAATGTCTGAAGCAAAGCCTACCTGACTGACGACGTTGCCCTTTCCGTCTTCAACTGCCTGCTGACGCGCCAAAACCCAGCGGGTAATGCCATCAGGGCCTATCAGACGGTGCTCCATTTCATAAAACCCGGTCTCGGAAAACTTGCGGTAGGTTTCCTTTACCTTTTCTAAATCATCAGGGTGGATATACTTGAGGTAATCATCGGGATCGTCGTACAGGTCCTGGCAGCTCCTACCCCAAATTTTTTCATAAGCAGGGCTTATGTATTTGATTGCAGTATCATCTCCTGACCTCAGCCAGAAAACTTCGTCCAGGTTGTCTGTAAGGTGCCGTAGCTTTTCCTCGCTCTCTTTGAGGGCCTTTTGAGATTCCCGTTGTTGGGTAATATCCTGGATAGAGCCGAGTATGCGGCTGGGTTGATTATTTTCATCAAAATAGAGCCTGCTGCGGTTAATCAACAGAAATTCTGAGCCATCCGGACGGCGACATTTAATCCCATTGTTAAAGGCTTCGTGTGTATTGACCGCTTTAAAATAGTTTTGAATGAGTGGCTCTACTCCATTTTCCATTATAAAGGGAAGGATGTCATCGATGCTGTTGACTTGCTGGTCTCGCAATCCGAAAATCTCATAAAAGTTGGGTGAAACGGTCATTTTTCGAGACTCGATGTGAGCCTCATAGCTGGCAGTTTGCGTGAGGTTCTGGGCATTGATCAGTTGAAGGGTGGTCCTTTTTAGCTGTTCTTCCGTTTTTCTCCTTTCCGTGATGTCGTGGGAAAATCCATACCAGACAGCCACCCCGTCTGGTAGTATTTCACATACCGACATATTTCTCACCCAGCGAGGCCCTGGACTTCCCGGAGGGTTGACACGAAACTCCTTGACATTGACTTCTCCTGGACTGGCCAGATCATCCTGTATGCTTTTCATCAGCATGGGGCGGTCCTCTTCATGCAGGTATTCAAAACTCAAAAGGGCATCGCCTCTGATTTCATTCCTGTCCACATTCTCGCCGAAAAGTTGTGTCCCTTCACTGAGAAACGGGAAGGTAATCTTTCCCTGCTGGTCCATTTGCATCTGGAAGATTGTACCGGGGACATTGGTGGTCAGTTTTCGCAGTTGTTCTTCACTTTGCTTTACGGTTAGCTCAGCTTCTTTTTGCTTGGTAATGTCATGGGCAAAACCATACCATACCATGGTACCATCGGGTTTTTGCTCCGAGGTGTACAGCATTCTGGCCCATCTCAACTGCTGTCCCCCCCAGATCTGGTATTCAAATGTCGCACACCGACCGGGGTCCTGCATGGTTTTTTGGATTTCTTCCATCATGGTAGCCCGGTGCTCCTCCGGGATTCTGTCAAATCCCATGAGGCCATTTTCCCTCAGAGTATTGAGGTCTTTGGATGAATCCAGTATCCGTGATCCTTCACTCAGAAATGGGAAGGTCATTTCTCCATCGGGGGTCATCTCCATCTGAAAGATGGTTCCCGGTACGTTATTGGTAAGCTTCCGGAGCAGGTCACGGCTTTCCTGAATGGCAGATTCGTACTCTTTTTGCTCGGTAATGTCCTGGAATAGGCCCCTCAGGTGGGTCACTTTTCCCTTGTTGACAATGGGGTAGCCTGAGCTTTTAACCCATTTTGGGTTCCCTTTGGCAGTGATGAACCGTGCCTCAAAGTTGAACGCTTTTCGCTCTTCGATTGCCTCTCTGATGGCCTGCTCGACAGTTTCTCGGTAATCAGGGTGATAAAATTTTATGCCATTAGCCAGGCCGTGGTTGAAGTCAGGCTCAACTTCATGGATGCGGTACACCTCTCGAGTCCATATGGTATCGCCAGTTTTCAGGTCTAGCTCCCAGCCGCCTAGCTTTGCGGCCTCTTGGGTGCGATTCAATAGGTCGTTGTCCTTACGAGCTTGTCTTTGCTCCACCTTAGTCTCCGTGATGTCCTGCTCGATCCCATCCAGCCTGATGGTAACGCCATCCTTTCGGTAGGGCTTCCCCATGGCCCTGACGATTCGCTTTTCCCCATGCCCATTGATCAGGTTTAATTCCAGGTCATAGGGCTCCCCTTCAACGATGGCGCGCTGTATATGCTCCTGTAGCTTCTGCTGGTCGGGGCCAGGGTAAAAACTGAGAACATTTTCCAGGGTAGGGATAAAGTCAAAATCTACTCCCTTGATTCGATAGGTTTCCCTGGTCCATTTTATTTCGCCAGTACCAGGATTAAATGTCCAGCCCCCAATCCTGGCGATCTCTCCGGCGCTTTCCATCATGACCTTGTGCTGCTGGAGCTGTATGTGCTCATTATAGGGGCTGTTGATGTTTCTGATGATGACCGCATATCCTCTCGGAGAAGTGGAGGAAGCTATTTTACTCTCAACCCAAATCCAGCCTCCTGCTGGAAGGTCCAACTTGTGTACACAGGTGATGTTATCAGATGAAGTCGGCTTTCTATCCAGGATTTCCTGAATTTTGGGGCGATAGTCTTCTGGAATAATCTCCAGGAAAGGCTTGTCAACGGTATCCGAAATGGAATATTCAAAGCTTCGCTCCCAGGGAGGAGAGATGTATTTGATAACTCCTGCTTCATCAAGCTGCATGATGACATCACTCAGGTTGTCAACAATATTTCGAAGTTGATCCTGAGTCTCTTTGAGGTCAGTGATATCAATCCCCAGGCAGATATATCCTGCTGGAACTTCCTCAATGGCATCTACATAGGCGATGTCCCACCGGGTGATGAGTTGATCCTGCGTGGCAGGGTTGACCAGTCGCAAATCGACTTCAATTTCTTTCCCTGGATGCAGGAAGGCATTTTGCAGGGCATCCTTGAAGGTTTGGTGGTCCGAAGGGTGAATATGTTGTAAGGCAGGTACACCCAGCGCGAGTTCGTGGGAAATTCCAAGTTGACGACAGAAATGGGGATTGAGATAGGTGAAATGACCGCTTTCGCCCGTTTTGAAAATGAAAATATCTTCAGACTGGTCAACCAGGGCCGAAATGTTGAACGTTTGCTGCCCTAGCTCCACCAGTTCTGGTAGCATCTTGGGCAGAACCTTACAAGCCCCAATCCATAGTTTTTCCTGGGGATACCCGTCCCAGGGGATAAGCTCTATTTTGTGTTGAGCGCTACCTGCCCCTTTATCTGGTAGGGGCTGAAAGTAGTAGGTGAATTTGACCTCTCCCTGTAGTTGACTGAGGAAGCTTTCCCTCTGATTATCATAGGGTTGAATTTGTCGGAGGAATGTATCCTGAGCAAGGGGGGCACCATCCGGGAGTACCTGCTGACGCCATGCATTATTGGCCCAACGGAGATATCCCATGGAGTCGAGCAGGCAATAGGGTTGCTCGGACTGGGATAGCCACGCGATTCCTGAGATTTTTTCAAGGGTGAGTAGCTTGGGGTAATCGGCCATACAAATAGAAATCAGCTGGGAGCACAGATTAGTTTTCCTATTGACTAAATTAATAATTAGCCTTCTTCAAAAGGTTAATTTTTCCTTATTACCATTACATACAGTTTTGGTATTATATGAAGGGAGAATAAAATACTACTTGTATCCCTGATTTGAGGTGAGAAAAGGCAAAAGGCTCGTATCTATGGGGACTTTTTCGCCTATGGTCGTATGTTTGCCTAATGAAGTTTGCAGAACCCATTTCTCTCTCTGAACTGGCCACTCGTCTGGGGCTTTCATTCCGCGGAAATCCGGATTTGAAAGTGACGGGAATCAATGAGATTCACCGCGTAGTACCGGGTGAGGTCACCTTCGTTGACGTCGAAAAATATTACCGCAAAGCCCTTGAGAGCCCTGCCTCGGTGGTCATCATCGATCAGGAGGTTCCTGTCCCGGAGGGAAAAGGACTGTTGATCAGCGATGCCCCTTTTCAGAGTTTTAATCAACTGGGAGACATGACCCGTCCAGCACCACAGGTTGCCAGGTTCGCTGAACCTCGGCTAGCTGAAGGGGTAATGGTTGGGAATCACGTTGCCTTTGGAGAGGATGTGGCAGTAGGGAGCGGAACCCGGATTGGGCACAATGTCAGCATCGGATCCCACGTCCGAATCGGAGCGAACTGTGTCATATATCCCGGCGTTTACATCAGTGACTACACGGAGATTGGCGATCATGTCTGCATCAACGCCAATACCGTGGTGGGAGGCGAAGCCTTCTATTTCAAGAGCTACCCCGACCGGAAGGAGAAATTCATCACCAGGGGCCGAGTCATCATCCATGACCACGTGGACATCGGGAGCAACTGTAGCATCGACCGAGGCGTGACAGCCGATACCGTAATCGGAGCCTATACCAAGATCGACAACCTCGTCCAGATCGGTCACGATACCCAGATCGGCGCCCGCTGCCTGCTTGCAGGGCAGACCGGCATCGCTGGAGTTTCCACCATTGAGGACGATGTAATTCTGCTTGGGAAAGTTGGCGTGGTAAAGGATGTGACCATCGGCAAAGGAGCGGTTATCCAGTCTGCCTCCAACGTCGGAAAATCCCTCAAAGGCGGACAGACCTACCTGGGGTGGATTGCCCAGGAATCGACTAAAACCATGCGGGAGGTGGTCGCCAGTCGGAAGTTGCCGGAGTTGCTGCGACGTCTGGAAGGATTGTTGGGCAAGAAAGAAGTATAGGGTGTTTTCGATCCGGTCTCCGACCGCTACGTTAATCCCAATTCCTGGGCACATCGGTCAGAGACCGAGGCAGATTAACACGGGACAGTAGGACAGCAAATTGAGGAATAATACCCCGGATATTTTTCTCACGCAGAGGCACAGAGACGCAGAGATAAACCTGTCGATTTTAAAGCCCTTTCCAAAGAACTATAAAGCAAGCTTGTGGCGGCGCTGGCCCGGCATGAACTGTGTCAAAAAGCAAGCGAGGGGGCAAAAAAAGTTAGCAA
>CAYFIR010000035.1:0-51881 GCA_964343195.1 uncultured Bacteroidia bacterium | reverse complement strand
TGAGATACGAAACTACTGCCAGAAACTGGTTCAATTTGAATCTAATGGGAATTACAACCTGTTTGATCAGGAAAACTCAATCGGTACTTTAGACAACTCCATAATGTAGCCATCGGAAATTCAGCTTTATTTCCCTCAAACTTGTTGCCGTAGAGCAATTATTTTTAATAAACGGCTTGAGATCTTGTTTAACAATTTGATAAATTCTAATATTTGTAATTTTTGTAAATGGGGAATTGGTTCAGGCTAAACGAGAGACAACACAACAAACCAGATTTAGCTTCATAGACTTGTTCAGGCTTAGCTTATCAGTTTGGAATGCTCCGTTTTTACTCAACCCCGTCAGATAAGCCATTTATTTGATCCAAGCTGATCGTCTTCATAGGCTTCCACTTCTGGTTATCAAAGTAGGCTGAAGTCAGTTTCTGAATGTAGGAGGGAGAGATGATGTCTCGCTCCAGGTAATCTTCTATTCCTGGCAGTTCTCCCAGAATAGTTTTATTGGATACCTTGAGATATGATCGCAGCAGTTTGAAAAAACGAATCTCGCTGTATTCTACTTTTTCATCAGCATCAATGGTTTTGATGGCTACCTTAATGATAGAAATCTCCTCCTTAGGTGTAAGGTTGGTCTGTTTGATTTCAAGGAGATATGTTCGAAGGAATCCAAAACCTTGTGAGTTTATTTTTTCTACCATCTGGTTGATTTCGGATTGTAGATCAAGGTCTCCAAACATGGTATGGTCATCATCCAGATGTTGAATGAGCGCAATTTCACGAGGATCAATATGCCCATCACAGGCCATACAGGAAAATGCAGTTTTTAGCAGTAGTTTTTCAAAAGTAATAGTATCCATAGTGACCAAAGTTGGGTAATTAAGTTTATTTGAATCCGATAGGGGGGAGTTGAGCCTGATCATCTGTTCCCTCTATCTTTTTCCGGACTCTCTCATATCTTTTGAGATCTTCTAAAGAAACTGAGGGGCGAACTGAATCAATTGTCTCCTCCAACAATTTTTGAGTGATTTTACTTCTTAAGCCCAAAGCTTTTCTCGCTGCTTCATTGACAATGTGTGTTAGGTCGCTGGCCACATAGCCTTCTGTATGATCTGCAAGTGCACCATAGTCCAACCCAAAGTCGAGTGGACGACCAGTGAGAGCAAGTTCAAATAGTTCTCTACGTGCGTCATAATCAGGAGGAGGGAGGTACACTCGCTTATCCAAGCGACCGGTACGCAAGACGGCTGGGTCTATTCGTTCCGGATAATTGGTAGAGGCAATGATGAAAATCCCGTCTTCTCCACAGTCAGTCATTTGGGCCAAGAATTCATTTACCTCGGAAGCCTGACTTTGATTCGTCATGCTATCTCGTCGTGGGACGATTCCATCGAACTCATCAAAGTAGAGGACGGTAGGAGCATTTTCTCTGGCTTCATCAAATAACTTCCCAATCTTCTCTTGTGAGCCGTGCACATAGATTGATGCAAGATCGGAAGGTTTTATTGAGGTAAAATTGAACCCTACTTCTTCAGTGAGTCGTCGGGAGAAATAGGTTTTGCCACATCCTGGCGGACCATACAGGAGGAGCCCATTCGGGATGCTAAGGCCATACTCTTGATATAGTTCTTTTTCTTGTAGCGCCCGAATGACATCCTGTTTGAGCATTTCCTTGAGATCCTTCATACCCGCGATGCGCGCAAAGCCTTGAGGGGCTTCGTCAGGAACAGACTCTGTAGGCTGTGGAGAAGCAGTATCCAATCCGGGAGTCTCTGGGAGGTTTACTACTACCTGACCGGGTTCCCATTTTCCATGTAATGCTTGCAGAAAGGATTCCGCACTGGTAAACCGTTCCTCAGGTCGAATCGCGAGGGCTTTTCGAATAATCTCTGGGAGGTCAGCGTCTATGGTCCCAAATACCTGAGAACGATTGGGAAATTTTAGTGGCTTTTTTCGGGCTTGGTGGATGATCTGAGCCACACGCCCTGCTTCAGCCTGATAATTGGGAATACTAATAAACCATGGGGGTATCCCGAAGATTAGGTGGTATAGCAAGGCACCGGCAGCAAATAGGTCGCTTTGGGGCGAAAAGACTTGTTGGTAGGCCTCTGGAGCAAGATAAAAGGGGTTTAGCCCCTCTTTTCGGAATGCTTGGCGGGGTTGATCCAGATATTGGGCATAGCCAAAATCAATTAAGCGGGGCTTAGGGGCGCTGGCCGCAAGGTCCATCATGACATTAAGGTGGGTGAGGTCATTATGAACTACAGGCCTTGGGAGTTGATGTAAATAACGTAAACCTTCAACCACTCCCTGCACAATCTTCTTAGCCTCGAACACATAAAGAGACTGGTCCCGGCTAAGCTTATCTGATAAGATTTCTCCACTAATGAAATCCAGTAAAAGGTAGGCGTATCGTTGGCCCTTTAGAACCAGTTCATCACTATCCTGATAGCTCAGCAGATTGGGGTGGGTTACTTCCTTGAGGATCTCGATTTCCAATACCTGCCCAGAAGGTGCAAACTGAGCAGGGTGCATACTTTTGAGGTCAAGGAGTTTCAGCAGGCAGATTTTACCTGTTTCATCTTTGACCCTATAGGTTTCGGCATAGTTCCCACGTTTTACGAAGAAGAGGACTTCGTACCGATCGGCAAAGCGTTCACCAGTTGTAAGGATGGAAGTTGTATGAGGCATAGAATCTCGCCCTCCTAGCGCGTTAACAAGCCCGTTTCAGAAACTTCGCTGTCTGGCAATAGCTCGATCAAGGCCAGCACAATCGGGTGCAGGTTCTCCACAGTCGGAGACTGTGAGGCGACCTGTAAACCCTGATTAAGGAGCTGCCTCGCACGGTTGGCATCCTTCCAATGGAATCTGTTGAAATTCTCCTGATGCTGCTGTAGGAAGCCAATCAATTGGTATAAGAAAGTGAGTTGGAAGAAGAAATGATGAACTTCCTTCAGTAATTTTTTCCCTAGTTTCACATCCTGTTTGCGGATAACCTCATCTACCTGCTTACGATATGTCTCAATCTGACGGGCACTTTCCTCATTCCCAAGATCTTCCTGGACTCTTTCCAAGCGATTAAACTGATCGCGTAATTCTTCTTCCAATCGAGGCCACTCCCCTTGCAAATTAAGCTCATCAATCCTACGCATTGACTTCCTTAGCCCTTCCAGTACTTCATTTCGTCGATCGGGATCCTGCCTCCCCTGCTGAAATCGCTTATCCAGATATTCCAGATCCGTTTGTAAATTTGCAACTTCCACTGGATCAGTGTGGCCATTATCTTCCAGGCGACCAACATCCCGATGCGCTTTCTGGATCTCCGAACTCAGCCAGGACTCATCCACCACTTCTTTTAATGTAATAGGCACATCAATGCTAGCCTGATGCTCTAAATAGGGAAAGAAGACTTCCAGTGTCATCTTTTCAGATCGGTCTACCTTAACTGTCAATTCTACCTCACTGCCTTCGGGGAGCATGGCGGGTAATTCCCCACCGGTTATGACTACATCATTGACATGCTCATTATAAATGGCTCGGGATCCCTCAGCATTGTGCTCTCCCTGATAGATTGGGATCTTGATTTCATCCTGAGCTATGCCGGGTCGAATCTGTTTCTGGGTTTTTAGCCCGTTAATTACCCCAACAGCCGGCAATGACTGATTTTTTTCCAGCCCTTTAATGGACTGGAACACGGCACGCTCACTTAGAGGGTCCATGATCTCGATGCCTAGATGATAAGGCAGGGTTGCGCTTCCGATCTTTGCCCCCTGGATGATGGTAAAACTCCCTGGTTCACACGGGATGGGATCTCCAGCTTCATTATAGAGACGCACCTCAAAGGCATTGGAACGGCTCTCCACCAACTGCGTTTCAATCACTTCGCCAGTTGCATTGATCTGAACCTTCCCACTAGACCAGGCCTGATCTCCCCGTACAAACTCAGCATATAGGGGTTCGGGGATGGTGCCCTCGGTTTTATGGGGTAAGGTTTTGATGGCGATCCACTCCTCTTGCTCTACGGTTGTGGCTTCATACACAATTTCCAATTGTACCTTGGTACGGTCCCGTTGGGTTTCTTTGAGGTCTTCATCCACATCCACCGTAGAGGCATAGAGGGCGGCCCCTTTGGCAACGGCTGTCATGGGGTCGGTGCTGGTATCGGGCGAACATATCTGTGCAGCCAGCATGTCGCGAAGGATGGGCGAGTAGGTAGGCCCGCCCACTAGAATCAAGGAGCTGAGTTGGCTACCCTGCAGGTGATTTCGTTGCAGCAACCCTTTGGTAAGGTCAATGGCTTTTTGGAAGATGGGCCCCAGAACAGGCTTGACAGATTCATGGGTAACCGTGATATCCAGTTCAAATTCTTCTCCTTCGTCATCCTCACCAGGAATATCCCCCAAGTCAGAAAGGATGTTATGACTGTCCTTAAAGGAAAGTTGGATCTTGGTCTCTTCCGCATAGTACTTCATGGCCTCCCGAAGGATGGAGCGTTTTCCCTCATCAGCCATGATACTGTCGATTACATATTCCTCCTCTAGATAAGGAATAATTATCTCGTCTACGATGGCATAGTCTAGGTTCTTCCCTCCCAAATAGTTGTCTCCCTCTGTGTCGACAACCTGCATAATGCCTTCCTCAACTTTCAACAGGGCCGCATCAAAGGTTCCTCCTCCAAAGTCAAAAACCATCCAGTAGCCATCTTTCTGTTGATTGTCCAAGCCATAGGCCATAGACGCCGCAATAGGCTCTTGCAAAAGTTCCACATGCTGAAAGCCAGCTAGCTGCCCTGCCCGACGGGTGGCATCCTTCTGGATCATGGTAAACTTAGCTGGCACCGTGATTACAGCAGAGTAAAAACTCTCATCGGTGATAAAACTCTTAAGCTTTTTGAGTACTTCTGCCGACAGTTCTTCAGAACTATAGCTACGGCCCATATAACTACTCTCATAGCCGTGATCGGTACCCATGGTGCGCTTGAACTCGATGAAGTAATTCGATTTATCACTTCTCCATGTCTTCATCGCACGGAGACGGTCAGACCTTAACGCATTGGTTGCCGAATCTCCTGACTGAGTAGACTTCTTTTTATTAAAACCGATGCAGGAAGGCATAGTATCCTTCAATGTGTCAGATTTGGATATGGTAGCCTTCCCACCTTGCATCCTTGCAATCGCGGAGTTAGTCGTGCCGAGATCTATCCCGTAGTCAATTTTGTACCTTTTCATGATGGGGGTATTTATGAGCCTTGTGATACTTCGATTTGTGCAGATTGAATCATTGTGCCTCTGTGATTGACCTGAGGCCGAATTATGCGGGTTATTATTCGCTCTTCTGGATTCAGGTCTTCATCAGGAATGAAGGTTGCAGTAACTTTCATCCCCTCATCAAACGACTTCCCCAACATCTCCACCATTTCATAGCCATTGGCGAGGAAGTTGTCGCGAATGCTGTTGACTGACCTTCTCAACTGCTTCAATCCCTTCGTGCCGTCCGCCATTCGAGAGAGGTTCTTCTCGATGCGTACAATCTCATCTGCCACTTTCAGCGCCAAGGAGTGGTCCACCTCAGTTTCTTCTTCCACGGGAGCAGTGGTCCGCTCCTGCTGCATCAATTGCATTTGACGGTCGAGTAAGTCGATCAGCTTTTGGTCGAGGCTAATCCCTTCAGCTTCCAGTTTTTCACGAGTCTGAGTGAGTTGATCGACTAAGCCTGTTTGTGTCTGATCAAGGCGGCGGCGGAGAACAAAGAATAAGATCAGGGACAATACCGCGACTACTAGGATCCCTATGATCCAATAGAGGGTGTTACGGCCAAGGTTGTCCTCGATTTTTTGGTCAGCCGCTTGTGCGGTTTGCAGCCCTGCTTCGAGTTGCCCTCCTAGTGCTTGAGACCTAGCTGCGCTTTGTTCGGTACTCTGCAGGAGGGCCTGACCCAGGCTATCCATCCCAAGGCGATTTTGAGCGGATTTATCAGTCAGGGCTGACAAACTTCGCTGCATCCTGTCTTGTGAGGTGGCAAGTCGCTGCAGGCGTACATCGAGGGTTGAGACCTCTTCCTGTAGGCTTTTGACGGAGTCTATCCATGTACTGTCCAACTGTGCTGACAGCATGATGGGTAGAAACAAAAACAATAGAAGGAATCTAGTCTGCATGGTCAAGGTAGGTAACGAGTGAAAAAACTGAGAGAGGTACGGATCATTCGATGAAGCCATGGGTAGGGCTTCAAACGGGCAACCCACTGAGGAGAGTGTCGGTAGTACCAAGAGACGAATTGGCGTCCCCAAGCTCGATGCTCCAAATATCCATCACGGAATCGACGTAGCTTACGTACTTCCGGGTGATCGTAAGATCCATATGCTAGGGTTGCAACATAACATCCTCCACTGCTGGAAGAGGAAGAACTACTAGTAGTGGCTCTCCTTGCCCTGGCAGCATCTACAGCAGACTCCATGGAAACATCGAGCCTGTTCATGAGGTCCCTTAATGTGCGATTATTTTCCTCGAAGCGTTGACGCACTTCGTGCACCATGTCTAACTGACCAATTATCTTGGTAGTTTCCCAAGCCTTTTTAAGGGCAGTTTGTAGCTCCAGAATAAGACTAACTCTCTCGACAGGACTTGCTGGCCCAAATTGATCCTGAATATGGTTGATATCTGCAACTAGAAAATCCAGTGCGCGTGAAACCACTGCACTACTCAAGCTAAGATATGAACCATTAGTCACCCCAAGTGAAAGCTTGATCTCTTTTAATTTCGGAAGACAAGAATTCACCAGAGTTCTGGCATTTTGTATGCTCATCTCCACGCTTTCAGTTGCTTCAAGATGATTTACCACAACTGAGAGGGGTTCCATCACCATTTTGAGCTTCTCACGAGCAGGTTTATCGTCAATCCATTCCTGTAATGCATCTAAGTTTTCTTTAACACGCTCCGACACTTCGTTTCCAACTGCAATCCGAGCAGCCTGCTTGGTGAGTTTTAGTACATCCTGCTGCCAGTTGGCTGCCCCCTCGTCTTCCCTCTCACTGTACTCATGCCAATAAGACACTCCACACTGCAATAGTTCCTTCGCAAGGCTATCTGCCAACAATTGAAAATGTAAATCATCTCCAGGAAGTAGCTTCTTTAGACTTTGGAAATCAGCCCAGATTTGTCTGTGTAGTTTTTTCCCAGCTATAAGTGCTTCCTTATCATTTCCATTTCGACGATGACTGCATTCCTCGATTCTTTGCTCAATATTCCGGATCAGAGGACCAGTCAACTTTTCCTGCAAATAATCTAAAGCAAATGAAGGCAGGGTATCCAACTTCCCAATCATCATGGTCAGTTCCCTTATCCCTGCACCATGATTGTAAGTCGTGGCTATTACTTCATCGAAAAACTTTTTGGTCTCTTCTTCTGGGTTGGCACGATATTGTTCATCTGTTGTTTTTGAAACGAACTCTGAAAAGTGGGGCGAACTTAACAGGGCTACCTTTTTCCAAATAGCTCCAGCCAAAACCTCATGGTCTACACCACCATTTTCAAATGCCTCTGCTAGTCCAAGTGAGCCTAAATTGTTGAAAGCTGACCAATTTCTAGAGCTTACTACTCCAGAACTAACAGGCTTACTCCATATTTCCTCAGCTTTAGCCCATTCTCCTTGCTTCAAATATTCCAAAGCAATCTTGTCAAGTGGCTGTATTTCAACAAACCAAAAGAGGCTATATTTCAGCCTTCCTGAATTTTGCTCTACCCGGCTATATGCCTGTTGAAGCGTAGATTCAGTGCGTGTAAGAGGACCTAAAGCAGTAAAGTCGGTATCAAAAACAATTGGTTTTCCCACCTTTGTAAAGGCGTTGATTTTTCCCTTTTGCTTCTGTATCTCTTTTGCTGATGCTCCCGCAAGTACGCCCATCAATCGATATGGATTGTTCAGGACTGCTTTCATAAATTATGAGTATAAGCGTGGTTGTTGATATTCATTTTAAAAAGCCTCCTGAGCTGAGCTAGGCCGAGTAGAGAAATTGCCATTTTGCCGTAAAATGAGTTCGTATGTAAGTATATCTCCATTCAGGTATTGAGGGGAATCTTTTCCAAAGACCTCATTGGATGTAAACCCTCCTTTCAGAGTGCCACAATAAGTACTTTTCATAATCTTGTATGGGTTCCAACCTTTTCCGTAGTAAAAGAATGGCTGATAGGAACCATTTGGAAGTTGGAAGGTGTATGTCCTTCCTGCACGTATGTAAGCATGCCGAACAACCCGTCCTCCGGACTTAATGGTAACCAATACATCCGAATTATTAGAGGCACGTACCCTTATTTCAGAACATCCATATCCTCCACAGCTATTTTGTGAGCCGAAACAGTAGGAATATGGCATCGCACCATGGGAAAGAGAATTATTTGCATAGTGCTGCCGAATGGCGGCATCTGCAGCATTTTCAAATCTACCTGACTCAAAAGCCTTCCTTTGAAATGCATACTGCTGTACCCCAAGAATATTCCCCTCATAAGCGTATCCAGTCTGAGTAGTTGAAAAATACCTATCTGATCCGGTTCTAAACTGGGTACGAGTTGTACGACTTAATCCGGGAGGCAACTGATTTATTGCCCTTTGAAATTTCGCCTCTTCTCTTTGGTTTTCCCTATTGGAGGCTCTCTGGTCATTCTGATATTGCTGACAAAAGCCTTGGAACTCCTGCATGGCAATGGGTGAATAGGTGGCTTCTTTTTGCCCCTCAAAATAGCCTGAGCATGGCTCCGCTAAAGGAATAAGAGGAAAGAAGACCGACCTCCCCACGTGGTTTAGAAGTAAATCGGCAGTTTCAGGGAAACGCCTCTTTGTTTCACCAAAATCTTTCGAAAAAGCCTCCTCCGCAAGGAGGGAGGAAATCCGAGCTTCACTTGCGGTGTAAAGACAGGAAAGGTAGGTAGTGTCGAAATATTTGTAAGATAGATTTTTGTTAAAGATAAAGTACGATATAACCGTATCACGTTCTCTAACTCCTAGAGATTCAGAAAAAGATTGGCGAAAGAAGTTTTGACGCTCGGGATAGGTCCTAACAAAAAGGATAACAAAAGAATCTTTCAGCGCCAAGAATCTTCTGGATGAAAATTGTTCATAGAGGCTCAGGCTTTCCTCAGCTTCCTCTATCCTGTTTAGGTGGACCTTTTTGGCAAACAGAGTGCCGACAATACACAACAGGGCTATAGCTATACCCAATTTCCAAGAGGGTGATAATTTCATGGTTGCTTCTCTTATTGAAAGTTCGAACAGATTGTTGATGGAAAGAACTTAGCCGCATTCTGGATCCGCCCACCTGATTTAAAGTGCCCTAATCTGAGCCTGAGGATAGAACTCCCAAGTAAACATCTGTATGTTTCACATATGACTTATGTCACTCCTGTCGCAATATTCTCACAAAATAGATAAATCGAAATAAAAAATAAAGAAACATGAGTTTGGCTTTAGTCAGAATAAACAGGCACATATCCAATACATCTTGAATGACGCAAGCAGCCAGACTCGGAGAAAGCAGTAATAGGAAATACAGCCAATTACTGACAATTGAGCCCAATCGAGTTATAACGTAAGTTGGGCTTATGAGAGTAGTAACCAGGATTCAATTTGGACTAGGCATGGGAAATTGAACTGGGCGTAGGCGTTGTATCCTCAGCAATAGTTAAGTTGCGAATCCACAACAAATTGAAAGTATGGGTCTCGTATATTAGCGTGAGACAAACTATCCTGGTGAATATTAGCCAAAAATGCCTCATTATACACTTTCCTACTTACTTCACGGATCATCTTAGGCTGTTCCTTTTCAAACAAGCCTGGTTTCACCCTGGAGATCAATTTTGACTCAACCAACATAGTATTAATGCTTGATATCGCATTTTCTGTGGCCCTATGCCCACCATACTTGTTTGCCAGATTTTTCTTAATGACTTGGTTACTTACCTGAGATTGAACCTGAAAATATTTACCATAGGTCCTTAGTGTATCAAAAGCAAATGGGTAGGCTGCTGTAAGTAAAGAAATCAGTAGCAAGTTTCGATCAGGCATCGACCGAACGGCGTTTAGTAAAGCGGGAGCCTGATCCTTAAGCAAAGGAGTCAGTAGACTTCCAGACAACATCTTTCCAATTTGGCGAGTTCCTTTACGCAGTCTATTCTCCCCAGAGAAACTTACCTGGAGTTGTTCCCGAGCCAGTGCTGGCTCATATTGCCCCTTTAAAAAGGCGATGAAACAAACCTCCAATGCTGCAAGTGGAATACGCTGATTGATGCCAATTATCGGTTCACTCATGAATTATTTGGGCAAATGGGATTAGAACCTCTAAGAAATGGCTACCCCCATGGGTAACATGACTGGCTTTACTACTAAAGCTTTTATCATCCTTAAAATAAAGATAGGAATCGAGTTTCCCAATAGATCGTGTTAGCTCAGGGTTTTGGCTTAGGAACATTGATACGTCTGAAGGTGAGGGATAATTTAGGTGCCGCTCGCTTCTGCTTCCTAACTGCCGGGTTCCCAATTTTTCTTTCTGGGTTAGGGAGCGCCACGAAGTGGCTTCAACGTTCCCATGATCTGTAGTCATGAAGACATTAAACCCTTGTTTCAAGTAGGATTTCACAGTTAACCATAAATCAGATTGGCGGCTAATCCAATTTTGCGTCAAGCTATACAAGTCAAGAAATTCAGTAGAGCTGTGCATCTTATCGTCTAGCCCCGTATCTACATAGGCAACCTTTTCCCATGCAGATAGTGGAGAGGGCAACCCCTTACCTGCCTTCAAATAAGGAGTCTGCATATCCTTAAATCTCGTCTCTCTTCTCCAAAATGCCCTCCAAAGTTTTGCCTCCTCCTGAGGGTTCTGCCGATATGACTCTTCTGGGAAATCCCCCCTGAAGATCGCCTGCCTCGATAACCTTGTAATTGATGGTAACCAAGCAAAAATTGTCCTATCCATAGCTCTCAGTCCATCAGAGTTAAGCTGGTTTTCTACCAATAGGTACTGCCAATAGGCCATCCCGTCAATCACCAGTAACAGGACTTTTTCACGGGGAAAGCTATCCCTCAAATAAGGCAGAACATGGCTTACCACTTGTGGGCCATTGAGGTGACTTCGGCTAGGGAGTGATCGAAAAAAGTCGGGAGAAAAAGATTCCTGGAATGCATAATTGATTTGTTCAATTTGCTCTTTCCAACCTCTCCTCTCTTCCATACTTGTCAAAAGTAACTTAGAAATGGGCCGGATGGCTTTGCGCCATTCAATATTTGTTCCCTCTATCCAAGTAGCCCATTCATCATCAGGCTGAAGCAATCGCCTTTGCTGAGTTAATTGCCACTGGGTTAGACGTTCCTTCACATCCATCCCGGAAATCCAATGAAAAGTGGGCTCTTCCATTAATTGATTGAGGAATGCCAAAGGAGCATCCACAATGCCATCGACTGGGTATGCTGGGAAAAGATCTTTTATACCAGCTTCTACCCATGTACCTTCTTGTCTCATATCTTCCAATACCTCAGATATGTTACTGACGAGGTAAATGGTGATAGTATACTGACTCCGATATGACTCTGACTTGAAGTTTAATTCAAAATGGACTCGTAAATCTAACGGAGAACCTTCCACTACATTTATCCCAATATCTTTTAAATAGCCCTGCACATCTACCCTATGATACCACCCATCCGTATTTTGGACGAATAGTAGGGAAGCATCCAGTGGCTTAAATTGTTGCTCAAGTTTTTTAATGAGATTCATTGACATCCAGACACAATGTAATCAAGTGTTTACTTCCCGGCACAATGGACTGCTCCCTTTCAAACTGATGCAACCATTCTTCCTGCTCACGAGCAAGCTGCCTAAGTTTTGACTCACGGATATTTTCGATACCTATTCGACGTACCCGCGATACCTGAAACTCATAGGATCGCTGACGATTTGCCAAACGGCGGGCCCGTTGCTCCTTAAGTTCGGTAGCCAACTGCTCAAACCGCTCTCGCAAAAGGGGAATAAGCAATGTCTTCTCTCTCTCAAGGGCCTCCAGGGTTTGATCCTTCCCTAATGACGAGATGACCTTGAATTCTTGCCTTTCACCCAAAAATCGACTCCAAAGGTCATTGGCATAGGCGCTATACACCCTACCTTCCCCAGTCCAAAATAAGGCTAGATACGCGAATTTCTCTTCCTGGGCATTTCGTGCTGACACCTCCCAAAGAGACCAATAGCCTGCTGTTTCATCTGGCTCCAGCGCCTGGATGACTGGTAACCCTCCACTAGAATTGAAGTACCCCAGAGATGTCAACAACTCCTGTACCCATGGATGTTGTAAACTCAAATGTTCAATTGATGGATCATTCAACGCATCAACTGGTTCGGTAGTAAAGTTCCATTTCTGGCTACCAAGCTCAACTTTTAGCAGACCATTTAGCTCCTTCTGTGCCCTTCCTCCACGGCTCAGAGAAAACTGACCTACCATCTCCTCCAACCAAATCGGCAAAGGACTATGCTTAATTTCCGCTGCTTTTGCAGGATTGATATCCTCCGCCTCCACCTGCGGCAGGAGTCCCTCGGTAGCCTTAAATTCGCGTAGTTTCTCCCGAATTTCTGCCAGCCAACGCTCTCCAGCATAGCTGAACTTATCTGGATCAAGCAACGACTGCATGTACAGATCGTTCACTCGCTTTTGATCTAGTGTACTATCCAGAACGTCGGCTGTTTTATCGATACCCATCTGCTCTAAAATAGCCCCTAGCTTTTCCTCGATCACTTCATACACCCGCTGATCCACGCTATTGTCGGTGAACATATTATAGGCCACTACGGGATGCTGCTGCCCAATCCGGTCTACCCGGCCTATGCGCTGCTCAATCATCATGGGGTTCCAAGGGAGGTCATAGTTGAAAACGATATGGCAAAACTGCATGTTGAGTGATTCCCCAGCCGCATCAGTGGCGATCAAGATTTGACTGCTAGCTTTGAACCGACGTAAAGCTACCTTGCGCTCGTCCAGATCCTGACTACCATTAATAATCTCGCATGGATATCCCTTGCTGCGTAACAGGTTCCGCAACATTGCCTGTGTACTGCGAAACTCTGTGAACACTAGTATTTTCAGGTCTGGGTCGTCGTGCTCCTGCTTGAGTCGCTCAATCTGATCGATCAGAGCCGTAGCTTTAGCATCCACCTCATTGCGCAGGCAGCGATCAGCCTGCCGCAACAGGTCCCGCAGCAATTCAACTTCGTCCTGCAATGCACCCTGAAAGTGCAGGATCAGTTCCGATGAATGTAGATGCTCTACATCCGGCAATTCATCTTGTATTTCCTCAGCTTCATCGGCCAGATATTCCTCCAACACATCCTCCCCTTCTTCTTCCAGACGAGCCAGACGCTTAGCCATAGCTGACCGAATCGCAGCTGTAGAACTGCTGGTCAGGCGCTGAAACAGCACCATGATCAACCCCACCGAGCTGTTTTCGGTTTTGATCGCAGTATTGAATACTTGACTCACATAATCGGTAACCGCTTCATAAAGCGCCAATTGCAACGAATGACGCTGCGGGTCAAATGCCACGCCCATCCTGTAGGTATGTCGTTGGTTGAACAGGGCATTTCCCTCATAGTCGACCGCCAGCCTCTTCTCAGTCCGTATCACGTAGGGCTCCAGTTCGTCGATCTCCGGCAGCCCCTCGCCGTCGAAGGCTTCGGGGTCTAGCAGTTGCAACACCCGCCGAAAGTGGTCGCTCTTGCCGCGGTGGGGCGTGGCCGAGAGCAGCAGGGCGTGGGGCACGGCGTTGCAGAGGGCCTGGGCCATCTGGTAGCGCGACACGGTGGGATTGGCCCCGCCCACCTTGTGCACCTCGTCGATGACCACCAGGTCAAAGTTGGCCTGCAACACGGCCTCTAACCGGTGTCGGTTGTAGGCGTCTACCCGCTCGCGGGGCCAGCCTTGCCGCCGCTCAAGCGGCTTGAGGGCATCCGTAGAGACGATCACCTGATGGTGTTGCGTCCAGAAGTTGAACGCCTCATCTACTTCCATTCGGCCAAAAGTGCGGCTCAATGTAGTGATTAGTTGTGAGTCATAGACATAGAAGGTCTCATTGAAGTGTTCTTTCAGTTCGCTCTGCCACTGAAGCATAGAAGACTTGGGTACGATGACCAAAGTGCGTTTTACATCTCCACGCAGTTTGAGTTCTTTCATGATCAGCCCTGCCTCAATAGTTTTTCCCATCCCGACTTCGTCAGCCAGCAAATAGCGCTTTTGGCCACTCTGCATGACCTTTTCTAGCACGAGTACCTGATGAGGTAAGGGAATAAGGCTACTTTCATAGGGTGCGAGTACCCGTTTCCGAGCAACTTCTTCGCGGATGCGCGCCGCGAGGGCCAGGTAACGCAAGTGTGCATAGCTAAACGCTTCCCCCTCTTGCTCCAGAGCCTCCCAGGGCACCTCTTTAAATTCTCCCGTGGCCAGGATGCGTATCCAGCAGATAGTCTGGCCAAATACCTCTTTCTGGCTGATGAGTTCGACGGGCTGAGACTGATAGTGCATAGACTGCGTAAAAATGGATGTGAGCTGTCGTAAATATACCAGTTTACTCGAAGTAATATGTATATTCGGATTCTTCGATATTTCCCCAGCCACTTGCACCATGTCTTCACAACTTGGCACCTATACCTGTATCGATCGCCTAGAGGAAAACGCAACCTCCATTATTTGGGACGTAGAAGCGATTGATGGAAAAGCATACATCGGCAAAGTATTTCGTCGCATAGAACCGGGTTCTCATGCAGGCCGTCAGTTTGGGAAAATTTTTCGACTCCTGAAACAGTTGGCGCATCCACGCATCAATCAGGTTATCGACTTAGGCGAATCGGACGAGGGGCAGCATTACCTGATTCTGGATAAGATAGCAGGTAGTACGCTGGAAAAATGGGCCGAGGAGCAAATGGTGGATTTTGACCGGAAGAGGCTTCTGACGTGTCTTCGTAACTGGGTTTCGTTGTTAGAGGCGCTCGACCAGGCAGCGGCCAAGAAGCTTTATCATCGAGACCTGCATCCCCGCAATATCATGATGAACGAGCAGCATGAAGCCATCCTGATCGACTTTGGGATTGCGTCGCTGGTGCAGAGCCTTTCCACTGAAGTAGCCGTCAATCAATATAGCTCTACTTATGCGCCCCCAGAGGTGGTGATCAAGAATGAAGCAAGCAACAAACGGCTAACTGATCAGTACAGCCTGGCGCTGTGTATGTTGTACGCATTGATCGGAGCCAAGCTATTTGAGGAGAGCGATAATATTGATCGCAGATTAGAAGCTTTTGAGCGTACTTACGGAGAACTAGGAAAACTAGAAGGGCTGCTCGCGGTGTTTCGGCGCTGCCTGGCGCATGATCCGCAAAAACGATACGCGCGCTATTCAGAACTGACCACGGAGTTAGAAGAGAGCATCAAATCTCTACTATTTGTCCCAGAAAAAACCATTGCAATAGAGACCGTTAGTGGGCTTTCTATTGAGGACATGGAAGCCTTGTTGCGCGATAGCCAGGAACAATCACTCAAAGTATCTGTAGATGACAAACTGGGCAAAGAGGGAGACATCACCTTTCGCATGGCTTCTCCTAACTTTTTTATTCGAAAGGGATTTCTTGATAAGGCCGGTAAGCAAATCCGTGTGCATCAGTTAAAACGGATAGATAATCTGACTGATGGTGAGACTAAGCAGTGGAAGCATGTATGGGAGAATGGGGAACTCCTTCCTGGCCCATTGAGTAGCAGCATGGAAGCCAATGAACGCTTCGATGTTACGACTCTATTTGAGCAATATTTTCTCTCGGCGAAAAGCCAGGCCCCTACCTATCAGCTTAAGCGTGCACAGAAAGATATTCTCCGTGATTATCGGCGTCTGTTGGAGGCAGAGATTGATCACATTCAGAAGCATGCTTTTCAGGCCACGTACACCCGTAAAGAACGTATTCAGCAAAACGAAATCGCTTTCTTTTTAAAACTGGAAGGGGATAAAGCAGATAAGCCTTGGATTTTCGTTCATGATTTCATTGAGAAGTCCAAAGAGAGCCGACGCAAAGATCAATCTGTCGAGCTCACCCTGGAAGGCTATCAGCAAAATGCCCGAGGGGAAGAGCAAGGCATTGGTGTGCCGGTCAACTTTGACGCTAAGGAAGGCAAGTTGGTGGTTCGAGACTTTGTAGGAGACTACGAAAGCATTCCAGAGAACGGCAAATTGCAGGAGAGCATCAAACTGCAAATCGTCCAGTATGAGCGGCAGAAACGTGCATTGGCTGATTTTGAAAAAGGGCTCATCGTCAATCCAGATCTGCGGGCTTACCTCTTTCACGCTTCCAACTTACCCGATAATGATTATTTAATCGAAGAACGCGTGAAGCCGCTAGGCGGCAAATCGTTAGAGTCGGCCCAAGAAGAAGCAGTTCAGAAAGTCCTGTTTCGTCCACCCATTACGTTGATCCAAGGCCCACCTGGAACGGGTAAAACGACCGTCATCACAGAGATGATTCTGCAAATTCTGCGGAAAGACCCGCAGGCAAGGATTTTGGTTACTTCCCAAACCCACGTGGCGGTAGATAATGTGCTGGAGAAGTTGTTGGATCGGGAATCAGTGCGCATGGTTCGCCTGGGAAAGTCAGACCGGATTGCTCATGCCCAGATCAAACAAAAAACCTTTGATCAAGCAGCGCAAAACTGGGCAAAGGATGCCCAGAAAAAGAGTGAACGCCACTTTAAACAGCAATATAGCGATGTTGGAGAAATGAATCCGATTCTTAAGCATTGCTCCGAAACGTTACAAAAAGGCCTGAATTGGGACGATACCCAAAGTAGACTTGCCAAAATCCTTGAGTACGGTAAAAAAGCCAATGCAGACCTAATCAAAGCCCTGGACAGTCGAGAAGCCTTTGAGAAGGTGTTGATGGCAAAAATACCCTCTAAACAACAGCAAAACCGCGTTTTAGGAGGCTTGCATCAACGCTGGATAAAACTACTACAGCAAGCGAAACGCAATGATTCCCTCCAGCAAAAGCTGATCGGTAGCCTCAATGTCATTGGTTCCACCTGTAACCACATCGCATCCAGTAAGTACCGCAACTACTCATTCGAATTTGACTATGTCATTATGGACGAGGCGGCTAAGGCCACCCCGGCAGAATCCCTGGTGCCGCTCAACATGGGGCGCAACTTGGTCTTGGTGGGAGACCACAAGCAATTGCCTCCCCTGGTAACGGCTACGGATGAAGTCAAAAAGTCGCTAGATGCCAGCTATCGGGAAGAACAAGACCTGGACTTTGATCAGGTGTATTACAACAAGCCCAGCCTCTTCCAGAAGATGTATGAAGAAGCGCCCGAAGCCTACAAAGAAATGCTGGACACCCAATTTCGGATGCCTGATGCACTAGGTAAGATCATCTCACGGAACGTGTATGAGGATCGGCTACGGTCGCACAAAGAGGCTGGTACAGCCTTGCCTTTTAAGCCCAAAGCGGGGCTGCCTGTATGTATGCTGGATATCTCGAAGCAGGAAGATCACCAACACAAGGTCAATGGCCATAGTCCCTATAACCCCTGTAGCGCCAGATTGATCATTGAGCTACTCAAGCGACTGGACCAACAAGCAGGTATTGCCACCTGTAGCATCGCCGTTATCACCGGCTATCGGCAGCAGGCAGCTCAGATTACGGCAGAACTGCGCCAGCAATCATTTGAACATGTTCGCTGGGATGAGCAAGGGGCTGGAAACCTGACGGTTTCTACCGTGGATCGCTTTCAGGGTGCAGAGCGTCAGATTGTCATCTTTGACATAGTACGTAGTGAAGGAGGTACTGGCGGGAGCCTGGGCTTCCTGACCAACCTGAATCGTATAAATGTAGCCTTAACCCGTACCCAAAGCTGGTTGATTTTAGTAGGCAATGCGTCCTTTGTCCGATATGCCAGAGGGATAGACGAGGATGGTGAAACCAAACCCAGCCTGATTCAGCAAGTCGTACAGCAATTTCATGCGCAAGGATTGATTTACCAGCAACCTGAAGACCTGATATAAGCCCATGAGTAAGCGTAGGAAGAAAAGAAATAGCCAGAACCGACGTCCTCAGACAAAAGGGCAAGAACTGCAACACGCCAACCGGAGTCGCAGACACAAGCCTTCTCCAGCGAGTAGAAGCGAAATCTACCGACGGTTCAGGAATCACTTGGGAGAGACCTTCCAACTCGTCGATGTGCATCCGATCCGTTACCCGTATGTAAAGGTAAAGCTGTCTGTGCTTGTCAGCGGGAAACCTGACGACTGGATGGCGGAAGCTCATCTGATTATGCTGGGGTTGATTCGGGAAGGGGTAGCTACCCGCCTGAGCATCGCGCAGTTTTTGGGACTAGACGCAGAAGATTTCCTGCTGGATGAACTGACCAAGTTACGAGAAGAGGGACTGATAGCACGGCGCACAGACGATACCCTATACCTTACGGCCAAGGGAGAGGGATTCGTTGAGGCCAACGACTACATCCCGGAAACACGGATAGAGACTTTCTCCTTCCTCATAGATGGGCTGCGTGAGGAGCGGATTCTGCCCGATGGTGAACTGAAGTCAGCAGAGGAAAACGAGTTGTTTCGCCCAACATTCACCCGCCCTACCAATCCCTATTTGCAACAAAATTGGGAAGCCCTGGCGGATTGCTTTCAGCAGCAATATGAGGACCAACAACTGGTAGACCTGGCTGATGCCAAGCGGAGCATCGAGTTCTCCAAAGTCTTTTACCGGGAGGTACTGGCGCTACCCTTTGTCCCTGCTGAAGACGAGAACGAATCGCCTCGACTGATCCTCGTAACCGCAGCAGGCAAAGAGTTGAAAGCCGAAGGCGAGGCGATGGAAAAACGATGGCAGGAAAATCCCCAACTGTTCACAGAACCAGAGGAAGCGGAGGATGTGCGAGAGGAACGCCCGGCCTTTGAAGCAGTAGCTCAGGAGGTAGAACACTTACAAAAACAAGTGGGGCCAGAAGCCTACCAGCAGCTCAGCACCTTCGACATGAAAGAGCAGCTAATATGGGCACTGAAGAACGCCAAGCAAGCTCTCCTGATCGAAAGTCCCTGGATCAAGTATGTAACCCGAGAATACCTTCCTGCCATTAGGAAACTGGTACAAAAGAAGGTACAGGTGTGCATCCTCTACGGTATTGGTCTTAGGCAGAAGCGAGAAAACGGGGATCATCCCAAAATTCTAAGTCAACTGGAGGATATGGCCCAAAGAAATCCAGGCCATATGAAGCTGGTGTTTCTACCCGATCATTTCCGGCAGGAGGGGATTCCGCATGAGGGCACCCATCGCAAGCGACTCCTTTGTGACCAGAGTTGGTATATCCTAGGTAGCTATAACTGGCTATCTTACTCATGGAAGGAAGATCAGGAGTATCCGTTGGAGCAGGGAACGCAATTCCGGGTAGGTGCCGCTGAGCAATGGGAGGAAGTGTTTCGGGAGTATCATTTAGAACGGGAGTGGCTATGGATTTAGGATGCCCAAACTCGATCCGTTTCCTTTTGCCAAGGGCCTAAAACTTGGGAACCATTGGCTCAAAAGACAATAACCCAGCATCTCTATAATTCAGCTTCGTAAAAATGTCTTCCCAAAGGTTCTTGATCACCACCGAAGCCAGTTTCTTAGAACGGTCGAAATCGGTATTAGTGAATGCAAGTATATAAACCTCATCCAGGTAGCTCAGGTCAAAGTCAGGTTGATAATTATCTACCGCTTCCTGGACTGCTCTTTCATTACCAGGAGTAAATCTTATCCTGGAGCCGTTAAGACCCGAATAATTGCATATTTCTACCATATCTGAGAGGATAAACAGTCTCGTGGTGTATTTCCGCTCAGTTGTATCCCTGGTCTCCTTCAAAAAAAAGTCATTGGCCCGCTCAATGTAATTGACGATACAACTACGAGCAGGGTCACGTTCTCCCAATTCATTCTCTATGCGTTGGTACTCTGCTAAGATAGCGGCTTTGATGAGTTCCGCTTTTTCTTCCACACCTTTCTGATAGGCCTCCTCCAAAGCATCTCGCTCTGAAGGCTTTTTCGGACGCACCTTTACCTTTTCGAATGATAGCAGCGGATCGACAAAGATATCTTCTTCCACCGGAAGAAAAACAATCTTTCCCGGTTGGGGCAGCGCATAGATGATCTGAGCCGCTCGACTGGCTATGCTGTCTATGTTGTCATTAATTGACGATGCTGTCAGATCGCACAAAACGACGTTGACGGAATAGTCTTTCTTCTTTTTTACACGCGACGAACTGCTGTCGCTCCTTTCGCCCCCACAAGCAACCACCAAAAAAGCTACGGCCAATGCACAGCATATACGCAGACCATGAAAAGGCTTAATTCTTATCACTTGGATCATCTTGAGAATCGGGTTCATGAATATTGGAGTTAGGTTCTGAGCTAGGTTCACCTGGAGCATCCTCGACGATATCCTCGGGTTCTAACGATCCAGTTATGGGGTAAGAGGCTAGCAGCGTATCTAGTCGACTAAGCGTAGGGTTATCGCCTCTCCCTATTGCAGAAAACACCTGCCGGGATATCTTTTTATTCCTTAGCTTTTCGGCCCGGGCAAAAGGATCCTGTCCGTTATTGTAAGCGTCTGGCATCAGGTATCCGTATTCATAGCCGTGGCGATATTTCGACAGAAAATAATTGAAGTACTGCTTATAAAACTCCTCTTTCTGACACCATTCGAGAAGAGTTTTTACCACTTCAATGTCTTCCGAAACTTCTGACGAATCTTTAATTGCATGATCGTAGCTACGCTGCATACGACTAATACTCCACCTATAGGATAGAGCTCTAAAAAAATTGGAGAAACTTTCTAATCCTAAGGAAAAGATCACTCCACCGATAATTGGAAAAATCAAAGTGATCAAAATGAATGTTAAACCACTGATCAACACCTTTGCCCCACTCGCATCCTCCAAGGTTGGTGTATGAAATGCGCGAAATATCCCAAGAGTAAAAATCGTAAATAGGAGAAAAGCTAAAATCCCCAATTTTAGATTATCACGTCTTTTTAGCACCTTATCAACGTGGTGCCTATTTCGTTCATATTCATCCTCAGAAAGGCCAGCCCGTTTGTAAGGCAAGAGCTTTGCAGGTGAGGGAGAAACATACTCATCATACAATGACTTTATAAATATAGTGCAAAGCGCTATCCCTGCTGCTAGAATAAATACTTCCCAATTCTGCTGTAAAACTAAAATAGTATTGACAAATAGTCTACTTATCTCAGCCTCTTCATCCATGGCGTAGTTGAGATCAAAGCCCTCTTGCGTCAGCTTTAGTGCCAGAGGGATATCGGCAAGAATCAGGAAGACCGCGATCAAGAGGTACATTACTCCTATTAGAAGCGAGTACTTATGTTTATTCTCAAAACCTTCATTCAAGAACTTGTCATGTTGCTCAAAACGCTCCTTTGCCCTTTGCTTGATCTCGTTGACTCGCTTTTGCCTAACATGAAGCCGGGCTAGGATACTTTGATACTTTTCCTCCACCCGACCGCGTAAGTTAGCCACATGGTTCCTTGCCAATGCTACGGCATACTCTCCAGTCAACCCAAGTCCTCCATCATGTTGTCCCTCTTTGAAGAGTTCATTGCCCAGTATCTCAACCATCTGATGAAAACTGATCACCTGGATACGGGTTTGATTATCAGGGGCCTCACTAGTAGTTGAATCAAACACTTCTTGCAACGTATTTTCACCGCGTACCAAAGGGGCTTGATTCACACTTCCACGTCCATCCTGGGATATCTCTTCCAAGATTACCTCTTCAGGAGCCTTCGGGCTAGTGCCTCTCTTAAGAGAACTCACCAGACGGCTCCACCACCCTGATTTTTTTTGATCCGTTTTAGGGCTTTCTTGCATGGCAAATTGTTTTTTTAACGGCGATCGCCTGAGGAGTCTCCACAAGCGTATGAGCAATCGGATTGTAGCCATCAGTTTATATTTGGAGTAGTGTCGTCGGGCTCATCTTCTGAATCAGAAGATGGCTGTTCCTCCTCACTTTCTCTGACATCATCCGGTTGGGATGGAAAGACAGATAGTGACTCAGGCCCACCAAAGGCCACCTCGTCAGGATCGCCCGACTCCCCATTCTCGTAAGGGGACAAATCACTGCTCAAATCTTCGTTTTCAACTACATCCAGTTCCACCTCTGATGATTGCTCTTCTTCATTGCTACCTTCTCCATTTTGCGCAGCTATAGAGGACTCCTCCACCGCAGATAATTGAGTAGGAGGATATTGAGAAGAAGATCCCTCCAGCCCATTTTCGCGCAGCGTCTTGTTCATATTGGCGCGGAACTTTTCAAGTTTTTTATCCTCTTCTAGTACCGTCAAAGCCAGGTCATATCCATCCGCAAGGGCATGCCTTACAAGTCCTTTCATCTTGCGAATATTCTCGATTTCCTTCAGAAAAACACGGTGATGTTCCTCGCGCTTGTGTCTCAATTCCTGCACCCGCTCATGTAACTTGTCAATCTCAGTATTGAGCTTTACACAGCGATCGGTTGAGTGGTTGAGTAACCTCCTTTCATATCCCTTCCTGGACTTCAGAGCTCGAGCTTTCTGGATATATACAGAAACTTCATATTGTAGCTCAGTCGCCAACTCTGGGAAATAGTCCTTCTCTGCCTCGGAAATGAAATAAACGCTGGGTAATTCAATCTCCTCTACCCACAAAGTCTTTTCTTCTGGTTTCGCTGGCTCCGCCTCCAGATTAAAGTAATGTAAGACTCGACGTGCCCAACTCGGTTTCTCGTTTTGGTTGGCCGTCCCTTGAGAAACCATGTTTGTTCCAGAAACATGAAAACTACCCTTCTTCCGCACAGGGTAGTACCCCAAAGCAGCCAAAGCCTGCTCATTTCGATTGTGAACCAACTGATAAAACTGATCATTGAGCTCTTTCATGCGCTCTCTGAACTGAGCGAAGTCACTACTCACTATGGGCAAGGGCTGAGCAGCGTCATTGGCCCAGATGGCATAGCTTAACTCCTTATGCCTACGCTCTATCTCATAAAAGGAAGAGACCAGTCCTTGGTAGCGAACACCATACGCAATTATAAAACCAGTGAAAAGGGCCAATACCCCAAATACACTACTGGCTACCCAACGATTATCTGCCCATCCACTCACCATGGCCAATAAACCTATGACCAACAAGCCAAGTAACACTGCTAGCTCCCAGTTTTTGGATAGACTGTGCCGCAGTTTTCCCTGGATTCCTCCTGTGTGGTGAGATGACTGACCCCTGGTTGATTCTTCAGCTTTTTTACCAGACTTACTGTCTTGCACGACAACTGCTTGCTCGGTTGCTTTCGCCTCCCTGCCCTTATTGTTTTTCCGGATGATCCGGGGTTCAATGACCAAGTACAGATAAACCAACACAAAACCAGATACTCCGATAGATATCGAGAAACCCACTACTTGACCAGCCAGAGAGATAGAGAGATCGTTCAGCTCGTCAGGAGTCACTGAAATGGAAATGGCCGTCAAGATCACCCCAAAAATGAGAATGATTGGAACCAACTGCACCAAGAATACAAACAGATTATTGGATTCAATTTTCGTCCGAAAGATACTGTTACCTTCTCCTAGTTCCAGCGCCAGACTATTTTCCTCCTCTTCTGTTTTTTTCTTTGTTTTTCTCTTCTTCGCGTTCTGCTCTCTCTTATAATCTGGAGAAATTTGTTTGAGCATTACGTGTCCCAGCCACACTATGCACAATATCAACAGGGCCACCAATACATAAATACCAAAGTTAAATCCCATAGCAGCAAATGGTTGATCAGGGAAGAGGGTTCTCCCCGCCATGATCAACTTAGCAAAGGCAAGCGACACAAAATCAGAATTCCCCATGTGTTGAGCTACCGCATAGGTAGCAAAAAACCACCCTGCTGCACCTGCCAGCACAATCCCCATGCGCAGCAAGTGCTGGAAAAACGAAGCGTTGATGCCTTCTCCGAAAGGAAGTTTTGCGCGAATAGCTTCCAGTTCTCCTCCAAAGGTCTCCAACAATCGCTCAAAGCGATTGACTCGCTTTTGAAATACCTCAGCCCGATTTTGATACATCTTTTGGCTGAGCTCCTGTTTCCGATCAGACAATTGGTTGGTATTGGTGAAATGCCCCTCCAACTCCTTACCGGCTTCCTGGATACGATCCATGATCAGGCTCTGCTTGGCCTTCCCGATCTTTAACAAAGCATCCCGAAGCTTTGTCTTCTGCAATTCGACCTCTTCCTCCAGTTTTTCTCGTTCAGCTTTTACCTCAGACAGTTCCCCCAAATGCGCTGTCAACTCAGCTTCCTTCTGCCTCACTTTTTCTTGGATAAGATGCTGCTGAGGCGTGTACAGTTTGCGGTAATTTTCATGATGGGTATATACCACAGTCGCCAACTCGTCATAATAGCCCATCTGCTCTCCTAGCAAGGACTCATATTGCTGATAAGCTTGGTCTGGATAATTCCGAACCGCAAAAAAGATTTGGCGCTTGAGCTGCTCAACATCAGGGCGGTCTAACTGGATAGGGCGAAGGAAGTCCTCCCCAACCCCATTCAAAGGAAGGGGATCCGGAGTAGATGGCTCCGAACTCACCGTCGATCCCCCACCATTATCAGAGGGAGAGGAGTTTACAGACGATCCTATTTCATTAAGCTTTTCATCTTGGGAGGATGGTTCTGGGTTCATGTGGTTGGCAGTAGAAGCTAAGAAGGTTTAGGTCAATGGGTAATAGCATGCTGTAATACTAAAAAGGCCATTAAATGCACCTTGCATGATGCCTAAAAAACCAAGCCTAACCTTATTATGATAGTTAGGAGATTAAACCGGCTTTTGCCCATTACAGCATTTTATTTTATGAAGAATCAAGATACTTTTTACCCACAAACAGCAACAATATACGCCAGGATTTGACACTTTTACAAAACATCAATACAAAAAAATAAAAAAACAACCACAAATGAGCTTCATCAAAAACCAAACTAACCAAAAACAACACAATTAGCCCAAACGATAGTCCACCTAATAAAACATAACCTCAATAGGACACCAATAGCTACACCCGCGTACTCGCGATGTCATAAAACTGCAGCAGCACCTCATCCTCCATCAGCAGGTTTTGGGGCAGGATGTCGCCTACGGCGACGATGGTGGCGAAGTCCTTGTCCTGGTAGCATTGCTTGAAGCCGGCGCGTAGGGCTTCTACCCGCACTTCCTTGAGCTTGCGGGGTTTGCGTTTTGGGGTTTGGGGTTTGGGGTTCTGGGGGGCGGAGAGCCCTAGCTGTTGACGGTAGGTATCGAAGACTTTGAGGAGGCGCTTGGTGCGGATTTGTTCGAGGTCGCTGGCGTTTTCTGGGTCGGGGACCTGCCATGCGCCGGTGGTCTTGTCCTGGAGGAAGTTCTCTTCCAGGATGTCGCGCAGCTCGGGCAGGGCGTCGCCCTTGCGGACACCACCGAGGGACTGCATCCACTGGGGCTGTAGCTCCTGGTAGGTCTGGGGCTGATCTTGGAGGCGGGCCTTGAGCCAGAGGACGCCGTCCTGCTCGGAGGAGACGAGCAGGCTGAGCTGCTGAAAGGTGGGGGCGCTTCGCTTCTTGTGGTCGTAGACGGTGGCCTGCTCTTGCAGGAAGTGCATCCCGTCTCGCTCGACATAGCGCTGCTTAAGCCCCAACTGAAAGGCCCCCGCATCAAGGGGCACGGGCAATCCCCGCTGCACATAGAAGGCGATCATTCGGTCGTAGAGAATCTTGGGACTGCGCTCCACGATGGCGGTGGTGCTGCCGTCCTTTTGCAGGTGGATGGGCAGGCGCTGCAGGTGCTCCTCCACAAAGTCCCATACCCCTACCTCGCTCTGCTGATGCTGCCGGAAGCGCGCATCAAATTCGCTGCTCGGCTTGTAGCAGGAGATGACGAGGTCTTGCTTGACGGCGGTAGTGGTGGTGACGGCTTTGAAAGAGCCTTGTTTCTTGTCGAGTGCAGCCACATTGGCGACGATGAAGCCTGCTTGCTGCAAGGCGGTTTGGATGCCGTTCCAGATGGCCGCATTGGTGTTGCTGAACTCTACCGTCATCCACTTGCCGGGCTTGAGGATGCGGTGGTACTCCCGAAAGCTCTGCGTCATGAGGCGCACGTAGTCGCTAAAGCCCTTGCCTTGTACCTTGTTCTCGATGGCTTCGGGGCCATTATTGGTTTTGACCTTGAGCCAGGATTCTGGGAGAAAATTTAGCTCAGAGTACATAATATTGGCACCAAAGGGGGGATCAGTAAAAATATAATCTACTGAGTCAGTTGGGGTCTCTGTGGCACTTGCACTCCCACTAAAAATGATACAATCAAATCCTAAACGGGCTCGAATCGATAAAAGGTCTTTATAAATGCTCAAACGTCTTCGATAAGCATCAAAAATTGGATATTCGTGAGTGATCGAAGGAAGATATAATGTACCTGTTGTTCCTGCTGTATGTTTTCCCTTTGGAGCCCACCTAAACATTCGGGAAAGTGTCTTAATCAGAGCAGTTAAAATAAATTTTTGTTCCCCTTTTGATCTACTATATGTAGCTGCCAGAGTTCGTAAGTTTCTTGGGGAATAAAATTGATGTACTCTTTTCACCCCATTTGATCTTATTGGTTGTTGAGTATTGTAGCCATCTGGTAATAAGTCTGTTGGAAACCAATTTGCAATTTCATCTGTATTTACCCTCTCTATCAAATCTAAGTCTTCCTGATCTGGAACCTTTTTGTATCGCTTTCCTCCGTAAGAATAGTTTATAAATACCGGAACGATCTTATTCTGTCTTATTACTTCATCTGTACCAGAGTCTAGATTAGAAACCCATGCTTTCTCTGCTTCACGTTTTTCCTGACTAGCACCACAATTAGGGCATACTAATTCTTTTAAAACGGCATCCTTTTCCTGATCTACAGCGACATCCCAATAGACCATTTCTTTATTACAAGATTTACAGAGAAGAACATCACTCCAGATTGTAAACTTGATCTTGCCCATTTTTCCATTGGTGTGGCGGGTCTCGTACATCCATCCGCACTCGGCCTCTACCTCGGCGAGGATGCGCTGTGCCTCCTGCTCGAAGGCGAGCACGTCCACGGGGGTGTTGTAGTTGTAGGCGATGAAGGAGGCGATGGGCGAGAGGTCGCCGAGGATGGCCTTGCGTGCGCCCCATACGGGCGGGGTGAGTCCCTGCTGCTTGCGCTCCTGCTCGATTTTGGCTTTGAGGGCGGCGTCGGGCTTGCCACAGAGTTGGGCGGCTACGCCGGTCATGCCGGTCCCGGCGAAGCCGTCGAAGACGATGTCGCCCGGCTGGGTGTAGTGCAGGATGTAGCGCATGATGGCCGGGTGGGGCACCTTGGTGTGGTAGCTGTGGGCGTTGTAGATGGGGTTGTTTTTGCCCTCGCTCACATCGCTGGCGTAGGGGCCCTCTACTTCCCAATCCTCCTGCCGTCCGGGGGTGTCAGCCTTGGCGGCCTCCCACTCGGCGATGAAGGCATCGAGCCAGGGATTGGGGCAGGCGGTGTAGTAGGGCGGGTCGGACAGGGCGAGGATGTCCTCGTCCGTGCCGTGGGGGAAGCCTTCGAGCTTGCGTAGCTCGGGGAGTTGCTTGCGGAGTTCTTCGCGGAAAAAGGCGCGGCGGGCGTCGTCATTATCGAAAGTGTGGCCTAGGACTGTGGGCATGTGGGGAGAATTAATTCGTGATTGGTAATTGGTCATTAGTAATTGCCTAGGATGTGGGCTGTTACTTCATTCCGAAGGCGCTAGATCTGGGAGTATTCTAACCAAGAGGATTTTGAAGGGCCTATTGTCCATCATCTGTAGTCTAGGTTGTAGATGATATCGTGTACAACACTTTTTTTAATCTTGAATTTCAAGGGTTTAGCCTCTAGCTCTTCGACCCGTAAATTGGGTGAGGGGATCAAGCCATGGGCAATCCCCCCATCAATCCGAATTTCAAAGTAAGCGTCTTCCCCCTCAAAAGTAAAGTAGCGGTAGTGGGGAAGCTTGCCCTGCCGGTGGCAGCGCACGTCAAAATCATAGCCTTCAGCCAATTCCTCCAATAGGTACTCGTAGTCGTTGTCATGTACAAAGTTGTGGGACAGTTTCTGGGGGGGACCATAATGGGCAGATTTACGGAAAAACGATTCCGGTTCCAGGAAGACGTCTAAGTCTGATATCTCTAGGCTCCATAGGGATCTTAGTTCGTTCACAAACTGCAACATGAGCCGCATAGAAAACTCGGAGAGGTTGAACTTATCATAGTAGGCGACGGTGAAAGAATTCCCCTTTACCTTACCTAGAAACTCCTCGGTCCCCGTGAACCCCTCGTTCATGAGCCTGGCGAGGTCATGGCTTTTACAATCTTTAGGGGAGCTTTTTATGCGCGACTCAAAGAGCCTGATCGTATCGAATTCGGGCATGGGAAACGGCTTATACTCCCTCTGCTTATCCGCTTTCACTTTGAAGTATGGCTCTGGACGATCTGTTCCCCATTGGCTGTTGAGGTGGTCGTAATCCATGCAGGAAATATACTGCCACACCTGCTGGTTTTTGAGGGCAATCGACAGGTGAACCGGGTAACCCACGACCTTTTCCTCTGCTCCCTGCTTCAGGTTGAACTGATGACTCAGTTTGTGCATCGAAATTTTATCCTGATTGTGGGTGTAAACCACCTCTCCTTCGATCACCAGGTTCACTACGGTGCCCTCTCCAGTTAACCGCTTCACCCATTTTAGGTCGTCGATGTCCCACTCTGGCACCTTTTCATTGATGTGAATATCGATTGCCTCGATGCCATAGTGATACCGCAAGCGCCCTATTTCATCGTGCAGAGATCCAAACAGCGAGCGTACGGTGAGTCCAGCCGCACTCAGGTCTGCAGGGAGTTGGCGGGACAAAGCTGTTCGGAGCCATTCCACCGCCCGTTGGCGATCCAGGTCCTCCAGGTGCCATTGGGTGCTTCTGTCGATCAGGCAGCGGGTACAGGCGAGCTGACAATCACAGCTATCCAAATTCTGCAACGCTTTTTGGATGATCTCTTCTGCATAAATGCTGAACTGAGAAGCATAGCCGGCTCCCCCTTTGGCTGTATCGTAAATGAAAATGGTGCGGTAATCCTTGTATTTCTTCACCCCAAAGTCCAGCTCAGACTCTTCGATAGCCAGGTGCTCCGCCAGCGACTTGGTGAGAATCACGCCCAAAGAATAGGCAAGGGTCTTGTCCTGAATGAAGGAGCCATCGGCCTGTTTGAGGCGGAGCTCGGTGAAGTCAGTCTTGAACCGGCTACCCAGGATCACGTGGTGACGCACAGAGTTTGCCGTGCAGGTGCTTTCTCCATTCCGGTCCTTTCCGCCCCTGAGCCGTTTGTGTTCTTTCAGCTTTTCTTCTGAGGTCTCCACCCGCCCACAGTCCAGGCATACACTGTAGCCATCCCCCGAGCCTGTGTTGTAAAACAGGAACTCGGCGTCTGCCTGATTTTCGCTGGTTCGAAAATCTACGTCTTGAGCTTGATCTGGCGCCCAGGGAGAAACATTCAACAGGATGGGCTCCAAATATTGGGGCCTGCTTTTTTCGACAATTACCCGACTAGCTGGAGCAGTCAGGTCTACCGCAAAGCCGGCTGGCTCGATGAGCTCGGTGAAGCGGTGGGACCTGGCGTTGCTCATCTCGATGCCCACGAAGGTATGGCTGCCCTGGCAGTTGGGGCAATCCTCATCTACCTTGCTGTGGCCTACGGTGCGCTGAAATCCACAGGCACGGCAGTTCTGAATCACGATGCGATCGGCAAACTTGCCCCAGTCATTTCTGAGAACGATGCCATGGGAACGATGGTTGAACCCATCGATTAGCACGTAGTTGCCTGGGGCAAATTCTGTGAGCGCCCGCACGATGGGGTAGCTGGGATTGGATTTGAATCTGGTGGGCTGCTTCTTTTTAAGGTCTTTGATGGTGATGGTTTCGAAGTCCACAATCCCGGTGGGCAGGCCTGCGTTGGGGAAGAAGTTTTCCTCGGCCAGGTATCCGATCACGTGCTTTTGCAAAAACTGCCCCAGCTGATAATTCACAGCCCGGTAGGCAGGACTGTTGTCGCCAAATTCCTTAGCCAGCCCTTCGAGCTTGTCTTCATAGTCCTTTTTCTGCTTTTGGGTGTGCCTGATGACACGCGCAAAGTTTTCCTCTACCAAACGGAAGTAAAAGTTCGCCTCCTGAGAGGCCAACTCAGGGGAATCTTCCTCGTCATTTTTGTGAATACGTGCCAGTGGCGTCTGCTTGACCAGATGCCTCAAGGCCATCAAATGGGTGGAAGGTTCGGTGGTTTCCAGCCACCGCAAGAAGGACTCGGCAGGCGTGGGGGTACTTTTGAAGAAAAACTCATCTAACTTTTCCTTCACGTTGAGGCCCCGGTTAGCCCTGTCTGCCCCACGAACAAAAATTCCAAATAAGAGGGAATTGACGTGTCGCTCTACGATGCTTTTGCTATCGAACTTTAGGCTGGGCGGGGCGATGTCGTGTTCCAGAGCCCACTTAGGATTGCCGAGCGTCCGTAGCCCCACTGGGTTGGGCGCACAAAAGGTCAGCGCCATCGACTTTTGCTCAGAGCGCCGCCCGGCCCGTCCGGCTCGCTGCAAGTAGTTGGCTGGCATAGGGGGTACATTGCTCATGACCACTGCAGAAATGCCCCCTATATCTACCCCCATTTCCATGGTAGTGGAGCAGCTAAGGATGTTGATCTCTCCCGTCTCAAATTGCTCTTCCAACTCTTTGAGGCGCTTCTTGTCTTGCTGCCCGGAATGTTCCCCAGCGAGGTAGAGGCGCTCCTTTTCAAAGATGCGTTCGTGGAGGTTGTTCCAAAGCCCTTTCTCCCGAGCTGCCTGACTGTTCTCTTCTAGCCAGGCGGAGACTAGCTCAGGCTCCACATCCGTGTTTTCAGGAGTTTCATGAAAGGGATGGGAAAACAACGGAAACTCATGTGATTTCTGCTCGTCGATGCGGAAGTTCCGAATGTTTTCTGGGCTTAGGTTGCCCTTGATAAAGGGAGAATACCCTTTGAAGTGCCGGTCGATCATGCGCTGCGTAACCGGACAAAGGTACTCCTTACCGGCCAGCTCAAATTGACTTTGTTCGATCAAGTTCAGGATATACCCGTCTCCGTCCTTTGTCAGTACTTTCTTGCTCACCAGCACACTCCAGATGGCACGGAGCAGATCGTTGATCTGATCCGCAGGCGTTTCGGTAATCGCCTCCTTGTCGTGCCACCCCAGCCCCGCACAGATCAGCAGCACCAAGCGGGACTGTACGATAGAGTTGGGCTTGAATTCCGGCCATTTATCTACGTCCGAGACATCTGAGTCTGTTGGATAAACATAGTTGCGCCGGTAAAACTTGGAGGAAAACAAGCGGGTTTCGTCTTCCCGCAGGAAATGAAACCGGACTCGAAGGACATAGTCCACCGCGATTTTAAGGAGGTCTTCCCATTCACGTTGATCGATGCCAAGCCTTTCAGCGATTTTAGGGGGCACTTGTCCACCAAGCCCTGGGTACACCAGGTTAATCAAGCCGAGGTTTTCAAGAGAACGCTCTCTCGACATCTTCTCGGCGAACTGATCATAGAGCAAGGACTTCGCGTAGGCTACGTTCTCCGTGGGTAGGTTTTCCCCTCTGGCCACCTTATAAAACAGCTCCCGAAAATCCTTTTTATTTTTAAGGAAATCGATAAGCTCGGTCCAGGTGGAGCGGCTTTGAAGGGTATTTTGTGTTCCTGCCGCGATTTGGCGTTCGATCTCGGCGAGTTCTTTTTCTTTTTTTCTGCGAATCAGGGGCGGAGGATTGTCCTGTAATTCTTTAACCATGTACGTCCTGGCTTCGAGCAGTTCCTCATAGCTGCCCTCTGGCTGATCCTCTTTCAATTTTCTCAGCAAGTAGTGATAGGTGTGGTAGCGGGTCCAGTCGCTCTCGCTGTCAATGTTGATCAACGCTGCAATTTTAGCAGTCCCTTGTCGGCTATCGGTAAAGGAGATGTACTTTCTCCCCTTGTGTAGCTGTCCTTCCTTCACCTTTTCACCAGGCTGAGTCTGGCCCAGGATGATGTCAGACAAGATCCTGTTGGTGAAGGCCGAAGAAATGCGAAAGTGGATAGGGAAGGAACTTTTGTTGTTACAATGGGGGCATTGCTCGTCCTCCGTCCACAGAAACTCATTTCCTGTAGGAACGATTCGTCCTTCCTGATTGACTGAGCAGGGTGTTAACGCCTTGTTTAGGTAGGGGTGATTGGGGTGGTAAGGAATCATGCGCAGCAGTTGCCCCGCTTTTGCCGCTGGGGTAGATTCCTCCCCTTCCTCTTCACTGTCCATGTGAAAGGCCTCAAACCCCTTGCTGACCCTTTGGGTGACGGTTGCTCCATTCTTTCCAGAGATGCGCTCTCCCTCCAGCATCATGTTGCCACAGCTCCTACAAGCAATTAGCTCAAGCAAAGGGTGCCCGCATTTGCACTTTTTCTCCGCCAGGGTGTACATGGTCCCGATGGCTTTTTCAGGTTTGTGCGCATGTTCCGGGCACTTGCGGTTGGTGCAAACGTACACTCCGCCTATACCTCGGGTGAAGAAGTGCCCTCTTACGGGTAGGAGATTATGCCCCTTTACTTGCTGCTCGGCGAGTTGATCGATGGCGGCTAGTTGCTCATCATGGCCCTCGATACCCAGTACATGACCTATCTCTTTTTGACTGAGGCAAGCCGTCGCCAGGAGCTTATTCCGCAATCGGCCAATTTTATCTTTGGTCAGAACGGGAGAGACATCTGGAAGGTCTGCATCCAGAATCTGGTCATTGACCCGTTTGCCCTGGATGACCTCGATCTGATTGACAGAGATCCCACACAGATTGGACATGAAGTGCTGGAGGGTTTCGGTACTACCCGTTCCCACGGTAGCCGAGGTAATGGCGAATCGCACATCCTTCACCTCAACCCCAAAGGCATCGATCACCCTCCGGATCAGCAGCGCCATTTCCGCGGCTTTGGACCCAGTCAAGGTATGGGCCTCATCCAGGAGGATCCACCGCAGCTTCCCCTGGGATTTATCCAGGATAGGCGTATCCGCATTCCTCACCAGCATGTATTCCAGCATGGTAGGATTGGTGAACAGGATTTGCGGAGGGGTATTCCGGATTTGCTCTCGGGAGATGAGCTGTGGAAGGGCCTTTTCTTTTTTCTCTTTGGAACTCTCTCTGGTCGGGGTATCACCAGTAAGCAGGCCATAGTGTACGCCATCCAGGGCCGAACACCAGGCATCCATACGCTTACGCTGACTGCCGATCAACGCATTGAGGGGGTAGAGAAAAATGGCATTGATCCCTTCCTGGTTGCGGCAGTTTTTGTATATGTCGTGCAGCACGGGCAGCATGAAGCACTCGGTCTTTCCTGAACCGGTACCTGTGGTCACGGCTATAGACTTCTTCTCCCTTAACAGCATGCGCCAGCTTTTGAGCTGATGCTTATAGGGATGCCTGTCCTTGGGAAAGCGAAACTCTTGGTTCGTGATGCGGTCAAGCGCCTCGATAAAAGCCCCATCAAACACATCTCCCGTTTCTGAGAATACCTGCTCGCCTTGCTCCCATGGGAAGGTGTTCTGAAAGATCGCTTCCGCCATGATGGGCATTCTTTCATCCTCCAGGAGAGATCGGAAGTAATCCTGCATTTCTTTGTCTCCGGTGGCCCAAAGTGAAAGGATGGCATCAGTGAGTCTTTGCTGGGTTTTCTGATAAAAGGCTTGAAAGTTCATGACATTAGGAATTTGAGAGGACGTGTAAAATGATATCTGAATAAAACTGGGGATGGAGGTATTGGCTATACTGAATGTATCGCCGGAGCCTGCTCCGGTGGTCGTCTCCCCCCCAAATCGGTTTTTCGACCGAGACTCCCTTGACAGACTCTCCCACAGCAATAGCGGACTTGAGGATTACCTTGACCGGCAGGTGTGCGTGAATGGGGATTTGATAGTCGCTGCTTATCGCAGGTCCCATATCTGGAAGCTCGTTGAGAACCCTTTCCCCCAAGCTTGCGCGCAAATGGCGAATATCGCTGTGCAGGACCTGCTTCCTCTCAGCCACATTTCCAGTGTTGATGAAAGCGTTGAGCACTTCCAGGCCACTTTCCTGCAGGTAAAGGGCCAGCAACGGAGCGATAGCTTCTATAGTATCTTTATTTTGGCCGTATGCGCCAAGTACTTCATCGAAAGCTCGCCCCCAGTCCTGATAATACGCCCAGTGAAAGCAGAAACCCAGTTCCTGCTCAAGATTAGGCACTACCTTCTGAATAAAAATATCAACCTCGTCCTGGTTGATCCCCAAAAAGAAAAAGGCCCTTGCTGCAACCTGAGAACTCATAGACAACGCTCGAACCTGATCAAAGGTAGAATAGGGGATTTCGTACTTTTTGCAAATGTTAAAATACACCAATAGCCTCTCCCAGGCGTCATCGGTAAATGCCGAATTTGCCAGATCATCGTGGAATTGGGATATTCGCGCCTCCCTACTTTCGCCCTCATAAGCCTCATCGCAGTTGACAAAACGAGGCATCACTTGAGTTCCTCCCTCTAGAGGAGACACGATGATGAACTGCTTATTGCTATGCTGCCTAGGTAAGGCATAGCCCCCCCCTTCTGACACTAAAGGAATGGCCTGCAAGTCTTCCACTCGGCCACTCAACGGAATGGCAAACAGGTCCAGCTCATCATTCGACTCCAACAATTTAACCTGAAATTCGGCTTGTTGCTCTATATCAAGGGTGTGGCTAAACTTCGAGATGTAGTACACTTCCACTGAATTTCCCTCAGTCATCGTCAGAGAGACTCTGCTCCGATGGTCCATCACATCGTTGATGTAGAGCAATCGGGTGATCTCATCAATGAAAGAAATGAGAGGAAAAGAGGCAAGGTTAATCTCTTTCTCTATCGTGATCCCTGCATGGTCATCGTTGTCATTTCTCATGACGAGCGTCGTGGCCCTGCCCGGCGTGCACAGCAACCTCACTCCATATAAATCAGCAAACGACAAATTGGCTCCTCTCTCCAAAACACGTCCTGTATGGTCAGTCATGGCTAACCCCTCAAAAGGCGAGCGCATTTCGAAACGTAGAGATCGACCGTTCCTATGCCCGATGGTTCCTTTTATTACAGTAGGAATCCGGGCATACCCTGATATCAAATTCAAAGCATAGCCATCGTCTATTCGGTTCGCCTCCATATCCGGCGTCTCCTCCAACCGGAATTGAAAGCCCCCCCATTTGGCAACCTGGACTTCAGCCTGATCAATCGCTTGCTTTTGAAAGGAAACCTGTAGATCGCCGAGGTTAAAACATGCGTCGAAAGCAATCACGTCCTCAAAGATAATTTTTACCTCAAGGTAACCCAGGGGTAGAGGACCATGGTTGGCTCGTATCAACGTCCACTGAGCAAGAGAATTCTTTCGCCTTACCCATACTTCTCGCCTGTCCTCAGGGACGATCCGATTCCGTTCATCGTAAACGTTTACACGCAAATTCCCCTGCATAATGGGCAGGCTGCCTTTGACTATCCAGTTTGGCTTTTCAGATACCAACGTCCAATCAAAAGACCTCACTTCGCTTCGATACCGTCGCGTTTCTTCTCCGAGGACCAGGGAAGTTTCCCCTTCGAAAGGCATCCAGCTCAGCGAAACTTCATCTATTGTGATAGAAGTCACCTCCAGGCCTCCTTGCCATGGAGATGGAAAAAGCAGAGCCGCCTCTTTGTGGCGGGTGCCTCCGCCTTTAACCAGCCTCCACTCATCATCTGAGAAACGAGTCCAAAGACTGGGCTCCGTCAGGTTTGGGGTGGATTGAATGAAGTCCTTTAGCTCTCGTTTCTTGCCGCCGCTGATTACGTACGAATAAGGTAAATTACTTTCCCCATTCCACGTTTGACTCTGCTGCCCGTACCATTCAGTGCGGTATCCTCCACCGATCGTCCGGCGAAATACACAGATCAAATCTTCATTGACGAATAGCTGATACTCCCTCTCATCCGGATGAAAACCTAGGATGTTAGTAAGAGAGCCTACCGTGTAGGCATCTGCCAATCCAATTCGAAGGCTGATCTCGGTCCCCTCTTGCCCCACCCGTAGGAGCCAGTAATTTTGTGGCTTGGACTCCCGAATCCTCTTTTCCAGAGATTGCTTTCGTACCTTCAAGCTGTCGCTGATGCGTTTTAGCGAATCATCGGACTGGAACAAGACGTCATAGGTGTCTTCGTCTTTAAGAATAGACTTGACGATGGCCAGGCAATTCTCATAAACTATGTCATTCTGACTGGAAGGAGGAAGGTATTTTAGTATGTCTGGGTTGAAGGTGAAATCCTCGATGGTCTCTGGCTGTTCATCAAGCACCGCTTGCAGGAAGTCCTGGTACGCCCCTTGGTTTTGCGAAATATGCGCCAGCGGTAAGCCGCCTTGCAGCAACAGGCTTCTGAAGTAAAGGGTGTTTTGCTTTTTGATCCACTTGACCCCCAGCTGCTGAGCTCCACGGCGAGCGAGTTTGTAGAAATCATCGCTGCTAAACCGAGGACTTCCATAAGTAAGGAGAGACTCGTAAACTTCCTGTTTACTTGGTTTCCCCCCCATGTAGCATCTTTTCCACCATTCAGAGTAGTAAAGGGCCGCATCGCGCGGATCGATCTGGAAAACAGGCTGAGACGCCAGTTTTTTACTTAGCTTCTGAAAACCTGATTCTTTCAGATCATAAGTCCATAAGGGCTGACGGTTGAAGGCAGCAGTACATTGCTGATGGGTTAAGCTAGAGATGAAACTCATGGTGTTTACCTATTTATTCTAGACCTTCGCCTTCCGCACGATCTTCTTGCTCCACTGTTTCAAATGTCAACATCAGGGGTGCAATCTATTTACACACCTACTCTGTATAATAGCTCAGTAGCTTTCGGGCATGCTCTGCCAAGTGCTCTTTGATAAAATCAGGAGCTAGCACCTCCACGTCTGCTCCAAAAGAGAGGATTTGCTGATACAGCTCCCTGTTGGGTATGACTTTGATTGCGATGGTTCGTCCCTCGGGGTCTGCTTTGTCCAACCGCTGAGAAGCCCCATGTAGAGGTTTGGTCAGTACATACTTGATCCGGGTAGATGCAAACCTCAACGTAATCCACACTGGCTGAGCATCAGTGGCCTTGGAAACCCCAATCATGTCATCAAAGTAATCGCCCCAGTTCACGGTATCAGGCAAAATGTCCTCTGTAGTCTCGGAGAAACCTATAATCCTGTCCAAAGCGAGGTTAGTAATCCCTGTATAGTGCTCATCCTGTTGGTAGCCAAACAGAAACCATCGCTCATTGTGCTGCTTCAGGTGATAGGGATGAATGGTCCGTAGGGTACTTCGTTCCTCACCAAATGCCTGATATTCGACCTTGATCACTTTCTTACGTAACAATTGATTGTATAATTTACCTAGCCAGGACTGCCCTGAATAATCTCGGTTATACTGGTAGCTGATCAAATTGTCATAGTCTGTATGAACCAGGTGAAAGATCCGCTCGATTCGAGGGATCAGCTCATCCAGCCACTGAAAATCCTCTCGATTTCTGTATCGATTCAATATGGCCAGGGTCTCCAATAGCTGCTCTTGGTCCGATTTACTAAGCAACTGTTTGCCTAGTGCAAACTCAGGCAGGGTATATTTGAATACTTTTTTCTTTCCGTCAAAAAGCTTCTCTTTAAAAACGGGTACATCCTCTGCAAACCCTTTCTTACTATTTTGATCCTCGATCAAATCTCGGATATATCGGATATCGTTTTGGACCGTCTTCCGAGACGGCCTACTCCCGACCCTTTCCTCCAAAATATCCTGTAGCTTCTCCAGCGTGAACCGCCCTTGCGCATTTGCAAAGCACTCGTCCAAGACAGTAATCCGCTTCTGGAAGTTCTTATTCTTTGGCATCGAAATCATTTCATCAAAAAGGTGGACAGGACGGGTTGGGTTTGGTAGTTTCGTAGGCATGGGGAGGTTACGGATTGATTGTATCAGGATTGAGCTACATCTGGAGCCAGAGGTGCAAGTAAGCTTTTGAGGTAGGCACTCCTTTCTCGGATTTTTCGGAGCTTTTCCTCGGCTGATAGATCTTTAAATTCCTGTTGTTCCTCATGCCCTTTCGCCATAAGTGGGAAAGCTTGATAGCCAAAGCCGCCGGATTTGTTGTTATGGAAGGTCGCTCCTAACAGGAGGTTTTCCATGGAGTAGTAACCGCCTTCCGCCTCTAGTCCCTTCAACCATTGATTCCGCGAAAGTTCGTCATACGTTCCAATAGCGCAACGGAAACCATTGTAGTCTAGCTCTTGATCAGGTTTATGGATTAGCGCATGTTGGTATTCCAATATAGCCCACAGTCGCCTACACTTATCAAGCTGACTCCACTTATAGTTGTCTTCTTGAACCTCAAGAAGAGAGCCCTCTAAATTGAGCTCTAGCGAAAGAAATTTCTCCTTGAGCTTCTCATCGAGCCAACTGCTAAGGATGTACGGGGCTTTCTGTTTTTCTGCTTCTGTGGTTTTTTGCCATATCTGATAAAAGAAATCCGTATCGATTCCCCTATATCCTTTCTCCTTGTTGGGATAATTTAGCCGCCATGAGTGCCCCTTTACCCAACCGTATGCAGCATATCCCATGTAAAGTAGCTGGCACAATCGAAATAGGTTTTTGTGGCGCACGTCGGAGAATGGGATTTTGTCGGAATGGGGCAATACCTTGGGGTAAGTCTCAAAGAAAAGCGATAGCTTCTCAATAGCCTCTTTTGAAATGTCTAGCGGCCTATTCATATCCACTTCTGCAACCTTAAGAAGAGGCTCTATGTCTCCAAGAAAATCTTCATGATCCTCCCATTCATTCACGGCATTAGGGTCCACCTCACGCAGCTTCTGGTTGATTTGATTGATCGGACCGAACCATGCGTTTGGTGAGGGCTGTTCAACATTTTCCTTCTTTTCAAAGGAGAAGCCTTCCTTAGGCTGGGTAAAACTGCTGACATCCCATCTTTCCTCGCTGATGTAGATTTTGCTGGCTTCGACCATTTGTAAGACATATCGCCAATCCACATAGCGATCTTTGCGCCATGACCAGCGCTGGTCGTAGTGGTTTTGGCGGAGGCGGCGGAGGACACGTAGGAGAGCCCGATCCCGTGCAGCGGAATTCGTAGCCTCCTGTGAAAGTGTTTTCCGATGCGTATGCCAATATGCCAGCAAGGGAAGCAATAGGTTCTGCTGGGCAGGATTGTTGCCCGTTTGGCTGAGGCTGCGAAGGGAGGATAAAATATTACCACCCTCGGTTTCCAACCCCATGATTTCGCGGGCTTTTTCATTGTCGGCCAGCCATTCGCAGAGGGATTCTAGGGCCTGGAAGTATTGTTCAATGCTTTCGAGTTCCCCTTTGATCCTCTCTCCTTCAAACTCTTTGCTCAGGGCTAAAAGATCATTTTTGCTATCCCGGATACGCAGGTACCAGGTCAGGAAGTCTTTTAGGCCGGGGTCGGCTTCGTGTTCGTTGCTTCTGCGGTTTTTCCAGAAGTAGGTCTCCCACTTTTCCCAATAATCCCTGCCGTAACTTTCCTGCTCATCCAGTGGGAGTTCTCCCAGCAGCAGGGGCTTGAGGTTTTCGGTGGTCGTCAGCTCTTTGCCGGTGGTATTGATCAGTACGAAGACGGCTTCGCCGTGGGCGCGGTTTTCCAGGTCGAAGTACAGGAACTCCACCTGCTCGCAGAGGAAGTGGCCGAAGTCTTCGCACCAGGCGGCATTACGCTTTTCGAGTTGTTTGTTGATCAACGCCAGGGCGCTGAGCATGCTTTGGATGCTGGGGTCCAGGTTGTAATCGGTGAAGTACCAGGATTGGGCTTGTAGGTCCGTTACCTCTAGCTTGGTATCGGCTTTGCGTTCGTTCTCAGCCTCTTGCTCATCTCCCCAAAAGAAGTAGCGCACCAGGTCGCTGAGGAAATAGAGAGTACTCTCGCGGATGGCGTACTGCAGGTAGGGTTCCCAATCGTCTTTGCGCTCGTAGTCAGAGATCAGCCGCTGGCCCAGGGTAGATTCAGGCTTGCCGTCTATCCGTACCTTTCGGTAGAGCATCCCAAGGAGCAGGTAGAGGGTGGTAATGCGCTGCTGCCCGTCGCAGAGGTGGAGAAAGTGGGTCGGATTTTCGTAGGCATAGATCAACCCCATGCGGGTTTTCTCCCGGGCTTGCGCCCGCTCGTGGTTGCGGGTAGCGAGGATCAGGGTTTGGGTGAGTTGCGCGGAGTTTTCCGGGGAGTTTGTCCGAGTCTCAACATCCGAACGTAGGGCCTCCTCAAGTCCTCGGTTGTAATCCTGGTAGGCAATAATCATGCTTTCGACAAAGCCGGTTACCAGCTCGTTTTTGCCGTCTTTACCGGGCTTTTCATCTCCCCAGCAGTAGTCGCGCTGCAAGTCGGGGATGATGATTTTTCGCTGATCACCACTGAAGAGGTCAGCAAGGGTAAGCGAGTCGCCGCTATTTAATGTGTTCATGGGGAGGGAAGTTTTGTGTTTTGAGGTTTTGGGGTTTTGAGTTATGGGTTTTGGGGTTGTGCGGGTTGGGTGTTTTCATCGGTGGTATCCTCAGGTGGGTCATAGTAATGGCGTAACTCCGCCAGGAAGGTCTGTTGGTTTTGCCGGATGGTTTCCGCGTTCCACTTGGAATTCGAGAAGATGGATACACTGTGGAGGAGCTTGAGGCTCCATTTGAGGGGTTTTTCTTTTAATTTCTCAGGTTCCTCCTTGCCGAAGTAAATCGCCTTTTTCCCTTCGAAGTCCCAGTTACTGAAAGCAGCATTGTCATCACCTCCTAAGAGAACCAGATTCCCAATGCTATCCACAGACAACTTTTCCTCCGGGTCAAATTTGAGCCTACGCGCTTCTTCATTTTCCCAAGATTGCGGATGAATATGTTCCAGCGATCGTTTTGTATAGAGCGAGAAATCAAACCTGCGGCCTACTTCGTTGTCCATCTCTACATTTCGTCTCAACAACTGCCGAAAAGCATCCTCTTTAGCATTCTTATCGTCATCGTCTTCCTTTTTGTAGACATGCTTCTGAGCCAGTCGTCTGTACATTTCCAGTGCACTAGACTGCCTTTTCTGATTTGCCTCTTCATCTTGACCGATTATATCCTTGTGGGAAATTCCTAGGAGAATCCACCTAGCATAACTTTTAAGCGATTCCTGAAAACCTTCCTTCGACTTCTTATCAGCCTCCTCTAGTAAGTATAGAATGGCGCTTGTGCCTCCTCCCACCCGCATGATCAGCCCCAGGTAGTTGTACGTGTGGGTATCATGGAACCAATCTTCGAAGCGCTTTTGCAGCTTCCGCAATTTGCCGAACTGCTCTTTGGCTTTTGGCGCATCTTTCATGAACGCATCTGAAAAGGATTTGTAGGTGAGTTGGGGGGTAGGCTTCTCTGGGTATTCCTTTTGATGATAAATGGGGAGCAATAGGCCCAAGGGGGTGTCATCGTTGCGGTAGAGGGCTTTGACCTCCGGTCGTCGCCACCAGTAGATCCAACGGTCCCATTGGCGGGCGTAGCGGCTGCGCAGCGCATTGATTTCCCACTCCTGGGAGAGTTGATCCCGTTCGGAGGTGATGCTACCTTGCCCCATGACCCGCGAAGCCTTGCTTAGAAAGCCCGCCTTGATCAGTTCCTGGGGTAGCATGATGGCTTTGCCGCCATTGAGCAAACGGAAGGTTTTGGAGGCTTGGCTTTCCCGTATGACGACGTAGAAGAGCTTGACCTTTTCTCTTACATATTTTTCAAAGGCTTTGAGGCCATCCGCTTGGCCTTGTAGGAATTTATTTTTCACCAATTGCTTATGGATGGTGCAAATGGCCTTTTGGAAATAAAAAATATCTTGGTAATCCTTCTGCTCATAGTGAGGACACTCTTCTCCGGCCTTCAGGACACGACAGGCTTGGATAAATGAAAATATGCCTTTCTTCTCCTGCTTCTGTAGGAAGTCATTCGAATCCTTCCGGATGGTGTAGTGGAGTTCAAAGGGCGGCTGCCCAGTAAGGTAACCCAGCAACAGGTAGAGGGTGGTAGTGCGCTGCTGCCCGTCGATGAGGTATACATCTTTGTCTTTCTCAAAGACGGTAACTCCCTGAATGAAGAATTCGGCCTTTCCTTGCTTAAAAGCATCCAGCAGGTTCCCCATCAAGACGCCTACCGCTTCTTCTTGATCCGCGTCGGGTACGCCCCACTTGTAGCCGCGTTGGTAGGGGGGGATGACGAATTTACCGGCTTGGGCTTTTTGGATGAAGTCCTCGACCGAGAGGATGGCGTCGGTTTTCATCGGGTTGGTAATAATTATAGAAACATTTTTATCAGGATGACTAGCAGGAGAACTAGTGAGCTGATTCCAAATAATAACTGGGTCTTCTTAAGAGAAATTTGCGACTTGCTGAGTTCATCGATCTCGTTACGCAAGGCTTGTAACCCACTCACCTCATGGTTAAGGGCTTTGGTGAGTACACCGGTCTGTTGTTCCAGTTTATCCAGGCGGGCTGGGAAGTTGACAGACTTCAGGTATTCCACCAGCTTTTGGGTTTCCTGGCTCAATGATTCATAGGGTTCAGTAACCGAGTGGATATCCCCTTGTATTTTAGCCACCTCGTCGGCAACATCTTTTGCTAGGGTTTGCGCTCGCTGCTGGGTCAGTGTGCCAAGTTTCTCTCCCGCCTGGCTAACGCTGCCAAGTAGTTGCTGTGCCATGTCATCCAATTTTCCCAGGCTTTCCTGCACCTGCTGCTTGAGGAGTTCCTGGTACTCCACTGATTTGCTAGCACTCTGCGAGGCAGCTTTGGCTGCAATATCAGTGCTGGCTTGGGTCTGCTGCAACTGGTGACTAAACTGATGGATGTCGCGCAAGGCATCCTGAAGCTCTCCCAGAGCTTGGTGTACTTGGGTGTTCATCGGGGAATCGTTATGGATTGTACAACTTGGGCATATTCGTGGGCAAAGCGCTGGGTCCAGGCGAGATGGGTAAATAGCATGGCTTGCTCCCAGATATTTGCGACGAATTCATGGTATTGTTCTTTGTTTTCGTCCAGTTGGATCAGAATTTCCTGGAGGTAGTTTTGCATTTCCGCTACCAGGGTTTCGCGGGAGCTCACTTCCTGAGCCCAGGCTGTAATGCCCATACGCATATCTTCCAGGATGGAGTCAGTGGGTAAGCTAGATTGATCAGGTAACCGTTCGGCCAGTACTGCATTGGTATAGGCTCTTAAGAGCCGACAGGTATAGTTGTCCGGATTGAGGATGAGGAGGCGGGTGGTAGCACCTCGCAGGTGCTTGAGGTTTTCTACTGGGGTATTCTGATAGTCATCCAGGGTGATTTGCATGAAGTCAAATACCCAATCGATATGGGCCTCTTTCCCCCCATCTGTCCAGTCCTGCAGAGACAGGTTATAGGTAGCATCGCTCAGCTCAAATCGTTCCTGTTGGCTAGGCAAGCTGCGATAAGCAGCTACGGCCTCCGGATCGTCTAATACCAGCTGATAGTCGCTACGGGCATACTTGGAGTTGAAATAGAGGTGGATAAATGCTTTCATTTCGCGATTAGCCTGCCCCTTGTCTGAGTACTTGAGGCCCAATTCGCAGAACTCCTTCATGGTTTTGATGCCTTCCCGGCGTTTGCGGGCGATCTGGTCATAAGCAAACTCCAATAGGTAACCTAGCATCCTGCGAATCAGCGTATGTTCAGACCGCTGAACCAGGCTGTCCACGGCTTTTTCGACCTTATTGGTCGGGTAAAACTTATTGAGGTAGTGGCGAAAGTGCTCCAGGTACTGGGCCTCTTCCTTTTTAGTATAGGCTACCGTGAAAGTCTTTTGGTTATAGTCAACGGTGTAGGTATCTACCACGCCTATGAGGGAGAGCCGGTAGAGGGCTTTTTCGGTGTCGCTCTTATTACGATCCCCTGAAAATAGCAGGTCGAGTTGGTGCATAAAATCGCCTGGCGGTTTGCCTTCTCTTGCATCCCGTTCTGCTACCTTTTCCCGCCATTCATTTGCTTGCCATTTTTGATGTGGGCCGATGGCCTGAAGGATATTGTATGCATTGATTTCGGTCTTATTATGAACGAAACTTTGTAGGGTCGTCCGCACTCTATGCTCAGAAATGCCTTCCTCCAATTGGGTTAGCATCTCATGAGCCTCACCGACAAATAAAAGTGGATCTGTTTTCGGGCTAAAAAATGGAATGATTTGTTCTTTCTCTGCTCCTATGTCCATCTTAACGAGTTTCTTTTCGATTCCCGCCTCACCTCCTTCTGGATGCGTATTGGATGGCCACCGCACCCAGGAGAGAAGCTCGTGGAGCATGGTATATTCTTTGGCAACACCACGGAAGCTATTGTTGTGAAAGAAATTTTGGATGTCGTAGTCAGGTTCGACTATTCCATTATAAAAATCAAATGTTTGTTTGTTATACAGCAATACAGCTAGGGCTAACTTACGGTCTCGACCGGCACGACCCGCCTCCTGTACAAAGCTCTCAATAGAACTAGGGTAGCTCAAGTGCAGGGTAAAGCGGATGTTGGGCTTGTCAATTCCCATCCCAAACGCCTTGGTGCAGACCATAAGGTCTATATCATTAGCCAGGAATTTTTCCTGGTTATCAAAGTTGTCTTTGTCAACTCTGGAAGATATATGAGTACCCCCCTCTTCATCTTGTTTAGCTCCCATATAGGTGCCAAAGCGCACCTTAGGGAGCTTAGTAGTGAGATAGTCGTAGATGCCTGCTGCTCTACCCGGATTGCCATATTTGTCCGTTACGCCAAAGTACCAACTTCGGTGAGGCGTAAAGATGATCCCTGCGTTGCAGCCGTTGTTCTGCCAGAAGGGCTGTGCGATTTCAGCGAGACGTATATTGTTGAAAATCTCTTCTTGGGTTGGCTTATTATCCCCTTCATAAGTAAGCTCTACCAGTTCCTGGCTGATGACAGCAGCTGGGGTTTCGTTAAAGTACGGCATTCTGTCTCCCAGTTCCCCAAGCCATTTCTCAATCGCGATTCGTTTGGTCCTGCCTAATGCTTCTTTAATTCTCCACTCATCCAGATTTGGCCCACCTACCTCATCCAATATGGCATCATCTATATTCACCTCCTCTACTATAAACTGAATCTCATCGCGGTTAGTGGTTTCGTGGCGTACGATCTGCTCATCTGGGATTTCATTTTTAGGGTCGTTGCCTCCCAACTCGCGCTGTACGTCGGCCAACACGTCGAATGATGCTGTGGCAGTCAGACCGAAGAGCGCTACTTTACCTTGGTAGCTCCGACAGTGTTGTAGAAGGTTGGCTCCCAGGAAAAGGTAGGACGTTCGAAAGTCATGCCCCCACTCCGATACACAGTGTACTTCGTCGATTACTGCATAGGCAAAGTACCTGCCTTCATCATACATAGATGCCAGGATATTCCGAAAATCCACCATCTGCATTCTTTCAGGGGATACAAAGCAGAGTTGGGCCTGCCCTTCCTCAAAACGTTGCAGCGCTACTTCCTTTTCCTTACGAGAAAGAGAGGAGTTAATGAAGACCATTCGGTTGATACCGCTGCGTACCAAACTGTCCACCTGGTCCTTCATCAATGACTTGATGGGATCAATCACCAAGGTAAGACCCGGTTGGAGCAGGCTGGCCACCTGGTAAGCAAGCGACTTTCCTCCTCCAGTGGGTAGTAGCCCGATTACAGTTCTGTTTTTTAGGGCATGATGCAAAATAGGGAGCTGACCTGTCCGGAATGCCTTTTTCCGAAATACCTGCTGGAGGAGAAAAGACAGTGCTTTCTCTGCTAAAGGGTGAGGCTGTTTTTCTTCCTGCTCCCATACTGCCCTCCAATCAATCCGCTTGCCGCACATCACGGGAGCGGGTTTATGTACCTGATAAGCAGATCTGATGGTTACTACTTGATCGGCGCTTACCTTGACCAGCGATCGGAGCCTGACTCCCCTCATAAGTAGGCTAATGTCGATGAACAGGTCATAACGATAGCTGTCCTCGGCCAGATCTGTCACAGGAAGGACTTGCTGGCCCTGATGCAGCTCACAGTTTATAAATTCTGGGCTGCAATATACCTGCAACTTTATCTCGGGGGCGATGCGCCCCTTGCCTTCCAATAGGAAAAGGTTGGACAAAAAGCTTCTGAAGTTGTTAACAGTCAGTTGAGCACAAGGAATGTCCCGCTCCAACACTGCCAAAGACCAGCTGTCTGCATCGAGGGACAAAACGCCTGCCATTATAGCTCTGAGAAGGATCAGCTGAATGCGCGCTACTCCAAAAGGTGTCAGAGCGTACTGAAGGGCCCGAAGCCCTTCGCCTGATTCATATAGTGGAGAGTGGTAGTTTTTTCTAACATATTGCAGGAAATGGTGCTTTTCAACCTTGCCTCTTAAGTCTCTAAATTCTTGATGGAAAGAGGTTTTTCCTATCTGACTCGTCGGAAAACGAAAAGTACGTAGCCATTGGGAGTGATGGATGGCATCATCTCTCTGGGTATCAAGTTGCTGTTGGCCTAAAGCCTTATGGTGGGGGCCATCCACTTCTATGCATACTCCACGGTACTCATGCCCCTTGCAGTGGTATGGAAGTTCTAATACAAAGTCAGCCCGTTGCTCGGTGAAGTTATGTCTAAGTAAGGCAGGAATTCCCCCCTCCTCAACCATTGTTGTCAGGCTTCTCTGGGGTTCAAAAAGTTGGGTGTACCAAGGCTCATTTCCCATTCCCTCAGGTATTCTCTTGAACCAAAAATCTTCTTCACATCCGCTATCGAGTTCTTCCCAACTTTGTTGATATGCGATCTTTAGATCCTTACGATCGAGCCTTGGGTCGATAATGTGTAATGCTCGCCAAAAAAGGCCTAGATCTTCTTTGGTTAACTGGCCTGTATCGTGGAACAAATTGCCCCGTTCTTCAGATTTTGAAAGCCCTCCTAGCCTTTCTCCTATTTCTTCTTCGATCCCCCATGGCAAGTGGGTAGGCATTCCTCTTGTAAAGAGGTTATGCAGCACCATGAGCACAGCATCCTGCTTCTCGGGCAATTGGTCAATGGGGAAGGTAGCGTCTGCTTCGAAAGAGGATAGGTGCGCCAGAAGAGCCGCTATTTGGCCCTTTTGGATACCCTCATTGTCTTTAGCGAAATTTTGCAACGCCTGCTCCAAAGCTGGTATGACATATCCGCAACTGCTTTTTAGCTGTGCCATGAGCCATCAGTTTGTTATTTCCATACAATCCTTACTTTTTCTCGCTCCTTGCCTACAGTGAGCTTATCGAGGTAGCGTTTGAACGCCTCGACAGCTTCCTCTTGGGTCATAGGTTTTTGGAAAGCACTTCGCAATTCGGCGGGATTGAGATCCACCCGGTCCAGCCCACGGTTTAATTGTTCGATGGCCTTGCGTAGCTTGAGTACATTCTGACGGTTGATATTAACCTTTCCTGCACCAAAGTTCCTCACCAGTTCCTGCTCAGACTGATTGAGAAGGGTGAGGTTTTTCTTAACCACAGGATCATCTACCACACCACGTAGGACTTCGGTCCATTGGGAGAGTAATTGGCCCAGTTCTTCTTTCAGGTCATCCACTTTACGGGGAGCCTGATTAAGCAACGCCTTTGGATTGAAATTATCCTGAAAAGGTAGCTCCAGAATAGCGTTCAGGTTGACCCCAGGATTAGCCTTTTGCAGGCTTCCCAAGTCATCAAGCCAGCCCTGATACCTACTGGTAGGCAAGAATTCTGCCTCTTTCAGAACGTCGCAGAGGTACTTCGCTTCGCTGTCCATCAGAGCCAGTTTTTGAGTGTCTTCCTTTTCACTGATTCGGTGCCGGAGATATTCACTGAGGTAGTACTCGGCGTAGCGCTTTTTCAGGGCATCTATCCTTTTTTGAAAAGTAGCATGGCTTTCTGGGTCTTCTCTGGCTATTTGCTCAGGTATAGCATTAATAGTATTTTCTAACTCCTTTTTCAACTCTCCATCAGACAAGTACTGCTTAGCCTGCATCAGATAGCTGACTTCCTGCTCAAGGTTTTTGGCTCTATTAATGAGTGATTTCAACTTTTCCAAAAGTGGCAATGCTTCGAGTTGTCGCACTACTTCCTCCTTTGAAAACTTGAAGTTTTTGAGCTTTGCTTCACTATTATAGCGCTGTAACTCATCTGCAAATCCCTTCAGCGCCATTAGCTTTACACGATAGTCCATACCCTCCTCAGGTGTCACCAGGGTAACACTACGTACCTGATAGCCATCGCGTACTTTCTGAACCAAATGCAAGCTTTCAGAGGCAATATGCTCTGCTTTCGCATTTAGAGCTAGGAAGGTTTGCTCTGAATGGAGTTGCCTACTAAGATCCCGTCCCAGCAGCCGGATAAACAACTCTCGTAGTACTGCCCGGTTGAGGTCTTTTGGTGCCTTGATATGTGAGAACGCCCAATAGTCAATAGGATCGAGCTTGGTAAGTAAGTGGAGTTGGTTGGCGTTAATAGTCTCGCCGGAGTGAAGTACGATTTCAGCCTCTCCCAAAGCGGCAAGGGTAGCCAATACCAAAAAGCTAAACTCTGCTTCCAGCTCAAATTTTTCTGATACGTAAATGCGCTCATTTCCATATGGATTTCGATCTATAAGGATCTCATCCCGATTAAGGACCTTACCAGGCCCTTTCTCCTTGAGTTGCTGATGAAAATATCGCGCATAGGGGGACTCTTTCCATACCAATTGTCCCGGCTCCCATAGTCCAAGGCCATTGAGTATGGCCTCGGCGGTTCGGTCAGGCTGCTCAGGCCGATTTATTTTGTTGAGCGCAGACTTGATTGATCGAGCAAAATTAGCTGTTGTGAGCGATTCTCCAAGTTGCTTGAATTGAGGGTAATCTGGATTTTCGGCTATAAAATGGTCGTCCAGTAGCGTTGCGGCAATTTGGGAAAGTACAAGATCCTTTCCTGCTCCTGATCCAGGATTGGGAAATCCATTTAGGGGCTGAACTTTGCCCTTATAATCAACTTTTCCGACCGTCAGATACTCAGCGTCGAACAAGTTCCGTGCACGATCCAGCAACTGCTTGGTTTTCTGCTGATAAAACGGTTTTTGGCTGCTATCTGCTTGTCCCTGCAAGGCTAAAGCCGCTCCATAACGGGTAACCACTTCCCTGAACTCCTCCGACAATCCATCAAACAGGAAATACACCTCATCCGAGGTATGGGTCAACTTGCGATCAAGCGAAGCAAAAATGGGCAGAAAATATAGGTAATAGTGCTGCTGAGGATGGGTAGTAGATTTTTCATCAGGATACCCGAAGAATATATACCCCTGACGGAAAGCTTTGTGGGACTTCCATTCCAGTTCATGCGCCCAAATCTTAAATCCACTGCGGTAAGTCTCGTAATCCAGGGGCAATGCGACTTCAAGAAACTTGAAGAAGTATTCATCCTTACGCCAGTCCTCCATGTTTAGCGCATAATCTTCGATCTTTTGATCAAAGTTGATCCCTCCCTCAATGCGTAGGAAAAACTCTTCGTTTTCACGGTTCTGATCAAAGTATTGACCTGAGGTAGCAGAGATGATGTTTTTGGCTACAGAACCGATGGCGTCAATCAAAAACTCCCGATCATCAGCAAGCGCCATAACTGGGCAAAGCTCTTCCACCAATTGCTCTGCGGTAGTACCATTTTGTTGAGGGAGATCTGCCTGCAAAAGCTTGATAGCAGCAGCATGAGCAATTCTTCTGGCAAGAGTTTTTTTACTAGCGCGAGCTGCCGTGAAAAAAGTATCAATCTTGTCTTCTACAACTTCCATTGCCTGCCTAACCCGGCGCACGTCAGGATTAGCCATCAAGTCAGAGCTATGAATGATATCATCCCAGTATGAATCATAGCATATCAAAGCAGGATCATTTGCAGCAACCTCTTCGTCCTGCATGTGGCTGAAACGTTCGCTTAGAGTACGCAAGATTTCCCGCTGGCTCTTTAAGCGGATCCGACGAAAGTTGTCAAAATAACTGGGGTGAACTGGGAATAACTCAACAAACTCCTCGAGTCGCCCGTGCAAGCCTATAAAATATTTCTGAAAGGGTTCTAAGTGTTTTCGAATGGCTGCTTTTTGATGCTCATCCTTCTTTAGCAGGCGATTTTGCACGATAAATGAGACATCCTCCTTTGTAATTGTTAAGTCTCGATATCGATCACTCACCTTGCTGAGCATATCAGCTGCAAACTGAAACTCTGTTGATTCATATATCTTTTCTTGTACTCCAAAGATTACTCGAAAGCGAGAACCATCTGCAACTTGTCCAAGTGCCTGCAATACTTGAAGATCTAAATTGAGCTTGTCAGCTGTGCTTCGCCCTTTCAAATACGCCAACATTTCATCAACAACCACCAGAAAACCATAATCTGGATGTTTGATTTCGAATGCCGCCATCATCTTCCGCAAACGTTCCTGATAAGAAAATGACTCATCTCCCTTAAAGGAATATTCAACTCCCAACTCCTTCAGATAGGCCTCTATCTTGAAAGTGATGATTTCCCATAAACTCTGGCTGTGGCCAAGTTCGAAACGAAGCACTCGATACTTCCCCGCAATTTTTTCTAAATGAGAAAAAACGCTCTCCTCATTCACCATTTCCATCATTTTGACATCCTCTGCCAAAATAGATATGAGGGACATCAGGTGTGACTTACCCGTGCCGTAATTTCCGACAATCTGCAACCCAAATCCTTCCTGTGCAGCCGAATAATCCAGCGTACGGCATATGGTTGGGATAAGAGCTTCTCTATAAGCATTAGAAAAAACGAAGGTTTTTACCAGGTTTTCTTTATAGTCTTTTTCCTGGCTGCGCTCAAGCTTTACGACTTCGTTGATTGGCTCAAACTGAATAAGGTCTTTATATTTCATGTGCTAAATGGCTGGGGAGTAATTGAGGATTAACCGATGAGACATCTATTGAAACTCCGTCTGTTTTTGACAAAAAAAATATCCAAGGCAACGCTATTTCGCCAGGCCATTGAATTATTAAAACCTGGCTACGAGAATACCGTTCCAACAACATAGGGAAATTTATCTGAAGCTGAGGTTCAAGCAATATGCCTGGATTATCCAAGATCAAGACACGTTTTTCCCCATAAAACTCTCTATCTAGAAACTCTATCACTTTTAATGGCAAAGATGATTGGTCATCATTCTGAGAAATAAAAGTGGAAACAAGATGCCCGACATCTAACGACTGAATGTTTATTGGGGGAGTAAAAAAAACATGATTTCGGCGACTCGGGCTATATAATAAATCATAAATCAAGTTGTCGGAAATCATCTTAGCTATTACTAGGGTTGAAAAAATACTGCCTCCTATATTTTCAGTCTATCAGGATCAGACAAAATGCTTAAAATGGAAGTTAAAGTAAATACATCCAGCGAAAAAAAATCGGATATATAGCCTATTTAATGCTTGCTTATCTACGTGGTATCATCGACTTACTAACTCATCCCCTTAAAACAGCAGCTATTCTCCGATGCATCATCTTTTCGGCCTCCATATGCTACAGATTCATTCTGGTTATAATTAACTGACTACCAATCTATTTAACCTGATTCAAACAGAGACCAAAAAGGATACACATCCCTTAAAAATCGGGAAGCGAGTTCCTTTCCAGATGGTCATCGATTTCATATGGAAAATTACTGTTAAAATAGAGGGTTACGCCCCCCTGCCCCAGGGCTGTTAAGTTCTACCAAACCAATTATATTTGGGAAAAAGTGCGGAAA
>CAYFIR010000034.1:0-52426 GCA_964343195.1 uncultured Bacteroidia bacterium | reverse complement strand
AAAAGGGGGGTGGCATTTCGCCCCGCGAAATGACGGGGGGATTCGATGGCACCGCCCCTACCGAAACAGTCCCCCCTCCTCGATGTAGCGGTACACTGGATCGGCCACCAGGTACTGAATCGACTTTCCGCTGCGAATTTGCTCGCGAATATAGGACGCCGAAATGTCCAACAGCGGGGCTGCAAACGACCTGACCTGTGGGTGATCATCAAACTGCGAAGCAGAAGTGCCCGGCCGGGGATAGACCAGCAGCGGATAGTATTTAAGCAATGCCTCGTAGTTCTTCCACTTGTGGAGGTACTGGAGGTTATCCTGCCCCATGATGATGGAGAATTCGTAGCTTCGGTATCGGTCGCGGAGGTGGGTGAGGGTGTCGATGGTATAGCTGGGCTGTGGGAGGGAAAATTCTACATTCGAAGCCAGCAACCGGTCATTGTCCTCCGTGGCGAGCTCCACCATGCGGAGCCGTTCATACTCCGGCAACAGGTTCTTTTTGACCTTGAAAGGATTTTGAGGCGAAACCACCATCCAGACATAGTCCAGCCCACCAGCGTTCAGGGCCGTCTGAGCGATGATCAGGTGCCCCATGTGGACAGGGTTAAACGAGCCAAAAAAGAGACCGATTTTCATGGAGGCGAAAATTCGTGATTCGGAATTCGTAATTCAAAGGGATGCGGCTGAGGTGATTCCAGGATCACCCCGGCCACTTACCTGCTGATCAATGAAAAATGATCACTGACCAATAAAAGGAGGCTTGACCACCTCCGCTTTCACCGTTTTGTTGCGGATGATGATGTCCAGTTCCGTGCCGATGGCGCTGTACTCTTTGGGGACGTAGCCCAGTCCAATGCCTTCATTGAGCACGGGACTCATGGTGCCAGAGGTGATGTGGCCGATCTCCTGTCCGTCCTTGGCGATGGCGTAGCCACTGCGGGGGATGCCTCGCTCCTTCATTTTGAAGCCTACCAGTTTCCGGCTGATACCTTCCTCCTTTTGCTTCGTCAACCAGTCAGAACCGTTGAAATCACCTTTTTTGAGCTTGGTGATCCAGCCCAACCCTGCTTCCAGGGGAGAAGTCGTATCGTTGATGTCGTTGCCATAGAGCATGTAGCCCATCTCCAGGCGCAGGGTGTCCCGTGCTCCCAGGCCACATGGCTGTATGCCAAATTCTTCCCCAGCCGCCATGATGTCCTTCCACATCCGCTCGGCGTGATCGTTGTACACAAATACCTCAAATGTCCGCTCTCCGGTATAACCCGTGGTAGCGATGAGGGATTTTTCCGCCCCGTTGAAGGTGCCCTTCCAGCACTCGTAGTTGCCAAAGGCGCTCATGTCCAGTCCTTCAGGAGCGAGCTTTTGCAGGGTTTCGTTGGCTTTGGGGCCGGCCACTGCGATGAGCGAAGTCTGCTCCGAGATGTCGATCAGTTCTGCGCCGATCTGCTCATTGGTGGCAGAAATCCAATCCCAGTCCTTCTCAATGTTGGCGGCATTGGCGACCATCATGTACTGGTCTTCCCGGATGTGATATATGATCATGTCATCGACGATGCCCCCGTCAAAGTTGGGCATACAACTATACTGGGCCTTGCCAGGGTAGAGCTTGCTGGCGTCGTTGGAGGCAAACTGCTGGATCAGTTCCAGGGCCCTGGGCCCTCGGATGATGAATTCGCCCATGTGAGACACGTCAAAAATGCCTACTCCTTCACGCACAGCGAGGTGTTCGGCCTTGTCACTGTTGTACCTGACGGGCATGTCATACCCCGCAAAAGGGATCAGGCGTGCCCCCAGTTGCTCATGGATGGAATATAGAGTCGTCCTTTTATTCATAGAGTTTGTCGTTCAGCAGATGGATTGATCTACGAAGATAATGACCCTGCGGAAAATAGGAACCTTTTTGCCAGGCATAAAGATTGTCCGCCACTATTTACCTCCTTTTCCCTCACACTCCCTTCATCCACTCCTCCAGTTCAGGATCCAGTGCCACTTTCCCCCGCTTCTGGTCCATTTTTTCCTGTGCTCGGCGAATGGAAGCACTAACCATTTTGTGCGCGATCACTTCGTCGGCGTTGGCCCCCATCTGCTGCATCAGCCCCATAAGGCGATCAGACCCAAAGGGGAGCATGATGACGTCTTCCAATGAACTGGCTACCCAGATGCGGGATGCCTGGGTATCGTTCAGAAAACTGTTTTCTTCAGAAAGATAAATGTGGTGTTCCAGTAGCAACAGGTTTTCCCCTTGCAGGCGACCCGGCATGACGCGGCCCATGTGCTCGGCTTTGGGCAGGTTGCCAGGGTAGCCCTGCGAAAAGTCGCTCCATGCATCCACCGTCTGCATGGACCAGGCCAGCAAGCGTTGGTTGGGGTCTTCTTCCAATAGTTTCGCGACGCCCTTCCATTTGGCTTCCACCGTCATCCAGACCAGGTCTCGTATTTCAGGTTGGTCAGATTTTTTTCCTTTGAGAAAATCGAATAGGCCCATTTGCTTGTAATGATGTAATTTTGTCCGATAAAAGTTAGCTCCAATCGAGGAGTATGCCAAGGGCCACAGAAACTCCTGCAGCAAAGGACAAAGCCAATTTTGGATTCTCTCACTCAACAACCTGCCTAGTTGAACAACCTTTTCATCGTCGGATACTGGAACAGCGGCACCACGCTTCTGGTGGACCTGCTGCGCAAGCACCCGGAGCTAAAACTCCGCCACGCCCGCTACAAGCCCAATCTGGAAGACCGCTCGCTGGTGAAAATGCTGCGCCGCCTGGGGCATGACTTCATCCGATTTGAGCCGAGGTATCAGCGAGTCAATGAACAGGGCTGGGACTGGTACCAACAGCCCCAGTTGGACGAGAAGCAGCAAAAACGCTTTCGCCGGATGTTTCTGAGGCATTACAAGGTCAAGCCTCCCCAATGGCTGCTGCTCAAGAACCCCTGGCTCTGGTTCATGCCCGATTTTTTGCGGGAAAATTTCTCTGAAGACCAGATGCGCTACGTGGTCATTATCCGCGAGGGAGGCATGCAGGCGGCGTCAAAGGATTACTGGCTGCGCGACAAGGAAAACCCCGAAACACTGCTGATGGCCAGGGGAAAATTCTGGGTGCGGGCCATGGAGTACTTCTATGAGCACTGGCATGGCCGCAGCGACGTGTATGTCATGCGCTACGAAAGCCTTTGCGCTGATCCCGTGGGGCAGGTGGAGGCCCTCCTACAATGGATCGACCTGGAGGTCGAGCCGCTAAAACCCCATTTGCCCACCAAACTCACCAACCGCACCGACAAAATCGACAACCTCCCAGCAGAACTGAGAAGCCAGCTCTTGGACATCATCGCTCCCATGCAGGAGCAGATCGACCGGGACTACCCTGGGCATTGATCATTGGTCAGTCTACACCACTTTCTTTTTATTGATCAATGTTCACTGAACACTGATCACCGTTCTCCGCAGCCTTTGAGGAAGACATTGCGCATGGTCTTTTTCTTGCGGCTAGTCCGATAAAACTGCTGAAAATAGCCCAATATTTCGTCCACAGACTCTTCTGAGAAGTATGGAGAGGATTCGTAGAGCGCTACAATATCATCCTCTATCGCCTCGAACTCATCCAAAACAGCCTGGTATTCCTCCTCGGTCCTACAAAGGCGCTTGAATCGCACCCTATCCTCGTACACGGGCTGGCCGACCTGATCGGTGTCCTTGGTGTATTCTGCGTTGACAATTCCTGAGTAGTCAAAGTCGTAGGGAATGGCGATCGGCTTGCCTTCGGTCATGGCAATCACCTTGATGTTTTGGCGAATGCGCACATCAAAATCCCGATTGGCAGCCATGTAGTTGAACATGTGTACCCGCGTCAACTGCTCACGGTCCACGTCATCCAGTCGCAGGGAAATGTCGTCATCCAGTGGATCACCTCCCAGTCGCCTGGCAAGTTGCTTTTCGGGTTCAATGAGAAAGGCATAACTCACCTGTGTTTCCCACTCGCCGTTGACGTCCTCATAGGTGATGCGACACAACCGAACGCGAAAACTGTAGTCGCTGACCAGTTGGAATACCTTGTAGAGGTAGTACTCGCGGAAGATGTATTCTTCTGACTGGCAGTGTGTTACCAGCTTCAGCTTGTTTTGTCCGTGGAAAGGAGCAGGTAAGTCGTCGTCCTTGTCGAAATCCAGCTTCAATGGGGGAAAATCACAATAAGCCGGGTCACGGCGAGAGCGTCCCCGCAGCCTTACCTTGAGCGGCACATCCACGACCTCCCCGCTGGTCGTAGGATAGCTGAGCTCAGCTCTGAAGTCCTCAGGATACTCAGTCCGATTGGCCATAAGGGCCACAAAATCGGTTTTGAGCGTCATCTCCAGGACGTCGTCGCTGTCAAACAGTCCGGGTTCATCGGAATCAAACTGGGCCGTGAGGGAACTCAGGGAGCCCAGCCACAGCAGCGCAATTAGCCAAAATCTCATGTCAGGGAAGCGTTATTGAAGTGTGTCTGCTTCAATTTACAAATTCTCTCCAAACCTAATACCCTCCTGACGGTTTCCTTTCTATCGAGCGTATCCCAGTACCTTTTTTCATGAAACTTTTTCGCAGAAAGCCTTCGCCAGAATCTCTACTCGCCCAGTTGCTACCAAAAATTGAAAGTGGGAGCCTCACAGAAGTTGGGGACACCATTGCCCAACATCCCAAAATCATAGATGCTGCCAATGAGTACGGCATGACTCCTCTGTTGTATGCCATTTATCGCAATCAGCCAGCTATCGTCAAGACCTTACTGGAAAAGGGAGCCAGTCCGCTGCCTTCCAATCCCCGTGCAGCTGTTCCTCTCACCCTCGCTGTGCTGGAAAACCAACCCCAAAATGTACAAACCCTCCTGGAGTACCATGCTCCAGTTGATCAGGGGGATCAATACGGAGCTACTCCGCTGATGTACGCTACCCAGCATGGCCGAACCAAGATCGCCAGCATACTCCTGGAAGCAGGTGCCAACCTGGAGGCCCGAGATGCAGAAGGTGAGACCGTACTGATGTACGCCCTCACCCATAATCAGCCAAACATGCTGAAGCTCCTTTTGCAAAAGGGAGCCAATCCCCAGGCCCGAAATTTTGACAACCAGGACGCATATGACAAGGCGTTTACTCCTGAGTTGCGGCAGGTGCTGGAGGAATTTGCCCCCCACTAATCCATTCCCTGTTCTCAATTTTTCAATAGCGAAAAGGTGCGCACCCGCTGCCCATCGCTCACCATCAGCCGATAGGTACCCGTCGGAAGCTCATTCACTGGTAAGGTAACCAGTGGCATGGACAGATTAGACCGGGCCATGATTTGCCGCCCCAGCGCGTCATACAATTCAAGCGAAAGGGGTTCTCCACTTCGATTGGCTATCCTGATCTGCTCTGCAAAGGGATTGGGGAACACCGCAACCTCAACTTCTTCTTCGTGCTGGATCTCCGTACTGCTGTAGCTCAGCCCAAATCCCAACGAAAATAGGGGGTCATAATTGGCATCTCCCTGGTTCAGAGGGACTGACTGCTCATTGCGGGGCCAAGAATGCCCCAGTTTTCCGACAAAGTCATGGTCTCCAAACAGGACATCGGTAAGGCCATCGCCCTCGGTACCCGGCAGCCAGGCCGCGACTACGGCATCTGCCTTGTCCAACAGGTCCTCCAGCATGAGAGGACGCCCACTGAGAATGACCACCACCATGGGGGTTCCCTGCGCCTCTAGTGCGTCGATGATCTGCTGGTCTTCGTCAGACAGGTAAAAGCGCGGATTGCCCGGCCCGAGGTCACCGGCTCCCTCTGCATAAGGATCTTCTCCGACCACGACGATGGCCACGTCTCCTCCGGGCAGATTGGCATCGGGGGTGAAAAAGACATTGCCAGCTCCGAGTACGTTCTCTACGGCTCCCTTGATGGTAGTTCCGGGGGTGGTGTTGCCACGAGCCCCCTGCCAGGTAATGGACCATCCCCCGCACTGGGCTCCAATGTCATCGCCACGCGAGCCTGCGACCAGGACAGAGCCATTTTTTTCCAGAGGGAGAATGCCATCATTTTTCAGCAGGACGAGCGACTCCCGCACCGCCTGTCGGGCTACCGCCCGGTGACTGGCACAGCCCACGGTGTCGGCGAGCGACAGGTCTGCATAAGGGCGTTCAAACAGACCCAACTGAAATTTGACCGTGAGAATCCGACGCACGGCATCGTCGATGCGGGACATGGGGACGACCCCAGCATTGACAAGGGCGCTGAGTCGACTCTGAAAATCGATGTAATCCACTGGCTGCATGGCCATGTCGATGCCTGCATTAATGGATCGGGCAATGGCGGTATCCAACCCACCAGGGACCTTGTTGATACCTTCCCAGTCGCTGATGACAAAACCTTCGAAGCCCAATTCGGTCTTCAGGATATCGGTGAGCAGGTAGCGGTCGCCGTGGCAGTGGCTGCCATTCCACTGGTTGAAAGACGCCATCACGGTCCCGACGCCCTGATCTACGGCCTCCCTGAATGGCGGGAGGTGCAGGTCGCGGAGTTCTTGCTCGGAAATGAGTGCGTTGCCCTGATCCACTCCTCCACTGGTGGCACCATCGCCGATGAAGTGCTTGGCACAGGCGACGAGGTGGTTAGGAGTTCCCAGTGAGTCGGACTGATACCCCAATACAGCGGCTGCTCCCAGGGGATTGACAATATCCGGGATTTCTCCGAAGCCCTCATAGGTGCGTCCCCATCGCTCATTGCGGGGTACGGTCACACAGGGACTAAAGGTCCAGTCCATACCGGTTGCAGCAACTTCCAGGGCCGTGATCCGGGCACACGCTTCTACCAGATCGGCGTTACGGGTGCAGCCCAGCCCGATGTTGTGGGGAAAAATAGTGGCTCCGTACAGGTTGTTGTGCCCATGGACAGCGTCTATCCCATAAATCAGGGGAATCCCCAACCGGGTCGATAAGGCCTCGGCCTGAAAGGCATTGTACATGTTGACCCAATCGGAGACCTGCGTGCCGGGGGTGCTGCCCCCACCACTGAGAACAGAGCCGACTCCGTAGGTCGCGATGTTGCTCACTTGCCCTCCAGAGAACTGCCCCCGCTCTGCCTGGGTCATCTGGCCGATTTTTTCGGCCAGGGTCATTTGGCTTAGCAGGTCATTTACCCGGTCTTCTACGGCGGCAGTAGAGTCCAGATATACTTGAGAAAAGGCATTCAGATAAGCCAGAAAGCTAAGAAGGGTGAAAAGGGTAATTTTTCGCATATGTCTGGTTAGATGTGAAAAAAGTCCGGGTAAGCCCAGGCGATTTTTCGCAGAACTTACCCGGCTCATTGACTTAACTACAACTACTCATTTACATCATCATTTCATGGATTGGTCAGCCACAGGCTACGGGTCAGTTGCTGATCTCCGACCTGAAGCCGACACAGATACAGCTGCCCGGGTAGCTGACTTGCTTCCCAGCGAATTTCATGTTCCCCCACTGGCATTTCTCCTTTTACCAGAGAAGCGACCTCACGGCCCTGCAGGTCATAGAGGCTTAGGTTCACCTCTGCTGCCCGCTCCAGGCGAAAGGTGAAATAGGTCTGTCCCTGCGAAGGATTCGGATACACCTGAAAATAGCCTTCGTCCAGTGGCTCATGGATGGAGGTTACCACCTCCGCTGCAGTGACCTGTGCGATGAAGTTGGTGCTTGTCGCAAGGTTGACCAGGACGTCGCTCCCCAGTACTGCCTGCCCATCGAGGGGGGCGTAGAGTTCCAGGCTGGATTTGAGCAGGCTGTCGTTGGCCATGGCCATGACCTCCTGATCGTTCATCCCTGCGCGGTAGAAGAACCAGTCCCGGTAATCTGCCGTGGGGCCATTGGCTTCGCTCAGGGCAAAGACATCCGGCTCCAGCGTTTCGGCCAGTTCTCCCTGCAGCATGCCGTCCACGTACAGATAGGTTCTGCCCAGGGCGTAGTAATGCGTGAGGGTTACCTCGTGCCAGTTGCCGTCATTGACCACGACAGATCCCGCGATGTTGGTTCCGGTAGAGGTTTCGTAAGTCACAACTCCATCGAAGTCATAGATCCGCAAGGCTCCGTAGCCTCCATCATCGGTGGTATAGGTGCTGATCACGCCGCTGCCTGTGGTGCGGATGTCAAAGCTGCTGGTGAAGGAATGCGCAATGGCATCCGGGGTGAATTCCAGTTGCTCGTTAGCTGAGGATTTATCCAGGGTCAGGTAGGTATCGGTAGCTCTTTCCGGCTGGGCTTTCCCGGCTTTTAGCGCATCAAACAAAGACGGCACGATGCTATAGCTCATCTCCGTATGCCCGGCGGTATTGGGGTGATACGGATCGGCTTCATAGCCTGTAGCCCACCGTCCCTGCCTGTCGTCAACGGCTCCGAGGGAGTTGATGCTGGCGACATCCCAGGTATGAATCAGCTCATTCATGTCTTTGGTAAACTGGTAGTCGGTCGCGTCAAAGTCTGCGCGGGCATAGCAGTTGACCACCACTGGCTCGATGCCATTGCTACGGGCACGCTCGATGAGCACCAGCATGTTGTCCCGAAACTGGTCAAAAGCACTCTGCCCATTGCTGCGGATGCCTTCGTTGCCGAGCGACAGACCGTAAATCACATAGTCAGCGTTGAGCGGCAGCAGGTCGCTGTCCCAGCGGTTGAGCAGGGCGATGGTATTGTTACCTCCGATGGAGATATTAGCCACGTTGTACTCCGCGCCCAATCCATCGTTGTAGCGCTGCTCCAGCAGCTCGGTATAGACATAGGCATAGCCCTGACTGTTGGTGGCGCCAAACCCATCGGCGACAGAAGACCCCATCACGGCGATCAATTGTTCCGGCTCAGTTTCTACCACGGGGATGATCTGCTCCATCTTCAACATGCCGAGGTAGGCAAAGCCGCCTTCGGCTACAGCAATATCCAGGGTAATGGTCCCTTGCGCATTGGGGTAGAGGGTATCGGTCACCAGTATCGCGCTGTTGTTGCCGTTGTAGCCAATTCCACCCAGGTCCGCACCGGAGGTTTGCAAAGAATCGACGTAGCTCGCTGCACCGTTGAAAGCATATTCGGTGATGCGGGTGGTAGTGGTGTTTCGGGTGCCAAACAGGTTGAAAATGTATCCACTGGCGGTATCCAGCCCCCCAAATTCCAGCGTCCCGACGTTGCTGCCTGCCAGGAAGAAGTAGTCCTGGGTTGCGGTCGCCACGGCCAGTTCGCCCAACAGGTTTTCATCCGGATTGAGCAAGCCCCCATGGTTGATGCCATTGGCGTTAAAAGGTGCCTGGACCTTCAGGTAGGCTCCGGTGGGTTCATTCTTGGCGTTGGCCAAGGCCAGGGTATCTCCTCCATCAGTGGGGTCGATCAGGTTGTTCCAAAAGTTTCCATTCCCATCAGGGCTGGGGGTCAGGTTGCCATTGCTGCCATCATTCGGCCCAAAGTCCACCAAAAACTCGGGATTGTCAGGCACCTCGTCGATCCGCATCATGTTCAGGTAGGCAAATCCCCCTTCGACCACGGTGATTTTCAGGCGAATGACTCCAGCAGCATCAGGGCGAAGCACTGGCGTCACGACTACGTCGCGGTTGTTGCCATTGTACCCTACTCCACCGATGTCCTGCCCGGATGTCTGCAAGGTATCGACGTAGGTGGTGGCTCCATTGAGTTCATATTCAGTCTTCCTAACCGAGGCCGTATTTCTCGATCCAAACAGGGTAAACACATAGCCACGGCCAGGATTCAGGTCCTTGATGGCAATCTCGCCAGAATTGACGGTGTAGAAATAGTCCTGGGTCGCGGTCGCGATGGCCAATTCGCCCAGCAGGCTGTCCTCCGGAGCCAGCAGGCCGCCATTCTGGATGCCATTGGAAATGAGTGGAGATACGATGGAGATTTCCGCATCAGCGGCCAAAGCTCCCAGGGTTTTGAGGCTCACGGTGTTGGCTCCGCTGGTGGGATCGACAAGGTTGTTCCAGAAATAGCCATTGGCATCCGGGCTCAGGGTGATGTTGCCATTGGTCACGTCATTGGGGCCAAAGTCAACCAGGAAGCTGCGCAGGGTGGTGCTGACCTGCTCACGGCGCACCGTGAGGGTGACGGTATCGGCATCGCTCAGGTCGCCATCACTCACCGATAGTTCAAACTGGTACTGGGTGTTGTCTGTTAGTCCACTGATGGCGGTGCGGGCAGCAGTGTTGTCGTCGATGGTTACTCCTGGGCCGCTGAGCTGGGTCCAGGCATAGGTCAGGTTGTCGCCGTCCGGGTCAGAGCCGCTTCCCAGCAGGCTGTCGGCCACAGTTCCAGCGGGGAAAGAGCGGTCTTCGCCGGCATCAGCTACCGGAGGCAGGTTGGAAGGTGCTCCCGCACCCAGGTCCACCATTTTCATCAGCCCGAGATAGGCAAATCCTCCCTGCGCTACAGACAGCTCCAGGGAGATCTCGCCATTGGGATCGGCGTAGATGGTGTCGGTTTCCAGCACCGTGTCATTGTTCCCGTCATATCCTCCGTCTCCGATTCCGGGGCCTGAGGTCTGTAGCGTACCCTGGTAGGTGGTCGCTCCGGTAAACAGGTACTGGGTCTCCCGCACGATGGTCGTTTGCCGCGTACCAAACAGGGTAAACACAAAGCCATTGCCAGGCGTCAGCCCTCCGATTACCAGTTCTGAAGTTCCGGTAGTGAAGAAATAGTCCTGGGTGGCGGTAGCTATCGCAAATTCTCCCAGCAACGCAGCCGAGGGCGAAAGCAGGCCACCGTTCTGGATGCCGTTTTTGAGAAATGGCTGAATCACCTCCAGATAGGCCGTGGAAGACTGGTTGGTGACATCGACCAGGGTGAGCTGGCTGCCATTGGCAGCTTCTGCGATCAGGTTGTTCCAATGGTTGCCATTGCCATCAGGGCTGACGGTAGGGTTGCCATTGGTCAGGTCATCGGGCCCAAAATCGATGAGATAGGTCTGCGACTGCCCCCAGGCACAAATGCCAATCAGGAGGAGCGTCAGGGCCAGGCTAATTCGTTTCATTTTGTCAGTAGTATTAGTAGAGGGAGGTAAGTTTTCCTGTATTCGAAAGGGGAGAATGCGACACCAGGAACTGTCATTCTGCTCGTGCCGCATCCTCCGGGTCAGTTCAGCCTTATGACTGAGTTTTTACTCCAACCTCTCGTTTGCGCCGCCTTACTGCTTGTTGAGGCGGAGTATTTCGAGAGATGTTCCGTCAGAAATCCTAAGGGTATAGACGCCCGCGGGTACCTGCTCCAGGTCGAGCAGGAGGTCCTGCTGCCCGGTTGCGGTCAGCCCGATGGTCCAGGTCTGCACCCTGCGCCCGCTCAGGTCGAGCAATTCCAGATCGAGGTTGCCGCGAGCCGAGGCCTGCACCCTTATGGTGACCGATTCGCCTGCTGGCTGAGGGAACACCTGATAGCTGCTTCCCAGCCCGTCTATCACAGCGGTCAGGACCTGACTATATCCCTGTGCTCCATCCAGGTCCACCTGACGCAGGCGGAACTCGTAGGTACCGGGGTTAAGTTCATCAATGCGGTAGCGGTATTCGCGAAGCTCTGCCTGATCACCGAGACCGGGAACAAAGGCGATCTGCTCAAAGTCGTTCTCATCTTCACTGCGAATCTCCACCCCAAAACCCGCGTTGTTGACTTCGTTAGCGACAACCCAATCCAGTTGCACGCTGCGCCCCTGTGGAGTGGCCTCGAAGGAGATCCATTCTACCGGGAAGGTACCCGTGATCTCACTGGCAGGCTCCTGGCTCAGGTCATTGGTGCTCATAGCGAGGTTGACCAGGGGATCGGGACCGGTGACGGCGTTTTGATCGAGGGGTGCGTAGAGCTCCATGCTGGACTTGAGCAGCGAACCTCCCGCCAGGGCATTCACCTCATCGACATTGAAGCCAGAGCGGTAAACGAACCAGTTGCGGTAGTCAGCGGTCGGAGCATTGGACTCACTGAGGATAAACTTGTCGGGATTTAGGGTTTCGGCATGGGTTCCCTGCAGGACATTGTCCACATAGAAAAGCGTCTGACCCTGGGCGTAAAAATGCGTGACCACGACCTGGTGCCAAGTGCCATCGTTGACTACGGTGCCGCCAGCGATAGCGGTAACCCCGTTGGGCTGGTAGTCCAGTTCGCCCGTAGCCGGGTCGATGAGCAGGCTGGCGTAGTCTCCCCCATCGGTGGTGAAGCTCGCGATAGGCCCTAATCCGCTGGTGCGTACGTCAAAAGCATAGGTGAATGAATGCAGGGTGCCTTCTGGGGTAAACTCCAACTGGTAGTCGGTGCTGGACTTGTCCACGGTCAGCAGCGTATTGGTGAGCAGCGCTGAGGGCTGGGTTTTGCCGCTCTGAAGAGCGTCAAACATGGAGGGAACAAAGGCGTAGGAAAATTCCAGGTGTCCATTGTCATTCGGATGAGATACGTCAAAAGAGTATCCGGCAGCCATGTTGCCACTACCGTCGTCGATCGCTCCCAGCGCGTTGACACTGGCGACATCCCACCCGTGAATCAGCAGGTTCATGTCTTTGGTGAAATCGTACTCGGTCGCGGTGTAGTCGTTGCGTGGGTAGCAGTTCACGATGATGGGCTCTATGCCTTCGGCCCGGGCCTCATCAATGAGGATGAGCAGGTTGTCCCGGAACTGGTCAAAGGCGGCCTGACCCTGGCTGATGATGCCCTCGTTTCCGAGCGAGAGTCCATACACCACAAAGGAGCCACAGTCGTCCACCAGGTCAGTTTCAAAGCGGTTGAGCAGGCTGACGGTGCTGTTTCCGGGAATGGAAATGTTGCTGACATTCCAGTCGGCGCCTAACCCTCCGGCGAAGCGCGCATCGAGCATCTGCTCGACCTGGTAGGCGTAGCCCTGGTTGCTGGTCGCTCCAGTTCCAAAAGCTACGGATGACCCCATGATGGAAATGCGCAGGGGATCCTGGGCCACGCAGTTTGAGACTCTTGGTCTCAGCGGAATGACTTCTTCTACCTTCATCGCGCCCAGGTAGGCAAAGCCGCCGCTGGCAACGCTCACCGTCAGGTCGATCTGTCCATCTGTGTCTGGATAAAGCGTATCGGAGACCAGGATGGTGCTGTTGTTGCCGTGGTAACCAGATCCGCCCAGATCGGTGCCGGAGGTTTGCAGGTCGCCGCTGTAGGTGTTTTGCCCGGCCAGGTCATAGGTGGTCGAACGGGTGATGGTGGTATTTCGGGTGCCAAAGAAGTGGAAGATGTAGCCTTTGGTCGTGTCCAGTCCTCCCACTTCCAGAGTTCCTGTGGCGGAAGACAGGAAAAAGTAATCCTGGGTCGCAGTCGCAATGGCAAAATCGTCGAGCAATCCTGCTGAAGGACTGAGTAGTCCCCCGTGGTTGATGCCATTGGTGAGGAAAGTCGAACGTGTCTTGAGGTAGTGCCCCTCTGACTGGTTATTCGCATTGACCAGATACAGGGTATCGCCTCCGACAGAAGGGTCGATCAGGTTGTTCCAATAATGGCCATTGGCGTCAGGACTGCTGGTCTCGTTGCCATTGGTCCCGTCATTTGGTCCAAAATCCACATAATAGTCGTGCTCCACATTTACTTCGTCTACACGCAGGGCACCCAGATAAGCAAAGCCCCCTTCGCTTACCTCTACATCGATCTGTATGCGTCCCTGGTCATCAGGCCGAACCCGACCACTGGCCAGTACAGTGCTGTTGTTACCGTTGTCGCCTGCCCCTCCAAGGTCGGTGCCAGAGGTTTGCAGGGAATCCACCACCGCATTGGAACCAGAAATGGTGTAGCGGGTGAGGCGGGTCTGAGGGGTGTTACGGGTACCAAAAAGGTTTAATATGTAGGCCTTGTCGGTGTCGAGTCCATCGAGGATGAGGGTTCCTTTGGCGGTGGTAAAGAAATAGTCCTCGGTTGCGCTGCCAATGGCAAATTCATCCAACAGAGCTGCTGAAGGTGACAGCAGGCCACCGTTCAGGATGCCATTGGAGGAAAAATCAGAAGCAATGCGGGCCTGTACAGTGGAAGCAGTATTGTCGCTTTCGATCAGGGTAACAGGGCTGCTGCTGGTAGAAGGATTGGTCAGGTTGTTCCAGTAGTTGCCGTTGGCGTCGGGATTGCTGGTCGCATTGCCATTGGTGCCATCGTCAGGCCCCAGGTCCAGCCAAAAGGACCGCGAGATCAGGTTGGGGGCGGGTGCAGGAGCAGCGACTTCCCTGACTACTCGCATCATTCCCAGGTAGGCAAATCCGCCCGCAGAAACGCTGACATCCAGGGTGATCACCCCGCTGCCATCTGCATAGACGATTCCGCTGGTGTAGAAGGTGTTGTTGTTGCCATCATACCCGGCATCTCCAATTCCGGCACCAGAGGTTTGCAGCACCCCTACGTCACTGGCTGTACCGGTCAGGGTGTACTGTGTTTCTCGGGTGATGGTGGTCTGTCGGGTGCCAAACAGGTCGAATACGTAGCCTGCTCCGGCGTCCAGTCCGCCGATTTCGATGGAGCTGGTGCCCGTGGTGAAGAAATAGTCCTGTGTGGCGGTGTTCACGGCCAGGTTGCCCAGCAGCGTCGGATCAGAAGCCAGGAGCCCCCCGTGGTTGATGCCATTGGAGCTAAAGGTCGTCGTTACCTGCACATAGGCGCTGGTTACCTGGTTAAGGGTATCCACCAGGCTGACGGGTCCGCCTGCTGCGCTGGGATTGGTTACGTTGTTCCAGTAAAAACCATTGGCATCCGGGTTGACGGTGCTGTTGCCATTGGTGACATCATTGGGACCAAAGTCCACGAAGAAGGTCTGATTTTGTGCCAAAAGGGACCATCCACAGAGGGCCCACAGAAGCAAAAGGGTAAACTTTTTCATCGTCTCATTCAATTTGCGTTACTAGTAATCTCCGCTTCGACCGCCAACAGGCTGATGGCTAGCCCTCCACCGGCTGCTAACTGGCAGGTAAGGCTGTCGCCACGCTGGAAATAGCGGGTCTCTACGGTGTAGTCCTCTGGGTTGGTTTCGTAGTGGGCCTGCTCGCCATCTCGGTAGATCTTGGCGTAGTACAGCTGCCCGGGATCGAGGAAGTCAAAGTCCAGGGTGACTTCACGGGGCGTTTCGTTGGTGATGGAGCCGAGGAACCAGTTGTCGGTGCCACGCTCTTTGCGGGCTACAGTCAGGTGCTCTCCTATGGCCCCGTCGAGCACCCTGGTGGTTTCCCAATCGACTCCGACCTCTTTGATGAAGGCAAAGGCATCGGGGTAGCGCTCGTAGTGCTCGGGCAGGTCGCAGGCCATCTGCATGGGCGAGTAGATGGTCACATACAGGGCGAGTTGCTTGGCCAGCGTGGTGTTGACGCGGTTGGAGGGCTTGTTGGGGATGCTCAGGTCAAAGACGCCTGGGGTAAAGTCCAGCGGTCCCGCCAGCGAGCGGGTAAAGGGCAGGATGCACTCGTGGTTGGGTGGATTGCCCCCGTCGGGAGACCAGGCGTTGAACTCCTGTCCACGTGCGCCCTCGCGCGAGATGATGTTGGGAAAAGTGCGCCGCTCCCCGGTGTCCTTGATGGGTTCGTGGGCGACGACGGCAATCTGGTGCTGTGCCGCCAGTCGGATCACCCGCTGAAAGTGCTCCACATAGGCCTGTCCGTGGTGGTATTTTCCATTGGAAAGGAGGTTGCCGTGCTCCACGTAGCCGGTCTTGACGGCACGCATGCCGTGAGAGTCCATGAGCTGAAAGGCATCGGCCATTTGCTGCTCATAGTTGTCCACGAATCCAGCGGTTTCATGATGCCCGACGAGATATACCTCCCGCTCGGCAGCATACTCAGAGAGCTTGTCCAGTTCAAAATCGGGATATGGTTGGGTAAAGCTAAAGGCTGAGCCATTCGCGGTCCAGTCTCCTTCCCAGCCTTCGTTCCAACCTTCGACCAATACGCCATCAAATCCATGCTCAGCGGCAAAGTCGATGTATCGCTTCACGTTGGCGGTATTGGCGGCATGCTGCTCGCCAGGTGCCCATGTTCCTGCGCCGATGTGCATTTCCCACCAGACACCGACGTACTTACCGGGTTTGACCCAGGAGACATCGCCCAGTTGATTGGGTTCGTTGAGGTTGAGCACCAGGTAGGAAGTAATGAGGTCCCCTGGTGTCTGCGCCACCTGAATGGTGCGCCAGGGGCTATGTCCCGGCACATTCAGAAAAGCCCGGCTTTCTTCGCCCTGGCTATAGGGTACCAGCTCACTCTGCAGGCGGGTACCGCCATTGGCGTCGATGACCATGGAGGAATAGTCATGCAGGGCTGCCTCATGAATGCTCAGGTAGAGCTGTTCGTGGGCTTCGAAGGTAACCGGCGTGTGTACCTTGCCCATCTCGGAGGCGGCGGTGCGTTCGTAGAGGTATTCGTAGCGATTGTCTTCAAAGGCCGGAATCCACCAGGCCCCAAAATCGCCTGCCAGGTTGAACTCGGTGCGCTCATTTTGGATGGCGAGGTGGCGCAGGCCACTTTGCTCTGGAAATTCGTAGCGAAATCCCACACCGTCGTCAAACACGCGAAATACGATGTCCAGCCGCCGCTCCAGGTCTGTCTTCTCCCGCAGTTCCACCCTCAGCTCCCGGTGATGGTTTCGGATAAACTGCTCTTCGCCCCAGGGTTGTTCCCAGGTTTCGTCCACCTCATTGCGGGCGGTTCCGATTACCTCAAAGTTGCTGATCAGGTCATCAGCCTGACTCAGGTCCAGTCCCAACAGCGAGGTATCCAGTACCATCTCGCCCTGGTAATAGGTTTGGTAAAAGGGCTGTCCCTCTTCGTTCAGGGAAACCTCCACTCTGAGATTTCCGTCGGGCGATTGCACTTCAAAGCGACCTGTTTCGATCATTTGGCAGCCAGCAAGCAGGAGCACGATACAGGTCCAAAGCAGTATTGACTTCATAGCTTTAGGTATAGGGGCGAGGGAATGGGGGCGTAGGGTTGGGCGGACCGGCAGCCAACCGTTCCCTACGCACCGTTTTGATTATTCAGATCTGTTCAAATGCTTATTTCGGTTCAATGGTCAGGGTCCGCCCTTCATCATTGGTGTTGATGGTAAAGGTGACCAGGTAGCGACCGCCTTGGACGACGAAGTAATTGTCCTGTCCATCTTCCTTGATGATGAGGTCGTCGGTGAAGGCAGTTCCGACCTTATTGGCACCACCATAGGTGATCCACGTGCCTCCGTCGGCATCCTCACGGATGACAAATGAGCGGTCCTGAATCAGCTCCAGTTCCCAGGTCCAGTTGTACAGACTGTCGTCCACCTGTACAGGGGTGATGGAGTGGTGGATGGCGTCCCAGGCGCCTTCGGTGTTATTCGTAGTGTCAGCGTAGTAGGCATTGCCAAACCAGCCAAACTTGGCGGTAGAATAGTCCACGGCCAGATCGCCTGTCTTGGTTTTCTCCTCGCTCCACTCTCCGGTCGCGGCATCGTAGGTCAGGGTAATGGTGAACATACCAGACTCTTTCTGGGGGGCATTGTCAAGGAAGTATCCCAGTTCGTTCACGCCAGAATTCCAGGCTTCGCCGTAATCAGGTACTCCCAGGCTACTCAGGGTCACGACGGCATTGCCTTCGAATACGTGCCAGCCATCGTTGAAGCGGTAGCGGTAACCAGAAGCGCCTACCAGCGGTACATTGGTGGCTTCAAATACGGTCTTGTCCACATCTGAGGACTTCAATGGGATCGGCGTACCAGCAGCCCACTGCAGTTCAGTAGCGTCGCCGATGATGTTGGCCTTGACTTCCATCAGGATGAACTTCTTCTCGTTCATGTTGACGAAGAGGTAGTACAGCCCCTCGTTGGTTACCTCGATGGGATCACCGTCCGCTACCAGTTCACCATTGATGACCAGATCGTTGACTGAGCCTCCGGCCACGATGGCGCTATCGAGCGATCCGCCGCCATTGGCTCCATAGGTGGTTCCGACAGAGTCCTCGACGAAGGTCAGGGTGATGGTGCTGTTGGCTCCGATGTGCATGAACTTGCCAAATACGCCTTCCATGTTGTCCACCTGTGCTCCTTTGCCAGGATCCAGGACGGCACGGTTGACTTTGGCCTCTGGCGCGCCGATGTCGGAGGCAATGGTACTGGTGCCGGTTACGTACAGGCCATCGAGGTTGGGAAGGAGCTCAATCGGCTCAGGTTGGGGGTTAGGTTCGGTTTTACAGGCTACCAATACCATCAACACGAGTATGCTGATCAGGGTACCGAGTTTGAAGAATGGCTTTTTCATCTGAAAATGAGGTTAGTAGTTAGCAGAAAATTTGGGTAAGGGCTCCCCAGGACGGTCGGTACAGACCGCCACAGAGTGGGAGATGATAAGTGGGAGGCTCAGATTAGAGCCGGGCGAGGGCTACAATCTGTTTAGCAGATTGCGGGCTTTATCTACGTCCAGTTGGATCAGGGCATCAAAGGCCTCGTCCAGGGTATTTTGGGCGGATGAGTTTCCATCCAGCTCTTTTCGTTTCAGGTAATAGGTGTGAATCAATTCCAGGTCTTCACGGTCATAGGTTACCCCGGCAAAGTCCTGTACCATTTCGAGGTACTGGTACTCAAACTCCTGGGTAGGTTCGAACATGGTGCCTTCTCCGAAGTCATTCCAGGTAACCAGTTGCAAATAGGGCAGGTCATACTGAGTAGCCAGATCCAGGGTTTTCTGCAAAGTCGCTCCGTTGGCGTGATCCAGGTAGCCATAGCTATCGCCCCAGCCGCCTTCTTCGTAGAAATCGTGAAAGCCCGGATAGGCAGACCCGATTATCATGCTGCTGCCCGCACCCTGATAAAATGAGCTGAGGTGACTCTGATTGGAGTTGAAGTCCACCCAGGAAAATTCGCCACTAGAGTTGCTTGTACCGACGAGGCTGCGGTGGTCCCAAAGGGGCAGGAACGTAGGGGATTGTCCCAACTCCATCAAAATCTGAGACCATTGACTGCTGCTGCGGAAGTAGCGTGGGCCAAAGGTTAGCATCAGAGGACTTCCAGCTATCTGGATGTATTCTTCGTCTGAAAAATAATTGCTCTCCAGGTAAGCCATGTCCCGCTGGGCGGCTTCCAGAGCGGAAAAAGATCGGCGACGGGCGACTTCCTCTGCGGTAAATTCTTCATATACCACAGCATATTCCAGGCCTACGCGCTTGATGCCACTGATAAGGGCATTGGAGTTGCCCAGATTGGTGCCGTAGTCCAGCACATCGTGCGAACCGTACCAGTCGATCAGCACGCCGTCGATTCCGGTGTATTTCATCAACAGCAGATGATAGTCGATGACATCGGGGTCGCTCGAGTCATAAGGGCCGATCAGGGGGTAGTAGTGAGAGGCAATGTGAAGATTGCCATTCCCCAGGGTGTACTCCGGGTTGGCGTTGTCCATGCGCCAATGGCTGCCCCAGTAGCCGGAGTAATCCTTGCTGTGAAACCAGGGCATGTAGTGCATGAAGACCCGGGTATCGTTGGTTTTCTGCACCGCTACTGGTTCCACTACCGGATCGGGGGTAACCTCCGGTTGTTGTTTGCAGCTGCATCCGAGGATGCAGAAGCTTGCGAATAATATGACGATTAACTTATTCATAGTCGATTGAAATGGGGGTGAAGGTTTTTCAATGGTGCGAATGACGATCTCCTATTCGTACCCCGTGCTGGGCACCATATTTGGGTTGGTATCGATCTCCTGTAGCGGAACAGGATAGTAATAATCTTTGGGTTGATAGACAATCTCTCCCTGCGTAACGCGGAATTCGTTGTACGGGAGCACCTCTTCCTCTACGATCTTCCACCGGACGATGTCGTACCAGCGGTGTCCCTCGGCAAACAGCTCCAGGAATCGCTCTTCCCGAATGCTGTCGCGCAGTTCAGTGCCCGTAACCGCGTAGTCCACTTCAGCATTGGGCTGATCAGGATCGAGGCCAAATGCACGCCTGCGGACCTTGTTGGTATATTCGGCGGCCATGGCGTCATCTCCCAGGGCCTGCATCACCTCGGCGTACATGAGGTACACATCCGAGAGGCGCATGAGGACATAGTTGATGCCGCTGTTGCGGTTGGTGGTGTAAACCGAGTAGTCAGCCGGGGTATATTTTCGGAAGCTGTGGCCAGTGTAGTTGAACTCGCTGGCTCCGGCAGGCTCCATGACGCCATCGGTGGTAGCGGCGGAGTCTTCGGGGGCAAAAGTGGCGATCTTTAGGCGAGGATCTTCTCCAACGCGGAAGATGTTCACCCCATGTGGAGTACAGTTGCTCCAGCCACGGCCAGGAGGGGCGATCACGAGGGCGATGCCGGCTCCGAGGCCATTCTCCCAGATGTTTTGCTGCATGTCGATGCCATAGTTCAGCTCAAAGATGGTCTCTCGGCTGAATTCCAGCTTGCCCTGGAAAATGTCATCCACCTCTTCGATGGTCACCAGACCAAATTCTCCCGAATTGATCACGGCTTCGAAATACTGCCTGGCCAGTTGGTACTCCTCCATGTAGAGATAGACCTTGCCCAGGTAGCCCTGCGCCGCGTAGCGATTGGCGCGTGCGACCTGGTCGCTGGGCCAGCTTTCGGGCAGCAGTTCTTCGGCAGCCTGAAAGTCGGCCACCACCTGGGTGTATATTTGCCCTACTGAGGCGCGGGGCTTCATCATTTCGTCACGGGTACTGGGCACGGTCAGGTGCAGTGGCACCGCCAGTCGGGAGCTGTCGTCGGCATAGCTGGCTTCGCCCCAGAGGCGCACCATGTGGAAGTAGGCCAGGCCACGCAGGAAATGGGCCTGCCCCTGGATTTGTCGGATCTCATTGATCTCTGTCTGGGTAGGCTCCTGCTCATTGAGGAAAATCTCGGCGTTTTCCAGGACGTCATTGGCACGGGATACGACGCGGTACCAGCCCCGCCAGGCCACATAGACCCAGCTGTCGCCCGAGGTCACTTCGTTGCGGCACTGGGCATTCCAGTAGTCTGAGGTATGGGGCAGCGCCAGCAGGGTCTGGATGTAAAACGCCTGCCCGAAGAGGTCCAGGCTCTTGGTCGCCGAATAGACCCCGTTCAGGGCATTGTTGAAGTTGGTGGTGTTGGTGTAGAAGGTCTCAGCCACCAGTTCGTTTTCGTTGGAGAGTCTCAGGAACTCTGATTCGTTGCAGCCTGCGCTGATACCTAGCAGCAGCATGACGAGGAGGATATGTAGTAGCCTTTTCATTGGTGTATCTTTTGAAGAGTCAGGTCACGCGCGAGTTTCAATTGTGTAAGTGGTCAAAAGAAGTTGTGTAGTGAAAGGGGAGCTTTGACTATCAGTCTCTTGTCTCAAAGTCTTGCCTCTCACCGTCTACCTAGAATTGTACATCTACGCCCCCACCGACGGTGCGGGTCGCGGGATAGAGCCCATAGTCGATGCCTCGGCTGAGATTGGAGCCAGCCATCTCGGGATCAAATCCGGTGTAATTGGTGAAGGTCAGGATGTTGTTTCCATTGACATAGAAGCGTACCGAGCCGATGTCTCCCACTCGCTTCAGGGCCTCTTCGGGCACGTTGAAGCCGATCTGGGCATTGCGGAGCTTCAGGTAAGAGCCATCCTCGATGAAGTAGGTCGAGGGCCGGCTGAAGTTTCCGTTGGGGTCGCTGGCAATGTTGCGTGGATGGTTGGTGGGATTATCGGCGGTCCAGGCATCAGCGATCAGCGTCGTGGCGTTGTAGTCACCAAAGAAGTTGCGCGTGTAAGCCAGATTGGCGTTGAAGATCTCCACTCCCTGCACTCCCTGGAACTGTAGCATCAGGTCGAAGAGTTGCATGTAATCCACGTTGATGTTCAGCCCATACATGAAGCGTGGCCAGGGATTGCCGATGAAGGTACGGTCATGCTCCCAGGTAACTTCGCCGTCTGGCACTCCGTCAGGACCGCTGATGTCCCGGTACATGAAGTCGCCAGGGCCAGTGCCTGCTTCCTGGTAGATGCCGTCGGCGGCATAGCTGTTGATCGCAAAGATATCAGACTCGGACTGTAGCATCTGCTGTACCTGAAAGCCATAGAAGCTCGAAATCGGCATTCCGGCCTGGGTGCGGGTCATCCCGCCAATCTGTCCACCTCCTGAGCCGCCCGTGATGTACTCGTCCTCGTTGAGACTCAGGATCTCGTTTTTCATGAAAGAGCCATTGGCATTTACCGTGAACTTGAACCGTCCGATCTGATCCTTTAAGGTCAGGTCCAGGTCCAAACCAGTATTGCGCATGGTACCGACGTTGATCTCGGGGTTGACTGGATTGAAGTTGTGCGTAGCAATGCCTACCGAGGCAGGAATGGGCACTCCGTAGAGCAGGTCTCGGGTATCCTTGATGTAGTAGTCAGCGGAAAAGGCCAGCTTTCCATCCCATAGTTCCAGATCCAGGCCTATGTTGCTCATCATGATCTCCTCCCACTTGACTTCCGCATTGGGAAATCGGCTGATGTAGAAACCCGTTTGACGGTTGGCACCTGCCGCATCGAAAGCGTAGGAAGCAAACTGGGAGGTGTAGGTCTTGGCATAGATAAAGCTGCCGATGTTGTCCGAGCCAAGCGTCCCTACACTGGCGCGTAGTTTCAGCCCGGATATCAGGGGAATGCTTTGCATGAAGTCCTCTTCGGAAATGCGCCAGCCTGCGGAAACGGAGGGGAATACCCCCCAGATATTTTCCGGACTAAATACAGGAGCCGAGGCATCCCGCCGTACATTGGCCTCAAAGAGGTATTTCTCTTTGTAGTTGTAGTTGATTCTACCAAACTGCGAGAGCAGGCGGCTTTGGAACACACTGCGTCGGTCGGTGGTGTTAAAGGTACCGGTAGCCAGGTTAAAGCTACGCGCCTGATCGAGCGGAAACTCAGTCGCCGTTACGTTGAAGTGTACGGTCTCAAACTGCTGTGCCTCGTAGCCAGCCATCACTTTGAAAAAATGGTTCCCCAGTTGCTTCTCGTAGGTTCCCACAAAGTTGGCGATGATCGTCTGATCAGTGGCATGGGCATAGGTCAGGGAGTTGATGGGGTTGGCAAATGCGCCATAGTCAAAGGCTTCTTTGAAGGCTTCTCCCACAAAAGACATATAGTTGTAGCCGATGCGAGCCCGGAAGTTGAGCCCCTTGATCGGGTTCAGGTTGAGGTACATGTTCCCATCCAGGCGGTTGTAAGTTCGGTCTTCATGCTGCTGCATCTGACTTGCCACAGGGTTAGGCCCCTGAAAGTACACCGGTGCACGGCCCCAGCCCCCAGCAGGATTGGTCTCGTCGTAGATCGGCATGATCGGGATGGAGCGATAGGGAATGGCCCCGTTGTAGTCCTCGTTGAAGTTGTCGATGGGATTTTCATTTACCCGTGACAGCAACACACTCTCGCCGATGGTCAGCCAGTCAGTGAGGTGGAAGTCCGAGTTGAGGCGCAGGCTAAAGCGCTGGAAACGGTTGTCGATCAGGATGCCCGTCTCGTCATCGTAGCCCATGGAGAGGTAGTAGTTGGCGCGCTCGGTACCCTGCCCGATGGAAAAATCATGGTAATGAGAGAAGCCACTGCCAGCGTAATAGGCGCTCAGCCAGTCGGTGTCATGCTCCCAGTTGTCCCAGGCCGGCTCGGGATTTTGCCCAGCGGCGAGGCGAGACTCGCGCTTGTAGCGCACAAAGTCTTCGCTGCCCAGCAGTTCTGGCAGGCGGATGGGGTTGACCTTGGCAAAGGAGCTGCGGTAGCTGATTTGTGGCTCGCCGGGGCGGCCGCGCTTGGTAGTCACCAGGATCACGCCGTGGGCGGCTTCCGCCCCATAAATCGCTGCCGAAGCTGCATCTTTCAGCACCTCTATGGACTCGACGTCGTCCAGGTTGAAGTGGCTGCCAGGCGTCATCTTGACGCCGTCCACGATCCAGAGCGGATCGGTATTGCCGATAGATCCCACCCCCCGAATGTGAATGGTCGGAGCCGCGCCGGGTGCCCCGCCTCCTTTGGAGACCATCACCCCGGATGACATGCCTTGCAGGGCCTGATCCAGGCGCACCACCGGACGGTTGGTGAGGTTCTCCGTCTGTACGGAGGAGATGGCTCCGGTAAGGTTGGAGCGCTTTTGTTGCCCATACCCCACGATTACCACGTCGTCCAGTACGCCGATGTTGACAGACAGGGAGATGTCCAGTTGCTGGGTAGCCTCGGATACTTCCACTTCCCGGGTCTCGTACCCTACATAGGAGAATACCAGCACATCTCCCGTATTGGCTTCCAGCTTAAAGTAGCCTTCTTCGTTGGTAAGGGAGCCTCGGGTAGTGCCTTTAATGAGCACATTGACCCCCATCATCAGGCGGTCATCGTCGGTAGCCATTACGGTACCCGATATGGTACGTTTTTCCTGGGCAAAAGCCTGGGTCATCAAGCCCCATCCGAAGATGAGAAACAACAGACTCGCGAACAGGGGGCTGCCCTTGAAACGTGGCGCGTTGGTCTGGTGAAGGTGTGTCATTGCAATAGCGGTTAGTAATAGCGTCCTGATCTGATTCCAGCGCACCTCTAGCGCTCATCTGAATCGATTTCGTTGGGACTAAATTACCCGCTACCTAACAGATCCATTGGGCAAGGATTGACCAAAAAAGAGGAAGTTTGGGACGTGTCTCATTTTTCCACCTGAGTAGGAGGTTTAATTTTGGGACATAGCCGTCCTTTCTCGTGCTAGCTTCAATTTTATATAGCCAACACCCGATACAATCAACTGATAATCAATGCTTTATACAATTTTCAATCAGACAGGCCAGCACTACCCCTGCCTCCTCACCCGTTCAGACAGGGGGTAAATGGGACAAATCTTCCCCATCTATGCCCAGCAGATATTTGAGCATCCGGGACGTAGATTGGAAGAAACCAAGTGTTTTTTGAAGGGGTTTTCTACAGGCCTATGGCACTACCAACCCATTGAGCAGAGCGAGGAAGGTCTGCTGATTCTGTAGAAAAACCTCTCTGGGAGCGTATATCGTTAGCTGCAGGGTGTAGTTGGGTGCTGCCCGATAGTAGCTGTAGTAAGTGAAATTCCGCCCTTGCAAGCTGCCATCCAACCGCAAACACAGGAGGTAGCGATCATTTACCAGCCGCATTTCCTGAGCCACCAGCCTGGCAGAACTGGAAATTTGCTGTGCATCGCCTATTGTCTGATCTACCAGGGCCTTCAGGTCCACACTCTGCGGCACTACGGTTAACATCGCCAAAGCCTCTCCATTAGAGGGAAGATGGGCGAGGGTTAAGGCAGGACCATTTCCCCCTCCGGTATCGTTCAGGGGCATCCATTCTTCAGCCCGATACCAAAGCCGGTAGCGGCCCTGGGCATCCTGTTTGTAGTAATTGGCTATCTCGGGAACTTCATAGGGATAGGGATTCACAGGAAAGTTCCCATCAGAAGGATTGACCTCCGGCTGTCTACGATCATCCGAAAAGTTCCGGGGAATTGGAGTCGCTTCAACAGGGACGGGCTCCTGACCAGCTTTTTTCTCCCCATCTACTGGTCGCAGAGGCTGGATCAGATCTGGCTGGGAAGAGGAAGGCTGGATGGCACTTTGCCCTTTGTACATCCATGTTCCATCCTCCTGCACGATAATGGTGTCGCCCGTAGTGGTAACCCCCTGCATCTGCCCTTTAGCCGATGTGCAGACCAATAAAAAGGCAAGAAAGGCAAATGGGACCCATCCTCCAATAGACCTAAACCACGACATCTGAATGTATTTTGGCATCTAATTCTATTTCTAATAGTTCTCAAGTTGGGGAAAAGTGCGAAGATTTCACATTTTTGAACCTGATCATCTACCACAATCGCCGGCACCTGGTGAATTGCCTGATTCAAATCATTCTCCCATGTACAAGTATCTACTCCTGTTCCTCATCGGATTCATCGCTTTTGCATGCGAAGAGACCGAAGTCCTCGTTGACGAATCTACTCCACGGGAAAAACCAGGACTTATCACGGACTCTGCGATGGTGGTGAGTGCTCATCCGATTGCTTCACAAATAGGAGTAGATATCCTGAAAAAAGGCGGTAACGCCATCGACGCAGCCATCGCAGTGCATTATGCGCTGGCCATTGCCTTTCCAGAAGCGGGCAATCTGGGCGGAGGCGGTTTTGCCGTAGTCAGAATGGCAGATGGAAGGAAGTTCGCCCTGGACTTTAGAGAAATGGCTCCCGGTGCTGCCGACCGGGATATGTACCTCAACGACGAAGGAGACCCCATCGATACCCTGAGTTGGCTCGGACATCTCGCATCGGGCGTGCCGGGTTCCGTAGCCGGGATGGCTGCGCTGCACGACTCGCTGGGAACCTTGCCTATGGACTCGCTGATTCAGCCTGCGATTGATTTAGCGGCAAATGGAATTGAACTCACGGTCAAGGCCGCCCAGCACCTCAACAGCAAGCGGGAACTGATCCTTCGCAAAAGCACCCGTCCTACGGTCTACGCACCTGATACAGCTTTCTCAGCAGGCGACACCCTGCGCATCCCCAATCTTGCGCTGGTGTTGGCCGAGATTCAGGAGAAAGGGCCCGAAGGATTTTACCAGGGCTGGGTAGCCGATAGCATCGTCGCCGAAATGGAGCGCGGCGGCGGCATCATCACCCACGAGGACCTGGAAAATTATGAAGCCAAATGGCGCGAACCCCTCGTCGGTCAATACCTCGACCTGGAGGTGATCTCCATGCCACCAGCGAGTAGCGGTGGCGTGGCATTGCTACAAATGCTGGAAATGGTGGAGTCAGAAGGCATGGGAGAATATGACTGGCACGAACCCCAGACGGTCCACCTGATGGTGGAAGCCATGCGTCGTGCATATGCAGATCGCTCTCAACACCTTGGGGACATGGATTTTTATGAGGTTCCCATAGACACCCTGCTACATCCGGAGTACCTAGTGGATCGTCTGGCGGATTATGACATCTTCGAGGCCACTTCCAGCGATAGCCTGGAGGCGGGCGTATTCGTCAGCGAATCTGAAGAAACCACCCACCTCTCCATCGTTGATGCGCAGGGCAACGCGGTTTCGCTTACCACTACGCTCAATGGCTGGTTTGGCTCCTGCGTGGTGCCGGGCGGTACGGGTTTTTTCATGAACAATGAGATGGACGATTTCAGCGCCAAGCCCGGAGTACCCAATTTTTTCGGGCTGATCGGAGCAGAAGCCAACGCCATCGAGCCCGGCAAGCGCATGCTTTCCTCCATGACCCCCACCATCGTGGTGCGTGGCGGCAAGTTGTGGATGGTCGTCGGGACGCCTGGCGGCTCAACCATCATCACCTCCGTTTTCCAGAACATCCTGAATGTCTATCACTATGGCTTCAGCATGCAGGCCTCAGTTGAGGCTCCCAGGTTTCATCATCAGTGGTTACCCGACACAATCCAGTACGAAGCAGATGCCTTTACTCCCGAAGTCATCGACAGCCTGATGGCACGAGGACATGCGCTCAGGCAGCGGGGTTCCATTGGCCGGGTGGACGCGATCCTGGTATTACCGGATGGTACGCTGGAAGGCGGTGCTGATCCCAGAGGCGATGATGCAGCCGCGGGGTATTGACCCCTCTAATGCCCTACCTCATCAACTTCCGATAATCAGCCTCCACATATTCTGCAACAGTACGGGTCTCGGAGCTGAAGTTCACCCCCAGGGCGATGATTTCGCTGTCCTGATCGAGTAGGTTGTGGCCATATTGCTGGACTTTGATCTGATCCAGGGCAGACTCGGCGCTGCCGTCGAGTTTGAATTCCATCACATAGACATACCCTTTGGCGTAGACAATGGTGTCCACCCGGCCTTTGGCGGTGCTCACTTCCGACTCGGTCAGCAGCCCCAGCCCCTGAAAAGTCAGGTGCAGCACTGCGTGGAAAAAGGCCTCCTTTTTCTCGATGAAAATCTGGTGCGGAATGCCTGCAAGCAACACATCGACCTGCTCGATGAAGGCCGGGATGTCCCGGGTATCCAGTGCCCGCTTGAGCTTGGCATAGAGAGGCTTAACCTGGGTTTTACTTTCGTAAGTGAAGGCTCCCATCAAGTGCTGAATCATGCTGTCCTTCACTTCCCGGTTGGGGTAGCCAAGGGTATAGACTTCGTATTCGGAGTCGTAATCCAGGATGGTCAGGTAACCCGTCTGGAAGAGCAGCGAGCGCCACTCCAGGTTGTCGAGTGTATAGCTCTCAAACACCGTACTCCCTGATTCCAATTCTGAAAAATCGTAGTGAAATCCCTCCCGCAACTTCTTGATCAGGAAGGTCGGGGTGCCTGTTTCCCACCAGAAGTTGTTGAAGCGCCGTTGTTTGACAAAGTTCAGCACGGAGAAGGGATTGTAAAGGCGTTTGGAGCCCACCCAGAGGTAGCCGTTGTACCAGAGTTTGATTTGCTTGAGCAACTCTGTACTACTCAGGCCCTGTTCTGCTGCGATGGAGTCGATTTCTTCTGCGAATGTCGCCTCCAATTCTGCCTGGGTGTAACCCGTCAGGGTCGCAGCCTGACGGCTGAGGGTCAGGTCTTCCAGGTGATTCAGGTCGGAGAACAGCGAGACCTTGCTGAACTTCGAGACGCCCGTGATAAGAAAAAACTGGATATAGGGATCGGAGTCCTTGATAACCGAAAAGAAATTTTTGAGAATGTCCCGATGCTCCTCGGCTTTTTCTATTTGGTCAATATAATCCACCAGGGGCTTATCGTACTCGTCGATGAGGAGGACAAGTTTTTTCTCTCCCCTACCCAATGTATGGATGAGTTCTCTGAAACGAGCAGCCAGGCTGGGCTTTTGCAAGGCTATGTCATAGTTTTTTGCTACCTCATTTATGGCGTCAGTCAGCGCCTTTTCCAACCCCAATCCTTTGTAGTCAATGCTGCTAAATGAAATATGCACTACCGGAGAAGGAGTCTCTGGCACCTTGTCTTCCACCACCAGCCCCTTGAACAGCTCTTTTTTCCCCAGGAAAAAATACTTCAGTGTGGAGAGTAGCAGCGACTTCCCAAAGCGTCGGGGGCGCGAGAGGAAGAAGTAATTCCCCGATTCGATGAGTTCGTAGATCAACTCCGTTTTATCTACGTAGAGAAATCCTCCCTCCCGAAGCTTTTTAAAATCCTGGATGCCAATGGGATACTTTTTCATCACCTTAAAGATAGGAAAAAGTGGGCTTGAACGCTCCTATTACGTGCCTAGAGGCTGTTTTGATTTTTCCTTTGCGGTTCAAACTTGTCTTTTGGGAGCCTCGCTGCGTCAATTTCGCTCGAAATACTCCCGTATTCCTCCCAAAATCCAGTCCTGAGTTTATCGAAGGATCTCTTGCTATCCACCAAAAACCCGGCGTTTGACCTCGAAACACCAAAACCTAACCAGCCTCTTAGGGTGAAAACCTTGTGGCTAAAACGCTTCTCCCGTAAAGAAATAGAAGTTGGGTCCCTCGGGGGTGAGCGCCATTTCCAGGCGTACAAAGATGTCTTTCTCTGGAAATAGTAGCACCCGGACGCCCAATCCTCCGGCGGGCTTTAGCTGGTCTAACCTGAGATCGGCCAGCGTTGGGGCGACTGTCCCGACCCCCATAAATACTGTCCCGCCGATGCGCCTGGAGAAGGGGAAAGGTAAAAAGCGGTATTCGACCTGAGCGGCCATGTATTGACGGTCCCGAAAGCGCCCGGTGTAGTAGCCTCGCATCAGAGACTCATTGCCCAACAAAGACAGCATGTTAAATGGAACGCTGTCACCCCGCATGAAGTTCCCGTAGACCTGGGCTGCCAGGACCTGCTTTTTGTCTGCGGTCATGGGAAAGTAGCCCCGTCCATCGAAAACCACCCGATTAAAGGCATAATCACTGCCCCAGGTGGGGTTGTAATTCAGTACCGATAATTCTGCGAAGAAGGCATCCCGTTCGTTGAGGACATTGGTGCGGGTGTCATACACGATGCTCCCACCGAGGCCGACATTACGGCTACCAGTCGCTCCAAGTGGCAACTCCAGTGGGTTTTCCGGACTGATTTCAAATTCAGAGTTGAAAAGCTGTTGATAGTCCAGCGAAAATCCCACGAACAGGTCATGCAGGGTTTGCTTCAGGATATCCTCCCGGACAAGCAGGTAATCTGCGTTGGCAACTGCTGGATGCTCTGGCAGAGTGTTGGGGCCTACGCCGTAGTAGAGCAGGGGAAATCGCTGTAATCGGATGCGACCAAGGGTGATCCACCGGTCTTCGTGTCCATAAACTGCGTGATCCAGCCAGAGTCCATACTGGCTGTTCAGCGTAAAAAAGGTAAAAGCCTGAATTTCACTGAGCCGATTGGTCTGGTAATCATTTCGGGCGTGAAACAGGTAAAGGGCCGAGAGGCCTATTTCCAAGCTGGTTTCTGGCGCATAGGCCAGAGTGGGATATACCAGAAACTTGGGTTTGCCGGGTTCACTGGATTCGCCAAACAGCTTTTCGGCAACTCTTACGGGCCAGGCTGTGGTATCCCGCCGGGTGGTATCAGTTTCTACCTGCGCCAGTAGCAATTGTCCCCCCATCAGGAGGAATATCTGGAAGAGACCCTTTGCAAGAAATTTCATTTATTCAGGAGTGTTTGGCTGCCAAATTCAGATTGTTGCCCTATGTTAAGGGCTGGAATTCACTTTACCTACAAACTCCAGCATGAAGTACCTACTTTCTTCCGCCTCGCTTGCATTCGGGTTATTTCTGTTCAGCAGTTCCATCAGTTACGGCCAGAAAGCCGCAGATTGGGACAGCGATTCTCTTGCCATTATTGACGTATTATTCTCCCAGCAGGAAGCCTGGAATGCCGGGGATATACCTCTTTTTATGGAAGGGTACTGGAAAAGTGAGCAACTGACCTTTGTCGGAAGTCGGGGGATCACCTATGGCTGGCAGGCGACCCTGGATGGCTATCTGAATCGTTATCCAGATCGGGCTGCTATGGGTATGTTACAATTCGAAGTGCTGGAGCTCACCTCCCTGGGACCGGACGCGGCTATGCTGCTAGGTAGCTGGGAACTCCAACGCGAGGCCGACACTCCAGGAGGGTTCTTCACCCTTATCTGGCGGCGGATTGAAGGAAGATGGGTCATCGTAAGTGACCATACCAGTTGATTGCGCAGCAAATCATACATATGAAGAATTAGCGATTTGTAAGGTTTTTTACCTATATGTATAAAAAGCAATGTCTGCCCTCTCTCTTTCTGGGGGTTCGCAGCACTCTTTAACCAAAGTCTAAACATCAAATATCTCAGGAATAACACCTGAGCTTCCTTTAAAGTGGTCCCTGACAATATTCGCCATCCGAAAAGTACCAAGTACGACATGCAGGAAATTCCCTCAAATCGTGTCGTATTCCCTTCCTCTATCCTGTAGCTTCACGGACAAATTAGGAGCCATGCATTCCCCTTTCCTGGCCTTTCGTAATACAGGTTTCCTTGTCCTTATTTTTCTGTCCTGCTTAAGCGGGACAGTGGCACAGAATTCTCATCAAATAACTGAAGCAGAGGAGCTTCTATCCCGAAGCAAAGCCATCTACATGGACTCGGTTTACCGTTCTCAATATTATGCCAACCAGGCGATCCAGCTGCTTCAGGGGGGAGAGAATCAGGTCTTATTATCTGAAGCCTATTTGTGCCTCGGCATAGGGTATAGCATAAGGGCAGAATATGACTCTGCTTCAATCACATTTCTCCGGGCAATTGAGGCCTCTGAAGAATTTCCAGATGGGACTCTCCTTGCCAAAATCCTTCTAAATCAGGGCATTGTAGCCTATCGAACAGGAAAGTTTCAGGAGGCACTGGGATACTATGATCAAAGCCTTCAGAAATATCGTGACATGGCAGACACTGCCGGGATGGCAAGAACCCATACCAATCTGGGCAATGTCTTTTTTACAATGGGCGATCTGCCCAACGCCAAAGAGGCATACCGGAAAAGTCTTGAACTGAAAACTTCCCTGGGAGATTCTGTCTCCATCGTGAGTCCACTGATCAATATCGGGCTGATCTATAAACAGGAAAACGAACTGGTTCAGGCGTTTCGATATCTTACCCAGGCAGAGGACATTCTGCATGCTGCTGACAAGGGCAATCATCAACTCCAGATGGTCACCATCTATTCCAACCTCGGCGCTCTGTTTCTTCAGGCCAAGCTGTACGAATCTGCCAAGCAGTACTTTTGGCAGGCCCGGGAAATCCAGCGCGAAATGAGGCTGGATAAAGCATTTGCCGGAACCCTGCTTAACCTCGCCGAAATATCCGCCGCCCAGGATTCCATGGAGCTGGCCCAAAGCTATTTTCGGAGCTGCGAAACGCTGAGAAAGGAGCATGATGCAGCCCCCTATCTTCAAAACTCGTATGCCCACTGGGCCAGAATACTGGAAGCCCACGGCTATCACGACCTCGCCAAACAGTATGCGGAAGAAAGCATGGCCCTGGCTGAGACCGACGAATACTGGCAGGGAAAAGCTGCCGCCTGCCATGTACTGGCCAAGTGGGCCCAACGAAACGGTGATACGAATGCACTGGTTCACTATTCAAAGGCGCTGGTAGGAATGGTTACCCGACTACCGGTTGATTCCTCCGTGGTTTTTGGGCTGGGGATCCTTTCGGACCTGGCTCACGCAAGAGGGGACAACGAAGAAGCACTGGCCTACCTGCTACAGTACAAGAAACTTCAGGACTCGGTCATGACCCGACAAAAAAGGGCCGAGGTAAATACCCTGGAATTACTGAGAATGCAACAGGAGCGGCTACGTGAAGAGCAGGAACAGGCTCAGGAAAATATGGAAGCACTGTCGCACGCCCAGTTGCGGATTAAGGGTTCAACCATTGCCCTAATCGCCCTGCTTCTGATTGCCATCCACCTTTTTTTCATGTATTTGAGAAACAGGAAAAACAACAGGATCCTGAATCAAAAAAATGATGCCCTTCAGGAGACCAAATCAGAACAAACCCGACTGATCGGGATCATGACCCATGATCTCAGAACCCCGGTAACCCAGCTTCAAGCCTTGCGGGCACAGTTGGAAGAGGAACTTGAGCAGGAAATATCTCCTCAGGCAAATCAGTTGCTGACGACCATGGAAAAGCCCATCTACCGGCTTTTCCATACCATCGACCGCATCCTGGCCCTGAATCAGTTGGACAAATCCCAGCAAACACCAGCTCCCTCCAGTATTTTTTCGCTCAGAAATCAGGTATTGTCTGCATGTGACCAATTTGAGCCTACTGCGACCTTAAAAGGCATAGGCATCGTCTTTCACCAAATGGATGAAGGCAGAATTTTGCAAAGCAGGGAGATCGTAGGTGAAGTGCTGGAAAACCTGATTTCAAATGCGATCAAGTTTTCAATTCCTGGCAGAAAGGTGCACCTGAGTATCATTGGGGGAGCAAATCTCGTCGAGTTCCGGATCAGGGACGAAGGTCCTGGAATCTCAGCAGAAGAGTTGCCCAAGCTATTTGGGAGGTTTCAGAAACTGAGAGCCCGGCCAACGGGGGGAGAGCCCTCTACGGGGCTTGGATTGGCGATTGTCAAGGAGTATATGGACCGGATGGGCGCTGAAATCCGCTGCGAAAGTGAGGTCGGAGTCGGAACGACGTTCATCCTCAGGTTTCCCCTGGGCAGGTAGATGTTAAAGGATGCAGTAGCATAATGTCCCCAATACCCTCCTCCCTGGCACACGCTTAATCAGCAATTCTCAACGCATACAAATCTGGGGGAAATAAAGGCCCCTAATTCACAGCCTTTTGAACAGGTTTGCCGTAGGCTACTATGACCTTCACCAAGCCACTCTCAATTATGCAGGACTTTAGCAAAGCCTTGAAACCCCCTTTTCAGTTACGCCGTAGCCACCTGTTGGTAGCGAGTAGCGGCCTGGCCCTTGGAGTACTATGGCTTCGTTTTCAGCTGACAGATCATTGGTATTTTCTCTTTCTGGTTTGGAACCTCTTCCTTGCATGGGTTCCCTGGGCGATTTCTCAGGTCCTTACCGTGAAAAAGATTCCCCTGTCACTACAACTTCCTCTGCTTGGGCTGTGGCTTCTCTTCTTTCCCAATGCCCCTTACATCCTTACCGACCTGTTTCACCTGCGTCCTCGGGCAGGCCTACCGCTTTGGTTTGACCTGCTTTTGATCCTGTCCTTTGCCTGGGCTGGTCTTATGTGGGGATTTGCCTCTCTACGTACCATTGAGCAGCATATATTTAGAAGCTGGTCCCGCCACCTTGCTCCGTTGCTGACATTCGCCACACTTTACCTAAGTGCCTATGGAGTGTATCTGGGCCGCTATCTCCGCTTCAACAGCTGGGATCTGGCTCATCGTCCTGCGAGCATCCTGATGGAGATAGCTGATACCTGGCTCCATCCGATGGCGCATCTGGATACAGTAGGGTTTACAGCCGGTTTTGGCAGCTTTCTACTGGTTGCCTACGGACTGTATGTCGCTTCTGAAAAATAATTCCTACCAAAAAATCTATAATCTCCATGTGAGATTTTTTCCATTTTCCAAATAAAAATGGCCCCGCCCGGACTTACCGGACAGGGCAGTAGGAAAGTTCAATTGGCATTTAATGATTCAAAACTATGAAAATTTATTATTTCATAGTTTCTGATAGTACCAACCCGAGAAAACCACTACATGGAATGTCACAATTCCCGAATTAACTGAGGGATAGGTTTGCAAAATAGTTGTCTTGGCAAATTTTTTGAAGTTCGTGTTATTGCCTCTTCTAAAGCCATCAAGACACATGCTCGACTGGAATTACTTATCGCAGGCCCCTATCACCCTCATTTTATTGACCGTCACCGTGGTTGCATCCATCATCGCTTTCTGGCGTGAAAGCATCCGGGACAAGGGGGTGATGATCCCATACGACATGATTGTGTATCGGGAATACTGGCGTATCCTCACAAGTGGATTCCTGCATGGAAACTGGACACACCTCCTTTTCAATTCATTCGCTCTGCTAATGTTTGGGTCATTGCTTGAGCATCGAATCGGTCACTGGGAGTTTACCCTCCTTTATTTTGTAGGCCTGCTGCTCAGTAATGCCGGGGTCGCCATCCGATACCGCAACGACAGTGGCTATGAAGGCACGCTCGGAGCCTCTGGGGCGGTCAGCGCCGTGGTTTTGGCCGTAGTGGTAATCAATCCCTTCCTGAAATTTGGGTTCCCGCTGATCAGTGACTTATGGCCCATTCTCACACTTCCAGCCTGGATACTCGGAGTTGTTTACCTGCTCTTCAGCGCGGTAAGCCTGTTTATCCCCAATCCGATGCGCATCAACCACGATGCCCACCTCTGGGGAGCCATTAGTGGTATTTTCATGGTTATCCTGCTCAAGCCACAGGCTACGGAGATCCTGGGGCAGGTGTGGGCGACTCTATAGAAAGGTTTTCATAGGCTTTTCTGTGCTCCAACATTATTTGCTTAAGCCCCTGAAGCTGGGCGATTCTGTCATCGACTTCCCGCATCAGGATGTCTGCAGATTGGTTATTGAAGATGTCTCTCTGAATGATGTCACTGTTTAGGTCGGAAATAGTATCTCTTCGTTTTTCGGCAATAGCCTCCATTGCCTTGTACTGCCCTTCCCAACGGTCTATTTCCCGTTGTAAGGAGTCTCCGGTAAAAATCAGGCGCTCGTTCGCCTGCCGAAGTTCAGAGTTATCCTCTCGAAGCTCTTTATTGGACTGGGTTAATTTATTGACTTTCTTTTCGTTGCTGTTATCCCGAGTAGCTAGTATCCCAATGATAATGAGGCTCATCAGGATGATCATTGCAACTATCACCCTTTCCAATGACTCCTTGAGTTGCCTTTTGATAGCCGCCCATGGGTTCTCTGGTTTGTACGCTTTAATGTGCAGGTTAAGCCCCTGATTGATGGCTTTCAGGATGTCTGGTTCGATGTCTCCCATTTTTCACAGATTTTTGTACTGACAGGGCAATAAAATACGCAATTGATCAAACAATTCCTGTAGGGATTTCAAAAAAATGTCATGCGACAAATCCTCAGCCAGCTATACTCCGAAGAATATGAGCACCCCTTCGACCGGGTCTCCCTGGATCGATTGCAAAACACCCGTGGGCTGGACCTCCTGACCGAAAAACTGCTGGACTGGGGGCTGGAAAAATACCTGCGGATGAAGTACACCGGGAACAACCTAAGGGTCACCCACCGCAACCTGCCAGAAGTCCATGACCTGCTACGTGAGGGCTGCCGGATCCTGGAAATGGAGGAAATCCCAGAGCTTTATCTACAGTTGGAAGACAAAATCACGTCTTTTTCCAGCGGTGAAAAACAGCGCATCATCGTCCTCAGCAGCGGCGCCATAGAACTGTTGAATGACGAAGAACTCCTTTTCCTGATCGGCCGGGAACTGGGACATATCCGAAGTGACCACGTCCTTTATCGGATGATGGCAGAGTCGCTCGCTGTCATTGCCCAGCTCATCAGCGATGTGACGCTGGGACTGGGCAACCTCCTGAGCCTGCCCCTTCAGGCTGCCTTGATGCACTGGTATCGCCTCTCGGAGTTTACCGCTGACCGAGCCGGGCTCCTGGTATGTCAGGACACCAAAGTCGCGGGAGAAGCCCTGATCAAAATGGCCGGACTCCCTGCCAAGTTCCATGGGAGGGTCTCGGTCAGTGACCTGAGGACCCAGGCACTGGAGTTTGACGACCTGAATCTCAATAACTTTGACAAACTGCTCCGCTTCGTAGCCAGCTACGAAAACCCCGAGCCATTCATCGTCATTCGGGCGTCACAGTTATTTCAATGGATAGAGGATGGCGAGTATGAGCGCATACTGGGACGGGAAGAAACCATCAGCATCCCCGCCCAACAGCGGTGCGCCAGTTGCCAGGAGCCTATCACGCCGGGTGATGCGTTCTGTGCCTATTGCGGAAAGCCTGTAAAATAACCTACGTTGGCTGATTGATCGGCAGGGTAATGCGCACCTCAGTGCCCTGCCCCACCTGACTGCTGGCCTCTATTCGGCCATGGTGCTGCCGAATGATGCCATGGCTGATGGACATGCCCAGTCCAGTACCTTCCCCCACGTCTTTGGTGGTGAAGAATGGTTCAAAAATCCGATTGAGGGTCTCCTCATCCATGCCCATACCAGTATCGCGGATACAAATTTCTACCTCGTCGCCAGCCTGACGTGTGGTCAGGTTAACCATTCCTCCACTGGGCATAGCCTGTAGAGCATTGGTGAGGATATTCATGAAGACCTGGTTGAGCTTGCCGGGATAACATTCTACTTCTGGCACATCGGCATAGTCCCGCAGAATCTCGATTCCTTCCAGATGGCTGCGCAAAAGCGCCAGGGTGCTATCCAGCCCCTGATGCAGGTTAAAGCGCTTGTATTCTTCATTGTCCAGACGGGCAAAGTTTCTCAGTCCGCTCACGATTTCGGTGGTCCTGTTGGCTCCTTCTTCTATGCCAACCAGCAGGTCTTCGATTTCTTCTTTGAGATACTGAATGTCAAGGTCTTCTTCCCGCTCCTTCACTTCTCTCATCTCTGTTTCAAGCCCTTTTTCCAATACAGCTTTCCGATAAGCATCCACGAGTTCCAGCAGGTCCTCAATATCCGTGCGAAGGGGGTGCAGGTTTCCGGAGATAAAATTCACGGGATTGTTGATCTCGTGGGCGATGCCTGCGGTCAACTGGCCCAGGGACGCCATTTTCTCAGCTGCCACCAGTTGTGTCTGGGTGGTCTTGAGTTGTTCATGGGTTTCGTTGAGGTCATCGTATGCATTGGTGAGGCTGCGGTGGGCTTTTCGCTTGGAAAATAGCAGATAGGTCACCAATCCAGCAATCACAAATACCGCGATCAGTCCGACCATGGCGAGATTGCGCTGGGTTTTTTGCAGTTCCTGCTTGGCCCGCAGGGTCGCGATCTCCTCGACTTTGGTGTCGATGATATGGGCGGTTTCCAGGGAATCTTCCCGGCGCTGCTGCTCCATTTCGAAGAGTTCTTTTTGCAGGGCCTGGGCACGCAGCATCACTGCATAGGATGACTCGTAGTCCCCCTCTCTGGCATAGCGGGCAGCGTCGCGCAGGTAGGTGTCGCGGGCTTCCAGGATTTCAGCTTCTTCTTCTGTTTGTGGCCGGGTGTTGGTTTCGGTCTCGATGATATCGGCCAGGTCACGCGGTGGGGGTGGGGTATTGCTACTGGCCAGGGGGGACGGTGTACCGTCAGGATTGCGCATATGGGCCATCAGGCCACGGTACCACTCAGCTCGCTCGGCATTCCCCAATAGCTCATACAGATTGATGACTTTTTCGTAGCGGGCCATCAGGGTTGCGGTATCACCTTTTCCTTCGTAATAGGCCAGGGTTCCTTCATAATATTCAACGGCAGAAGCATAATTCCCCTTTCGCTCCGCCTGTTTTCCCAATTCTTCTCTCACGACCACAGAAGGGGCTTCTTCTCCCAGGTTCTCGCGATCTTCTGCAGGAATCAGGTCTTCGATTTCATCCACAGCCGTTTCCAGGACCTTACCCAGGTTGAGTTGGACACCTGTTCCCCGGTCAAGGGACTCCAGAAGTGCAGCAGCCTGTTGCTGAAGGGTGGTATTGCCGATTTCTTCGGCTTTACGATAGGCCTGCCGGTAGAGTCGCACGGCCTTTGACTCATCATCTGTCGCGGCATGGAACTGCCCGATGAGCATGCGCCCTTTGATTTTTTGTTCTTCCAGCAAAAGGATTTCGCGGTTTCCCTCGGGAGTTCCTGCTTCTATCTCAGACCGATACACCTCGGCAAGCGACAGGATGCGGGTCCCCACATCATACACATGCTCATAGTCTTTTCGCTCGAGGTAGTAGTTTCCGATGCGGTTGAGAATCTCCAGTTTCGCGGCACCTCTGGCTTTCTCGGCGGCACGCTCCATCACCGCAAGGTCTCCCTGAGCCATCAGCTTGGAGCCCAACATCCCGCTGAAAGCAAACAAAATCAGTATGTACCGAAAGGTTCTCATGAAGCAAAATTGGTCCAGCAGGTTTAGTAAAGCGGGGGAATGCAATAAATATGCATGATAAGATCCTGACGAGCAACACCTTACCCCCGTCACACCTCTCTATGGGTTCTTTTTCAGAATATTCCCGGCACAAATCACTCCCAAAAGGATCTGTGTCAATCTAATAGACCCTCTTGATAAATATACGTTGCAGCAGAAATCTGGATTTTTTCACGGTGCTTTTGTCAGCTTTTCCCAAAAACTCCCCTGATCTGCGTAATTTTGCGGAATGAAGGAGAAAAATGGATTTGCGCGATACAATTTGAACGAAAGGGTACTCGAGGCGCTGGAGCAATTACACTGGCGCAAGCCCACAGAGGTGCAGGAAAAGGTGATTTCCATGTTTATGCAGGAATTCAACCTGATTGTGGAGGCCCCGACCGGAACGGGCAAGACGGCAGCCTATGGCCTGCCACTGCTGAGCAAGCTCAACCTGCTCAAACCCAAAACCCAGGCCCTGATCATGGTGCCCTCACGGGAACTGGCGCTTCAGGTTTTGGGAGCTTTGCGCAGCTACTATATCGGTCCCAAACTGAAAGTCGATGCGGTTTATGGTGGTTCGACCATGGAGGAGAGCTATCAGGCTATCAAGAGTGAACCCCATGTGCTCATCGTAGTGCCGGGCCGCCTAAAAGATGTGATGTCCCACTATCAGTACGACTATCTGTGGAGAGATATCAAGTATCTGATTGTGGACGAAGGAGATAAAATGCTGGAACCGGGCTTTCGCCGGGACTTTGACGATATCCGGGGTCATCTGCGCAATCGCGTACAGGTGGGATTCTTTTCGGCGACGGTGTCGAACGAAAGTGAAGAAGCGATACGGGAGCGCTTTCCACACATCAAAACGGTGCGGCTGAGCCCCAGGCGCATGCTCCGAAATATCAGTTTCTACTCCATCAACACTTCCGGAGGTAAACGAGAACCGTTTCTGGCAGGATTGCTGGCTCAGGAAAAGATCGGAAAGGCGCTCATCTTCTGTGCCCGGCGTGAGGACATCAACGCTACGACTGGTTACCTCCGAAATGGAGGCTTCCGGGCGGAGTCTTACTTTGGCAACCAGGAGCAACAGGAGCGCCTCAACATCCTGAATCGCTTCAAGGAAGACCATATCGATTTTCTGGTTGCGTCTGACCTCGCTGCACGAGGCCTGGACATTGAGGCATTGCCGGTGGTGATCAACCTGGCCATTCCCCAGGATTACGAATACTACCTCCATCGGATAGGTCGTACCGGTCGCGCCGGACAAAAAGGAAGCGTTTATAACATTCTACTCAGTGAAGCGGAGCGCATTCGGCTCAATCGCCACCATGAAAATATTGGCATCCCGAGCCGGGCGCTAACCGTGCAGTCGCTCAAGACTGCCAACGTACATGCCAAAGAGCAGGACAAGTGGGTGAAGTACCACCTTTCCCGAGGAAAGCGCGACAAGATCCGCAAAGGAGATATCCTGGGATTTTTGCTCAACCACGCTGGTATCGAAGCTGATGAGGTCGGAACCATCACCATTTATGAGAGCTACGCCGTTGTGGACATGCCGCAGAGGGGTTTTCTGAATCTAAAACATCAGGAAGACCTTAAAATCAAAGGCAAATCCTTGAAAATTCGCAAGTACCAGTTGGAGGAACAGGAGCGAAAAGCCGAGTCGATCAAACGATTGAAAAAGGATCGACGGTAGGGTAAGTTTCCGCACGCCAAATCAATTATCACACGCCTTTATTCGATACAATCTAACCCCTATGGTCGGATTGACGAAGACAGGATGGTGCAGCTTTTGTCCTGAAGCTGTGCCTTTTGACTGATTGATTTGTGGTGACAAACCTATTCAACCCCATGAGAAACGTACCTACTGCGCTCCCCTTGCTTGGTCTCGCTATTTGGCTTACCACGTCGGCCTGTGGCCCTGGCCGTGCCGTGCAGCGCTACCGCTACCTCACCGAAGATGCGGAGGAATACCTGCCAACCGATGAGCGAAACAATTCGTCTCGGCCCGCCCCTGAGCGGCCCGTACGGATCGAACCCAGCAGCCCGGAACCGCAGCCTTCTGCTTCAGTAGATGAGGAAATCACACTGGTCATACAGACCGCTATGTCATATGAAGGCACTCCCTATCAATATGGAGGTATGACCTCTCAGGGAATGGACTGCTCAGGATTGATCTGTACTTCCTACAGTGTAGTCAATCGCCGCATTCCCCGCACCACCTCTCTGATGGCCTCCGAGGGCCGTAATGTCCCCAAGCGAAGAATAGAACCCGGACATGTATTGCTGTTCTCTGCGAAAGGTGGCAATCGCATCGACCATGCCGGGCTGGTAGTGGCGGTTAACGGGAGCGAAGTCAGCTTTATTCATGCCACGACCAGTGCTGGCGTGCGAGTAGATCAGCTGTCAAATCCCTACTGGGAACCTCGATTCCGCAAGGCCGTGGAGTTTTAAGGAGCTGGGTTGGATAGCAGGTGTATAGGGTGTATAGGGTGTATAGGGTGTATAGGGTTGACCAATAACCAAGGTGCCAATATTACCCATATACACCTTATATCCCTTAAGCAGGTGGACAGATGCAAACCTGTAAAAGGTATAAAGGAAATGGAGGTATAAAGGAATGTAGGACCTGTTTCCCTTCATTTCCCCATACCCTTCATACCTTATTTCCATTGTCCTGGTGCTTATGTACCTAATCACAATTCTGGCCCCTACTCCGCCTCCCAGGTATTGTTACTGCGATCCGTGTCGGGCACTTCGGGATGGCCCAGTTGGATGCTCACCACTCGCTTGGCAAATTTCTCCTCAATGCGAATCTCCTCGTTGCCATCGGCCCAGACGCTGGCGGGGTAGTACATCTCGGTCTGGGTGCCATCCTTGAGGGTGAAGGTCAGGTACACGGGAATCGGATTTCCTCCCAGTTTATCTACCGTCAGGCTTGCTTTGCGCCAGCCGACTTTCTCCACCGAAACACTCAGATCGGGCACGCTTGTATCGAAGAACCAGGGCTCAAAAAACCAGTCCAGATCCTCTCCCGACACGTCTTCGAATGTGTTGAAAAAGTCATAGGGGGTCGGATGCTTTCCTTCCCAGCGGCGGATGTAGGTCTGCAAACATTCCAGAAAAACACTATCACCCAGTGCATCCTGAAGCACAGAATAGGCAGTAGCAGGTTTCTGATAGGCATGAATCCAGTAGCCCTGCCCCCGCACGGTGTGGGTAGTAGTCACCAGCGGCTTCTCCGCCGGGCGACCGGCAAACCCCTGGTAGCTGGCCACATTGCTATACATCGGCTTATCAGAATACCCACGGCGCTCCATCAGGGGTGTAGGCAGAAAGGAAGCCCAGCCTTCTTCCATCCAGGCATAACGACGCTCATTTATGCCGGTCATAAAGGGGAAGTAGGTGTGGGCAATTTCGTGGTGAGTCAGTTCGAAGGTATAAGGCTCGGCGAATGAGGTCCCATCGTTGCACATCATGGGAAACTCCATGCCTCCTCCAAAGCCTCGCATGTCGCCGTTAAAGACGGTCATCGCAGGATAGGGATAGGGAATTCCCGGCATTTCATTGGACATAAACTCCAGGATCTCACGGGAATACTCGGCCACGGAGTAGAAGTCCCTGGCCGCAGGCTGATACACCGCATCTACCAGAATGCGGCGTCCGGTTTCCGCTACTACTGCGCTCGTGGCATCCCAGTAGTAAAAATCTGCGGAGGAAAAGGCAAAGTCAGGTACGCCCTCAGCGCTAAACTTCCAGGTGTTGGAACCTCCGGGACGGGTGATGGCGGTCCCTCTCTGTTGATCTGCCTGATTCACGATATTGACCACCTTCTGAGTCCGCATCGCCTGCTTCAGACGGGAAGCATAGGTCGGAGTCAACACCTCATCGATGTTTTGTAGCATTCCGGTAGCCCAAACCATCAGGCTATCCGGCACAGAAATTTCGACTTCGAAGTCTGCAAAATCCTGGTAAAATTCATGCAGCCCACGATACTGCAGTGTATCCCAGCCGTGAATGTCGTCATACACCGCAAATTGTGGATACCAATAGGCCACGAAGAAGCTGTATTCTCCATAAGTCCCGTGACGCACGGTATTGCCACCGGTGATGGTAAACGACCATTCGGCTGACATTTCCATACTTTCACCCGTTTCCAGGGGTTCCTCCAGAAATAGGTACATCAGGGTACGGTCTTCCTGCATGCGAGCATCGGAACCGTCGAGGTTCAGGGTATCTCCCTGCACAATCAGTTGGGTGAAGGCGATGCCATCGGTCAGCTCCTCTTTATCCAGGTTGTCGTCCCGTTCGGTGAACGCTGGACGGTACATATTCTGGTGCAGGCGCACTACGATGGTGTCAAGCGGATCTGGACTGTTATTTACATACGTCATAGTCCCCGAAGCCCGAACCAGACGTGTGTCAGGACTTAGTTTGGCTTTGAGATCATAGCTGGCATGATTGATCCAGTAGGCATCTCCTGGTACGCCCTTTTCGGTGCGGGTTCCTTCAGAAACGGCGGCTGCCACTTCTGGCATCATGGGTAGCCCGGCTGATTCCTGGGCGAGTATGCTTCCTCCGGTCAGCATCATGCATACCAGGAGGAGTAGTCTGAAATTCAACTTCATAGGTTCAGGCGCGATTATTGCTGATTCTGTACTGGCAGGTAAATTAATCAGCCCTAAGCTCCTTTACCTATTATGGGCCCAATTTTTCGACCAAGTTCTTCAATTCCTCGGCTCTTATCCACCCAGGCAGTATCAGATACACTGGGTAAACCCGCACTTTTTCTAGGCTGTGCCAATAGCTACCAAGAAGATCGCAAGAGAAACCTGCTAATCCGTGAGCGACAGGGCATCGCCAATCTGCTCCGCGGGGTTCGTGGGCTGGAACTCATGGTCGAAGATCCTTCCAAAGGCAGGTTTATATTTGACCAATTGCGATCGCAGCATTTTCGCTGGCGAGACAGCATCCTGCACCTGTCTGGATTTTCGCAGGGTAACTACCTCCACCTCGAAGGTGGCCTGGGGGAAGAACCCCTCACTCCGGAGCAGGTGGCGACCCTGGCTTCGCGACTTCCCGGACTCAAACTCGTTTTCCTCAATGGCTGCGGCACTCCAGAACTCATCCGGCAATTGATGAGAAGGGACATTCCGGCTGTCATCGCCACCCAGGCCAACCAGCAACGCACTCACCACAGTGCGTTGGCATATTCCTTTTATGACTCCCTGAAGAAAGGCCGCAGCATCCGACAGGCTTTTGAACGGCTCATGCGCGGAGCCCCGGAAACTGTGCAGTGCTATCCAGTTGACTATCTACTGGAACAGGACGAATTCGTGATGGACGAAATACCCCTCAGGGAAATGAAGTTTGATTCGCTAAAAGGTGGCCTGTATATCCAGGCTGATCGCCAGCATGAACTGAACTGGCAGTTGGTCCATACCCCACCACCAAAGGTCATGAAGGCCTCGTAATCTCACCTTATTACCCTTTTCTCCAACAATCGCCACCAACCTGGCAGCAGATCCCGCTGGGCGATGGAATAAGTTCGGCGTTCAGCCCCGAAGCTCCTGAAAAAACTGGCGATAGAGGGTACTTCTGAGCCTTCGAAGTCCAGCCACATCGGCTGCCCAGCATGCGATTCGATGAGGTAATCCAGCATACGGTGCATGGCATGTAGCCTGCGGCCTTCGTCGGTACTTGCCCCAAAGAGGTTGATCAGCCTGCCATGTGAATGCAGGAAAAATCCGGTGGCCAACAACTCCGTCTCTGAGGAGACCTGCAGGAGGATGCCTTTTTCCTTTTCCAGTGCGGTGGACATGAGATGTTCAGCCCGGGTGTAAAATGCATCCCCCAGGTTGAGGCGCTTTTCCAATTGGCTGTGGTACAATCGCACGACTGCTGCGGCATCCTCACTCGGAGTGACACGAAGCCTGTTTTTGGCTTTGCGAAGGCGGCGGCGCAGGCTCTTGTCGTAGCCATTCCATAACATCTCATAGCCAGAGCTTAGGTCAAGGAGCAGGTTGGTCCGTGGCTGCAGGTGAAAACCTGGGGCACCTTCGATTTCGTTTCGCTCATTCAACCGCAGCACCACCCGACGATATGCCAAGGGAATTTGCTGTAAAAAGTCCTGGACCATTTCGCTCGATACCTCAGGCCCCATCACGCCCAATTGCTGCACCAGAAAAGGCGCGTACACCTGCCTCATCCCCAGCAATTTGCGGTTCCATGGCAAGGGCATGACCTGTTGATAGTCTTCTGATACCAGCGCGCCCCAACGTCTATCTGCGACCACATCGAGGTACCAGCTAAAGGCATATGGCAAGCCCTGGGGAGCTGATTCGATGCGTTCATCCCATCGCTGATCGTCAATTTCATTTCGCTTGAGCAGCCGCAGCTTCATGCTTGGTTTTAACGTGCAAGGTGGTCAAATTGGCTTGAGTCTGCAATATACGCCTGATTCACTTTGCCCATGCACCTACTGATCGTCGCCGCTACCCAAGGAGAAACTACTATGCTGCGTACTGCCATGCCCTTCCGCGAGGTTCAGGACGGAACATTTCGTTTGGAAGAACAGAACAGGCAAATCACCCTGCTCCACACCGGAATCGGCATGGTCAATACGGCCTGGACCCTGGGCCGCTGGACGCAGTTACAACCAGATTTTGACAAAGCCCTCAACATCGGCATTGCGGGCAGTTATCGTCGGGACTGGGGCTTGGGAACCGTGGTGCAGTGTACCTCAGACTGTTTTGCAGAAATGGGAGCTAGCTCACCTGAGGGTTTTCTGGACATGAAGCAATTGGGGTTTCCGATAATGGAGTGGGCGGAATCTCCGATTTACAATTCCCTAAAAAATCCTGATCCCTGGCCGCTTGCCCTGCCTCTAGCCAGGGCTATCACCGTCAACCAGGTACAGGGCGAAATCGCTGGCATCACCACCATGCAACAGCAGTGGCAACCAGAGGTGGAGACCATGGAGGGGGCGGCTTTCTTTCAGGCGATGCTACGCCTCGGGAAGCCCTTTGCAGCGATCCGATCCATCAGCAATTATGTGGAACCCCGCAATCGCGAAAGCTGGAAAATCGGATTGGCCCTGCATAACCTGACGGAGGCTTTTGTCGAATGGTGGAAAACCCAATGATTGTCCCCGGAAACTGTCTGTTGGTTTATTCCCATTGATGGTATATTTTAGTGTGTCCAGACCTCAAAACAACGGTCTGTTACAAACTACTTCCTATGGCTTCCCGATCTGCTCAAACCAAGCGAACCAGCCGCGTGATTCTCATCATCGCCAGTCTGTTGGTGCTTACCTCGCTCGGGTACTTTGCCTATCAGTACTTCTGGGAAAGGGAAGAAAACCGAGGGCTGGTCAAAAAGGTGGATGACCTCAACGAGGAGGTGTTTGAACTCGAATCCCGCATTTATGAATTCGAGGTACTGCTCGATGACCAGAAGCTGGACCTGCTAGATAAAACCAATGAACTCAACAGGCGAAAGCGGGACCTCGAAGCCCTGGCGGCTCAGCTACAGGAGGCACGCAACAAGAACCAGGGAAATCAGGAGGAGATCACCCAGCTAGAGCAGCGAGTAGAGCGCCTGATGCGATTGATCGACCAGTATGAAGAGGAAATCACCGTACTGGAGCAGACCAATGAGGCTCTAAGCGGAGAGGTCAATTACCTTCAGGACAGTCAGTCTGAACTCATGGAGGAAAACCAGAGTCTGCTTCAGGCCAAGGATCAGGCGCTCCAGGAACTACATCAGACCCAGGAGCTGGCGGCTGTCCTGAAAACACGAGACTTCACTTTCTTCAATGTCAGACGAAACCGGGAAATCCAGGATTCGGTGTTTCGTCGTTGGGGGCTGCTGGATCTGCGGGTTTGTGTGACCCTCATCGAAAATCCCCTGGCTCCCACTGGTCCCACTGAGGTTTACCTCGTATATGAAGGTCCCACTGGAGAAATCTACCAGCCTGAAGATGGAGGCGGAACCTTTGAATATGGAGGACAGTTGCGGGAATATACCGCCCTGGAACGCATCGATTATCAGCAAACCAGCGAGGAAGTGTGCTTCGAATTCAGGCCAGGGGACGATTTTCGCTATGAAAAAGGCCCCCAGTACGTTTCCATTTTTGCCAATGGCAACCTCATCGGACAGAGTAGTTTCCGAGTGAAATAGTTTAACCAGTTCGTAGTGACAAACCAGCCAGCTGAGCTCCCTACTCCGAACTATTCTTACCCTCTCTTCTATGCCAGACAACAAAGTGCGCTGTCCGTGGTGTGACAAGGACGACCTCTACCGCGATTACCACGACCATGAGTGGGGCATTCCCGTTTATGACGATCAACAGCTCTTTGAAAAGCTGATACTGGATGGATTCCAGGCAGGGTTGAGCTGGTACACCATTCTCAAAAAGCGTCCCCACTTTCAGGTAGCATTTGATCGGTTTGATCCTGAGAAAATCGCCCGCTGGGATGAGGCCAAAGTTCAGGAACTGATGCAGGACGCAGGCATTGTCCGCAACCAGCAGAAAATCCGTGGCAGCATCCTCAATGCCCAACTCTACCTGGAGATCATGGAAAAGGAGGGCAGCTTTTCGGATTATCTCTGGAATTTCGTTGGAGCGAGTCCCATCATCAATCACTTTGAACACATGGATGAAGTTCCCGCTTCGACCACTGAATCAGACCGGATGAGCAAGGATCTCCGCAAACGGGGCTTTAAATTCACCGGGACGACGATTTGTTACGCCTTCATGCAGGCCGTAGGCATGGTCGATGACCACCTGACTTCGTGCTGGAAGCGGGGATAAGTGAAGCTCCTGGCAGGGAGTTCAGAGTTAGTAGTTATAGGCTACTTGCTCCTAGCGGAAAGAATTCGAAATACTGTGCCTGTCGAAGATCCCGTGAAACGGGGAGTGATAACCGAAGCATCTAATCAGTAACTGAAAGTATTGCTGGTGAGCACTTTATACGAATTGCGAATGGTCAATTACTTAATTCCGCAGGCACTAGCTTCCCTCATTCCACTGCCGCTGAGCTATCTGGTCCTCCAGGTAATCTACCAGTTCCTTTGGCCCTTCGACCTGCACCTCACGCGGCAGTCCCAGAATAAAGCGTCCCACTCCCACCAGGCTTTTCACTTCGCCTTTGAACTGGAAGGGGAAGTTGCCAGATACCGGGGTAATGAGTGGCTTGGTTGCGGGATATTCCTCCACCATCAACCGAAATGCCAGCGGGCTAAGGCGCAGCGAAACGGAGTATTCCACTTCTCCAGACATTCCAAACAGATCCGGACCGGAGACCGTCAGCTTTTGCTGCTGAGGAGTATCCTGCAATTCTACATCCTGAATCCGATCAATTTTGAAGTGCTTGACCTGCCCACTTTCCACCTCATAAGCAGCCAACATCCGAAAGTTATCCGTGAGATGCAGGGGTTCCACCAGACGATCGGAGGTCTGCCCCCGACTAGCAGAATAATACCCGATCAGTTTGGCCTGAAAGCGGTCATTGATGGCTTCGCTAAGTAGACGCACCACCCGACCTGCATGAGCATTGTGAATCTGGTCGGCGATGGGCAGCAGGTCTGTGTTGAGGTAGAGTTTCCGGAGCAGGCCATCCTGAAGGACATTGTCAGTGGCTCCAGACTGAATCAGCTGCCGCAACAGGTCTGTTTCCTCCGGGGTAAACTGATTGGGGAGTTCCTCACTGAAAGGGGTAAACAGGAAGTAACGCCCATTCATGTCCTTATCCAACAGGTACCCGATGCTCTCAAGGAGTTCCAGATAACGGTAAACGGAACGTCGAGTGATCTCGAGTGAAAGAGAAAGGTCATCAATAGTTCGGCCAGGAGACTGAGATAACATCCGAATCAGCCGAAATACACGCAATAGTTTTTGCTGAGCTACCAAGGTTGTACGATCTTTAATTTCAAGTGAATGATCTGAGCACAAAATGCTCACGATGATTTGCCTGAAAACAGACAGAGGTGGTTGTTTTCGTGGTTTTTCAAATAAAGCGAATTTTCTTTTAGTAGAAAAACAATTCTATGAAACCCATTCGGATTGTAATATCGTGTCTTTTTGTGATAAGTTGTGTCACAACACAACCTACCGACTATGGGTTAAACTCCGATTTCGAGCGGGTTGACGCGGGGTTGCCAGAAGGTTGGAGTTATCGGCTCCCCGATAGCAACTCTTACGATGTGTCCATCGACCCCGAGGAGTACCGCACCGGACAATACTCACTCAGGCTTACCTCGGTCACAGACTCTCCCGGCACGTGGGGAACCATTGTGGCTTATCGCCTGCCTGTCTGGTTTAAGATGAGGCAGGTTCAACTACGGGGGTACGTCAAGCGCGAGAATATTGAAACCGGAATCGGAGGGCTCTGGGCACGCATCGACCGAAGCAGTGGATACCCATCGTTTCAGGAACAGAGCGACTATGACCTGCCCCCCACCGAGGACTGGACCTGGTACGAACTTCCGCTGGAGGTGGGAAACCTCTCCCGGGAAATATCTTTTGGGGGCATCCTGACCGGTACCGGCACCTTATGGCTGGATAGCCTGACGCTGGATATCGATGGAGTACCTTACCTTGATGCTGCCAATGCATCAGCAGGCCCTACTCAGCGACTGGTCCAGAATAGCCTGAAAGGTCGAACCCAACCCCTGAGCAACTCGCAGGGACGAGCAAAGCTCATGGATACTGTCCGGGATTATCCCTTGGTGGTCGTTCATCTCACCACGCCCGGAGAACGAAATACCCTGCAATTTCTGAGTGAATTCGTGAATCAGGCCGCTTTTGACTACGTATTGCTCAGCAGCAGTCGGTTCAGGCCTTTACAATACGCAGTAGATTCGCCACAAAAAGTGCTTCCCTACTGGCCCAACTCGATGGAATGGGCCGCTTTTATGCGGGAGCGCATACAGGATCCGGATTGCCAGCTAATGGGAATAGGCCTGGATGATCCGGAAGATTTACTGGATCTGGTCGAAAGCCGCGCCAGGGGCGAACTCCCCCTTTCGCTTTGGCACAAAATCGACAGCCTCCACCGCTGCCTCAACGAAGACCTTGGATACTCTCTGATTTCCCGGTCAACAGTAAACCTGCTCAGCAGCCTGAGCGATTCGCTCCCTACTCCCAGTGACCAACAGGCCGCCTGGGCCTGGAACGACCTTCGCCATATCGAAGAATACTACGCACGCAACGGAAGTCAATTGTACCTGGATAGCCTCATGATCACGCAGATCGGAGAGCGAATCAGGAAACAGCCCGGCACACGTACCATGGTAATTTTGCCCAGTTACTCATTCGCCACACCAGGCAGAGATCAGATCACCCAACTCAGGGAGCAGTGGGGCGATGACCTGTTGACCCTTACTTTTACCGTCGGCCATGGTTATACGCTTGACTCCCAGGCAGAGCCACTGGCACCGCTGGGGCCACACTGCTGGGAATATTACCTGGACAAAGTCGAAGATGCCCCCTACTGGGCTGATCTGCGTCGCCCTACAGGCTGGCTTCCCCCCAATCTTTTCCTGCGAGCCTTGCCCTACAACCGCACCCAGCAGCCATTTGTCACCATCAATCCTGCAACACACAGCGACATCTGGGTGTACCTTGGAGAAGGGGAACCCGCCTATCCCTACCGATCAAACGCCAGGCGCTGACCGCGGATTCTTTCATTGACTTCCCCGTTGTGATAGACCAATTGACCGCTGACAATGGTACTGTGCACCTGATGGCTAAACTGCTGCCCTTCCAATGGGGACCAGCCACACTTGTAGCGGATATTGGAGCGATCCACGGTCCAGTTTGCGTTGGGATCAACCAGTACCAGATCGGCATGGTATCCTTCTCTCAGGTAGCCTCGCTTCTGAATCTGAAAGATGTCAGCGACCGCATGGGTCATGCGATCTACAACTTCTTCCACGGCAAAAACGCCATTTCGGGCCATTTCCAGCATGGCGACGAGGCTATGCTGGATCAGGGGCCCGCCAGATGGAGCACTAGCATAAGGGTTTTGCTTTTCCTCCAGGGTATGCGGCGCGTGATCGGTGGCTACCACGTCGATGCGTCCCTGTTTGACCGCTTCGCGAATGGCCGCCCGATCGCTGGCCTTCTTAACCGCTGGGTTCCACTTGATGAAAGTACCTTTCTCAGCGTAGTCTTCCTCAGAGAACCACATGTGGTGGATACAGGCTTCGGCGGTGATGCGCTTCTCGGTACGGGGGACGTCCACCTGAAATAGTTCCAGCTCTTTGGCCGTAGAAATATGCAGAATGTGGAGTCGGGTATTGAATTTTTTGGCCAATTCTACCGCGAGAGAAGACGATGCGTAGCAGGCCTCTTCTGAGCGAATGATGGGGTGAAATCTGATGGGAATGTCATCGCCATATTCCGCGTGGTATTGGGCATAATTCGCCCGGATGATCTCTTCTTTCTCGCAATGGGTCGCCACCAGCATAGGGGCTTCCCTGAAAATGCCCTCCAGGGTCTGGGCATCATCCACCAGCATATTGCCCGTCGAAGATCCCATGAAGACCTTGATGCCGCAGACATTTCGGGGATCGGTTTTGAGGACCTCCTCCAGGTTGTCATTGGAGGCTCCCATGAAGAAGGAATAGTTGGCTGTGCTGACCTCTGCGGCCCGCTGGTACTTTTGCTCCAGTAGTTCCTGGGTCAGGGCCTGAGGCTTGGTATTGGGCATCTCCATGAAGGTCGTCACGCCACCGGCCACGGCAGCCCGGGACTCGGTCGTCAGGTCGCCCTTGTGGGTCAGGCCCGGCTCCCGAAAGTGTACCTGATCGTCGATGACGCCCGGCATCAGCCACAATCCACTCGCGTCGATGGTCTGATCTGCGATGGCTCCGAGGTTCTTACCGATGGTGTGGATCAGTCCGTCCTTGACCAGCAGATCCGCTTCAATGCGTTGGCCTTCATTGATCAGGGTAGCGTTGCGAATGAGTAGAGACATGTTGATGTGGTTGGAGTTGATTTTTGCTGAAAGTACATAAATCCCCGAATTTCAACCCATAGAGAGAGAAAAACCGGTTTTGATACCGCAGCGCAGCAAAAATCGTCATTTTTCCTGAAACCACTCCTTTGGTTCTCCTTTTCAGATTCCCTGTCATTGCAGAAGAGGAAAATGCTTGCTGCGGGTTAAAACCGCACAGCAAGTAAGAAGGCTTCATTCATTACATCTCCAAAGTCTTCGAATCCCCCCGTCATTTCGCCGGGCGAAATGCCACCCCCCTTTTGCAAAGGGGGGAATGGGTTTTGGGGCGGCCTGGGGCCGCAGCAGCAACTTTCCCCCCTTCGGCGCGCAGCAGAGAAGGGGGGTGGTTTTCGCCTATGGCGAAAAGCGGGGGGATCTGAGGCCCCCCCCTTTGCTACGGGTTAAAACTGCGCAGCAAGTAAGAAGACTTCATTCATTACATCTCCAAAGTCTTCGAATCCCCTCGTCATTTCGCCGGGCGAAATGCCACCCCCCTTTTGCAAAGGGGGGAATGGGTTT